>JAEZXR010000002.1 GCA_023419605.1 Bacillota bacterium | reverse complement strand
GAACCGTCAGACCGTGTGAAAAGTAGCTTCAACAGTCTGCTTCTGGCTCAAACTTCGCCCAAAAGATCAGGTTTTTATTTGGTATAAGAAATGGAAGGAAGACCAGTACATTATACCAGTATCGGCTTCCTTCTTTCCTTTAACCGCCTTACTATTTCCTCATTTCCAAGTATGCTCATTACCCGTCTTAAATTATAAGCCAGGTATGACAATGAAATCTCCGCTGATACGGAGATCTTTCTCCTAGTCAGAAAGTAATACGCGCCCCAATTCCGTTTGATTGTACCAAACGGGTGCTCTACAATCATCTGACGGAGTTTATATTTGTCCATATTGAGCTCCGTCTGTAGGTCGATGGTGTCAAGGAAGTCTTGGTCAACATGTCGGCAAATAGATCTTCCTTTTTCACTCTTAGTGCAACGATCCTTTAACTCACAACCTTTACAAGCACCATAATTCCTGTATTCGTGGCCAATTACTTTTCCGTCCTTTTTTCTGTCTCTATAGTAGTGGAGCTCTTTTCCGGCAGGACATATGTATACTTTTTTCTCTTTATTATAGTTGAACTTATCGGTATAAAAATCCTTATCTCCTGTCCCATTGGAATAGATCTGCTTAGTTACATAGGGCGTTATCCCGTTATCTACACATTTCTTAAGATCTTCTGCTTTATAGTACCCTTTGTCTGCCAATGCCTTGAAGTCCTTACCCCCAAACAGCTTTTTTGCTCTCAACGCCATGTTATCAAGCTCGCCTAAGTCATTCGGCTTCTGGGTGACCTTGAAGTCTACGATCATATTATGCTTGGCGTCTACAGTTGTTTGGACATTGTAGCTTACATCCACATTGTTATTGTTGTTGCACATAAGCCGTGCATCCGGATCGGTGGTTGACACCTCGTTTTCGCCGCTTTGTGCAAGCTTTTCCTTATACCCTTCGTACTTTTCCTTCCGTGCCTTCAGTTCCTGTATCCGTCGCTTTATTTCACTGGTGTCAGGCTTCCTGTCATGGTTTTCATTGACATCACCTTCATCCAGTTCTTGCATATATCTATCGATCTTTTCATCGATATACTTGATGTGTCTTTCCAGCTTCTTTTCATTATAGTTGTTCCTTTTTGAATTACAAGCATGAAACTTCGAACCATCGATAGCAACAAGTTCTTTCCCGAATAACTCCCACTCGTCACATAGCTTTGTGAAGTCTCTGAATACTGCTTTGAGTGCCTTCTTGTTATCTTTCCTGAAGTCTGCAATTGTCTTGAAGTCGGGCTTTAGTTTCTTTAATAGCCAGATGACTTCAATATTCCTAGTAGCTTCGTGTTCAAGCCTTCGGGAGGATCGAACCCTGTTGAGGTATCCATAAAGATAAAGCTTTAAGATGTCCTTGGGATTGTATGGAGGTCTCCCTGTTAAAGCACTGATAGCCTTCTTGAACCCAAGTTCCACTAAATTGAGCTGCTTCACGTATTCATCAATTACTCGAACAGGACTGTCTTCACTTATATAGTCATCTATACTTTCAGGAAACAGGATGATCTGATCTCTATCAGCACCTTCTATATATCCCATAAATCCACCCTTTTCTTTGGTAGTAATTATATGTATATTATACCATGTTTGTATATTTATGTAAACTGAATGTATCGCTTTTCACACAGTCTGACGGGCGCATTGTGAAGACCTCGGATGCTGCCATCATCGAAAAAATCAACCGGGATGGGTTTGCCTCGGTTTTAGCGTAATGGCCGGGAGGGAATGATATGGAAAAAACAAGAGTAGATGATATTAACAGGGAAATATCAAAACTAAAAAATGAACCTTCCTGGATGCTGGAGCACCGTCTGAAATCTTTGGAGATATATAACAGGATCGACTTGCCCGCATGGGGACCCTCCCTTGACGAACTGAACATGAATCAAATCGTCACCTATGTAAAACCCAACACAAGCATGAAAAATAACTGGAATGAAGTTCCGGACTATATAAAAAACACCTTTGAAAAGCTTGGCATTCCCAAGGCGGAAAGAGAATCACTGGCGGGTGTCGGTGCGCAATACGACTCGGAAGTGGTTTACCACAACATCAAGCAGGAGCTCCTCAGTCAGGGCGTAATCTATACGGATATGGAAACAGCCCTACAGGAGCATGAAAGCGTCGTCAAAGAGCATTTTATGAAGCTGGTGCCTCCGACAGACCATAAATTCGCAGCGCTGCATGGTGCGGTTTGGTCCGGCGGCTCTTTTGTATATGTGCCGGAAGGCCTTCGCCTGTCCATTCCCCTGCAATCCTATTTCAGAATGAATGCGCCCGGCTCGGGACAATTTGAGCACACCCTGATTGTTGTTGAAAAAGGTGCCAGCGTACACTTTATTGAAGGCTGTTCCGCACCAAAATACAACGTACTCAATCTGCACGCGGGATGCGTGGAGCTGTATGTCCGTGAAGATGCAGCACTGCGCTATTCGACCATTGAAAACTGGTCAAAGAACATGATGAATCTGAATACCAAGCGCGCACGGGTCGAAAAGAACGGAACGATTGAATGGATTTCGGGAACCTTCGGCTCTCATGTGACAATGCTCTACCCCAGCAGCATTCTAAAAGGAGAAGGAGCTAGGTCTGCGTTCACGGGCATAACCTTTGCCACAAAGGGACAGAATCTGGATACGGGTGCCAAAGTGGTTCACGCCGCCCCCAACACCTCTTCCACCATCCGTTCGCGCTCCATATCGAAGGACGGCGGCATCGCCGTTTACCGCAGTGCCATAAACATCCTGCCGGAAGCTACCGGGACAAAATCCTCCGTTCTTTGCGAGTCCTTGATGATGGACAACGCTTCCCGCGCCGATACCATTCCCGTCATGGATATTCGCAACGACCAAGTGGATATCGGACATGAGGCCAAAATCGGAAGAATCAGTAATGCCGCCATATTTTATCTGATGACCCGGGGGCTGACGGAGGAAGAAGTCAAAGCGATGATTGTACGGGGATTTGTGGAGCCCATCGCAAAAGAGCTTCCTCTTGAATACGCCGTAGAAATGAACAGGCTCATCAGCCTTGAATTAGAAGGAACCATTGGTTAGGAGGTGGTAGGACGTGAAGCAATTATCAAGCAACGTAAATAGAATACCTGTGAACACATGGCGCCGGCTCCATGTAAACAATGCCGATCTTGTCCTGTATGGGCCGGACCCTGCGCTCGACATTGAAACTCCGGATATCCGGTCTGCATCCAGCCAAATTGAACTGAGGAAAACCCTCGACGGGCTGACGTTTTCCGAGGATGCAACGGATTTTTTTGCTACCGGGGAAATACAATCCTTTATAGATACACACAGGAATCGCTGTCATTACATTCGAATTCCAAAAAACCACAGCGAAGAGGAACCTATGCTTTTTGAATTCCGACTGCATGGGGAAAATCCGGTTTTGATGGATGACATCGTCGTAGAAGCGGAGGCAGGCAGCAGCGGTACCCTCCTCCTGAAGTACACATCCCTAAACGGAGAGCCTGTCCATCACTGCGGCCGCACCCGTATTTTCCTCCATCCCAATGCCGACATAAAGCTGATCAAGGTTCAAATGTTAGGCAGCGAAGCCACTCATACAGATGTAGTCGGAGGAATCGTACACGAAGGAGCACACCTTCAGGTAATCCTGGCGGAAATAGGTGCCGCCCGCCCCATTTCCAGCTGCAATCTTGTACTGGCGGGAGAAGAAAGCAGCGCCCATCTGGATGTGCTGTATCTGGGTGACGGTGCGCGTTCTCTGGACATATCCTGCCGGGTTGAGCACCGGGGCAGGAAATCCCTGAGCCACATCCGCGCCAAGGGGATTTTAATGGGGCAAAGCAAAAAAGTGCTTCGGGATACCCTTGATTTTATCAGCGGCGCCTCCGGTTCCAAGGGACGTGAGGAAGAAAGCGTGCTGATGCTGGACCCTAGGGTTTGCAATATTTCGGTTCCTCTCCTGCTGTGCGGAGAGGATGACGTCGAGGGAGAACACGCGGCAAGCTCAGGCAGGCCGGACGATAAAATGATGTTCTATTTGATGAGCCGGGGAATCAATGAACTGGAGGCAAAAAAGCTGCTGGCAGAAGCTGCATTTTCATCCGTGATTGAAACGATCCCGGATGAAACCCTTCGCGGTGAAATCCTTGGTGCCCTGCGCGAATCCATTATGCGGGGAGGGAAAGGAAATTGAACGAATATATCCATGATTTTCCGCTATTGCTGCAGACAGATGGGAAAGGCCGGAAGATTGCCTATCTGGACAATGCCGCCACGACACAAAAACCGCAATCGGTGCTGGATGCGGTTGCGGAATACTATAAACTTTCCAACGCTAACCCCCACCGGGGTGCCTATGATCTGAGTGTACAGGCTACAAAGGCGCTGGAGTCTGCCAGAGATAAGGTCCGCAAGTTTATCGGCGCCGGAAAGGCAAAGGAAGTTATCTTCACTAAAAGCGCCACCGAGGCGCTCAATCTCATCGCCCACAGCTATGGAATGAGCTTTTTGAAAGAGGGGGACGACATTGTGCTGGCCATTTCCGAGCATCACAGCAATCTGGTTCCCTGGCAGGTCGTGGCACAGGCAAAGCATACCAGCCTCACCTACCTTTATACGGACGAATCGGGCTTCATCACTCCCGATGAAATAAACCGTAAAATAACGGACCGAACCAAAGTTGTGGCTATTGCTTACGCTTCCAACGTCACCGGGAACATCAACCCCGTAGAGCTGATCATTGAAAGAGCTCATCAGGTTGGTGCGGTTGTTGTCGTGGACGGTACGCAGGGCGTACCGCACATGGCCATTGACGTTTCCGGTCTGGATGCCGATTTCTTTGTGTTTTCAGCGCACAAAATGCTGGGACCCATGGGCATCGGTGTCCTTTACGGCAAAGAAATGCTTTTACAAGACATGCCTCCCTTTTTGTACGGCGGCGACATGATCGAGTATGTCGAAGAACAGGCATCGACCTTCGCTCCCCTGCCGCAGAAATTTGAGGGTGGCACACAAAACGTGGGTGCCGCGGCAGGACTTTCCGCTGCCATCGATTATTTAGAGAATGTAGGCATGTCAAAAATACAGGAGATGGAACGCGGCCTTACGGCCTACATGCTGGATAAGCTGAGCAGTATCCCTTATCTGAAAATCGTAGGCTCTGAAAAGCCGGAAAGGCGGACCGGCGCGGTTTCCTTTGTAATGGAGGGAGCTCATCCCCACGACATTGCGACAATATTGAACGCGGAAAATATTGCGATCCGCTCCGGGCATCATTGCGCACAGCCGTTTCACGCGTACTTGGGTGTGCAGGCTACTTGCCGTGCAAGCGTGTATTTGTACAACACTAAGGAGGACATTGACCGGCTGGCGGACAGCTTAAGAGGCGTCAGGAGGTGGCTTGGCTATGGAGCTTAATGAACTGTATACAGAAATCATCACACAGTACAGCCGCTCCCAAAAACACCGGCATCCGCTGGAGAACCCGGACGTTACGATGCGGGGTGTCAATCCCAGCTGCGGAGACGATATCCGTTTGGAACTGAACGTAAACGATGGCGTACTAAAAAAAGTCGCCCTTTCCGGAAGCGGTTGTGCGATATCGGAAGCATCCGCGGCCATCATGGCCGACTTGACGGAAGGCAAAACGACAGAAGAGGTAAGACATCTGATCAAAACTTTCATCGGCATGATTCAAAAGACCGTAACCGATGCAGAAGAACTGGAAGCCTTGGAGGATGCAATGGCCTTTCAGAATATTTCCAATATGCCTGCAAGGGTCAAATGTGCGGTCCTTGCCTGGCACACGCTGGAAGAAGCATTGAATAAGCTGAATCCCTAATTGTACCATCAACCGGCAAAATACGTGCGGCACACTGAATACCTGTTATATTATTTAAAGGCGCCATGGGCATGGCGCCTTTAAATTTATTAATCTTTGAACAGCTGCCAGTGAATTGAAAGCCGCGACTCAAATACGGAGCACCTTGATTAAAATTACAAAACCACTTATGCATTCTTCTTACATGGAATATAAAAATCAAGGATCAAGATTTTTTCTCCATTATTTTTAGGTATTCCAAATCGCGCATCCGTATACACTTCGCATGAAAAATAATTTGGCCAGTCAACAACATATCCGTTTTTATTAATGGCTTCAACGGTTAGCGGCTGTGCATTGGGGTAAATATCAGCTTCTTCCCCCTCAATCCACGCCTTTGCAATGGTACAAGCCGGCACCTCGTAAAAGGCATATCCGTCAGGAACAGGCGTATTTGCTTTCATAAAAAAACCCGCAAGGTAAGTAAATGTTCCATCTTCATTACAGAAATCCCTCATATACCCCTCATAAGCATCCGGGGTTTCGGCCGGGCAATATTCTCTCATCTTTACAAGCGTATCGAAGGTGCCGTCAGAAAAGCATTGTTGCCATAATGAAGGGATGGTTTGATACTTTGATTGAAAAATAGGGTTAAAGCTTTCGTGCTTTGTTCTAATTTCTTTCCCAATGATCTTGTACGGACCAAAATCTACAAATTCTATTTTTTTTAATGTTGCCATTTTATCCTTCCTTCCATAACGTCATCCATGTAATTAGTTTTTCTTAACAATCGGTATCCAGAGCTCATTCTGGGGATTGTGCCCCGGAGGATAATAGCACTCAACGGCTGGTAAATCGGCAAGGAAATAACCTGACGTAGGAACCCAATCGGTATATAAACGCTTCCAGGCTTTTTGGATATCCGTAAGATCCGGAGCTTCAAATACGACCCATTGGCTTTCCGGGAAGTTCAGTTTCTCCATACCTACAGGCGTTTCCTTTTCATAAGGAACAGCCAGGTAGTAGGAAAAATCATCATTCTTCCCCCAATCCCCGTCCGACAAAATACCAAGTATACCGCCCGGCGACTTTTCCCAATTCCTCCCCAGCAGATGAAGTAATTTTTCGGCAATGCCGTTTTGACGAACCTCTTGCCAAATCATAGGTACTGAGCTGAATGCTTTTTCAGTCCCTACACGGTATTTGTACCCTACTGCTGAAAACGCACCGATTTTTTCGATTCTGTAATCCATTTCTGTCCCTCCCATAATCGATATATGAAAAGACATGCGTGGATAAGCTTTTAGTTTCGCACCGGATTTACGTGCAGCTATCGGTGCTATACCATGCATCTCATTAAACGCACGAGTAAATGAAGAATGCGATTCATACCCATATTCCTGTGCAATCTCAATAACACTTTTGCTGCTTTGCTGCAGCTCAAAAGCAGCCAGTGTTAAGCGTCTTCTTCGAATATACTCGGAAAGCGGTACCCCCGTAATGAATGCAAACATACGTTGAAAATGGTAATTTGGACAACAAGCGGCTTTCGCAGCTTGCTTATAATCGATATCACCTGTTAGGTTATCTTCAATGTAATTGATTGCCGCATTCATTCTTTCAAGCCAATCCACTATTTATCCTTCCTTTCATTACAAGGTTAACAGAAAAAAATATCTTCCGCTTTGCAGTTGGTGTAAAAAAAATGCAAAGAAAATTTCAATATAAAACAGCGTTTGCGTATAAAAAAACAGGGAGAGTTCCAGTTTATACTACCATAATTACACTGAAAATCAAAGGAGTCCCTCAAAGACGGATACCATGAGTACGGAAACGCTAAAAGACCTGATTGCCGGAATTCCGACGAAAACAAAAAACGTGCATTTCAAATTCACTGAAATGCACGTTTTTGTTTTGGTGAGCCATCCGCGACTCGAACGCGGGACACCTTGATTAAAAGTCAAGTGCTCTGCCAACTGAGCTAATGGCCCATAGCGTCGGCTCGTTTTTCGAGCCACGCAAGAATATATGTTACAGCATAAAACTTATTTTGTCAACAATATTTTTAATATTTTTTATAAAAATTATTCAACCCGGATGGTTTGCTCTCTGTCCTTCCCTACTCCAAGAAGTTTAACCTTCACTCCTACAAGCGACTCGATTCTCTGAATATACTTTTTCGTATTCTCGGGAAGATCTTCAAATTTTCTCACGCCGGAAATATCTTCCTTCCAGCCGTCGAATTCCTCGTAGATGGGCTCGCATTTCGCAAGTTCCTTGAGGCTCGCAGGGAAATGAGTAATTTCCTTTCCGTCTTTCCTATAGGCTACACACAATTTGATCTTTTCCAGCTTGCCGATGGTATCTACATGGTTGATAGCCAGCGCTGTAAGGCCGTTAACCCTTGCTGCATACTTGATCATGACAGCATCCAGCCAGCCGCAGCGTCTGGGCCTTCCCGTAGTAGTACCGTATTCCCAGCCCAATTCCCGGATGGTATTTCCGATTTCATTGTCCTGCTCCGTCGGGAAAGGTCCTGCTCCCACTCTGGAAGTGTAGGCCTTTAATACACCGTACACCTCGTTTATGAATACAGGTCCGACGCCTGCTCCGGTGCATACGCCTCCGGCAACGGGGTTTGAGGATGTAACATAGGGATAGGTTCCGAAATCCAGATCAAGGAAGGTAGCCTGGGCCCCTTCGAACAGTACATTTTTTCCTTCATCCATGGCGTTGAATATTACGTCATTGGCATCGGTAACATACTTTTTAATCTTTTTCGCATATTCTGAATACTCTGCAATAATTGCCTCCGCATCCAGCCCTTTTCCACCATAAACCTTTTCAATCATTAAATTCTTTATCTGAACGTTTGCTCTGACTTTTTCAGCAAAAATTTCTTCATCAATGAGATCGCATATACGGATGCCGCAGCGCTCTGTTTTATCCATGTAGGCAGGACCGATCCCTCTTTTGGTAGTTCCCAGCGAAGCGCTTCCCCTGGATTTTTCCTGCAGTTCATCCAATTCTTTATGATACGGCATGATAACATGAGCTCTGTCGCTGATTAGAAGCTTGTCGGTATCAATGCCCTTCTCGTTCAATCCCTGTATTTCCTTTAGTAAAACTGCCGGATCAATTACTACGCCGTTGCCGATAATACATGTTTTTCCTTTATGAAGTATACCGGAAGGTATAAGGTGAAGAGCATATTTCACTCCGTCTGCAACAATAGTGTGTCCTGCATTGTTACCGCCTGAAAATCTAACGACCAAATCAGAATCGGCAGCAAGCATATCGATGTATTTGCCTTTTCCTTCGTCACCCCATTGTGTACCTATTACAACCCTGGTAGCCATCCTACCATTCCCCCTCTTCCTTTATTTTGCCGCAGAATCCTGCAGCAAATAAACTTGTTGGTATGCACTGCCATACCCTATACAATAAGACCGGCAACTGTCGATTTGGTGCTTGCATAGCCAAAGCTTTTGGGGCTATGCGGGCGTCGAATCAACTAAGTTCCATCTTGCCTTGAGTAGTACAATGCAAATATTTATTATGCAAAGCTAAGAAGACAAATATAATAATAACAGAAATTTTGGAAAATTTCAATGATTTTCCGAATATTTTTAAATATTCCGGAAATAATGTTCGGACTTTCTTCGCACAAAAAAATATGGCTCCGCAGGCCATATTTTTTATTCCGATTTGTATTGCTTCTGTTATATTTTCGCTGCCCCTTACTTGCTTTCCAGGTACTCATTCAACTCTTTTACGAGCTTGTCGGCATCGATGCCGTGAATGGCACATGCATCTTCAATGCTTTCGCCGGAAGAAGACGGACAACCGAGACAGTGCATTCCATTGCTAAGGAAAATCGGTGCCGTACCTCTATCCAATCTTAAAACATCCGCTATGATCATGTCAGTTGTAACCTTTGACATAAATTCCCCTCCTTGTAGTAAAAGTAGACAGGACCGCATAATTTACAGATTACACCATCCTAAGAGTCCACTTCATTATACACCATTTACTGATAAAAAGATACCCACATTTTGGTCAGAAGTAACAACTACGGTACATTTTCGCCCACGCTAATACTACTGCGTTAATTTGTAAACAAATTACTGAAATCTTAGGTAATTAACACAACAGTATTAATCCGCGATTTTATAAGCTTCCCGTCCTGATTCATACAGGTTATTTCCCTGGCTGTCAATGATTACAACAGCAGGGAAGTCTTTTACTTCCAACTTCCTTACGGCTTCAGGCCCCAACTCGGGAAAAGCAATGACTTCCTCCTTGATGATGCTTCTGGCAATCAGCGCTCCGGCACCTCCGATAGCGCCAAAATACACCGCACCCTTTTGGGTCATTGCCTGAACGACCTCCTTGCTTCTCAGTCCTTTTCCAATCATCCCTTTGAGTCCCAGCTCAATGAGCTTCGGTGCATAGGCATCCATTCGGCTGCTGGTGGTAGGCCCTGCCGACCCGATGACCTGCCCCGGCTTTGCAGGACATGGGCCCACATAATAGATGACCTGGCCCTGGATGTCAAAAGGAAGCTCTTTTCCTTCCTCCAGCAGGGCTATCATTCTTTTATGCGCCGCATCCCTGGCCGTATAAATCGTCCCACTGATGGAAACAGTATCTCCCGCCTTTAAGCTGTTTATGGTCTCCTCCGTCAACGGAGCATTTATGTATATTGTCATGATCGAATCCTCCATTCTCAACGATGAATGACGCCTGTATCCGTCTATAATTCCGCTTCTGCATGTCTTGTCGCATGGCAGTTGATATTCACCGCCACCGGCAACCCCGCGATGTGGGTCGGAAACACTTCTACATTCACGGCCAGGGCTGTGGTACGTCCGCCCAGACCTGCCGGCCCGATTCCCAGCTTGTTTACCTTTTCCAGCATTTCTTCCTCCAGCTTTTTTACATATTCAACGGAATTTCTTTCATTGACGGGCCGCAAAAGCGCGCTCTTTGCTAAAAGAGCTGCCTTTTCCATGGTTCCCCCGATTCCTACCCCCACGACGATGGGCGGACAGGGATTCGGCCCTGCATTGGACACTGTCTCCAGTATGAACTTCTTGACCCCTTCGATGCCATCGGAGGGCTTTAGCATTCTTAAGGCACTCATATTCTCACTTCCGAATCCTTTGGGAGCAAATACAATTTTCAGCTTCTCCCCCGGTACAAGATTATAATGGATCACTGCCGGAGTATTATCTCCCGTATTTACTCTTTCAATGGGGTCTCTGACGACGGATTTACGCAGAAAGCCTTTCTCATAGCCTCTCCGAACTCCTTCGTTGATGGCTTCCGTCAGGTTTCCTCCTGTGATATGTAAATCCTGGCCGATGTCAACAAAAAATACGGCCATTCCGGTATCCTGGCAAATCGCCATATTTTCACACCGGGCAATCTCGGAGTTCTCAATAATCTTTTGAAGGACATCCCTGCCCACCGGTGACTCCTCCGACTCCAAGCCCTTTTTGAAAGCTTCCAGCATATCGTCATTCAAATAATAGTTTGCCTTTATACACAGTTCCTCAACAGCACCGATGACTGCATCGGCCTCAATTGTTCTCATGCGCTACCTCCTTGCAGATGTTTTGCACTTCATCCTTAAATTTTTAGCTACCTCTTAAATTTTATCCCAACCCTGTTTAAAAATCAACGTACCTGTGGTCAAACTGTAAACATTCTATTAAGTTTGCCCGGATTCAGAGACTTTTTTACCCTCACTATAGTATAATAATGTGTGAGGAATAATAGTTTATACAAAGAAAGGAGTTTTTTGTTTGAGCCTGCCACAGAATATTCTGGTTTGTGTTACACAACAAAAAACCTGTGAGAGATTGATCAGAAAGGCTGCGGCTTTAAAAATCGACCCAAGAGCCGAACTTTTCGTCATCCATGTTGCAAAAAACGAATGGAACTTTCTCGATAATGCCAAGGAGGGGGAAGCGCTTGAATACCTTTTTGGGATTTCAAAATCAGTAGGTGCCAGCCTTTCCGTCTTGAAGTCCGACGAAATCGTAGATACCATCGTAGGATATGCTAAAGACCAAAGAATAAGCCATATCGTGATGGGTGAGTCTCCCAATGACCATAAAGAGAACCGATTTTTTAATGACTTGAAAACGCAATTGCAGAATGTCGAAATCGTTGTTGTGCCGCAAAATGAAATATAAAATTATACAATTATGTCGACTCATAGTAACTATAGTCGTATCATGTTGTGAGACTTTTGAATTAAATATCGTCCAATCATAGTCAAAAGGCATAAAAAATATAGTTCTACATTACTAATTTATTTGGAAAAGCTTGACTTCAAGCCACTTTCATTATAAAATAATGTCGAATTCCAAATATAGGAGGTTTTTTTAAATGAATAAAACAGAACTTATTAACGCTATAGCAGCTAAATCCGGTTTGAATAAGAAGAATAGTGAAGCTGCATTGAATGCATTTATCGGATCCGTAGAAGAAGCACTCAAAGAGGGAGACAAAGTTGTATTAGTTGGTTTTGGTACTTTCGAAGTTAGAAAAAGAGCGGCTAGAAAGGGCAGAAACCCACAGACTAAGCAGGAAATCACTATTCCAGAATCAAAGGCACCTGTTTTCAAGGCTGGTAAAGGCTTGAAAGACAATGTGAATGCCTAATAGCATGAAGTAAACCTGTGTTCTAACCAGCATAGGTTTATTTTTTTGTTCAGGGTCGGGAAGAAGAGAATCTACTTCGTTTCCCGCAAAAATTGTCTGGCATACTTTTAGCGTTTTATAGGAATTATAAGTATGGTAAAAATAAAAATATTCACCAGGCAGGTGCTACACATGGGCAGATACGATGTAACCGGCAGGATTGGGCTGCGGGACAAGGAAACGGATAAGTTGATCGCTGTTTATCCAGGCTCGTTGGAAGGAACAGATGAGGAAATAGAGAAGAGGGTAAAGTTCTGGTATTATCAGCAAAGCTGTTCCGCTGGAGAACGCCTGCAATCCTATTACGTTGATAATCTTTCAGAAAAAGAAATAAAGGCATTGCAATAATGCCTTTATTTTCCTTTATCGAGAGAATTCTTATTTTTTCGCGCATTAAGGTTTATCCGGATTTTCTCTGCCATAACTGCGATAAATTGGGAATTTGTAGGTTTATCTTCCCAGTAGTCGGATACCTCACCATCGAAGATTTTCTTAAGACCTCGGGTTTCCTTGGTCCAGGTGGCTTCAATGGCATTTCGAATGGAACGCTCCACCTTCTGTGGTGTGGAGTTGAATCTTTCTGCAATGGAAGGATACAATATCCTTGTTACGGAATTAAAAACATTTGCATTTTTCGTTGCCAGAATAATCGCTTCCCTCAGGTACCTATAACCCGAAAGGTGGGCAGGAATGCCGACTTCATGCATCAGACTGGTTACTTCCATTTCTACATTTTGATCACGTTCGCGGTTAAGTCCTCTTTCATCCACCTTTTTGGTTGATATGCCGCAATGCAGGATTGCGTTTTTATGTTTTTCATTATAGGTCTCTTTTACCCTGTTCAGCAGTATATCGATATCAAAGGGCTTTACCATATAATATTCAGCACCTAGATCCATTGCCTTTCTTGTGAACACATCCTGACCCACCGCGGAAAGAACTACAAATACAGGCCTGGGATTCATCTTCATTTCATTAACTTTCTCAAGGACTCCAATCCCATCAAGATTCGGCATTATTATATCCAGGATCACCACATCCGGGTGAAGGCTTCTGATCAGCTCGACACCTTCGATCCCATCCTTGGCTACTCCTACAGCTTTCATATTTTCACACCTGTTTATATACTGTCTCAGTAAATCGCAAAACTCAACATTGTCGTCAACAACTAAAACCGAAATATCTTTTTTCATTCTATCCCTCGTCTTCAACCACGATAGTTGGGTCAACCCTAGGCTCACAGCTATAAAAGCCGCATTGTTACAGTTTATTATTCGAGATTTTTTTATAAATTCCTTCATAATATATGAAAAAAATCAAAAATTTTATATAACCTGGACAGAGTATGTATATTTTCTATTCAATTAACGATTCGCAGTTCCTTCACGTCCTTTTATCTCTATTATTTCTCCATACCCAGTAAAATAATCCCATTGAAACTGTAACAGCCCCGGCCAGAACCAACAGCGGCGGCTCCCATGAACTCTGAACACGAATCAGAGCAAATCCCGCAGCAAGGACTATCAACAAGACCCCTGCGATGACGCCGCCCACATACAGCATTTCCCGGGTACGCCTGGTAAAAACCTCTCTCACGTCCTCGTGAAGGGCTCCCTTTCCCAGCCATAAAAGGCTGTTGTCTTCAAAGCGGTCTATATAATGAGAAACTATAAAGAGTATAGCCACAAAGCAAACAAGAAATCCTGTTACGGCACCCGGCAGCCTGCTCTCCAGCTTTACCTTCCATATCTTCTCAATCCAATCCAGCTTGGACTCAGCTGCTACTGCCGGCAGGCAGAAAAAGGAGCATATACCGTAAAGCATTGGTTTTACACTTGCTCCCGATAGAAAAAGCAAGAATACCAACACTCCTGAAAGTAAGCCCAATAACAATAGGGCAATTACCACAGACCCCGTAATGCGGGTAATGGATCCAAAGGCAGTGGTCTGCGCAAGACAAAATAATGAAATCAGCCAACCGGCTATCAGTAAAAGCTTTTTTATAAAGTCCGTCCACCTGTTCATATCCCCACCGCCTGTGTAAGAAGTGCATTGAGAAAACTACCTTTTTCCGGATTCCAATCAATCCATATACATTTTCCTTTCAGATTTCTGCTGAGGATTTCGTCCCGAACTTCCAGCAGTCCGGCAGCTGCTTTGTCCGCTTCCGAGCTTACTGCCAGATCGTATCCACTGATATTTATAACCATGATCTGTAGCCGTCCCTTTTGAATGGATGCATATTTACCGGCTTCTCTGATACCTTCCGACAATTCCTCATCCTCTCTGCCGTTTTGACGGGTTACGATTACAAAAAGCGGCTTTACCCTTGTAAAATAGCTTTTATGCTCAGCAACAGCGTCTTCCAGTGACCCCATACTTTCCTGCTGCCCATCGGAAGGGGATATACCCGCTCCACTGATTTGTACCAATTCCTTTATAATCCTGTAATGCTGCCTCTGTCCGGTGCCCGGAGCCACAAAGGCAGCTCGCCCGTTATAGGTGCAAAAGGAAACGGAACAATTCTGCTTCAGGTAATACTCCGTCAAGCCATTAACAGCCTCCAACCCACATTCAAGGGCATTTCGGGTACTCCGGCCAAACTCCATATCCTGCGATACATCCATGTAGAGCCAAACTTCCTTTTTGCCCTCCTTATCATATTCATTGATGATGGGCCAATGGCCTCCACGGTATATATTTCTTGCTGTGGCTTTCCAATTGATGCCCCGGAAGGAATCTCCATAGGTATAAAGCCGCATCTCCTTAAATTCCAGTGTAGACATCCCGACTCTGGTTTCACTTCCCCTGGGCATGGGAATTCGAGCCAGCGCAGCAGCATTTCTAATCTTCTGTATTTCCATCGCTTCCGGGTGAATCTCAATGACCGTCTTACAGAGTTCCTTCCCGTGAGCCATCTGCCAATACAGGAAATGACGGCTTTCCCATTGAACCTTTTCCATGCAGTATGTACCGGAAATGGTACATCGCATCGAATAGGTGAAGGTTTCCTTCCTTTTTTCTCTGCCTTTCCAGAAGACCTTGAAGTTACTTCCCTCCACTACTTTGAAGCTTCCCGGCAGTTCATCCGCTATGAAAACAATACCCACCCCCTTTTCTATCCATACCTCCAGCGTCACATGGATCAGGTCACCGGTACAAGCCCGTTTAAGGGAACAGTGCCGGTTGATCTTTATCCCTGAAGGTAAGAGGGAATAACTCCCAAGGATGGCCAGCAGAAGAGGGATCACCGATAATACTACAAAAATCACATTGGCAAACAATATCCCCAGCAACAGCAGAAGAAAAAACGTCTTTATAAGGTTGTAAACTGTTTGCGGTACTACCATATCACCGATTCCTCGTATAGTTTTTTGGCACTTCAATGGTATTTACAATGCTCTTGATGACGGATACCGGTTTGATTCCATCCACCAGATATTCAATCTGCAGCAGAATACGATGGGAAAGGGCATCCGATGCTATGGCCTTAACATCATCAGGTATTACAAAATCCCTGCCGTTTATAAGTGCAAGAGCCCGGGTAAGTTTCAAAATGGCCAAGCCCCCTCTGGGACTGGCCCCGATACGAATCCGGGGATCTTTTCTTGTCGCTCTTATGATCTTCACAATATATTCAAGGATATTTTCGTCCACATAGATGCTTTCAGCTTCCTGCTGGAGTTGAACCAGTTCTTTCTGCGAAATTATGCAGGTCACTTCCTCCTGTACAGGATCGTCTTTTTTCCAACTGATTCTCCTCCGCAGAATCTCGCACTCCTTCTCCGCATCCCCCAGATATCCCAAGGACAGTTTCATGGTAAACCGGTCCATTTGAGCCTCGGGCAGTGCATAGGTCCCTTCCATCTCGATGGGGTTCTGCGTCGCCATAACGATAAAAGGAGCCCCCAGTACGTAAGTATTTCCTTCAATGGTTACCTGCTGCTCTTCCATGGCTTCCAACAATGCGGATTGTGTTTTTGGCATTGCACGGTTAATCTCGTCCGCCAGAAGGAAATTGGTAAAGATAGGCCCCTTCTCCAGTTCAAAGGCTGAATTCATTCCTTTCCACACCTTGGTTCCTACAATATCGGCCGGCATCAAATCGGGAGTAAACTGAATCCGCTTCCAAGCGCATCCCGTAACCTTTGCGAAAACTTTTACCAGAAGCGTTTTGCCTAGTCCAGGGTTGTCCTCAAATAAAATATGTCCCCCGGCAATCATCCCACACAGTATTTTCTTCAACTGTTCCCTGTTATCGGTAACAAAAACAGTGGCAACTTCATCGATAATCCGTGTACATATTCCCTGCAGTTCTTCATTCCTCATCGGTTTTCCTCCCGTAGTATCTAATTTGTTCGATGGTTTTGTTCAGTAAAGCATTCCGTTTTTCCCTGTTATCCCGCTCTATGGCCTGCTGCTCCCTTCGCCAGGCGAAGGGAGGGCTCTGCATATCCCTGTATTCAACCAGGCTTTTCATAACCTTGCTGACGATGCTCCTCTGCATCCCCAGTTCATGCGTCATAACAATCATATACGTGAGAATGCCGGTTTTATCTCCTTTTTCTATAAAATCACCCACCAGGGCCGAGACTTCCGGTAGCTCGCCGCCCTTGAGAAAAGTCACATTCTGTGTATGTTTTTGCAAATTCGCACTATAACTGACTTTTACATGACGTCTTACCTTCGAATTTACAATCAACATCACAACCAGAAGAAGTAAAAAAACAAAGATCCACCGGGCCAACAGCACATTTCCTGGAAAAAGCTTCGCCATATACTGCCACAGGTCCTTAAAAACGAAAACCGCAAAGCAGGTAAAAAGAAATTTCAATCCTTTTGCTGCACCGAACCATCGACCGGCCTGCTTTATGTAATCGGACTCCGACAGTTCCAACATTCTCAATAATGTACATGCGGATACTACGATATATCCCCATAAAGCCATATCCGCTGCAGACACCCGGACTCCAATATTCCACGCTCCGCCAGGCCACAGCGTAATGATCATCCCCCGTACGGCAATTCCTTGAATCAGATAAATCACCGCTTGGAGGATGGAGTACAGCACCATCCGGTTTTTTATCAGCGCCGTACCCCGCGCCGCCGTGGAAGCCAACGCTAAGACCAGGATTCCATAGCTGGCCAAGTTGATTGCCGGGGCCTCCGGCAGCAGGTAGAAGAAAAAGAAGGCAGCCATCCACCATCCCAGAATATATACAGCTCTTCTGATAATGTGCAGCAGTTCCCCCACAAAATATTTTTTCAGTATGATTTCAGCAGTCTTTCCCACCGCAATTGCCACGATTGGAACTATCAGAAGCAAAACGTTTCCACTCATTCCGTCTCCTCTTTCGTAGTGTTTTTTATATTGCTATGGAGCAAATAAAACCTTTCGAACTCCGGTCTGCTTATTTCCCGTTGACTGTAGGCAGCCATCTCAAACAAATACAACAGTTCCTGAAACTCTTGGTACAATTCTCCCGGGACCCTTTCCTTCAGTCCCTCGATAACCTCTCGGGGAGTTAACTGCCTCCTCGCCAGCTTGTACCTCCGGACAAGGGATGTAAACAGTTCCCGCCCTATGCGCAGAATCTCTTCTCTGTAGACTACAATCCGTATACTGGCCGTACCTGCAGCTTCCCTTCCCGGGTTGGTATAAACTACTATATTTTTTGTTCCTGTCCATTCAAAAGAAGTTATCACTTCTTCAAATTCACCGGATTCATCCGTAAATCGCAGTGTGAGAGGCTCATGGATTCCCCAAACCAAAGGCAAAGCGGAAGGGATTTGCGGGAAAGTAACCTCCAAAGCTTTTGGCTTGAGAGTATTCGATTCCTCCGTTTCCGAATAAAAAGCGACCGATTCCTCTTCTCCATGACTTCCTGCCCTATCTCCCAAGGCTGCATATCTTCTCCTGTTTCTTGCAAGCAAGCCCGCGACGGAAGCAACGAAAAGCAATCCCAACA
The DNA here is from genome assembly GCA_023419605.1 of Bacillota bacterium. Classification (GTDB taxonomy): domain Bacteria; phylum Bacillota; class Clostridia; order Acetivibrionales; family JAEZXR01; genus JAEZXR01. The sequence continues at coordinate 111,870 of JAEZXR010000002.1, read as the reverse complement.
GTATGAAAATTCTATCCCAGAAAATAACCCAAACCTGAATTTCTCCTGATTTACTGCTGGGTAAATACAACTCATTTCCCCTGAAGCTTATATCAAACCTGCCGGTATATTTTCCGGCAAACAGGTAATTCACTGTCGGCTCCGCCTGCTTGTCCGCCTCCAGCTTTACCATTTTATGAAAAGTCCCCTCCCCCTTTGCAGCAGCTTCTTTCGATTCTTTTTCCGTTATGATCCCGTCAAAACTTACATCAATCCAGGGAGCCTTAAGGGGTTTTTGGGATAAGGATTCCTTTACGCTGCCGGAAACACTAAAGGCTTTTCCGGCAATAACGGTTCCAGGAATGGCAGCGGAAAGAGATGTCTCCGCTACTACTTTCATCTCCGGGTCACTCCAGGACGCTCGATAGGTGTCATTTTCCAAGGTTTGCGCCACCACCTGATAACTGCCTACATCCACTCCGTGATGGAGTTGGCCTGTGATTTCAAAAGCACCATTGCTCACACTTCCTTGTATATAGGATAATACATCCTCTTCCTTTGTTTTCTTTAGATAAATCAAAACCGGAAGTCCGTCCACAGGTTTTCCTCCCGGGTCTGTTACCGTTCCCTTCACTGTAAATTCCTTCCCCTTCCTGGCTACCGCATCCAGGTGCGTAACTTCCGTATAGGTAGAAACAGGGGGTACGTAAAAAGTGCTGTCATCAAAGTAATCCAGGGGTACCCACCCATAGTTTTCAAACTTTACTTCCGGATAGACATGAATCTGGTCTGCATATACGACTTGATAGCTTTTATAGGCTTCTACCCGGTATCCCGTTACAACCCGGCAGGGTATGTCCAGGGTTCGCAGCATAAAGGCGAAGGTTGAAACAAAGTCCAGCTCTGTCCCCTGCCTGGAAGGACCAAAAAGAAACTGCTGGACGGCGTCCTGGCTTTGCGTATTCTGGCTCTTCCCCCCGTAGGTGTAGTTCCTTTTCAGATAGGCCTCAATGGCCCGGATCTTTAAGCCAGGGTCATCAATCCCCTTTACAATCGCATCCACCAGTTCGGTAACCCTGGGAGACACCTGCCTGGTATATTTGATTCTCATATCTACCTTGGCCCATTTGAAAATATCTTCATTCAAAGGAACCTCCCTGCAGAAAACCTCATAGGTATCATCAAGCTCCGAATCTGAATAGAACATACCGTAATCCGGGAAATTCATTACCTTTTCCACTGGGAATTTAACACTCTGAGCACTGCTGGGGATGGGAATAAATCCATTTGCCGCTGTTACGGGTTTTATTTTTATGGATTTGAGCCCCTGCGTTTCTCCTCCCCTATACTCGGAATACCTGGGTTCTGCAGACATATGCCAGGCATTTCCGGAAAAGCTGTCCATGACCACGATCTTCAAAAGCGGGGTCTTCATGATACCCTGTATTTCAAGTACAGGGGCATGCGGCGGCTTCTGGCCGGAACGTACGGCAAATGCATTCGAATCGTCGGGTGGAGTAAATCCAGGTTTATACTGATTCTGTGAAAGATCAATACTGAACTCAGGAAGCTTCTTCCTTACTTTTTCATCAAAGAATTCCTTTAGGGATCCCCCGGGTCCAGGAGTAGCTTTATTGAAAGGAATGGGCGTAGCTTTGTCCTTTCCGGCGTCCTTATGGGAACGGTCTGCCCTGTTGTCTTTTCTCTCCTCTGAACTTTGGCTGTTTTCCTCTCCCCCTTTACCGGAATCAGCGCTTTGTTTCGGAAACGTCAACAGATGGATCGCCGCCATAATAAGAAGAATTGACACAACGGTAATGGCTACCACACCGAAAATACCATATTTATTTTGTTTATACCCATTATTTGCTTCATGTAATTTATTTGAATTCATGTATATATTTTATGTAATTTTAGTTATTTTGTAAATACGGCAGATGGTTTACATTATCTACAAGCAATCTGCCAATTTAACCAATTATTAAAAGTATCAATCCCTCGAAAAAAAACATACTATATGTATGAAAAACACTGCATTGCACAAGAGTTTTCCTGCAGTAAACCTACACTATATTCTTCTTAAGGCAGGTGACTTTCCATGAATCCCTTACGTAAACGCCCACTGATTTCGGGAGTAAAAAGAAGCAAAGGAAAATTTGAATCCGAGAAAATCGCCTGTTTGGACAAAATCAACTTAGGCGGTGTCGATCAATGGATACTCATTCGAGGCTGTAACCGGCATAACCCCATTCTCTTATGCCTTCATGGGGGGCCGGGAACTGCTCAAATCGCCTTTGCCCCCCGTTATCAGGCAGAACTTGAAAAACATTTTGTTGTTATTAACTGGGACCAGCGCGGCTCCGGCAAATCCTTCTCCGAGAAGATGAAAAAGGATTCCATGAGCATAGAACAGTTAGCTGCCGATACTTGTGAACTGGTGGAAGCAATACTGAAAAGGTTTAACCGTCAAAAGCTTTACCTCCTGGGACACTCCTGGGGAAGCATTCTTGGGCTTTTAGCCGTTCAAAACTGCCCGGAGCTCTTTTACTCTTACATTAGTGTGGGGCAGGTTGTTGATATTCAGGAAACCGGAAGAATTCTCTACGACTTTCTTATGGAATCCGCGAAAAAAAGCAATAATGCAAAAGCCCTCCGCGAACTGGAGTCCATCGGGTTTCCTCCGGCTGAAAAGACCACTGAAAATATCATGGCACAAATCCATTGGGCAGAAAGATTCGGCGGGGTCTTCCGCAGACCCGGGCTCAAAAAGGAAATTTCCCGAACAGTGATTTTTTCTCCAGATTATACACTGCGGGAAAAGCTGAACTATTACAAGGCCAGTTCCTTTAGCTTCAGCAGCATCCTGGACCAGCTTCTTGAAGTCAATATGCTGGAACGGGTACCGGAGATTCAGATTCCAATCTATATGTGCGTCGGTAGAAATGATTATAATACCCCCTTTGAACTGGTCGAAAAATACTATAATGCACTGAAGGCGCCCAGAAAGGAACTGGTCTGGTTTGAGAATTCCGCCCACGCTCCTCATTTCGAGGAACCGGAAGAGTTTTCAAAACTCATGCTGGAAAAAGTACTGGGCAAAATGCCTGCATATCACGAAAAGGCATCCAAACCACAGTAAATGCTGCGGTTTGGATGCCTTTTCATATATAAAATATATTATCCTTGAATATAAGCCGCCAGAAGTTTAAAGGTGTTCTCAATCCCCTCCCGGTGCGTTCTCTCATATCCATGGGAGGCATAGACGCCGGGACCGATGAGTCCATGGCGAAGATCATATCCTGCCCGTAAAGTGGAATCCACGTCAGAACCATATCTTGGATAGATATCTATGGCATAATTCAATTCCAGACTCTCCGCAAGGTTAATCAACCGGGTGGTTACATCATAATCGTAGGGACCGTGGGAATCCTTGGCACAGATAGAAACTTTGTATTCCGTAGTCTCCAGGTCATCCCCCACTGCTCCCATATCTACAGAAATCATTTCCACCGTATCCTGTGGAATACCCGATGAACCGCCGTGTCCAACCTCTTCATAGGTGGTAAACAGCAAGGTTACCTTTCTGGAAAGTTTTATATCCTTTTCCTTCACAAACCTAGCCAGGGCAACTAATATCCCTGCACTCGCCTTATCATCCAGATGCCTGCTTTTTATAAATCCGCTGTTTGTAACTACGGTTCTCGGATCAAAAGTAATAAAATCGCCTGTCCGGATTTCCAGCTTCCGGACTTCCTCTTTGGATTTCACCTTCTCGTCCAATACAACTTCCATGGTAGAGTCATTTCTTTTTACATCTCCTACATCATCATAGACATGGGTGGAGGCTTTGGTCAGTTGAACCGTACCGGAATACACTTTTCCGGTTCTGGTATGTATAATGCAATTTTCCGTTTCCACGTTGTTTTCCGGATATCCGCCGATCTTTGTAATTCGAAGTCTTCCATTGTCCTTAACGGCCCGCACCATGGCTCCCAGCGTATCAACATGGGCTGCCAGCACCAGGGGCTCTCCTTCGCCGCCAATATCGACCTGTACCGATTCCTTTTTGGTTGTAACAGGCCTGTAGCCCATGTCTTCAAATTCCTTTACCAAGTACGCGACTGCCTGTTTTGTGAATCCCGAAGGGCTGGGTATTTTGCACAGGTTTACAATCTGTTCCATAGCATACTCCGTATAGCAACTCTCTAGTATCATACTCTTTACCTCTTGTTCTATCGTAATATTTCAACTTCTCATACAACAAGTCTACAACAAATCTGAGGGTGTATCAAGGGCGAAAAGGGGTATAAAAAAACATAGCAAGAATAATTTTACATTTTTTCTTTAATATCCTTTAATTTCCTATACATTCTATTTTATGGATCAAAGTGATACCTGTAAAATCATTTTTTACGACTTATGTCCACTGAAATGCGGAAAACATATTAACATTTTTCCTAAAATTACGATATAAAAGTAGGGTCGTTTATGGCTTGTAAAATAACAATATAGTCTACAGCATTTTGCCACTCCCTTTAGGATGCCTGAGCAGGCCCGCAAAAAAGACTATGCAGTTATTTTATGGTGCCTTACTTGCCTTACAAAAGATAACGCAACAGCAAATAAATTAGCAGGTGATACATATGAGCATATTCACGTACCAGGACGGCAATGTGGCCGTAAAGAAGCATAACATTATTTTCGCAGAGGGGCAAAACGCACAGTCAGTAAATATCCTGCTGCAGGGCAAAGTGGACGTATTCATGTCTCCTCTGGAAGAACCCACCCGGATGGGAGAAGAGGAACTGCTGAAAAAAAGCTTCAGAATTTTCAGCATCGACCAAAACATGTTTATCGGTACCGCCGGTTTATTTTTGTCCGGGCAGCATTTTTTTACCTACCGTGCAGCAGAAGATTGCAATATCTATGTGTTCTGTACACAAACCCCGGAGAAGTTCAACGCGCTGCTCGATTCGCATAAGGAGTATGGGGCTTATATTATGACCTCCATCTCCAACTGTATAAACCTTTCTATCGCTACGCTGGAAAAACTGAATGCCTTGATACAAGAGCTGAATAACCTGACGGGAAATCTGCTGATCTATTTCTGGCATATGAAGGAAAAGTTCGGCTTCCAGAGTGCCCCTTCTTCTACTTTTTTCAGAGAAGGCCTGGATGTACTCCAAAGCCTGAAGGATAAAAGGTTTTCCTTCCCTCAGGGTTTTACCGCGGACTTTTTCGAAGAAGACCGCTCAAACCTGACAGACCTGTGGAGTCATCCTCTCTACACCATAAAGGATGAAGATGCCCTTGAATATCACAAACGTTTTGTAAACATGCCCGCAGAGTCCAGAAAAAACTTTTTTGCAGCGGATAATTTCATTACATCCTATCACTGTACGGAGTCCTCAAAGTTCCTGTCCCGCGTACAGGATCAACTCCGCAATGCCATCAGTACAGTTTCTGAGCTCTTAAAAAAGCTCTATGCTCCTGAGGGTGAATGCTTACTATCGGAATATGCAAAGGCTGCATCCGAATTAAAGCTTGAAAACCCGGAAACCTATGAAGTCTTTAAAACGCTGGATTATATTGCCGCTAAAATAAAGGAAATTGCCTCCGGGATCCGTACGGAGTACAAATACGATCCACAGATTGATAATGCACGGATTGAAAGCATGATTGACCAGGTAAAAATCGGCGGAAAGCCTGCGGAATCCACGGGAATTCTTTTATCGAAGCTTCCTGGAAATGCAGAGGGCAATCACCCGGATCTGCCGGAAGAACTAAAAGGCAGTGTACACAAGCTTCTTGAGTACTCTGCGATTCCCAAGGACCGGGCGGAATTGTTTACGATAAACCTGGAAGCTTTCCTCCGTCTTCGTGACAGGTTCTCTCTGGATGATGAAGCCAGCAATGTCCGAAAAACCATCGCTTCCGTGTTCTTTGAGATTTATGAGCGCGTTCTGAAGAGGGTGCTGGATGAAAAAAGCCAGTCGAGGCTTCATCACATGTTTTTGACTTTCGGGTTCATGGATGAGCGGCTTTTGCTGCCGGAGCAAAGCCTTGCGCTTTACAGCATGGTAGACAAATTCACGGGGAACGGACAGGATTCCGTATATAACATGCGGGACTGGTTGTCAGCCATCTACGAGATGCGCAGAGATCCCTCCATGAACGAGTTTTCCCAGGATTACTTTGACAGATTCCGGGAAATGAAAAAGAGAAGGGAAGTTACCGATAGGGATAAGCAGGCCTATACCAATGACCGGGATGCCCGGCTGAACTTTGAAGTCAACAACATGTTCCGTGTTAACCACAGGGTTTGTTATGGCCAGCCCGGGACCTACTTTCCTCTCCTCCACAGCGACATGATTACGCGAGATATTGAAAAGGCCCTGGTTACACCGGAGCGAATCCAGGAGGGTATTGCAAAAGTTCTGGAAGTTGATTTCTCCGCCTTCCATAGAGAGCTATCCTATCGGAATCCGGACAAGGGGATCGAAAAAGAGCTGGTTATGAAAGCTGTCATGCCGGACTTCATTTTGATGCCTACCTTCGGTACCCGTGCCATCATGTGGCAGGAAATCGCCGGCAGGGATCGGAGCACTCCGGGCCGTTTTATTCTTCCTATCCTGACGGGCGAGAATCTGGACGACATGATTCTGAAGCTGGTAGGCAACTTCCGTTGGGAGCTGTGCAGGACTATGATGGGCGCAGGCTGGAATGATATAACCCAGAAGTCCCTGACTTCGGAATACATGGATTATATTCAGTTTTACAAAAAGAATAAAGAGCTTCCGGAAGACGCAAAAGAGAAGATTGCGGCACAGATTTCGAGATATCGCAACATGATGCGGGACATTTTTACTGCTGATTATGAGCAGTGGATCCATTTTGAATCCAAGGGAGTGGTCCGTTTGAACAAAGTATCCAGAAGTATTCTGTTCCGTCACTGTCCTTTTCCGAAGGCAGCCCGGGAACAGTTGACAAAGCATCCACTCTTCAGCGATCTGGAAACACAGTTTAAAACAGGCCGGGCCAAACAGGCCAGAGACCTGGAAAACCGCTATAACAAGCTGCTTAAGCCAGGGGTCCAATTGGATGCGGATATGGCGGAAAATCTGCGGTTTTACAAGGAAATGTAGTTTTTTACAGTCAAAAGGGGGAATGCAACGAATCCCGTTCGTTGTATTCCCCCTTTTTAATTCCGGTCTCACTATAAGCCCAGCAATCGTTGGGCATTTTTCCAAAGGATTTTCTCCTTCTCTTCCTGTAACAATCCCAGCCTGTTAAACCGCTCCAGCTCATCTTCATGACTCCACATCGGGTAATCCGATCCAAAAAGGACCTTATCCACTCCATGGCTGCGGATAATTTTGAGAACTGTCGACCGGTCCAGCTTTGTCAGTGTACTTGATGTATCAAAGTAGACATTTCTGCCCACCAGGTATTCCATGGAGTCACCCCACATCTGATACCCGCCCAGGTGCGCTGCAATCACTGTAAGGTTGGGAAACTGGTTCAGTATCTTGAGCAGTCTTCGGGGACTGGAAGAAGTTTTCACCGCATCCCCCATATGCATAAGAATGGGAAGCTTTCCTTCCAGGGCTTTGTAAAGAGGCAGCATTTCTCTGTCATCGATGTTGAATCCCTGGAACTCAGGATGCAATTTGATTCCCTTAAGCCCAAGGGCCATAACCTGGCCTACTTCCGAATCCATGTCTTCCAGTCCGGAGTGTAAGGTTCCAAAACCGATAAAACTCGGGTTCGCCCTTTGAGCTTCTGCAATAAAACCATTAATGGTTCTCACCTGCTCCACCTGGGTAGCCGTAGAATGAACCACATACCGGCTTACTTTGATCCGATTTCCGCTTTCCAGCAAGCCTGCCACCGTCCCTGGGCATGCCATGTCCATTCCGTAATATTTTCCGATGGACTGCACCGCCTTACCTGCTACCTTGTCCGGAAAAATATGTGCGTGTATGTCAATAATTTTGTCTTCCGTCACTCTGTCACCTTCAATCCTAAAATAGTAGCATTTTATTATAATGCAACGGGTAACCGCTGATTTGGGAAGCATGTAACCGGGGATTTTGGAGATATCCGCTTTCTGAATCAGCTAAGTTCCACCGTAAATTATATAGCATAAGTGAGTAAAAAAACAATATATTTGAGATGCTTAAAGAGGGCTTTGACCAAAATCAAAAACCGGGATAACCATTTGTATGGCTATCCCGGTCTATGAATCTAAAAATTATACACTTACACCGGATTGATTCTGGATAATTTCATTGTCAATCTCCCGGTTGTTGTATATCTCCGTATCTACCTGTTTCAGGATTCTGCCGGACACAAGACCGGATACAACAGAACCGCTGACATTGACTGCTGTTCTTCCCATATCGATCAAAGGCTCGACTGATATCAGAAGACCCGCCAGTCCCACAGGCAATCCCATAGTGGATAAAACAACCAGAGCTGCAAAGGTTGCCCCTCCGCCGACTCCCGCAATTCCAAAGGAGCTCAGGGCAACAACGACCACCAAGGAAAGGATAAAGGAGGGTGAAGCCGGGTTAATGCCCACTGTAGGCGCAATCATCACAGCCAGCATGGCTGGATACACCCCTGCGCAGCCGTTTTGTCCGATGGAGGTTCCAAAAGTAGCGGCAAAATTTGCAATTCCTTCTTCCACTCCCAGCTTCCGGGTTTGTGCATCAATGGTAAGAGGAAGCGTTGCCGCGCTGGACCGGGAGGTAAAGGCAAAGGAGAGTACCGGAAGAATCTTCTTCAAGTAGGTTGCAGGATTCAGTTTCAGCACCGCCAGTATTACCAAATGAATGATAAGTACGGTAAACAGAGCTACATAGGATGCCCCAACAAACTTCGCCAGATTTATAATGGCATCAAAGCTGGTAGTCGCTACTGTTTTTGTCATAATGGCCAATATGCCGTAAGGCGTCAGACGTAACACCATCTGTACCATACGTGAAACCACTGCATAGATGGCCTCCATCAGTTTCAGGAAATTTTCCGCCTGCTCCGGTTTTTTCTTGCGAATACCCAGGGCTGCCACACCGATGAAGGCGGAAAATATAACTACGCCGAAGGTGGATGTACTTCTTGCCCCCGTCATATCTGCAAAAGGATTCGACGGAATCAGTTCAAGCATCCTTTGCGGTGCAGACATTTTCTTCACTTCTGTAAGCTTGGTATTCATATACTCCGCCCGGGTTTTTTCGGCTGTTCCCTGCTGAATCTGCTCGGCAGATAAATTAAAGCCCAGGGAAGTAGCAACTCCCACGCCCGCAGAAATAGCTGTTGTGAAAAGCAGCGTTCCGATAATCAGCGCACTGATTTTGCCTAAAGACTTTGTATTTTTCAAGTTCACGATGGCCATGATGATGGAGACCATGATCAAGGGAACTATAATCATCTGAAGTAATTTCGTATAACCGGTTCCGACCAGGCTGAACCAGTCATTGGAGTTTTTTACCACTTCACTGGATGCACTGTACACGGCCTGCAAAATTCCTCCGAATAGGATACCCAGGCCCAAGGCAGTAAAAACTCTTTTGGAAAAAGAGATATGTTTCTTCTGCATAAATGCCAAAACGCCGATCAATCCGATCATGACTGCGATATTGACCGCCACAAGAAATACATTCATGAAAAGCCCTCCTATTAATACTATTATTCCTATCTATTTAGTATGTTATAATTTTAAACGGATTTTGTGTATTTGTCAATTGATTTAAAAAATTATTTCTTAAATCGATTGCTGCGCTTTCCTGTACCTGGATGCAAGTTAACCCGATTCCAACAGAGTCCTTGAAGATTTTTACTTTATAGCTGCTGCGGGCGGATGGACTTACCTTGTCGTTCACAATTTGACAGCTTCAAGCATAGGAAAAAAGGCAAACCGCCGGTTAGGCTTTCGGTCCATACACTGGCGGTTTGCCTTTTTTCTAAGAAATATTCATCCATGCTCTTATTTTTTGAGCTTGAATACCAGAGGACTTAATCCGGACCATTAGTTCCTCCAGCAATCTTGTGGTATCCTCAGGCTCTGTTGGATTTTATCTGCAAAACCAACCCTCACAGTCGAAATGATGCTGTTTCCGGGAAGAAAGACCCCCTTCTCCCTGAAAGCCATCGTTTCCTTTACTGCCTGTTTCCTTTTCAACTGCTACATAAAGGCCCTCTTGTACTGCCTGGGGAAATCCATGGGAACTTTGTTTTTATAGGCTGTATGCAAAACCCAGTAGGGATTTCTCAGCAGTTCCCTTCCTAAGGCAACTAAATCAGCCCGGCCATTGGCCAGTATTTCTTCCACCATTTCATCCCGGGTAATGAGCCCTACTGTTATGGTAGGAATCTCACACTCTTTTCGGATGATTTCCGAGAAAGCGATCTGATATCCGGGGAATGTATTGGGGACAATCGGTACTACAGCTCCGGAACTGACATGAACAGCATCAATGTACGGTTTTATGCTGTTTATGATTTGTACCATCTGTTCCGGCTCCATGCCTCCTTCCGCATAATCATAGGCAGAAACCCTCAGCAGGATGGGTTTTTCCTCCGGCCATACGCTTCGAATGGCCTCCAATATCTCTTTTAGAATCCGGGTACGATTCTCCAGGCTACCACCATATTCATCCTCCCTGTGATTGGATAGAGGTGAAAGAAATTCGCTAATCAAATAGCCATGGGCTCCATGAACTTCCAGGGCATCAAATCCAGCCTCGTGGACACGCCGGGCTGCCTCCTTGAAAGACGAAACGATTCCCTTAATCTCTTCCTTTGACAGTTCCCGGGGGTTGGGATACTCTTCACTAAACCGTAGGGAACTGGGCGCAACCAGTTCCTCTTCCCGGGCACCGCATTTTCGTCCTGCATGGTTAATCTGTACAGCCACCTTGGCACCATAAGCTTTGCAGGAATCTGCAACGGTTTTCAGTCCTTCAATCTGGCCATCCTCCCAAGCTCCAAGATCATTATCCGAGATCCTTCCGTTGGGGGTTACTGCTGTAGCTTCAAGAATGATGAGTCCAACACCGCCGATGGCCCGCTCGCCATAATGCATACGATGAAATTCCTTGGCCATCCCCTGATGGTCGGCGCTATACATACACATAGGAGGCATTACGATCCTGTTTTTCAGGGTCATATTCTTAATTTTGTACTCTTCAAATAACTTCATGGCAACATTCTCCTTTACATGATACTACTAGTATATTCCAAACTTTCTTGGAAATCACACTCTTCCTTCTTACTGAATAATATAAAGCACAAAAACTTCTAAAAGGAATGATAGATATGGCATCGGCCCAGCTCCCCGTACAAATTAATACCCAGATTTTGTCAAAGCCAAACCTCAGTGTATACTACCCGGTAGTTACAGGCTTATCCAATCCGGCTGCACAGCAAAGGATTAACGCTGCGATCGTAGCCCTTGTAAACCAGTTAATCTCGCAGCAGGGATATCCGCAGAACCCCCAGACACAAGTAATGGGATGGTATGAAATCAAAACCAATGAAAGAGGCATTTTGAGCCTCAGCATCGGAAACTATGCCTACCCTCCCATGGCAGCCCACGGAATGACCTACATCAAATCCCTGACATTTGATATTCAAACGGGTCATGCTTATTCACTGGCAGATTTGTTCAAGCCGGGCAGCGACTATGTAAAGGTTCTCTCCGGGTTGATCCAGAAACAAATCACACAGCGTAACATCCCTTTACTGAATGGGTTCAAGGGAATCCGCCCCGACCAGGACTTTTATATTGCAGATAAGGCTCTGGTCGTTTATTTCCAATTGTATGAAATTACCCCTTACTACGTTGGACTCCCCATGTTCCCCATCTCCGTATTTGAACTTCAGAATATTCTGGCGGAAAACGGCCCTTTGGCGATAATGGCAACCAATGATTAGGCTGCTGCCATAAAATTTATAAAGTTAGGTAGGTATACGCATATGAAGTATTTTTGTCTTCCCTCAGATTTTAAATATGAAACTCTCGATAGATACCATGAAATTAACCAAACCTACGAAGAAGGCAAAGTTATGGAAACCTATGGACAGCTTTCCGTGGATAACCCCTTCGGTTCCTGCAGGTTCTCCGGTAACCTTCCCCAAATCGATAGAAATCAACTTGAAAAGTACATAAAGTACGGTGAAGATAAAGGAATCGGTTTTAACTATGTCATCAATGCAACCTGCATGTCCAATGAAGAACTGACCGGAGAAGGTTTTAAAAAGATCCGTGAATTCCTTCAAATGCTGGAAAGCATCGGTGTCAACTGGCTCACGATGTCGCTTCCTTCCCTTATGGAGATCACTCACTATGTTGCTCCAAAGTTAAATATCAAGGCTTCTACCGTTTGTCAGATCAACAGTCCCCACAAGGCTAAATTTTACGAGGATATGGGCGTCCGCCGGCTTGTGCTGGATGAAGATATTTACCGTAAATTTGATGTTCTGCAAAATATCCGGAAGATCTATACAGGAGAGTTGGAAGTTATCGTCAACTCCTTTTGTCTGAGCGATTGTCCTTATAAAATGTTTCATTATAACAGCTTATCTCATTCTCATATTACAGATGAGCAATGCTCCTACTATACCTCACGATGCAAGGCTACACATATCGGTGCTGAGAATTTCATGAAAATCAATTGGATCCGGCCGGAGGACCTCTACTTCTATTCGGATATGGGAATCAACTTCTTTAAGCTCCAAGGGCGTACCAATGTATACTCCGGCGATCCGGCCCGGGCACTGGTCTCCTATATGGAGGGCCACTATGAGGGGAATCTTCTCAGCCTGCTGGAACTGTTTTCCCCTAAAAAGCCGCTGACAATCGCAAATGCAGAAGTGGACAACAGGAAGTTGGACCATTTCCTGGACCGGTTTGTGCATCACCCGGCTCTCTGCACCAAACTATGCAGCGAGTGTGGATATTGTAAGGCTTTTGCCGAAAAAAGCATAGATTCTTCAAGTATGGCAGTAATGGATCTCATGAACATGATGAAGGATGTATATCTGGACCTGCCCCTGCAAAAACTAGGAAAAGGCTAAAAGTCCATGATACCCGAATACTATCTCCTAGTCTTATAGTCCCTGTATAATTAGGTACTATAGCTTTATTGAATAAAGACCACAAAAGGTGTATTCTTTATATAGGGTACAAGAACGGCCTGCCAAGTTCAGGATGATTCGAGGCAGCCATTCAATCCTGCTACAGCAGCGGTCATGGACGACGCAGCTGCTGTAGGAAATTATAATATCCCACTCCTATATTTGTTAAAACTCATGGGATAAAAACGCTGTAAAGGCTGCGAGACGACTCGCAGTCTTTTTCGATGCCGCAGAAACCAAAAAATGTTCCTAACATCAGTAAATCAGGAAGCGGCACAAAAGTATCCGGTTCCATGCAATCCACTCTCAAGATTACTCTACCAAGTTCTATCACATTTTCTCCCTTCCATAAATATTATAACTACTAGATCGAATCTAATTTACAGAGGTTATGCCATGCTTTTTATAGACAAGATGCCTCCTGAACAATTCACCTTACTGGCTACAGTTATTGGCATCATACTAGCAAGCGATCTGGACCTGAGCGAGCAGAATTCTATAGGAAACTTTCTTGTTTCTGTCGGCCAGACCATGCTTACTGCCGCCGCTCAGGGAGAGCTTCAAAAAAGCCAACAGGCGGCGCAGCAGCAAAATCAATACATATGCCAACAGATTGAGAACCTGAACCTGCAAATTAACATGTTGAGGAAGAAAGTAAGCGAATAAGTGTAACCTTGTTCATTCGAAGTGCATACACTATAGTGTTAATTATGTCAACCATCCCTCGGATTGGCTTGAGGAGGCGTAGTTATGGGTACTTCTGAGCGGTTTACACAAGTTTATAACAGGTCAAAGGAAATCTTCTTTGATAATTCTTCAAAATTGATCTTCTTTAGTGATTGCCACAGGGGTGACAGCAGTTGGGCGGATGACGCCATTTATAACCGGGATCTTTTCCTTTATGCTTTGGATTACTATTATGACAGGAACTATACGTATATCGAAGTAGGGGATGGCGACGAACTCTGGAAGAACCGGAGCTTTCCCGTAATTCTGCAGTCTCACGATTCCGTCTTTCAGCAGATAAAAAAATTTCACGATGCAGGCCGCCTCTATATGCTGTATGGCAATCACGATATTGTAAAGAAAAATGAAAAGTTTGTACAGAAGAATTTATACCAGTATTATAATTACACAACCCAAAGGTTTGAGCCCTTGTTTGACAACATAAAAATCCATGAGGGTCTGATCTTAAGATACATGAATTCTCCCGTAACAATCTTCGTCATCCACGGCCATCAGGGAGACCTGATGAATGACCGGCTTTGGCCCATCGCACGGTTTATGGTCAGGTACCTATGGAGGCCGCTGGAATTACTGGGAATACGGGATTTCACAAGCCCGGCAAAAAATGATTATAGAAGCGACCCTATTGAGAGAAATATCATGAATTGGGCCAAAAACAATCAACGCATGGTGATTGCAGGCCATACCCATCGCCCGGCATTCCCGGAGCCGGGTGCAGCACCCTATTTTAACACGGGAAGCTGTGTTCAAAAAGGCTTTCTGACAGGTATCGAAATACAGAATGGGCAGATCGCTATGGTAAAATGGAGCATAAAAGCGGAAAATGGCCGGGCTCTTTATGTATCGCGCGAGATCATCGCCGGCCCGGAAAAACTGGAAGCCTTCTAAAAACTAACGGTTCGGATGAAAGATTCATCCGAACCGTTAATTTTTAAAGATTGTTATAGATATCCGTTATGAACTTTTTGCTCTCTTCCGTAGCCTCTCCCCTGGTATCTTCAAAGAGAATGTTCACATAGGGCTTCCGTTCCTTCAGCAGTTTGAGAAACAGCGGATAGTTCAACATTCCACGGTGAATCGGTGCGGATTTTATTGCATGATCTTCCACAATGAAATTCTTTGCATGGACTGCAACGATCCTGTCGCCAAAAAGCTCAAAAGACTCTTTTATGACATCATCCTGATTCCCGTAGTTCTCCATGGACATCAAATTTACCGGATCGAAGATCACCTGCAGGTTATTGGATTGGATAGTGTCCAATACTCTTTTCATTCGCTGCGGACTGTAAATCGTATGGGTTGTGACGGCTTCGATCCCTACAAAAACCCCAAATTTCTCTGCCTCTTCCACCAGCTGAGCAACACTTTCTACCAGCAGGTTAAAGGCTTCTTCGCTTTTGTTATCCGGGTGGAAAGAACAATCTGCATGGTAGGAACCGGTTTCCGTACCGACAATACTGCATCCGAACTCACGTGCAAACCGGATATGCTCCTTGAACCGGGTTAACTGTCTTTGTCTTTCCTCCAGGTCGGGGTGAATCGGGTTAATGTAGCAGCCTAGTACCGCAATCTGGATATTTTTTTTATAAAGGGTCTCCCGGATGGTATAAGCCAAACCGGGGCTTTGACATCCCGTCTCCGTATTAATGCCGTCAAGGGCTTTTGCCAGTGCCAGTTGGATGCTTGTAAAACCTTTGTTTGCCACCGTATCCGCTAATGCATCTATGGGCATTTTTCCAAAATCATGTGCTCGTATTCCTAAATTCATGTTGATCACCGATCCCATTCACTAGATTTTTTATTTCCTTTACTTTAAAGGAGCGCAGGGGTAAGGATGAAAACTTTATCACCTGAATTCCACCTCTACAATAGTTCCCATAGCTACTTCCGTATCTTGAGTAACACTTTGCTTCACCGCAGCCCCGACGCCTCTAACCCTTATATTTAATCCGGAGTCAATTAACTCCTTTGTCGCTTCCGGTATACCTTTTCCAACCACATTCGGTACCTTTACCATGGATTCCTTATCGTTTTTGCTGGTATACAGCATAATAGTCGACACTTTTGATAAAGGCTCATTGGGCTTGGGCACCTGTCTGTCAATGACCCCACTGGTTTTGCTGCCACTGCCTAAAATCTTATACCCGAATCCCAAATCCGTCAATATTTTTTCAGCCTCTGCCACAGTTTTATATTTTAAATCCGGAACACTGATCTCCTGACTCGTCATTTCCTTCTCAGTATACCTTCTCTCTACCCCCAGGTACTCCAATGTCTGCTCGATAATGTGCGCTGCCACGGGGCCGGCTACCACGCCGCCGGAATGCGAATTAATGCTTGGCTGGTCCAATACAACCAGTACGCTGATCACGGGATTATCCGCCGGAGCAACAGCTGCAAAAGAGGCAATATATCGATCCTCACTTCTGACACCATTTTCAACGGTCTGGGAGGTTCCCGTCTTTCCGGCCACCCTATACCCTTTTACATAAGCCGCCGTACCCGTACCGTTTGTTACTACCCCTTCCATGATATCCCGCAACATGTCGGAAGTTTTTCTCGATATAACATTTCGAGTCACTTCCGGTTCAATTTTCTTTACAATATTCCCCTTGGAATCGGTTAATTCCTTGACTATATGAGGTTTAACCAGTTTTCCTCCGTTTGCAATGGCTGAATAGGAAGTTATCATCTGTATGGGTGTTACATTCAAACTCTGTCCGAAAGAGGCTACCGCCATGTCGATCTCCCTGGGTTTTGCATGTATAATACTATCTGCTTCTCCCGGAAGGTCAATTCCCGTTTTTTCATAAAAGCCAAAGGCCCTTACATAATTGTAAAACCGGTCAAGGCCTAGACTTTGTGAAAGTTTTACGAATACCGGATTACAGGAGTGATATACCGCTTCCCGGAAAGTTTCCTTACCGTGTCCCGGCTCATAGGAACACTTAATGGGCCAGCCTGCCACTACAATTGTCGCATCAAAGACTTCCGTTTCCGCATTTACAATTCCTTCCTCCATCCCTGCCGCTGCTGTGATTGCCTTAAAAGTAGACCCAGGTTCGTAGGTACTGTCTACTGCCCGGTTTCTCCACACCGTCCTTTGCAGGTCCTTCACCTGTTCCTCGGAACTCTTGCTTTTCCAATCGGCAGTGTTTATTTCATTCGCACCAACAGGTACTGCAAAGGGGGTGTTCAAATCGTAATCGGGCTTCGAAACCATGGCCAGAATTTCTCCATTTCTTGGGTCCGTTACGATAGCAGTGGCTCCCTTCAGAACCCCATACTCTTCAATCGCCTTTTGCAGCGCTTTCTCCGCAATACCCTGTATATGTTCATCGATGGTCAATACCACATTATATCCATCCTGAGCATCAATCCGCATTCCATCACTAAAAGGAGTCAGGTTTCTTTTTGCATCCACTTCGTCGAAGGAAATCCCTGGAATGCCCTTTAAGTACTCCTCCATCTTCATTTCGATTCCGGCGAGACCTTGATTGTCATCACCGGTAAAGCCGATCACCTGTGCAGCCAGATTATTTCCCGGATAATACCGCTTTGTATCATTCTCCAGATACACACCGACAGCTTTATTATCCTCCATCCACTTCTTAATAGCATCTCCGGTTTCCTTATCCACTTTCTTTTTAATCACCTGATATGAGTTGGATTGCTGGAGTTTCTTGGTAATCTCGCCCTTATCCATTTTCAAAATCTCGGAAAGGAACTGGGAGATCTCCTCAACTCCTACCACCTTGGCCCCTTGTATCTGTTTGGGATTCACAGAAACAGTAACTACCGGGACATTCATTGCCAATTCATTCCCATTCCGATCGTATATAGCCCCACGATTGGAGCTCAGGGTCTGACTTTTTGACTGCTGGAAAAAGGCAGCCTTCTGGAAGTCCTCTCCCTTTACAGTCTGAAGCCAGAAAACTCTTCCCGATAAAGTTACGATGATAATCGTAAAAAAAGCCAATAGAACTAAAAGCCTTGTTTTAACTTTCTTATCCGGTTTCGCCATGTTTACCCCCATCCTTCGGATTAACGCATAATCCTTTTATCTTTTTGTAGAATACTATTATACCATTTCCTCACGGGACTGAAAATTACATAATCCTTACTAATAATAATTTTTTAGGCTCCCAATAAAAAAAGAGGCAGCCAACCCATTGGTTTTTCAGCCTCTTGAGGAATTCAACCTGTCTTTTGCTCAATCAGAAACAACCTGTTTAACCGCGTAATTTCAAACAGTTTCATAACAGGGGGGCTAACGGCAACAATCCGCAGGCGCCCCAATGCCTGACGGCACTTTTTATGGATAGCAACAATGGCGCCGAGACCCGTGCTATCTATAAACTCACATTTCCTAAAATCTAAAGTTATATATATTTTACCGCTATTAATGAGCCCATGGGATTCTTCCTTAAATTTGTCCATTTCCTCCAGAGAAAAAATCTCCGGGAATACGATAACAACTTCCTGCTCATCGATGCCTCCAGGGCCGCTCTCCATCCCCATATCCTTATACATGCTTGTCCTCCGCTTTGAACATATGATGATAATTACCAACCTCTGCAAATATATAAACAAAACTTTCCAATATCCGAATAATTATTTTGAACGGAATAGCAAGGAGGCGTTAATAATTTGCAATAATTTATCCCGTATTATTGTAATTACATGGATTTTGTCTTATAGTATAAATTAGTAAGAGGAAAGGAAGGATCAAATGTTATACGCTGCTTCTAGAAAAAAAAGTTCTTTCAAGGATTCCGTTTTAAAGGATGTGTTATTTTATTATACTTTTTTAGTTTTATTGTTTAAATTTGTTACTTTTCACGGGTTTGTCATCAATCATACCCACCTCCGTCCCCGGCTGTTTACCGCAGCCCGCATGATCTTCCAGGAATCCCTGTATCGTCCCGCATTTTACTTCGGATCCATCCTGGTTCTCCTTGCTTTTGCATTTCTATTTAAAAATCGTGGGCGTATATTTTATTACCTCATTATTAACACCATTGTTTCTTTTATTTTGCTGGTAGACCTATGGTATTTCAGAGGATTCAATACCATGCCTACTCTTTTTGTACTGCAGCAGGGCTCTAATCTGGATAACCTGTCTGACAGCGTTTTCTCATTGATTAAACTCTGGGACCTTGTTTTTATGTTTGATATTTTTGTAATCCTGGCTTTTGTTCTTATAAAGAGAAGTCTCTATAGAGACGTACCCAGAAATATCGCTGCGGCAGGTGTGGCCTTTGTTGTGTCCATCGCTCTGCTGGTGTCCATTATTCCTGTAAGAAATGCCATCCTGGGCCAAAAGGGTACGCAGGATGTGTTTAATATTTATGATTCCAGTGAGACAAGCTATAATATCTCTCCTATCGGCTATCATGCCTACAATGTATATACAACCTGGAAGGATAGCCGGCCTCTCCATCTCACCGATGCACAAAAAAAGGAAATTTCCGATTGGTTTGAAGCGAAAAAGGAGAATCTTCCGGACAATGAGTTCAAAGGGATGTTTAAAGGTAAGAACGTCATCATTATCCAGTTTGAATCTCTGGAGAAATTCGTCATCAATCAGAAAATTAACGGGCAGGAAATCACTCCTGTTTTAAACAAGATGCTTAAAAACAGCTTGTATTTCCCAAATTTTTATACGCAAATCAATGACGGGTCCAGTTCAGATGCCGACCTCCTTGCCAATACCTCCGTGTATCCGCTGCGTCAAGGCAGTACCTTCTTCCGTTATCCCAATAATTCCTACAATTCTCTTCCTATCTTGTTGGAGGGAAAGGGATACAGTACGGCAGGGATCCATTCGGATAAAGGCTCCTTCTGGAACTGGGTACCCGCATTAACCTCTTTCGGCTTCGATAAATGCATCGATTTTTCAGACTTCATTCTGGATGAATGCTTTGGCATGGGGCTAAGTGACGGTTCCTACCTTCGTCAGGTGGAGGGCATGATTAAGCAGGATATGAAGCAGCCGTTCTATTCCTTTATCGTGACACTTACAAGCCACATGCCCTTTACCATGCCCAAGGAATTCAGTTACTTGAACCTGGATGAAGATTTTAATAAGACCTACCTCGGAGGCTATTTCCAGAGCATCAACTATTCGGACCGGCAGGTTGGAATGTTTCTGGACCTGTTAAAAAAAGATAATTTACTGGATAACACCGTGGTTTTACTCTACGGAGACCATGAAGGGGTTCATCGCTTCTATAATGAAGAGATTAAAAAGATACAGCCTGCCGAAAGCTGGTGGCAGGAAAATGGAAAACACATTCCCTTCCTTATTTATAACCCCTCTCTGGAGGGTCGTGAAATAGCTACTATCGGCGGTCAGGTCGATGTGCTTCCTACCCTCTCCTACTTGATGGGGATTGACGAAAAGGAATATGAGAATACTTCCATGGGACGAAATCTGCTAAAGACAAAGAAAAACTTTGCGGTTCTCTCGGACAAGACCTTTATTGGAGAAGGTTCGGACAGCGAAAAGGAACATGCCATCAAAGGTCTGGATATCGCAGATATCATCATCAAAAGCAACTACTTTAAAAAGTAAAAGAAGCGGTGTTTGTGATGAATCACAAACACCGCTTCTTTTATTGCCCTTCCTGGAAAATTTAACGCAGTTTCTCCTGGATATTCGAATCAAAGCGGGAGAATTTGCATGGAAAAATGGAACAATTCCTATCAGTAAGGAAAACCGGCGGCTAACGTGATACTGTTAAGTCCTTTAACAAATTTACCGATACAGGAAGTGGACTTAGTTTTTAGAATGAGTATATGGGACTTTACAAAAAAGTTCCAAACAGGTAATATATTTTGCATAGGATAAAAACATACTTTAGTGTACTATTTTGCGAGGAGTAGCCCATGAATACTACTATAACAGATACCAAAATAGGTACTCGCTTTGAGATTGAATTATTGGACAGTCTGGGAGGTAAAATCGGAAGTACCTATACAAGCCAGCTTCTGGATATCAAGGATAGTGAGAATTTAACCATCGCTGCACCCATTCAGGAGTCGCGGCTTATGTTGATTCCATCCGGAAGCAGTATACGCTGCATATTTTTACATCATAAACTAGGGCTGGTTTCCTTTACAGGAACCGTAGCCAGCAGGGAAAAGCAGGAGAATATTATTGTCATAAATGTTGCCGTTACCAGTAAACTCACACGGATCCAGCGCAGAAACCACTTCCGTCTTGATTGCATGTTGGATGCACAGTATAGAGTTATCGAAGAAGAAGGTTCGGAAAACAACACTGTCGATCCCGGAACTGTGGAATTCAAGAAAGCCTATACCAAAAATATAAGCGGCTGTGGAGCCTGTCTTGTGACGGATGAGCCCATCGAAAAATCCACCTATATTTATTCAGTTCTTATCCTCGAGGACGGAACTTCCATTGAAACGAAGTGCATAGTCGTTCGTTGTACAAAGGTTGGAGATATCGAACTCAGTAAGTATCTCATCGGGCTTTCCTTTGTGAATATTTCCGTCAAGGATCAGGATACATTAATCCGGTATATCTTTGATAAGCAAAAGCAGTTTTTAAAACGACAGCTCAGATAAAAAACGACGACGGGTGACATGCCACCCGTCGTCGTTTTTTATATCAGACTATCTACTCTTTCCTTATCAAAGCCAATAATTATGCTGCCATCAATGTCGATTACAGGAACACCGCGCTGTCCGGACTTTGCCACCATTTCCTCTACAGCATTGCGGTCTTTTGTAACGTCGATATCCTGATACTGCACATTCCTGGTGTCAAAGTACTTTCTCGTCATGGAACACCAGGGGCAGGTTGGCGTAGAATAAAGTTTGATTGTCATCCATCATCCCTCCCCGTAAGTAGTATATACGGGGAGGGACGGTATTACTCATTTCAACTCTACTCTCTGGGCTTCATCGTAGGGAATAGTAAAACATCCCTGATGGAATAGGAATTCGTCAGCAGCATGATCAACCGGTCAATTCCGATACCCAAACCGCCTGTAGGAGGCATACCGTATTCGAGGGCTGTAACAAAATCATCGTCAATCATGTTTGCCTCTTCATCCCCGGCTTCCCTCTTCTTCATCTGATCCATGAATCTTCCCTTCTGATCGATGGGGTCATTGAGCTCGGAATAAGCATTACCCATTTCACCGATCAGAGTGAATACCTCAAACCGTTCTGTCAATTCGGGGCGGTCAGGCTTCCTCTTGGTTAAAGGTGAAACCTCTACAGGATAATCATAAATGAAGGTCGGCTGAACCAGGTGTTCCTCTACAAACTCTTCAAACATAAGGTTGAGAATCTCGCCCCTTGATGGCTTACCTTCCAAGTGCATTCCCTTTTCCCTGGCGATTTTATAGGCCTCTTCGTCATTGACTATTGTATCAAAATCCACATCTGCATACTTTTTCACAGCTTCAATCATGGTCATTCGGTTCCAGGGAGGCGTTAAGTTGATTTCCGTTCCCTGATAATTAATCACGGTAGTACCCAGAACTTCCTGCGCCACAGTAGAAATCAGGCTTTCCGTCAATTCCATCATGCCCTTGTAATCTGTGTACGCTTCATAAATCTCCATCATGCTGAACTCCGGATTGTGCTTTACCGACATCCCTTCATTCCGGAACATTCTGCCCAATTCATATACCTTTTCCATTCCACCTACAATGAGGCGCTTAAGGTACAGTTCCGGCGCAATCCGTAGAAAAAGATCGATATCCAATGTATTATGGTGTGTGACAAAAGGCCTGGCTGTCGCCCCTCCTGCAATGGTGTTCAACAATGGAGTATCTACCTCCAGGAAGCCTCTGTCGTCCAAAAACTTTCTAATGGCTTTGATAATCTTGCTTCGGATGATAAAGGTCTTTCTAACATCCGGATTTACAATAAGGTCCACATACCTCTGTCGATACCGGGTATCGACATCCTTAAGGCCATGCCACTTTTCCGGCAGCGGCTGAAGGGATTTGGTCAGCAGAATGATATTTTGAACCTTAATGGAGATTTCACCCTTATGCGTTCTGAAAACCTCTCCCACTACGCCTACGATATCACCAATGTCAAACTTTTTGAAGCCTTCGTAAACTTCTGCGCCTACTTCATCCATCTTAACATATAACTGTATTCTTCCATCCCGGTCCTGTAAATCGCAAAAACCCGCTTTGCCCATGCCTCTCTTGGACATAAGCCTTCCTGCCAGAGAAACGACTTGCCCTTCCATTGTTTCAAAATTGTCATGTATGTACTGGGCTGAGTGAGAAACATCGTATTTCACAATTTTGAAGGGGTCCTTGTCAGCGCTTTGCAGTTCAGCGAGCTTCGCTCTTCTTACCCTTAAGATTTCATTCATGTCCTGCAGTTCTTCTTCATTATTCTGGTTCTTCTGTACATCGTCAGACATTTTTATCCTCCTATAAATAAGCTTCATTACGGGCTAAATTCCATGCCTTTTCCGGCCACAGCCGTGCGAGGCCTCACCGTAGCAAGCCGTTAATTTACTTAATATACAAAATAACAGCTTACATTGTATGCAAACTGTTATCGATTATTAATTATATATTATTTTAACCTTATAATACAATAATTTTGTAAAACTTTTATACATTTTTCGATTCCTTATAGATTTCATGCAGTACCACAATTATTTGCTGATTTCAAGTATCTTGAATTTGATAACCCCATCGGGAACCGCAACTTCAACAACACTGCCCTTGCTCTGGCCCATCAGTGCCCTTCCTACAGGGGATTCATTGGATATTTTGAATTTGCTCGGGTCTGCTTCCGTGGAACCAACCAAATGGTACATAACCTCTTCATCAAATTCCATATCATACAACTTCACTTTTGAACCCAGACTGACAGCTTCGGTACTAACTTCATCTTCATCAATTACCTTGGCATTCTTCAGCATGTTTTCAAGCTGTGCAATTCTGCCTTCCATTTGCGCCTGCTCATTCTTTGCCTCGTCATATTCAGAGTTTTCTGATATATCTCCAAAAGAAAGTGCCTGCTTTATCCTTTCAGCAATTTCCAATCTCTTAACACTTTTCAGGTATGCCAATTCATCTTCTAACTTTTTCAAACCCTCATAAGTTAAAACCACTTCTTTAGCGGACATTTGGAGCCTCTCCTTTACGTAATTATTTTTTATGTGTTGATAATATATGCATTTCCACCTTATTTATTCTATAGTAAGCAACAATTTGTAATGTAAGTGTGTATTAAATACACATAAAATCAAACAGCACTGAATACCGCACAGTGCCATGAAATTTCTTCCTTAACTTTTTGTTTTATTATAGAATACAAAAACCTCATTGTCAAGAAGTGTTAGTAAAACACACATCAATAAATTACTTTCCTTGAAAATGTTTACACATCTCTCATAGCTATATCACTGGCATAAAGGGTATTATGCCTGCCCGCGAAACCTGTTATCCTATATCCTCCTTTCTTAAACTCCTTACTTACTTTTTTCATAAGCTCGAATTGCGGAAATTCCTTTTGCATAACCTGCTCCTCCAGTCCGAGGCCCATTGTAATAATCGCCTCAGCCAATTCACAGGGCTCAAAGAAGCTCCATAGGTTACTGTCCAGCTGATCATACAGACTCCGGGGTATTCCTACATGCAGTCCTTGAATGAGGGTACTTTCGCAGTGAATGGCGGGAGCTTTCAGCCCGCTTATATTGATCAAAACCGATCCCTTTTTTGTTTTTATATTGGAAGCAGTCTCTTTTTCTTCTTTTAGATTTATGATTACGTCTGCATTTTTAAATGCACTTTTCCAGTCAAAAGTTATGATTACGGACAGCCCTGAATCCAGAAAGGTCTCCCCAGCCTCCTCCTCGATTTGGTCCTGCTCCTCACTGACAACGGTCAGGAAACGAACGCT
This sequence comes from Bacillota bacterium, assembly GCA_023419605.1. Lineage (GTDB taxonomy): Bacteria > Bacillota > Clostridia > Acetivibrionales > JAEZXR01 > JAEZXR01. Next base: position 87,090 of record JAEZXR010000002.1, on the reverse strand, counting down.
GGGAGACAGGAGCTCGATCACAGCATATAAGCTTTCCCGACGCTCCCCCTGGGCTAAAACAATATCCAAATCCCAGATATTGATCCCTTTTTTCGTAAATATATCCTCCAGTATATTTACGAGAAGACACCGGTAGAGGTATTCACCTGTAAAAGGGCTGCGTATGCAATTCTCAAAAGAGTGAATCTCCGCAATGCATTCCGGTACGATACAGCAGGCAAAGCCCTGCTCTCTATAGGCAGTATATAGGAACTCATTTATTTGTCTGATTCTCCGCCTGCTGCGTATTTTCCCCAGCTCCGCCAGTGTATAGGGAAGAGTTATAAGGCTTAGTTCCAGTTCTTCATCTACTTGTATCGTTTTTAATGCACCATTGAAAAATTTTTCTTTACGTAAACTTCGAAAAAACTCCTTAAGGCCTGTAAGCCATGTTGAAAATAATCCCTTTTTCGGTATATCCTGTTCATTTTCTGTGCGGCATAGCAGTAAAGCAAATTTTTTCATCCTATTTCACCCTGGCAACACTTTTACTCTATATTATTTTAAGATTGCTCAAAATATACCGATACAATCCGGTTTTACAGAAAAGCCAAGGATCGGCTGCATCAAAAAGACCGGATCGCTATGATCCGGTCTTCCGTCGTATTGCTAGGCGTCGAGGGTTTTAGGCAGCAGCCTCGTAGGCAGCGCCGCAGGTCTTTCACAAATGCTCTGAAGCTCGTAATGCCTTCCATCCCTGGAAGCATCATGGAAACCGTGCATGATATCCAGCACATGGTATGCCATATCACCATTGGCCCTGTGCTTTCTGCCATTTTGGAGCGCATAGGCCATATCGGCTGCACCGATACCTCTACTGTTTTCATTGTAGATATGCGTAAGGGGTATTTCCTTCCATTCGGTCTGCCCCTGTCTTCGAATGTATACAGGGCCCCCAAAGGTATTGGGATCGGGAACACTTAAGCTTCCCTCGCTTCCATATATTTCAATTCTCGGCAGTTGAGCGCTCCATACATCAAAGCTGGTTATAATCGTAGCTACAGCCCCATTGCAGAAATCCATGACACCTGCCACATGGGTCGGCACTTCAACCTCAACTTTTTTGCCAAACTTCGGTGCGCTGGTGATGGTTCTTTCCGGGAAGGTAATTCTTGTGGAGCCTGTAACTCTTTTTACAGGTCCCAGCAGGGAAATGAGGGCCGTCAAATAATAGGGTCCCATATCGAACATGGGGCCCCCACCTACTTGATAATAAAATTCCGGGTCCGGATGCCAGCTTTCATGCCCATGGCACATCATAAATGCCGTAGCTGCAACCGGTGTTCCTATCCATCCGTCATCAATCAGCTTCCGGCAAGTCTGCAAACCGCCTCCAAGGAAGGTGTCCGGAGCACAGCCAACCAAAAGTCCCTTTTCTCTCGCCTTTTCCAGGATTCTTCTTCCATCCTCCCTCGAAATGGCGAGCGGCTTTTCAACATAGACACTTTTTCCCGCTTCCAAAGCAGCAAGGCACACTTCCGCATGGGCTTTGGGGATGGTCAGGTTAACAACAATCCTTATCTCCGGATCCGCCAGCAGTTCTTCTACCGTACAGGCCTTTGGGATATTAAATTCCTTTGCCCTGGCCTCTGCCTTTTCGGAAACCAGGTCCGCACATGCAGCCACTTCAGTTATTTCAAAAGCCTGGGATAAGTTCTTCAAATATATGCTGCTAATGTTTCCACAGCCAATTATACCTACTTTTACCTTCTGCATCATTTCATCTCCTCCTTATTGAAAACTCCTTAACGGGGTTAAAACATTTTTGCCTCGTTTTTAAACACACCGGCATCCAATCGATTCTTCACAGCAATGTCTTTTCCCTCCGCAGCCCAAAGGAATCCTCTTTTCATGGTTTCAAGAGCCTCCGGGATGTCAAAGACATCGGCATGGTGGCCCAGCGAAGAGTAGAACACCCTGCCATGGCCCCATCGTTTGGTCCAAAGCACAGGTACATCCACCTGTCCGTTAGAGGAGTGGTACCACTTGACGACAGGAAATCTTGTTGTAGCAAGCACTTCGATGGCGGGATCTACATGAACATAATATTGCTCGCTTTTTACCTTGAAATCCATGATTCCATCAACAATAGGACTGGAACCGCTTTTGATATTCACCTCATATTCGACACCATCCCCTCCTGGATGGGATACCCACTGTCCACCTGTCATAAACTGCCATTCCACATTTTCGCGGAATGCATCGCACATCCCTCCATGGCAACCCGCAATTCCAACACCCGACGCCACTGCTTCAATGACAGGCCCCACCTGCTCCTTTGTGATTTTCCCCATGGTCCATACGGGAACGATCAAATGCAGCTGCTTTAGTTTCTCTATATCCAGAAATGCATCCAGCGTATCCTGTACTTCCACCTCAAAATCGCATTCCTCCAGAGTTCTTTTGAAAATCTCCGATACTTTCACAGGTTCATGACCGTCCCAGCCTCCCTGGACGATTAACGCTTTCCTTTTCATATGCCAGCCTCCTTTTTTACGTTATCTGAGTTCATCCATATACGAATCGCTCTACGTACTTTATTGTATAAAAAAACCCTGGGGATGTCTCCCCAGGGATTGCTAACCGCTTCTCAAATATTGCTTTTTCTGTAAACAGAAGGCGAACACCGCTTCAGTTCCTTAAAAACCCGGTTAAAGGTCTTTATGCTGTTAAAGCCCAGTTTAAAAGCGATCTCCGTCATTGACTCCTCCGTATTTTTCAGTAAAACTTCTGCTTTTCCAATCCTGTAGCTGCTCACATAGTCGCCGAAGGTCATACCGGTGCTTTCCTTAAAAAAACGGGTAAAATGAAAAACGCTAAAATTAGCCACATTTGCAGCTTTCTCAAGGGACAATTCTTGCGAATAGTGGTCCTCTACATATTGAAACACGTTCTGCAGCCGCTCCAACCGTATCAACCGCCTGTTCTTCTCCGTGACGGAGTAACTTTCCCAGGCCACCTCCCGTAACAGCACTACCATCATATCAAACAGGCGGGCTTTCATCGCCAAGCGGTACCCTTCCTTCCGGTTTTGATACTCATCAAGAATTTGTAAAATCTGTGCTTCCAGCTTTTTATGAACTGCATGCAAGCTTTGTTCCGCATTGTTACAATCAATTAAGGGGGTTACAAATCTTCGATCTCCGAAAATCGAAAAGCTTTGGTCCAGGAGAGCCATTCCAAACTGAACAACGAGTATTTTTCTCGTCTCCTGTCCATCCAGAAAATGGTGTACCTCTCCAGGGCCAATCATGAGAATGTCCCTGGTATTCAGGGTATGAATTTCATGGTTCAAACCAATATCAATATTTCCCTCGACAACATAAATAATTTCCATTTCCTCGTGCCAATGGGGAGGAAATTTCCCCAGATTGGACACAAACATTTTAAAGGGAAAGTCCTGGTCAAAAGGCTTTCTCTCATGAAGCGCCTGTGACAGCATCAGACAACCTCCTTCGATTTTCTCATAAAATAAAAGAGTAAGGAAAACCTTACTCTTTTATTTTACCATTAATTTAACGCGTTGTGCTAGTTGCAAGAAAAGTGCCATGGAAGGCAGCTTCACTGACCCGTAAGGAATCCCTCTAAGGGAAGCGACTTTATGCTCGAACCCTAGAGTCATTTCCCTCAAAGTCGTCTGAACGTTGCTATTGAAGCTGTCCTGGAATGACATTTTTCTTAGCAAAGCTAGCACAACGCGTTATTTTAAATACATTCCTATCTTGTAGAAGTCTCACTGTCCTTCAGAATAACATCGTGGGCTCCGCCCTCGATGATACTGGTGGATGAAACCAGTGTCAACCGGGCAACTCGCTGGAACTCATCAATGGAGATGGCACCGCAGTTGCACAGGGTAGATTTGATCTTGTTGATGGTAGTATCCAATGTATCCTTCATTTTACCGGCATAGGGTACATAGGAGTCAACGCCCTCTTCAAACTCCAGCTTGGTCTTACCGCCATTATCATACCGCTGCCAGTTTCTTGCCCTGTTGGCCCCCTCTCCCCAGTATTCCTTGACAAACCTTCCGCCAATCTTCAATTTACGGGTGGGGCTTTCATCAAACCGCGCAAAGTATCTTCCAAGCATTACAAAATTCGCACCCATCGCCAAAGCCAGAGTAACATGATAGTCGTGGACGATACCGCCATCGGAACAAATGGGAACATAGATCCCCGTCTTTTTGAAGTACTCGTCCCTTGCCTGTGCCACCTCAATAATAGAAGTAGCCTGTCCACGTCCAATACCTTTCTGCTCTCTCGTGATGCATATGGAACCGCCGCCAATACCCACCTTCACGAAGTCAGCTCCCGCTTCGGCAAGATAGAGGAAGCCTTCTCTGTCAACAACATTTCCAGCTCCGATTTTAACTGCACCATTGTACTCTTTTTTGATCCACTCTACGGTTTCCTTTTGCCATTCGGAATATCCGTCAGAGGAATCGATACAGAGGATGTCGACCCCGGCTTCAACCAGTGCAGGCACTCTTTCTTTATAGTCCCGGGTATTGATTCCGGCACCGCAGCGCAGCCGCTTACTTTCATCCAGCAATTCATCTGGATTCCCCTTATGATCGTCATAGTCCTTTCTAAACACCAGATAGACCAGCTTCTGATCCTTATCCACGATGGGAAGAGTGTTTAATTTGTGATCCCAGATCATATCGTTGGCCTCTTTTAATGTAATCCCTTCTACGCCATAGATTAAGGAAGAAAAAGGAGTCATGAATTCATAGATCTTTTTATCCAGAGAAGTTCTGCTCAGCCTGTAATCCCTGCTGGTTACGATTCCCTCCAGCCTTCCGGTGGGAGTACCGTCCGCTGTAATGGCAATAGTAGAATGGCCGGTGTTCTCTTTCAAATCAAGAACATCCTTTAGTGTTTGATCCGGCCTTAAATTGGAATCGCTGACTACAAAACCCGCCTTGTACTTCTTGACCTTCCTCACCATTTCCGCTTGTTCTTCGATGGACTGGGAGCCATAGATAAAGGATATCCCTCCAGACCTTGCAAGAGCTGTCGCCATATTGGAATCCGAAACTGACTGCATAATGGCGGATGCAACCGGGATGTTTATTTCAAGAGGGCTTTTTTCCCCTTCTTTAAATCGTACGATGGGTGTCTTTAACGAAACGTTGCTCGGAATGCAGTCTTTTCTCGTTAAATTCGGAATCAGTAGATATTCGTTAAATGTTCTTGAGGGTTCATTGTAAAAATATGCCATTTCCGTATCCTCCTAATATTTATAATATAGTAATGTGTAGATAATAAAAAATAAAACAAAGTCTTCAATACTTTCATTAGACTTTGTTAAAATTCAAAGAAAAATATTAGATAATATTATACACAACTACTTTTATGGAGTCAACACCCATTAGTTAAACACATACTTTTTCTCTTTATTTTCAGCCACCCAGGTTTGGTAACTGTCGATGGTTTTAAGATTCTTGTTGAGTACATTCCAAACTTCCGCCACTTCAAAGGTTCTGCTCCAGGAGGCAGCGCCTGCCAGATTATACTTCTGTACCAGGGATGACTTCAGATTGATGGAGCTTTCATCTTCCAGCCAAACCTTATAGGTAACGTTGTCCTTCTTATATTCTCCGTAGAACTGTCCGCTTTCCTCATCCCATTTTACAGTTCCATTATTGTCCTTTATATTCTTTCTGGCAGCATCCATCGTCAAAGCTTCACTGGTTAACTTTACCTTTCCATCCGCCCCTGTCTCTTCCTTCCAGAGCCTTGTATAAAAAGGCAAGCCCAAAAGCAGTTTCTCCTTCGGTACCTGCTCCAGGGTTTTTTTCAGATTCTGCTCGACCCATGTCATTTGCGCCACAGAGCCGGACTTCTGTCCCCCTGCATAATGCTGGTCATAGGTCATGACCATAATATAATCGACAACTTGTCCCAATGCTTTCCGGTCGTAGCACAGAGAGTAGTTATCACTTCCGTCCGGGATTCCAACGTCCATGGACACAACCAGTCCCTGCTCTTTAAGCATGGGAGTTACTTCTCTTACAAACTGGGTAAGGGCATCACGATCGGATTTGTTGACGTTTTCAAAATCAATATTGATACCGTCCAGCTTATACAGAGAAGCATACGTAAGCAACTGGCGGATGGTATTATCCCTGGCATCGGTATTGCCAAGAAACTTCTTTGTTTTGGCGGGATCTTGAAAATCATTGGAAAGCAGGGCCCACACCTTATACCCATTCTGATGCGCCCACTCTACATATTTTGCATCCGCCCGGTTAATTAAACCTCCCTGCTCATTTTCCAATTGAAACCAGGTAGGAGAAAGGACATCCAAACCGTCCATTTTAGGTATTTTTGCCAGATCCGGCCGCTTTCCGTACATCATCTCCCATACCAGGTTGATCTTACCCTTTTCCGGCTTCCATGCAGTATTCACCGCCGGTTCCTGGGGGAGCTTTTTCACCGTCATTTCTTTGACTACCACATTCTTTTTTTCGATATACCCGACGATTCCTTCTGCCGTTCTGACTTTATACCATTTATCATACTCCTCATATATATTGAACCTCAAATCTTCGGGTTTTTCCGTCACCGGATCAAATTTTCTGAGAATAGGAGCCCTTACCGTCCGTTCCTTCCTTACTACCGCCTTAGCATCCATGGGCTCCGCGATCTTCTTTATCTTATTGGTGAAATCAACCATAATTACATTTTTATCTTTTAGATAGTTAATTTCTATACTGTAAAATTCGCTCAGGAATTCCATAGGAATGTAGGTAACCCCATTATCCACCGTCACCGGAATCTTAAGCGTAACAGGCTTATTATTAATCAAGGCTTCCAGACTATCGGTCTTCATCCGGATGACTTTCTTCTCCGTCGTAACGGTCACTTTCTTCAAGGCTTCATCCCAGTAAATATTCGGATCAAAATACTTCTTTACCACATCAAAGGGAAAAAGAATTTCGTTGTCTACGATCTTTGGTTGATTTTTGGATGTATCGGTTTGTCCTTCCACCACCAAGGTCAATTTTCCCTCTTCAAAGGCCGGAACAACATTATTGTTCGGCATCAGGAAGTAAAAATAAACACCTCCGGCAACGATTCCCATGGCCAGAAGGAACATCCATACGACCCATCCCCCACTCTTGCGTTCTCTTTCTCTCCTCAAAATACAATCCCCTTTCCCATGTTCATTGTATACCTCGCAAGGTAAATAAGGAAGAGTGAAAATAATACTTCATCTTTTTTGCGGGCCCGCCATTGCCTCAATGAAGGGTATAGCAAAATCACAGATGAAGTTATATTTTCACCGACCCTAAAAAAAGATATATACCCTAATTATACTATAAAAGTAAAGGATTTTCTCTACTAATCTTTATTTGTCTCCACTTTGTAATATGTGCCCTTCTGTAAATTTTCAAGTGCCTCCTCCTTGAAACTCTTCGATACAAACAAATAAACCGGTACACTGGCATGTACCGGTTTATTTGTTCTTTCTTTTACCACTCGGAAATCTTCCTGGGAATGAAGATTTTAAAGTTATCAATCATTCTTTTGTCTGGTTCGAAATAGACAATGGTCCTTTCTCCCTTGTAAGGAGCAACCACGAAATAAATATCGGGTGCTTCCATACTGCTGACAGCCTCGATTTTTTTCGCAATATTCTTGTACTCATTTGTGTATTTGTCGCTTTTCACCTTGGCAACAATTTCAAAATCCTTGGCACTTCCGCTGAATATTCTTTTGCGCTTGCGTTGTGCAATAATCTTATCGATATCAAGGTCACCATTGGTTACCGCATATTCGAATTCTATATTTCTTGACTTTGCAAATTGAAAGGCCAAAAATCCGATAACAATCCATAAAACCGGACCCAGGCTATTGATGATAGGAATTGACGAAACCACTATCAAAGCAACAAAAGCAGCTACAATAATACCCGCGACCATCAAGCGGTCCTGCCCTGTTTTTTTTCTGGCTACAATTTTTTCAATAAAAACATCCATCTCTCGAATCCCCCTAACCTGTTGTGTTTTTAACCTATTACTACTACCTCAATTTGTAATTATCCTTATAAAAATGACAACCCAAAACCGTTGCTGCTCATTTTTATAAGGCATAATTTGTGAACAAATTACCGAAATCTTAGGTAATTAACGCAGTAGTGCTATATAAGGATGTTCAAGCCAATTGTACCATATCTACTGCGTGTTCACAATATGGCAAAATATTATAAAACTCCGGATACAATTTGTTCACTTTATCGATATTCGGTTCTTTCATTCAACATTTACAAGTACTTTATTATTTTCTCCTCAAATTCATTATATATCAATGGTTTATAAAAAATATCCAGCTCCGGAAGGTCAAGAACCCCCGTAGAAGTCTTACCCATTTCCTGCACAGGAAGTATGATTACAATTTTCACATCCGGGAAGCCGCTGTGTAAAGCCATAATACCCTGGGCTACCTTCTCGTCGATACTGTCGGCCTCGATGATAGCCAGCTTGGGCTTCTCTTCCGTAAAATAATCCACATAAAACTTAAAATCATGGAATACCGTAAAATTTCCTGCTCCCAGTTTAACCAGGTTCTCACCGATATCATAGTTTTCGCGATTGCTTACGCTAAATATGCAAATAACAGTATCATACCGCTGCAAGCCATGGGATTTGACTCCCCTGAGCTCGTCCAGGGACTTAAAATACTTTTTTTCGTATTCGGACAGACCTCTTCGCAGGACCTGTTCATTTTCCTCAGAGATATCGACAAATTGAACACCGTAACTAAAATAGGTAGAATCATACCAAATCTTCCTTAAAACCTTGCCTTTGGAACGAAACAACCCCAGATTTCCAAAATCTACTTCCAATTCAATTAACGAGCCAATAACGATGTTTTTATCAAACAAAAACATCGCTCCGCCTTCGCTGATATTTTTACCGATGCTTTCTCCCCGAACATCTTCCTGTGCGTGCAGAGCCATGGGCAGTTCCGTTTCATACCGGACATGCTTCCTTTGATTAAAGTATCTCCGGCCATCCACGAGCTTTATGGTAGCCGTGGCCGGGTCGCACACACTGACTTCAAAGATTTCCCCGTGAAGGATATACTCATAGCCCATTTTCTGAAACTTTAGAACTACCTTTTCGCCATATTCAATGATATAGCGGCTTTTCTTCAAGTCAATCAAAACATCGATACTATCCAGGGAAGCGAAAAAAACCGGGGTGGCAATCCATGTATCACTACATCCGAACTTCACATTTACAAGGCTGACGTATTGCAGTACATTTCCCAATTCATCCATATTTACTGAAACTATATCCATATATATCCCCTTTAAAAAAAGTATGACAATATCTTTTGCTATAGATACCCTACTGTTATTGAAAAATACCACTTTATTCTATTGTAAACACAAATATTCCTTATGTGAAGTAGGTAGAGGAAAATATTTCTACTATTTATGCAAAGTGAAACTTCTGCTTAGGAAGAAGTGATATCTTCTCTAAAACACTGAAGAGTCCTCTCTTCGTTTTACTCCATTGCCTGTATAAAGGGCAAACCCGCTGGATAGCCGTAGTACTAAAAAAGCATAGGTAAGGTTTCCCTTTACCTATGCTTTCCATATTTTTGCCGTATTTTAGTACATTCCGCCCATTCCGCCTGGCATTCCACCGCCTGCAGGCATTGCAGGTTCCTTTTCAGGTTTGTCTGCAACTACGCTTTCAGTGGTGAGAACCATGGAAGCTACGGAAGCAGCATTTTGAAGTGCTGATCTTGTAACCTTTGCAGGGTCAACAATACCAACTTCCAGCATGTTAACATATTTTTCATTCAGAGCGTCAAAGCCGATTCCTACTTCGCTGTTCTTAACTCTTTCAACGATTACGGAGCCTTCTAAACCTGCATTTGCAGCGATCTGTCTAACAGGTTCTTCCAGAGCCTTCACGATGATCTGAACACCGGTCTTTTCATCGCCGTGTGTAGTGTCAAGCAGCTTTGCAACCTTTGAGATTACATTGATAAGCGCTGTACCACCACCAGCAACGATACCTTCTTCTACTGCAGCTTTTGTAGCAGCGAGAGCGTCTTCGATTCTGAGTTTCTTTTCCTTCATTTCAGTTTCAGTAGCAGCACCAACCTGGATAACAGCTACACCGCCGGAAAGCTTTGCAAGTCTTTCCTGGAGCTTTTCCCTGTCGAAATCGGAAGTAGTTTCTTCAATCTGCGCTTTGATGGAACCAATTCTGTTTTTGATTTCCTGCTGGTTGCCTGCACCATCAACGATGATTGTATTTTCCTTCTGAATCTTAACCTGTCTTGCTCTACCCAACTGAGAAATTTTTGCTTCCTTCAGGTCCAGACCCAATTCATCGGTGATTACTTCACCGCCTGTGAGGGTAGCAATATCGCCGAGCATAGCTTTTCTTCTGTCTCCGAAGCCGGGTGCCTTAACTGCTACGCAGGTAAATGTGCCTCTCAGCTTGTTAACAATCAATGTAGTAAGCGCTTCACCTTCTACATCTTCTGCGATGATCAGGAGCTTTTTACCCTGTTGAACAATCTGTTCGAGAATTGGGAGAATATCCTGGATGTTGCTGATTTTCTTGTCTGTAATGAGGATATATGGATCATCCAGAACAGCTTCCATTTTTTCAGTATCAGTGATCATATAAGAAGACAGGTACCCTCTGTCAAACTGCATACCTTCAACTACTTCCAGATTGGTTCCCATGGTCTTGGATTCTTCAACAGTGATAACACCATCGTTTGTTACCTTTTCCATTGCATCTGCAATAAGGGTCCCGATCAATTCGTCGTTTGCAGATATGGCAGCAACTCTTGCGATATCTTCCTTACCTTTGATCTTCTGGCTGATTTCCTTGATTCCTTCGACTGCTACATCTACAGCTTTGGCTACACCCTTTTTGAGAATCATCGGGTTTGCGCCGGCTGCTACGTTCTTCATACCTTCTCTAACGATGGCCTGTGCCAGCAGAGTTGCCGTAGTTGTACCGTCACCTGCTACATCATTGGTCTTTGTAGCAACTTCCTTAACAAGCTGAGCTCCCATATTTTCGAACTTGTCTTCCAGTTCGATTTCCTTTGCAATGGTAACACCGTCATTTGTAATGAGTGGAGCACCGAATTTCTTATCGAGAACTACATTTCTTCCTTTAGGTCCCAAAGTAACCTTTACTGTGTCTGCTAATTGGTTTATACCTCTTTCCAGAGAACGTCTGGCTTCTTCACCAAACAAAATTTCCTTTGCCATGTTACAAAACCTCCTCGTAAATTTTTAAAGCTCTGCACTTATGCGCTACTGGGTAATAAGCGATGGAAGGTTTGATATGTACTGGGTGGATCGTCGTTTCCTTGCCGCTTCCACGCTTCCTGGCCTATTCCCTGCAATTGGCCTCAATGGCCTAGTCAACAACTGCCAATATATCGTTTTGTTTAAGGATTGTATATTCCTGACCGTCAAATTTCACTTCAGTCCCCGCATATTTGCTGATAAGAACTCTGTCTCCAACCTTTACTTCCATCGTAACTTCCGATGTACCAGGGCCTACTGCTACAACTTCCGCTACCTGCGGCTTTTCTTTTGCACTTCCAGGCAGAACAATTCCGCTTTTTGTAGTTTCTTCAGACTCTAACATTTTAATAACAACTCTGTCACCCAAAGGTTTTATTTTCATAGGGTCTACCTCCTCTTTGTTTTTACTTTGTTAGCACTCACTTAAGTCGAGTGCTAATCACATCTATTATATTAATATAATTACCAAAATGGAAGCAAATATGCTTTTTTTCTAAATTTATTGTTTAGAGGGAATTTAAGCTAATTTTCTCGATGAATCAGCATGATTTTACCGTTTTTCTCCTATTATCTTTAATTCTATATTATATTCCGAAAAGATACAGACAGAACGAAGAAATAAGGAAATTGAAAACCATAATTTTCTTATCATTAAAAAAGGAACAGTTTGTACTGTTCCCAGAGGCAAAAAATTTATATAGAACTTGAATTCGTAATTTGACCCTGCCCCCCTTCCTGGAAAAGGGGGAGATTTTGTTTGGCCGCTGAAGCGGCCAGCAGCGGGGCTGCGCTCCCTGCACCCCTATTGAATTAAGGATGCAGTACTATAATCCTTCACTATTGCTTACCTTGCGTTTCCTACTGGAAAGGCCTTTGACAATTTCCTGCCTCTTTTCACCCTGGATTTCCCACCCGTCCAGTGTTTTCTCAAGGGCTTCGATAAATTCCACCCGGTTTCCCATGTAGTTTCTCAGGACTTTGCCCATGCCTGAGAACTCTTTCAGGCGTACGCAGGTATCCAGAACCTTGAGAAGTTCTTCTCTCTGCTTTATCTTCAGCGTATATAATATCTTTATTTGTAACTTGTACTCCTCGGCCTTCTCACTGGAATTATAGAACAAGGCCAGATTACAATGGGCATTGATATCATTAATATCCAGCTTCAGCACACTGTTCGCCAGACTAATGGCCTTTTCCACATCTCCATTCAGATAATGCGCCATGGAAAGGAAGTTCCTTGCAGTCCCTGCTCCAGGATCCGCCTCCAGTGCTGTTTCAAACTTCAGGCATGCTTTTTGGTAATCTCCGCTGCCCAAAAGCTTTTCTCCTTCTCTCACAAGTCTTGAAACAGACTTTACTTTCTTCTTGTCCCATCCGGTACCATCATAAAACTGCAAGTAATACAGTACATCCTCCACATCGCCCGCGTAGGGTCCATCAGGATCAAAATGAAGATACTTTTCAAAGTATTCTCTTGCCTTGCTAAAATCTTCAACATCGAAGTAGTTGCATCCAATCCCAAAATAGCACTCGGTTAATGTAGGATCTATATTTATAAGGATTCCCTTTAAAATTATATTGGATTTCTCTGTTTGGCCCATTTCAGATAGAATTCCTGCCAGGTTGAACTGGTAATCCACATTAAACGGCTCCAATTCTATGGCCTTTCCCATAAATACTGCCGCCTTGGCGTAGTTTCTTTTGTCCGCGTACTTAAAACCCCGTCTGAAATAAAAATCTCCGTTTCTTTCAAAGGGAACGATATTGCTTTTTTTTCTTTTCATTTGCAGTCACCACCTTCAACGTCTTCTGCCTCCTCCTCTTGGAAGAATAACCTTGAAAAGGTTCTGAGAGCCGATATTCAAAAATTTGACTTCCCCAACCTCTGAAAACGCTTCTTTTATTTTTGCCAATCTTACTCCCGTTTTCATAAATCTCTTCTTCTCATCCAGCGTCACCAATCTTTGATAAAGCCAGGAGTTTCTTCTATCAGGATTATTCTCTTTTGTAATCCTGTATACATTATTTCCCGCAACCAACGAGCCTGGGTTACTGATCTCAACATTTTTATCATTCACGATGATGGCAATACCTCTGGAAGTATCCAGATAATCCCTGTGAACCAGTGCGTTTGCTACCACTTCTTCGGCAGCCTCAAAGGAAAAATCCTCATCCTCAATAACACTCTTTAGATACTCCATCGCCTGGTCCAACTGGCTTAAAAGATTGCCATAGAAGTACCTTACCTCCTCACCACAGGAAGCTTTTATATATACATGGGGAAGGAAAAGTGAAGGATCCTTTCCGAAGAGCAGCATCCCCCCGATGGTTGGATTATACCCCTCATTCTCACCCACTTGTCCGATGATGCCCATAGCTTCCAAAAGTACTTCACTGGGGTTTTCGCTTTCCACATTAAGACTTTTAAAATACTGCCGGATTTTATCTATGTCCAAATAGCTCATGTTAACCCCTTGCAGGACAACGGTCTCATACACCATCAATCCGTTTTCCTGCAAAAGGTTTGCAATTTCACTTCTTCTTGCAATGTCGGTAGTAGAACCTCTCCGGATGTAAAAGGCACCGTTCTGGATCATCTGGTGAGGCTTGTTATTGCTTTTGTAAATCGTTATGACTCCAAGGGTCTTATCGTCAACCTCGGCAAGGTCAAACGACAGAGCAACCGGAGGGTCACACCGGTTATAAATCACCTGCTGAACCTTTTCCTCCGCAAAATCCTCAGGATCGATTCCCAGTATTTTTTTTGTTTTATCCTCTACACCGAAAAGGATATATCCTCTTCCGCCCCTGGAGTTTGCGATGGCGGTTACATCCTTGGCCAGCTCTTTCTTCTCACTTTCGGTTTCCAGTGAAAGTTTTGCCTTAAAATCCAGTTTGGGACCTTCTCCCATTTTCAGCAGCTGCCTTATTTTGTGCTTATCCATGCCAATCCTACCTTACTCTCATCAGTACCAAAATATCTTTTCTGCGTACTGCATTCTTACTCCCTACTCTATATTATACCCGTTTATTTGTTTTTTCACAACTCGGCAAACATCCTGCTGCATTCAAGTAGTTAAACCTTCTTCCCTGAACCCTACCCTCGGCGGCCATTTTCTCCTCCAGACGGTCCCGTATCTTCCACCAACTGGTATTCCAGTTGCAAAAAAGGCTTCGTTCCTCCGGGGCACGTCCCAGCAGCCGCTGAATCACCATCTCCGGATTCAGATACTCCAGGAAGGTGATGAGTCTTTCAATGTACTCTTCCATACTTACAGGTTGAATTTCACCCTTTTTGTACATCTCTCCCAGCAGGGTATTCTCCAAAACGAAAAGAGAATGGCATTTTATCTGTTCAACGCCAAGAGCAGAAAGAATTCTGGCGCCTTCCACTACATCTTCCATTGTATCCATAGGGAGATCTACAATGTAATGCGCACAGCATTCGATACCGAATCTTTTCAATCGCAGTACCGCATCGATAAATTCGGCTAATAGATGGCCTCTTCGCAGAAACTTCAAGGTGTGGTAGTTCACAGTCTGCAGCCCCAGCTCCACCACCATGTCAACGTTCCGCTCCGCCTTAACCTGCGCCAGGAATTCCAGATAAGAATCGTTGATGCAGTCCGGGCGGGTAGAAATGTAGATGGCTACTACGTTTTCCGCACAAGCTTCCAGGACGTACTTTTTAAAGCGGTCCAATGGAAGATAGGTGTTGGAGTAGTTCTGGAAATAGGCGATAAATTTGCGGGATTTGTAGTTTTCACCGATGTAGTTTGCATTGCGCTCCAGCTGCTCCCGTACCGGAAGGTAGTTGGGAAGGTTTTCAAAGCCGGCACCTTCCTCGCC
Organism: Bacillota bacterium; assembly: GCA_023419605.1. Classification (GTDB taxonomy): domain Bacteria; phylum Bacillota; class Clostridia; order Acetivibrionales; family JAEZXR01; genus JAEZXR01. The sequence goes on along the minus strand of JAEZXR010000002.1, from coordinate 71,898 downwards.
GCAGAAGATGCATCCGCCGGTGCCCAGGCGGCCGTCCCGGTTGGGACAGGTTACGGGGATGTTGACGGGGAGTTTGTAGACTTTGGAGCCGTAGCGGGTTTTTAGGTAGTCGGAGAATTTGTAGTATAGTCGGGGTGAGTCCATTTTTTCATTCCTACTTTTCTTTTAGTTTTAATTTTGGTTTTGTTCGGTTGTTGTTTAGGGTTATTTATTAGGGTATTCCTTTTAAGTGTCTCCGTAGTGCCTTCGCGGTCTCAAAGGGGAACCGATTCCGCATCGGTTCCCCTTTGCATCCCCTCCGCGCTCGGCCCGGGAATTCACTGACTAGAGACTCTAATGCCTTCTCCGTTTCCTCCAGGGCCGGCATTTACTGACGTCCTGTCAAGAGAAGCCGACCCTGGAAGAACCGGAAGCGCCCTTAGAACCTGTTGGAGCTAAATCCCCGGACCCAGGCAAGGAGGGGGCTGCCGGGGGAACCTCTGCCGAATGAACATGGTTCCCCCGGCGCTGCATTGCCCACTCCAGAGACATACCCAAAAAGCCCCAAAAGGAATATCCTGATAAAAGGCTACTCCAACGCCAGCTCCGCTGCCTTCACCCTCGCCACTTCATACACCCTCTGCAGTGGCACGCCTGCCCTCCGGGCAATCTCCGCGCAATCCTCATACTCCGGTGCCACCTTGGTAATATCCCCAAAACTGGCTACTTTAACACGAACCTGGCCCCAATCCGTAGCTATCGTGACAAACCTTCGATCCATACAATGCCGGGTCGCCACCGTCCTTCTTATCCCCAGCGTAGTTGTCTCCCGCAGCAAAATATCCACAAGCCGCTCTTCATCTTCCACTGCGGACAACACCGACAACATCACTGCCGGGCGGTTCTTCTTCATATAGATGGGGGTGTGGAATACATCCAGTGCCCTGTTTTCCAAAAGCTTCTCCATTACATACCCCAGTACTTCCGGGTTCATATTGTCAATATTGGTTTCCAGAACGACAATTTCTCCCGGGGCCTGCGTTTTTTCAGCCATGGTTCCAAGCATGACGCGCAGGGCGTTAAACCCGCCTGTCTCCCTTTTTCCCATACCATATCCGACACTTTTGACATCCATCGCCGGCATTTTGCCAAATCCTGCTGCAATACATTTTATAATTCCCATCCCGGTGGGTGTTACCAGTTCCGTGTTAATATCCGTCTGCACCAACGGTATCCCGCTTCCTGCCAGCATTTCCATCACCGCCGGTACAGGAACCGGAATGGTTCCATGCTGGCATTTGATAAATCCATGACCGTCATGCAAAGCAGAAGAATATACCTTCTCAACCCCTAGCAATTCAAGACATATGGCGATTCCTACGATGTCTACAATCGAATCAACCGCTCCCACCTCATGAAAATGTACTTCATGGATCTCTTTGTTATGTACTTTCGCTTCCGCCTTGGCAATTTCACGGAAAACCTTTTTACTGAAGTCTTTTACAGACTGCTTAATACCGCTTTCATCAATCAGGCTTTCAATATCCAGAAGGTTTCTCGCTTCATGGTGGTGGTCATGTCCATGGTGGGAATGCTCCTGCGGGTGTTTATGCTCGTGATAACCGTCATGATGGTGATGATCATCCTGTTCGCGGTGATGGGCATGATCATGTTGATGATGGTGGTCCTCCTGCTTTTTCTCCTGAACAGGGTGCGCCTCTGCATCCGTCCCATCCTCCAGTACCACTCTCACGTCCGTCCCAATGATTCCACTTTTGGATTTCCTATCAATCAGGAGATTATATCCGGTAAGTTTCAGCTTTTCCAACTCTTTACGGAAAAGCGCTTCATCAATCCCCAAATCCAGTAACGCTGCCAGAGCCATGTCTCCACTGATTCCGGAGAAGCAGTCGAAGTATAAAATGTTCATATAGTTTCCTCCATCTCTTATTACTTAAGATTTGACCCTCCTATTGTCCCTGTTACACTATGAATTACTCCAAAATTCCATAAAATACTGACTTAACGGCATTTGGGAGCCTCCCCCCTCATCCCCTGGCCCCTTCTATCAACATTGGAAAGAGGAAATTCAGGTCTTTTCCATTCTCTCCCTCTACCAATTTGGGGAGAGGGAGTTAGAGGATGAGGGTTAAAAACCACTTTAACGCATTCTTTCCATTTCAAAATCAGGAGGGACCCCCGTTTACACAAAAAGCGTTCCTCCCCTTTTGCTCACCCCTCAAAAACCAACGCAAACTGCGTTGCCATTACCAGAAACCAGCAACCGGGAACAAGGAACGCTTTTTCTACCATTTCTACTACAGTCTGTTGATGGTACTGGCCAAATATCCAGCACCAAATCCGTTGTCGATATTTACAACACCGATACCGCTGGCACAGCTGTTAAGCATGGTGAGCAGGGCTGACAAGCCTCCAAAGTTTGCTCCGTAACCTACACTGGTGGGAACGGCAATGACCGGTTTATCCACCATACCACCCACTACACTGGCCAGGGCTCCTTCCATTCCTGCAACCACGATAAGCACATTGGCTTTCATCAGTGCATCGGCATTTGCCAGAAGTCTATGAATACCTGCTACACCTACATCATAGATCCTGTTCACCTTGTTTCCCAGCGCCTCTGCTGTCACAGCCGCCTCTTCCGCCACCGGGATATCCGAAGTGCCGGCTGTAACCACCGCGATTACCTTATCCGTTACCTGAACCTCTCTTCTCTTGACCACTACAATTCGTGCCATTTCGTAGTATACCGCATCCTCCGTTACTTCCCGGATACCTTCGTATACCTCTTTCCCTGCACGGGTTGCCAGAATGTTGTTATTTTTTTCCATCAGGCGCTCAACTATACCTTTGATTTGCTCCACTGTTTTACCCTGACAATAAATCACTTCCGGATAACCGTTTCGAAGCTTTCGATGATGATCCACCTTGGCATAACCCAAATCCTCAAAAGGAAGCTTTTTCAATTCGGTTAAAGCGTCATCCACTTTCACGTCTCCACTCTTAACATTTTCCAACAGCCGCTTTAAGCTTTCAGAATCCACCCTACCGCACTCCCCTCTCTGTTATTTTCCAAGAATCCCTTCATTCATACTGCCGGTCCGGTATCCTTTCAGATCAAGCGCCGTATAGGAAAAGCCAATCTCCTTGAACTTCCCGCCTACCTTGTCCATCAAATCCGTATCAAAAAATCTGTTTCTATCAGAAGCAGGGACTTCGATTCTGGCTACATCGCCATGATGCCGCACCCGCACCTGCCTGAAACCCAAATCCAGCAGGTATTGCTCCGCCTTATCCACCATTTCCAGCTTTTCCTTCGTGATATCATGTCCGTAAGGAAACCTGGAAGCCAGACATGCAAAAGCCGGCTTATCCCATGTCGGAAGCCCCATTTCCTTTGAAAGAATGCGGATATCTTCCTTTGTCATGCCGGCCGCCCTTAAAGGGCTTACCACTTCCAGTTCACTGGTAGCCTGCATGCCAGGCCTGTAATCTCCGAGGTCATCTACATTGGAACCATCTGCCATATAGCTTATACCATGCTCCCTTGCCACTTCCTGCACCTTTGTAAACAATTCCTTTTTACAGAAATAGCACCGGTTCACGGGATTTTTTGAAAATCCGTCAATTTCAAGCTCTTCAGAAACAATCACGATCTGGTTGGCTCCGATCTGTTGTGCAAAGTCAACCGATTGTTTAAACTCTCTTTCAGGGTATGTAGAACTACGCGCTGTGATAGCCAGAACTTTCTCTCCCAGCACTTCATGGGCTACCTTAAGCAGAAATGTACTGTCAACGCCACCGGAATACGCAATGGCCAGATTACCCATATTTCTTATGTTTTCCTTAAGGTTATTCAACTTTTCGTGAACTTGCATATAAATCCCCCTTCTTATACCTGATGCTTCCAAATAAAATATTATTCAAGCATCATTTGGTCCATTTGCGTGGAACGCAAAACAATAAAAGTACACTGATAGGATTACTACTTGTATTTCATAATACCATATTTTATAAAACAATATAAGACCTTTACTATGTAAAATTATTATACAAATATTTCACTTGTTTTACATGTGTTTTACATATGTTGAGCAATTTTTCCACTTTTGATATGATAAACAGGTAATATATTCTACATTTTTCGCAGGAGATTTTGCTATGAAAAAAACAGCCGCAGCAATTATTTTATTTGTATTTATACTAATAAGCCCTTTTTATGGCTATTCCGGTTTTGTAGCTGTACATGCCGAGGCTGCTTCCTATGCGAATGCTGATTTTATGTATACTGTAAACCTCCCCGGCTCTGTGAAAATAGAGAAATATCCGGATTCATCGGACCCCGTGCTGAAACTCTCCGTACCCGCCTCCGGCCTCAGTGCGGCGATAAGCTGTGAGCGCATTGACGAAGCTGCATTTGAAAGTGTCAGAGAATACCTGGATGATAAATCTGCACCGGATCGTATGGTTTTCGACGAGATTGTCAGCATAAAAAACAGTTATCTTAGTGCATTGGAACATACGTACCAGAGTCAGTTTCTGTACGGTACCCTCACAGAGACCGGAAAGGAATCAAATTTCAAACTTTTCAAGCAAAGCACCGAAAAGCTGTTCGGCGTAGAATCTACTACAGCGCTGTATAATATTGTTGCCTATGATACACACACAGTCAACGAGGCAACGTATCTCAGCATCGTTGTACCTTCTTTTGAAAACAGAGCAATCTACACATTCCTCTTTATGATAAAAAAAGGAAGCCTGGATGGTGAAACCATCGCTTCCATCGCTAATATTCTGAAAGCAACGAAAATATCGAATCTGGAAAAACAGGTGCAGCCCCCGGAAACCGTACTGGATACTGCCGCTGCAAAAAAAGCCAATGAAGGAATATTTTCAGCTTTAGGAAAACCGAATACGGATTACGAATTTCTTATAAATATTTCAATGGGTTATTTATTGCAGTACCCCAGTACATTTATACCTTATAAAACAAACAGTTTTATGAATTCCCTGCAGTTTAACAGCTTTAAAATCGATCCCTTTACAGAGTTTTCCATCCAGGCCGAAAAGGTGGAAAAAGGATATAACGCCATCCAGGATAAGATTAATGCAGTAGCCCTTACAGGCGGTCAGAACGCCCACATTGTCAATGGAGGTGTAAAAAATCTGGCAGGCAAAAGTTACATTTACATCGACTATGAAACAGAGAAAGACAATGATAAACAATACGCCACGGAATTCTATATCCAAAAGGATTCCATATTGTATACGCTGAAATTGGTATCTATGAATACACCTATTGCTCCGGAAGCCATGCGTGAATTTATCCGGACCAGTGAATCCATGGAATTATTTAATCCCGTTGTTAGGCCTCTCATGCTCCAGACCTACATGAATTGGTACAAGGATTCGCAAACAGGATACCAATTTACATTCCCCAACAACTGGAAGTTATCCGCAACTACGGACCCTGCTTCAGCAAAGGAAACTCTTTCGCTGAAGAACCCCGCCATGTCTTCCCCTTTGCAGATTACAGTTCAGCAAGGAGAACTGAAGGCGGGCTTAGAGTATAATGATCTTGTAAACTTCACAGAAGCTGAAACAAAGGAATACGCGTCGTATTTCCATTCCAGTTCCTTCCCCTATGAAAATTATCCGCATACTTTGATTGCCAGTACCTTTAGCCGTACCGACGATTCCCTCAAAGTAACACGGCTTATCAATTATCTGGATGAGAACCAACGTCAGCATTTTTGTTTTTCCATCAACCTGATTGAGGGAACAAAGGCTCATACCTTATTTGTAGACCTGAACGAATACGGATTGGCTGGAGGGCAAGCACTGGATCCGAACCTGCTTCCCGTTATTAATACCATCGCAGAATCCTTTTCCCTGAAAAAATGATAAAAAAACAGGAAGCCTTTACGCTTCCTGTTTTTTATTTATAAGACTCGATAGATAGGAGTTGATAAATCCATCCAACTCGCCATCCATGACTGCATTTACATTGCCTTCTTCATAGTTGGTGCGATGGTCCTTCACCAGCGTATAGGGGCAAAATACATAGGATCGGATCTGGCTTCCCCAGGCGATATCCATCTGGACACCCTTCAAGTCCTCAATCTTCTCCTTCTGTTCCCGTTCCTTTAATTCCAGCAGTTTCGCTTTCAGCATTTTCATACAGGTATCCCTGTTCTGATGCTGCGATCGCTCCGTCTGGCAGGCTACAACGATTCCCGTCGGTATATGCGTGATTCTCACAGCGGACTCCGTCTTATTAATATGCTGTCCGCCCGCTCCACTCGCCCGGAACGTATCCGTTTTCAAATCGTCGGGGCTTATTTCCACCTCAATGTCGTCATCCAGTTCCGGCATTACATCCGAGGATGCAAAGGAGGTGTGCCGCCTTCCTGAAGAATCGAAAGGAGAAATCCTTACAAGCCTGTGTACCCCTTTTTCCGCTTTAAGGTACCCATAGGCATTCTCTCCGATCACCTGTATCGTAACACTTTTTACACCAGCTTCTTCTCCATCAAGGTAATCCAGAATTTTTACAGTAAACCCTCTCGCTTCTCCCCAACGAGTATACATACGGAGCAGCATTTGTACCCAGTCCTGCGCCTCCGTTCCTCCTGCACCGGCGTGCAGCGTCAGAATCGCGTTATTTTTATCATAGGTTCCCGTGAGAAGTGTTTCCAGTTTCAGTTTTTGGAAGTCGTCCTCGAGCTTTTTCAGCCCTTCCGCCACCTCCGGTATGATACTTTCCTCTCCTTCTTCCAGGCCCAGCTGATTCAACGTAAGTAGGTCTTCCCACTGGCTTTCCAGACTTTCAAACTTCTCCAGCTTGGTTTTTAAAGCTTTTGTCCTTTGCAGAATTTTCTGGGACTTTTCCATGTCGTTCCAGAAGCTCGGCTCTGACGCCTTCTGCTCCAGCTCATCAATTTCATCCCTTAATCTAGGGATGTCAAAGGGACTCCCTCATTTCGTCCAATTGGCCCTTCATGGCATCAATTTCAATTTTAAATTGTTCCAATTCCAGCACTTCTATCAACCCTTTCATTAATAAAAATTAAAAATAAAGAATGAAGAATCCATCACCGTTCATTCCAAATTCTCAAACACATACTATTGTACATTACTCTGCCTGTATTGTCCATTACAGATTCCATTTGTTACTTCCTTCCAATTTCATACGCAGTTATAATGGCTTCCGCCAGTGCCTTCATGGACATTCTCGTATCCATGCTTTTTCTTCTCATTCTTTCATAGGCCTCGCTTTCGTCCAGACCGTCTCTCTGCATTAAAATCCACTTTGCCCGGTCCACCAGTTTTCTGGTTTCCAGGTTCTCCGTCATTTCCTTCAGTTTTTTGTTCAAGTCGGAAATCCTTCTATAATTCACAAGAGCCAGCTCTACAGTATGCAAAAGAAGCTCTCTACTCAATGGCTTTGGGCAGTAAACTATGGATTTTGACTTTTCGAACAGATTGGACATCTCCAATTCCTTGCTGTCTCCCAGTACAATACAGGTGCACATCATTTCATCATCAATGGTTTCAACAGCAAGTCGCAAATCCCTTAGCTGCATATTGAGGTCAACCACTACAATATCCGGGCTGTAACTCCTTACCAAGCGTATAAGGGAAACACCGTCACTGCAATTTCCCAAAAATATATATCCCCGGGGATTTAATATATTTCGAACTGCAATTTGTACAGAGTTATCCGAAGTTGCTATTACATATTTTTCGCCCGCCATTGGTCAATCTCCTCCCGAATATACTGCCTGAAAAACACCTGTTAAAAAAGTCTTCCACTAAAGAATAGAGCTTCCCCAGTAAAAGACTTCATTGTCTTAAGCAAATATATATATAGTATAGTTAAAGTATAGCAGGTTTTATTAATTTTTAAAAGACGTTCTTCCAACAATTTATTCTCAGCATCTATTTTTTTGCAGGATTAATTAATTTAAATTGCACAAATCCATTGTGGATTCAAAGCCCCTTCCTTAATATATCACGTAACAATACAACACAGGCTAATCCCAAAAAGACACAGATATTTTTTTGAATAATTTCAATTTAACTATTGCATTTTTCCACAAATGCTGCTATACTTATATCTAACAATGAAGTAGATAAGTAAAGGTGCTTATTGGAGTTTGTTAATTAACTGCAATAATGCGCCTTTTTTGCATTCTTGAATCCCGCCGAAGTGATTCATATGTTGGAGCTCCATCAAATGTTTTCATCCAATTTCCTATTATTTTAATTTGCTACCCCAATTTATAACCTTATTCGATATGGAGGAGTGAAACTATGACTAAAAAAATGACTTCCTGGCTTTTAGCTTTGTTTATTATTCTTTGCATGCCTGTTATGGCTTTTGCCGAAGGCGCCCCTGCGGTAGATTCGGGTGATACTACTTTTGTAATGATCGCAGCTGCTCTTGTATTCTTTATGACTCCAGGATTGGCTCTTTTCTACGGCGGTATGGTCAGAAAAAAGAATGTTTTGAACACAATGATGAATTCCTTTATTATTATCGGTTTGATTTCCTTACAATGGATTATAGTAGGCTATACCATCGCATTCGGTCCTGACAAATTCGGAATTTTCGGAGGATTTGATTTCCTGGGCTTTAACGGTGTAGGTGCAGCACCCAATGCAGACTATGCGGGTACCATTCCCCACGCTGCCTTTGCCATGTATCAAATGATGTTTGCCATCATTACTCCGGCTCTCATCACCGGTGCCTTTGCTGAAAGAATGCGATTCCCGGCTTTTCTCATATTTACCCTGCTTTGGTCTACGCTGGTTTATGATCCCCTGGCTCACATGGTATGGGGTGTCGGCGGTTTCCTGAGAACACTCGGCGCTCTTGACTTTGCAGGCGGTACTGTAGTTCACATCAGTTCCGGTATTGCAGGACTTGTAGCTGCTTTCGTCATTGGAAAACGTAAAGGATATAAGACAGTTCCTATGATTCCGCATAATATTCCTTTTGTTTTGATCGGTGCTGCGATCCTCTGGTTCGGCTGGTTCGGCTTCAATGCCGGCAGTGCATTAGGCGCAGGAGGCCTGGCTGTGAATGCATTCCTTGTAACCAATACCTCCGCTGCGGCCGCACTTCTCTCCTGGGTTGTAGTTGAGTGGGTGCATCACGGAAAGCCAACCTTGCTGGGAGCTGCAACCGGAGCTGTAGTGGGTCTGGTTGCAATTACACCTGCTGCTGGTTTTGTTACACCGCTATCTGCCATTGTTATCGGCTTATTGGTTAGCCCGATCTGCTACTTCGGAATCACCGTTATTAAGGCCAAGTTCGGTTATGACGATTCACTGGATGCCTTCGGGTGCCATGGCATCGGGGGTATATGGGGCGCTCTTGCAACAGGTTTATTTGCAACCAAGAGTGTAAATGAAGCCGGCGCCGATGGTTTACTCTATGGAAATGCATCTCTCTTCGGGATCCAGGCATTGAGCGTAGTCATCACCATCGTGCTGTCTGCCGTATTAACTTTCGTAATTCTGAAAGTAATTTCTCTCTTCACTCCACTGCGTGTAAGTGAAAAAGACGAGGAGGAAGGTCTGGATACTGCACAGCATGGGGAAGATGCATACCCCGACTTTTCCACACAGGAAGGAATTGCACTGTAAGTGAACCGTTTGTTATAAATAATGGGTTTAGAGGCATTACCAAATAAAGGAGATGATATCCTATGAAAAAAATTGAAGCTGTAATTCGTCCTGGTAAACTGGAGGAAATCAAGGATGCTCTTAATAAGAATGATGTACACGGTTTGACTGTAAGCCAGGTTATGGGCTGCGGTCACCAAAAAGGCCGTAAGGAGTTCTATCGGGGTACGGAAGTCACGTTAAACCTTCTTCCCAAAATTAAAATTGAAGTTGTGGTTAAAGACTCCAGTGTTGAAGAAATTATCCGTCTTATATCGGAAGAAGCCAGAACGGGTGAAGTCGGTGACGGAAAGATATTCGTTTATAACATAGAAGATGTTGTCCGGATTCGGACAGGAGAAAGAGGCGAAAATGCAATTTAGGTTTTGAGTAAAAATCTCTTCTCTCTCATAAAAAAGCTGTTGGCAGAAGTCTACCAACAGCTTTTTCTGTGAAGAGTGAAATATATTAGGCCAATTCTTTCTGCCTGCCGTTTTTTAATTTCATGTATACATAACAGGGAATTCCTAAAAGGAAGAGCAAAAATCCATACATAACTGTTTCAGCTCCGGACCCATACACAGTCCATATTGCATAGGCAAACCCCAGCAGCGGTACTATGGAGGACTTTATCATTCTCCACGCATTGAAACGTTGGTCCTTCTTTACCAATAAAATGACTTCTGACGCCGCTGTAAAAGCATACACCGGCAAAAAGGAAAGTGTCGCAAGAAGCCCAATAAAGGTAAAGGCGGATACCATGGATTTTGAGCCTGCATAATTCAAGAAAAGCAGTACATTAACCAGAACAGCTCCAATAATTAAAGCTACATGGGGAGTTCCAAACCGGGGGTGCACTTTTCCGAATATAGCGGGAAAAACACCGTCCTTACCTGCCGCATAAGCCACCCGGGCTGTTGAAAGCAGCCAGCCGATGGTAGTGCCTATAATACTTAAAACAGCTCCCACCATAATTACTTTAGCAATTCCTGAACCTACAAACATTGAAAAGATATCGACAATGGGAGATTGGCTCTGTGCCAGCTTTTCTTGAGGCATGGCTCCCATGGAGACGAAACTGATGCCCACATACATTGCCAGGGCAATGCAAATTCCAAAAATTGTACTCAGCTTAACATTTTTCTCGGGATTCTTTATTTCCCCTGCTGTTACAGAAGCGCTTTCAAGTCCCACAAAAGCCCATAAGGTAGAGGTTGCCGCTATACTAAGGGTTCCTATTCCTTTTCCTTCCGGAAATAAAGGCCTTAAATTGTTACTATCGAAATTAAATGCTGCAATAACAATGAATACCAAAAACAGCAAAAGCTTCATTATGGTGATGACAGTCTGAAGGCCCCCGGCCCTCTTCACTCCGACAATATTTACGATGGTAAATATCCATAATACGGCGCTGGAAAAAAGAAGTGCATACAAATGATTGTTGGTGATGGAAGGAAAAAGCGCTCCCATATAACTTGTTACGGCAACGATGACTGCCGCATTTCCAATCCAGGAGCCATTCCAGTACAGCCATGCATTCATAAATCCTATAAAATCTCCAAATGCCAGCTTTGAGTATTCATAAGGACCTCCTGTTTTCGGTATGGCTGATCCGAGCCTACCGAAAGAAAGTGCCAAAAGAATCGAACCGGCACCTGTAATTAGCCATGCAAGCAAGGTAGCTCCCGGTCCGGCCACCGAAGCCAAGGTAGCTGGAAGCATAAAAATACCGGACCCTATCATATTGCCTGTTACCAATGCAATTGCAACGATAAGTCCCATATCTTTTTTTAGGCTTGCCTCTTTCTCCATTAATATTCCCCCTAGTATTTTTTTGCGGCATTAGGCCACAATCAAATAGTGTAGCACAAGGGGAATTTCATGTCAATACGCGTCGATTACTGTAAAATTTCATTACCGAAAAGGAAAATAAAGAAGCGGGGACTGCATTATGAAATCATAATGCAATCCCCATTTCCTTCATCAAATGAACCTATAGTATAAATTTCCTTATAGCGTATGCTACGCCATTTTCATTATTTGAAACCGTAATAAAGTCAGCCAATTCCTTAACAAAGGGCTCACCATTTTCCATCACTATGCTTAAGCCCGCATATTCAAGCATGGATATGTCATTTTCATTATCCCCGATGGCCATGGTTTCTTCTCTCCGGATGCCCAGCCTCTCAGCCAGGAATTTAAGAGCAGCACCCTTACCTACTCCGGCATTTACTACTTCAAAATTATCTTGTCCGGAACTCACTACCGTAACGCCCTCAATTTGTTCAACCAATTTTCTTATACGGAACAGCTTTTCATTATCCTTGCAGATCACGACAAATTTTGCAACCGGAGTTGGAATTTCACTCAGCAGCTTTTTCATGCTCTCGACAATTTGAATGTCAATCCGATCCTCCTCAGGAAGTTCCTGATTTCTTTCCCAATAGAAGAGAGACGAATAGTCCAGTTTTTCCGTATACATGGTATCGCCAATATAGGCATGGAAGTAAATGTCCTCCCGACGGCAGATATCGATGATCTTACAGGAATCTTCCATACCCAGCGTACTGGTATACAAAAGCTCTTCTGTTTCCAAATCCTTTATAATAGCCCCATTGCAGGCGATCAACGGTCCATTCGTACCGATTTCCAGTGCAAATATCCTGGCGCCGGAGAAAATTCTTCCCGAGCATACCACAATCTTTACACCCTTTTCCATCGCCAGCCTGAGCGTATTTTTATTTTCATCGGAAATTCGTTTTCCTGAATTCAACAGTGTACCATCGAGATCAATTGCGACTAATTTATACATAATGTCTCCTAACTATAGTCCCTTTACAAACCTTTCGATCCGCTTCAATGCTTCCAGTATATTCTCTACGGAAGATGCATAGCAAGCCCTCACAAATCCCTCACCACAGGCGCCAAAGGCCGTACCCGGAATCACCAGCACCTTCTCGGTCATAAGTAGCTTCTCACAAAATGCATCCGATGTCAAGCCCGTATTCCGAATGCACGGAAAAACATAAAATGCCCCCAGAGGCTCGAAGCAATCAAGCCCCAGCTTTCTAAAACCATTCACCAGCAGGCGCCTTCTCCGGTTATACTCACGGGCCATCTCATCCACATCATCATCACTGTTCCGCAATGCCTCCATCGCAGCATATTGGGCCGTAGAGGGCGCACACATGATGGCATACTGGTGAATCTTCTTCATGGCATCGATCATAGCGGGATGCCCACAGGCATATCCCAGCCTCCACCCTGTCATGGCATAGGATTTGGAAAAGCCGTTGATAACAATGGTCTTATCTGTAAGCTCCGGAAAACTGGCAATGGAAACATGCCTTCCCTCATAGGTAAGCTCCGCATAAATCTCATCGGATATAACGATCAGATCTTTATCCTTCAGCACCTCCACGATAGCAGCCAGTTCCTCCCGGTTCATCACCGCTCCGGTAGGATTGTTCGGGTAGGGAATGATGACGACTTTGGTTCTTGGTGTTATGGCCTGCTCAAGCAGCTCAGGAGTCAGCTTGAACTGGTCCTCTGCCCGCAAATTAACGGATACGGGGGTAGCCCCTGTAAAGGCGGTACAACCTTTATAGGCAACAAAGCTGGGTTCGGGAATCACCACCTCATCGCCAGGACCTACAAGGGTTCGAAGCGCGATATCAATTCCTTCACTTCCGCCTACCGTCACAAGAATCTGGCTTTTGGGATCATACTCCAGGGCATATTTTCTCTTCACATACGTGGCAATTTCCTCGCGCAGTTCTATAAAACCTGCATTGGAGGAATAATGGGTATGTCCTTTTTCCAGTGAATATATACCCGCTTCCCGTACATTCCAAGGAGTAACAAAGTCGGGTTCTCCAATCCCCAGGGAAATGGCATCCTTCATCTCGTTGATGAGGTCAAAATACTTACGGATTCCGGAAGGAGGCACATCCTTTATTTTTTGAGAAATCATATCCTCTATTCTCATATAAATATAGCCTCCCTGTCATCCCTGGGCTTTTCTTCAAAAATTGTTCCCTTGTCCTTGTACTTTTTCAACACGAAGTGCGTGGCGGTACTGAGGACAGATTCCAGGGGGGCCAGCTTTTCTGCAACGAAAAGTGCAACCTCCTTCATGGTTTTCCCTTCAATAATAACCGTCAGGTCAAAGCCTCCGGACATCAGGTAGCAGGCTTTCACCTCAGGAAACCTGTAGATTCTCTCTGCAACCTTGTCAAAGCCTTCGCCTCTTTGCGGAGTCACCTTTACCTCAATCAGGGCAGTGACACTTTCCTTATCCGTATTATCCCAGTTGACCAGCGTTGTGTAGCCTACTATCGTATTGTCGGCTTCGTACTTCTTTATGGCCGCAGCCACTTCCTCAACACTTTTGCCCGTCATAACGGCAATCTGCTCCTCGCTGTACTTGCTGTTCTTCTCCAAAATCTCTAAAATCTCTTCCACAAATATCCTCTCCCTTATCTAAATCACTAATCAGTGATTGATTTGTAAAAATACCAAAGGTGGCTTTACCGCTTTTGGTTGCGCATATGCCTTTCCAAAGTATGAGGAAAAGCTGGCACGCGCATAAATTCAATGTTTTTTTATTGTCTAGGAAAGAGAACTTTCCTAGACAATAAAAAAACTCCTTCATCCCCGGAAAGGGACGAAAGAGTTATTCGCGGTACCACCCTGTTTAGTGCCTCCATGGCACTCACTTTACCGGAACACAATATTCATATACTGCATTCCATTCCTCTGTAACGTGAGGATACGTCTGCCTCTAATGTGAAAACCAACGCATGGTATCATTTCTCAAGGAGAAACTCAAGGGCTGCCTTCCACAAGGTTTACTGCCGGCCTTCCACCATTTGCCGGCTCGCTGGAAGTTTTCCAATGTGTACTCTTCCCCGTCATCATTTTTGTCGCACATTTTATTATTAATTATAAATTATACTAAAAAAGGAGATAAAGCACAATATGGATTTTTTATTTTCTTCAATTATAATTCAGAGGAGTAGCCCTTTCTGCTTAAAGTCATGGTATAATAGGTACAAAACTATTTGTGAGGTGCATAGTATTTGAATGCTGCAGATTATATAGATCTTGCCATGGAACTTGGCGCGGACCATGCCGTAGCCTTTCAGATCGAAGATATTGAGTTTGATTCAAGAACCCTGCTAAAGTGCATGTTTGGATGCGGTGATTGGGGAAAGGGACATACCTGTCCCTCACGCCCTAATTCCTTAAAGCCCTGGGAATACGAGCAGATATTCAGAAAATACTCCCGAGGTATTATCATTCATTCCACCAGTAAAAAAGTCTCCCAGGATATATCCTTTGAGGTAGAAAGACAAGCCTTTATGGATGGGTATTATATGGCCTTCTCCCTGAGTGACTGTACCTGCTGCAAAGAGTGCGCAGGTTTCAGGGAAAAGCCCTGCGTCAATCCGAGAAAAGCCCGTCCGGCCTTTCATAGTGTCGGAATCGATGTCTTTAAGACAGTAAGAAAATTCGGCCTTCCCATAGAAACTCTCAGGGAAAAAGGAGAACAGGAAAACTGGTTCTCTGCTGTTTTCATAGAATAATGCAGCCGGGTCTCCAGGGATTTTGTTGAAGCAGAAAACCTAAAGCGCAAACAGGGAATACATCACGATGTGTTCTCTGTTTTTTCTCGCAAAGCCAATGTGGGCAATAATTTGACACTAATTGGTACAGGTGGTATTATCCTGTATAGAATAACATCTTATGTTTGGAGGTAATTCGAATGTCAAATGTTGATTTGCTTGCATATAGATGTACTAATTTATTATGGATGCTGATCTTGCTGTATGAGAAAGCAGAAATATCCGAAAGTGAATTCAAAAATCATACAAGCTTGAAAGCTATGTTTTTAAGAGACCATATAGAAAGTATCGAAGATCCGACTATAAAAAAGAATTCGATAGCAATTATGGATTATTATAAGACGCTGGTAAAAACGGATTCTCCTATTATGCTTGCTTATAATACTCAAGTATAAATTGATCCAGTTCCTCACTTAAAGCAAGTACATACTCGGAACTTAACGGTTCAATAAGTAAAGTTCTATCCAGTTTTTCTCTTAGCTTCTGTATTTCACAATTCATGTAACCTTCACCCTTGTTTTAATTAGTCCGACAGATTAGAATTTTACATTATTTTACACCGAGTTTCAATAAATTATTTACAGATTTTTATTTTTTATATAGAATCACTAAATTTTATATATTTTTTTCAATGAATTAACTTCTCTTTTTATTGATTATTACACAATTTCTCAATTTCCTGTAGTTCGCTGATAAACCGTGCCAGCATTGTTAAAGGAATATCAACCTTTCGTCGACTCGAATCCGGGTTCGCCATGTTGGCTATGGTAATGTTCGTCTCCCCCAACGTATACTCAATCGCATGACCCACCAGTGTTCTAGGTTTCAATAACCCCTTGCATTCCATATAATCCTTCATTCCTTTATCTCCTACTCCAGTAAAATCACCTGTTGAACACATGAAGTTTTATTTTCACTCATTATGGATAACCAACTTTAACCCTTATAATTTCAGTGGTAAAATGCCCGGGTTTTGGAGGAGTTTTGCCTCCGAATAAATTTGAGTCTAAAGTTGGATATCTATAGTATGGTCCGGATACAAGAAAATATTTACTGCATCTTTACTTATTAAAATTCCGCATTTATCCACAATTGTTGATAGCATGTGTATAAATATGAAATTTATGGTTATAATTCCAATAAGTAGTGCAACGAGGGACTACTGTACGGTATCGTAACCAAAATCAGGCACACGCTTTGTGTGTCTGATTTTGGTTTTGCTTAAATTTAGTAAAAGATGAAACATTTTTTCCATTTCATAACTTTTGTATAAGGCTTATTCTAAACTATGCACGTTCCAATGCACTGATTTTCACCAGCTTTACTACTCCTGCGGCAATAAAAGCATATACCAACATGGCAATGACTACCCCCGGCTCAAATACGTACCTCGCCGCCCCTACATTTCCGAAAATGCTAAAGAAGGGGGCTGCCAGTATGCTTGATACGGAATAAATAAAATCTACAAAAGCATTCCGCGGGTTTGCGGCCAGTAGTTTAAAAAGCAGACGGAACAGCAGCAAAGCCTCTATTACACCCAATATATAGTAAACTACATTTCTGCTTCTGGTGTAAAGTAAATATCTTCCCCGTCTCTCATTTCTATCAAAATCGCCGGCTCCCACGTTTTCCGTTCTTTGAAGCAAAGGGTCTTCTCCACCGGTTTTAGGGTCCTGCTGCTCATTTTCTTCCATGAATACTGCCTCCCGTTTAATACTGTTTTTCTTTAAAACTTCGTTATCTATAGTATTCGCAGGGCAACCGCATTTATTCACCGAACGTAATAAGTCCGCTCTCCATACAGGTATTGAAATCAAATTTTTTTCGAACTCCGGCAAAATCGATTTCCATCGTTATTCTCCCATCTGCCGCCTCAAAAATTGAAATTACCATTCCCTTTCCAAAATGCCTGTGCTGCAATGCAGTACCTTCCGATAATAAGGCTGCCTTCTGCTTGTTCATCGCACCCATGGCTTCGCTTATGAAAACCGACTTTTCAGCCTGCCTTCCATTTATGTACTGAGGACATATCAAAAACAGCTTCTCCCTGGCCCGTGTCATTCCTACGTAGAAAAGGCGTCTTTCTTCCTCAATCCGCACCGCATCCTGTTCAGCATCATTGTCTGCAGCTTTTCTGCCTGGGATTTCGTCCTGAGTCATATCCACCATGAATACAAAGTCATACTCCAGTCCCTTGACAGAATGAATGGTGGACAGGGTAATATTCCCTTCCTGTTTGTGTAGGGCTGCTTCTCCCAGAATGGCCTCCAGCCGGCGAATTCCCTGTAGAAACACAGGTATGGAAGGGTAGGAAACTGCCAGTGTCTTCAGTGTACCAAACAAACCATAGATGTACTCGAAAGAGATCCCGCTGGCTTCACAGTATTCCTTCACGCTTTCAAAATATTTGAAATCATTTTCGATGTAGCTTAATGCAGCCGCCGTACTCATTCTGGCAAGTTTCCCGAACTCTTCCTTAACGCCCTCAATCCTGTTAAGCTGGAAAGACTTCAAATCCGGGAAGGTACGTATGTTATCAAGAACAGAATTCTGCACTTCCTGACTCAATGCATGTTCAACCATCGCTCTGGAGAGAAACCGGTTCATCCGAAAACATATTCTTGAGAACGATTCCACATCCCTTTGATCCAGTGCAAAGCGCAAGAAGGCCAAAATATCCAGCACAGCCCAGTGACTGAAGAAAAAAGTCCGGTTTTGCTTCAGTCCAAACCGGATTTGATGGCGATGGAACGCATCCGCAAGAACGATGGAGGAAAGATTATTCCTGTATAGGATACCTACAGTTTTCCCACTCAATTTTTCTATCTCCCTTATCCGCTCTATCAGGCAGCTGATCTGGCTGTTCTCATCCCTGGGCTGGATGACCGCCGGATCTTCCATCGGCCCCTTCACTGCCGCATGTCTTTTATCATACCGTGTACAATTCCTTTTTATAAACCGGCTGCTGATTTCAACAATATTGCTGGCAGAACGGTAGTTATTTTCCATACGGTAGAGCCTGCAGCCGGGGAACTCCTTCTCCACCGCCAGAATATGCCCCGGCTCTGCACCCCGGAACCCGTAAATGCTTTGATCATCATCCGCCACGATGAATATATTGTTATGAGAGCCCACCAGCAGTTTAACGATCTCGAACTGTATGGCCGACATATCCTGTCCTTCATCGACCTGGATATATTTGTATCGCTCCCTGTAAGCCTGCAAAACACCGGGAACCCGGTTCAATATGCTATAGGCATACGTCAGCATGTCGTCAAAATCCACCAGGAAATTCTCTTTCTTGTATTCCTCATAGGCTTTATAAATCTGCGGGAATTTCCGGGTTGTGAACCGTGTACCTTCCAGTTCCTTAATCATGCTGTTTTTTACCAGGCTCAGTTCACTCAAAAGGGTCTCCAGTTCATCGTCGCTAAGGGCTGTCTCATTGATCTGATAGTATAAATTCCTTATAATTTTCCGCTTGCTCTCCTCGGATTCGTCATTCCCTTCGATTCGCTTCAAACGCTTTCCCCGCATTTTCTCATAGTTCATCAGAACTTTGTTGCAGAAGCTGTGTATTGTAGAGAAGTGAACCTCTCCGCTTGTACTGCTTCCGAAAACCCGATGGAATCTTCCGGACATTTCGTTGCTGGCAGCCTTGTTAAAGGTAACAGTGAGTATATTCTCCGGCGAAATCCCCGCTTCCAGAACCAGATAGGCTGTTCTTGAAACAATAACTGTAGTTTTTCCCGAGCCGGGCCCTGCCAGCACCAGTGCAGGGCCTTCAAAATGCCTCACAGCCTCTTTCTGCTGTGGATCCAGGCAAATATTATACTGTGCAGATAACCGATCAAAAAACACCCTTTTTTCCCCTTATATCGTACTTGATGTATCTACTCATAGTACCATAAAAAGGGGAAATGTCAACCTCACCCGGATTTTATAGAATTCTTTTTCCGACGGTTCATTTTACGAATATTTATACTTCACATATCCGTGCCTTTTAATGCTCGTCCTATGCCTCGTAGCAGACCACAGCCTGAGTATCCATCACACTTCCAATGTATTTAGCCACCTCAAGATGTGCCGGATGGACAATATAAGCGTCCAAATCTTCCATGGAAGCGAATTTCGTAATCAGCAAAATATCATAAGAAGATTCTCCACGACGAATATCCACTTCCACCTGTAGATCAAGAAGAACTTCTATTTTTCCTTTCAAACTAAGAAGGACATTCTTTGCCTTTGAAATGCTTTCATGATCTCTTTCTTTTAGCTTTAATAACACATTATTTATTATCATTTCCTACCCTCCGGTTATTTTTATTATTACATGCACTGATTCCTGCTTTTAGGACAATCCTATTGCCAGGTCATTTTAAATGGAACTCTGTCACCCAGCCTCACCTGGCTAATTGCAGCGCAGTGCAGTAATCTTTCGGTTTTTAACGTTAAAATGAAAATCAATAGAAGTCGGACTCCCCTCAAAGTTCCCGGAAGCCAGGGCAGTAACAACGGTCTCTCCATTTTCCTCGACAGCGGAGAGGACTTCCAGAGTTAAATCATATTTTTTACCCGTGGTTTCGTTCCATTCTCTAATAGCAGCAATACCGCAGTATTCCTTCCCTTCATCATGTACAATGGCATCTTCCGTAAAGCAGTCCACAAGCAACCGGCTGTCATGAGCATTGGCTGCATGGAAGTAAGCTTCAATAGACTGTGGCAGTTTTGTAAGCATACACTCTCACCTCCTAAGTTTCATAATCATGTTGATTTAGAATTTATCGAAGTCCGTTGTTGCTCCATTAGATTGTACGAATGATTCCGCCGTCGATAATATGCTCGCTGCCGGTGATATAGGAGGCCCGGTCGGATACCAGGAAGGCAACAAGCTCTGCCACTTCTTCCGGGCGGCCGGGTCGGCCGAGGGGGATACCTCCGAGAGCCTCCATCAGCTCCTGCCGTGCACCGGCATAATCAGTACCGGAGTTCTTTGCCATCCGTTCGATAAGCCTCTCTGCCGCTTTCGTCTCGGTAAATCCGGGTGCAACGGTGTTGACGCGTACTCCATGCGGCGCAACCTCCGTTGCCAATCCTTTACTATAGTTTGTTAATGCTGCCTTGGCTGCCGAATATGCCATGGTCATATTTCCAGGAAGCCGCCGTTGAATAGACGTAATATGGATAATAGCACCGGAGCCCTGTTTGATCATTGAGGGTAATAGTCCCCGGTCCAATCGCACGGCAGAAAACAAATTGGTATCGAAGGTTTGCTGCCATCCCTCGTCACTTTGTGCAAGAACTCCGCCGGCAGGAGTGGATGAACCCCCAACATTGTGAATCAGGATATCGACACCGCCAAAGCCCTCAAGCACCTCTTTAATAATTTTTTCCGTACCCTCCGGTGTACTGACGTCTGCCTGAATATACAATTCCGAAGCCTGGAGTCCATCCGGAACTGCTCGTGCGGTAGTGATAACTGTCGCTCCGGCGCCGGTAAGCCGTTGAACGATTGCTTCGCCAATCCCCTTCGTCCCCCCTGTAACGAGAATCCGTTTACCTTCCAGTTCCTTACCGCTATAGGGGCTATCCTTTACTATTGCCATTATCATATCCTCCTGTTTTCATTTTTATGGTTATGCGTTACTTTTTTATTATATCTGCCATAACCTGACGACGCCGTGTCAAGTTATCATTATTTATTTTTGTATTTTTTCGTTATCTCCTCCAGCTTATTTTGAAGTATTTTCCGTATGATTGGAGGCGATATTACTTCAGCAGTAGTGCCAAAAGAAAGAACATAATTAAACAGCCACTCACTTTCCGGCAAAGCAGTGGCAATAGTAAAAGAGCCATCCCGGTTTTTTACAATTTCTTTTTCATCGAACTCATCAAATACCCTATAGGCTCCCTCGGGAGAAACCTTCAATTGCAGCTCGATCCAATTGCCGGTTTTCTGCTTTTGAGTCTCTTCAGGCATTTCTTCCGGAGGTTTCTCTATAAAAGTCTCCGGCGTTATCCGGACATCCGACATACGGGAAATTTTAAAGGTTCTATAGGCTTTTTGGGATAAGCAGAACCCTTGGAGATACCAAGCATTCACTTTGAAGATGAGCTTTACCGGTTCAACCTTCCGGCTGCTTTTTTCGCCCGAGGTGTTAAAATATTCAAATTCGATTACCTGACGGTTGATAATGGCGTTTTTCAAGGCATTAAATTGACATTTATGATTTTCACTGCTGCCCCAAGGAGAGAAGTCTACCTCAATCCAATTGATTTTGTTTTTGTTGAACAAGCTGCTTAATTTTGAAAGTACTTTGTCTGTTTCCGGATTTTGAGCTACTGTTAAGCTTTGCAAGGCAAACAATATTTCGTTTTGCTCCCTTTCCGAAAGCACTGATTTATTGAGAATATATTCATCCAGCAGCGTTATTCCGCCGCCTTTCCCCTGCGTTGCATAAATGGGTATGCCTGCCGAAGACAGCGTATCAATATCCCGGTAGATAGTTCTTACGGATACCTCAAAATGTTCCGCTAGCTCTTTGGCGGTTGTTACTTTCCCATCGAGCAACATATAAACAATTTCAAATAGCCTGTTTATCTGCATACAATCACCTCTTGAATAGTATAAGGCATAAAACTTGACAGCAGCATGTCAAGTTTTATGCCTTATACTCCAATTATATTTCACCTGACCTTTAATTTTACATTCAAACCATATCCTTTAGGTTACCCAATCCCATAAAAAATAATTTTGCATAACAAAAGACTGAAGGGTCTTAATCCCTCCAGTCTTCGCTTTGTGTGACCTGCATTATTCAACCGTAATAGCACTCACAGGACATTGTGCTTCTGCTTCCCTGGCGCATTCGATCAAGGTATCCTCCAACTCGTTTTCAATGGCGGAAGCCGTTCCGTCGTCCTCCATTCTGAAAACCTTGGGGCAAATTCCTTCGCAGAGGCCACAGCCGATACAGGTGTCTTTATCAACAAAAGCCTTCATATCTCTCCCCTCCCGCTACCATTGTATCAGCAGGAACGTAAAAAATATGTGACCCGGGTCACAATTTATGGGGGCGCCAATAATTTTCCAATCATGTAGTACAGGCTCCCGTACTCATCCCATGAAAAAGTTAAAATTCCGGCCAGTGAATCTGTTGGTTTAAAATATTTACAAATGCCTCCAGCCCCGCCTGGTCTTCTTCATCGAACCTTCCTTGGACCGGGCTGTCAATATCCAGTACACCGATGAGCCTGTCCCCGCTGAGGATCGGTAATACGATTTCGGATTGAGAAGCCTCATCACAGGCAATATGCCCGGGAAATGCATGAACATCCCCCACCCGCTGTACCTTTCTTTCTCTGGCGGCAGCACCGCACACGCCCCGGCTCAAGGAAATACGGATACAGGCCGGCTTCCCTTGAAAAGGCCCGAGAACCAACTCTTCTCCTTTGTAAAGATAGAATCCGGCCCAGTTGATAGTGGGCATCAGGGTATATAGAAGGGCCGCGGCATTGGATATATTGGCCAGCCAATCCGGCTCACCCTCTATAAGACCTGCCAGGTATTGATTCAGCTGTTCGTAAAAAGTTTTTTTGTTTTCCGTTTGTGCAGTGCTAATGTGAAACATAGATACCTCCTATGAGTTTTCAGACGGTCCGTTAAATTTTTTTGCTGCCTCTGCCAGCGATGTCCCTGTAAGGCGATAGACGGTCCACTCCTCCATAGGAACGGCACCCATCTGCTTATAGAACCGGATGGAAGGTTTATTCCAATCCAGGCAAGACCACTCCAGTCTCCCGCAGTCTCTTTCTACAGCAAGCTTCGCCAGGAAGGACAGCATTACTTTGCCCATTCCCCTTCCCCTCATTTCCGGCTTTATGTACAAATCCTCCAGATAAATACCCGGTTTTCCCAGAAAGGTAGAAAAATTATAAAAGAAAAGAGCCATCCCAACCGGATTGCCATTGTATTCACCGATAACGACCTCTGCCACGCTGCGTTTAAACAAGGATTGGTGTAGTATTTCCTCTGTTGCCACTACCTCATGGGAGAGGTTCTCATATTCTGCCAATTCCTTAATAAGTCCGAGAATCACCGGAACATCCTCTTCTTCCGCGAAACGAAGTCTGAATCCTTCAATTTCCGTATCAATCAATGTAGTCATTTTGACCTCCTGCATTATTAAGATAAACTTATCCCAAATTATATCATTTATTCTTTAAAAATATAAGGTCGAAATTGATAGACCAGATGTTGTATCGCCGTTTCGTTTACCCTTGCACTTTCCGGATCAAATGATGAAAAAATGCCCCCAGGGGAGATCGCGTCTTTCCTGGGGGCACATGGGTTACATATTTAATCTCTGCTCTCTTTAAAACTGCGTAGCCGCAATAGTGTCTTTTCTGAACTTATCAACAGCATCGGTCAATTTATAATTGCTCTTTTTCACCTGTTCCATAAATCCATTCAAAGCTTTCGCCAATGCAGTATCCTTGTTATTTATCACGCCTTTTTCATAAGCAGCTTTTGCTTCGGGAGCCATCTCCTTTGTCTCATAGCTGAAAAGCGGCGTATTGTTTGTTCCATAGAATATATGGGACATGTACTGGTTCAGCAGTGATTTTATGTCGTTCGCCTTGACAGAGTTCTTATACGTGTTCAGGAATTTTTCCTGGCTGAAGGCACGATTCAGTACTTCTTCCCAACGGATGACGAGCCCCGCATCCTTTAGCGGAACCTTGTTGGATTCAACGGCCATAATGCTGATGTATTCCCGGAGATCCGGCGTTACATTTCCACTGTATGCTTTATACAGTTCGTAGTGCACGATGGGAAAATACATCCCTTCCGCTGTTTCAATCTTATATCCGCTATCCCTGGTTTCTACCAAAAGGTCTTTTAGTTCCTTGTCCTGTATCCCCTCCAGCTTGCTGATATCAAAGCCGGGTTTGTATACTGCGTTTATTTTCTTTTGGATGTCCTCCGTTGAGTATTTTTCCTCTAACTTCGGAAGGTACTTCTTCTGCAGCTCTTCCAGTTGAACAACCATAGCGGATGCATTTTCATTGGAAACGGATGAAATATTTTTACCCGCAAAATTGACGATTTCAGGTAAGGTTGCATTTTTAGCAACCATCGCTTTAAACTCATCCATTATATTTTTTTGCTTATCCTGCGAAGTCGCTGCCGGAGTGTTTTGCGCCGGCTGGGAAAGTACCGGGCGATCCTGCTTGGGAGTCACTTTTTCGGAACATCCTACCAGCAGACTCAATGCAGCGATTGTAACGGTAAGCGTTGCGGCTCCTATTGAACGTCGAATTGACTTTTTTATTGGCATGGAAATCATGATAATCCTCCTTTTTGTTTGTGATCTGTCTGTAATGCCTGTTGTACCCGGTATGGAACCCGATACGGAAAATACTTTTACCAGGTTGATAAGCGTCTGTCCATAGCGAACGTGCTCCTTCGGATGGATATGGCGCAGCACCTGGGCGTCACAGGAAACTTCACAGTCCTGGCGCATTTTATAAAAGGCATACCAGATCAACGGGTTAAACCAATGTAAAGATTGTACAAGAATAGATATCCAGTTCACCCAAACATCCTTCCGCTTTAGATGAACCAATTCATGTAAAAACACATACCGGATTTCCTCCTGTGTCAGTTTCTCTGCCACTTTGGAAGACAACAAAAGTTTGGGGCGAAGTAAACCGAAGAGAAACGGCGTCCTTTCACAGGTATCATATACAATGGAGACGGGGGTGCCAACCCCAGTTCTCTGCCTGCATTCCTCCAGAACCCGGTTAATGTCTTCATCACCGCACTGGATTTGTCGATGGAGAGTCCTTCGAAGCCATAAATGAATACTCAAAAAATACACCAGCAGCACCAGCACACCCGCCAGCCATACTATACTTACAACCCCATAATTCAAACCGCGGGGCTTCTCTTGCGGCACTGTCCGTCCCGTATTTTCATCTCCTGAAGCTTCAGTACGGTCCGGCACGTTATCTGTGACCTTGGTCCCCGATGTACCATTTCCCTGTTTCGGAGGCCGCAGGGTATCACCCTCCGCTTTTATTTCAGGTTTATACGGGGAAAAGTCATGTATCGGCATATAGCCGGAAAAGTTGATCCCCGGCAAAGGGATTTGCGGAGTATAAGGTAGGATTAACCGGAGCACAAGCAACATCCATATGTAATAGTGCCATCCAGGGCTCAGCCTTTTCCCGAATAATCTTTTCAGTAAAAATATAGCTGCTGTAACGATACTTCCCATTAAGGACAAGGAAAGTATCACTTTAAATACTTCCTGTAAGCTCATGCTTCACCTTCTTCCTCTTTATTTTTTCTTGGCATCCAATATGCGCTGCAAAGCCTCAATCTCTTCGGAGGTAAGGGCCTCCTGCTTTAAAAAGTTGCTGACCATCAAATGAACAGACCCATTATAAACCTTTTGCAAAAAGGACTTCCCTTCTTCCTTTTTGCATTCCTCTTCAGAAACCAGCGGAGAATATAAATAAAAGGAACAATTCTTTTTTACCTCCAGCGCCTCTTTCTTAACCAACCGGCTGATTAATGTATGGATGGTTTTCGGGCTCCAATCCGCCCCAGGTTTTAAAGCGGTAATAATTTCACTGGCTGTCAAGGGTGATTCATTCCATAAAACCTTCATAACCTGCCATTCCGCATCCGATATCTTTGGAAGCTCTTTCAACTTCATATCCCCTTCCTACAATTGTAGTCTCAATTATTATACTACAACTGTAGTCTTTAAATGTCAAGGAATTATTTTCAAATTTTAAAAATCAAATTGTTCATATCCTAATAGTAATGCAATTGCCCTCCTCTACACTCCCTTCTTTGGAGTGTTCATTGACAGTAGGTATGTATAAAGCTATACTTTATAGTGCGGCATTGCATGAATTATATTTCATTTGGAGGATATCATGGATAAAATACGCCAGGGCGGCTTTTTAATATCAAAAATACATCAATTATCAGGCCGGTTGTTTGCAAAAAAGTTAAAAGCGTGGAAAGTAGAAGAGATCAATCCGGCGCAAGGAAGAATCCTGTTTTTTCTTTGGCAGCATGACGGGATCTCAATACAGGAAGTATCCCGTATGACTTCCCTGGAAAAATCGACCCTGACCAGTATGTTGGACCGCCTGGAAGCATCCGGGCATATCCGTCGCGTACCTTCCAGGGAAGACCGGCGCAAGATACTCATCGAGGTCACGGATAAGGATACTTCATTAAAAGCAAGTTATGAGCGGGCAATCCATGAGATGAGTGAAATCATCTACAAGGACTTTACAGAGCGGGAAAAAGATATTTTTGAAAGTTATCTGCACCGAATCTATACGAATCTCTCCAGTCACAAGAGCGAGGAGGAAAGGTAAACTTCAAGGCAAAAACACCTTTACTGCTTTCGGAAATCCAGCCCGGTTGATTATTAATGCCATGAATCGAGTATTTGTGCTTTCCTGCCTCTGTTACCGTAAAACAAATCTTCCCCTGCCCTACCGTAATTCACGAAGGTCTCCTTCACCTTCCGGTTCATAAGAGCTGTTTTTACTTTCCCAACCAAAATCTCATCATCGTTTTTGCAAACTCATCTTCTGTCTTTATCCCTGTTTTCGTACCGCTATTACAGTAATAGGATGACGGATGTATTCAGCCATTACTTTTGTCTCCTTTGAAAACCAGCTCCTGAACCTGCTTAAAAGCGGCTTCAAATTCAATGGCATTGTCAATACCCGCCACCTTATACCGCCGCTGCAACTATAACTATACCGCATTATGAAGGCCAATGATTTACGTTTCTATTACATTTCCTGCTTTTTGCGCTCGATAAAAAGAGATGTATTTTATCGCAAGGAGTTCAAAATACTCTCACTATCCGTTATAAAAATTATCTGAATATATTAATTTTCACAGGCAGAAAATCTTGATGTCTTTGGCAAAGTAAAACTACCAGTTTCTCAAATGTATGCATTATACTCAGGAAGCGCACAGCGCAGATGCAAAAGGGGATTCAGGATCTAGTAAAAGAGGATTTCTAAGCAATCGATTCATTCTTTTCTATTTTTTAACTCGAATGGGTTAAAACAAAATATATGTGGTAAAAAGAATAACTAGCAATAATATTCTAATTTTAGAAACTTATGTAGTCCAATGTAACACTATACTTAAAATGTTGCTTTAAAGACTTATTCGACAGCAAATTAATTTTTCCTCCATTATTTTTAAATTTTATAAAAATTCACTATATTTTACATCTGATATTACCTCTAAACTGGTCATATGTTAAAATTGAACGATGGAATACAGTTCATCTTTCTGGTCCTGATTCACTCCGATATAACGGAGGGTAATACTCTGAGAACTGTGATTGAATGTATCCATGATCAAGCCAATATTATATCGTGACATTTTATAAGTCCAGTACCCCCATGATTTTCTCAAACTATGGGTACCAAAATTTTCTACTCCCAGCAAATCAGCGGCTTCCTTCAGAACCCGATATGCTTGAATTCTACCGATATGTCCTCCTTTCTTGCTTGGAAACAGAAAGCTGTCATGCGTTAATTTCGTATCTTTAATATACTCGCTAATGGCTTTTCTTATAGCTTCATTCAACTTTATCTTTTTTTCCTTTCCTGTCTTTTTTTCTTTAAGTGTAAGATAGTCACGGAACTGTCCATTATAGTTCATAATATCCTTGACCTTTAATGGAATTATATCACTAATTCTTAGCCCCGTGTTCAATCCAAACTTAAAAACCAATGCATATTTTTCATCTTTTCCTTTCAAGTATTGATACATCTGCTTTATTCTCGTTTTATCTCTAATAGGTTCTACGGTCATACACTCACTCCTTAATGTAACAAATTATATTATTTTTATAAAAAATAATACATTACATTTTATGATACTTTTAATCCTATACTATTGTTTTTAATATTTCAAGATTTCATTTAATGGCTTTACGGGCTTCGCCTTATGTAACATTTTAAGTATATTGTTACATTACTTTAGAGCAAGAAAAATACTTAAATACAATTATATGGTATTGATAGAATTTTCATTTAGCTTTTGAAAGGTGGATGCTTAATGTTTAGTTATATACACACTCCAATACATAAATTCCTGTTGCCCTCTCCTTGTAAGTCCTATAGTGGCTGCTCTGACTTTGCGAAAGCGCTTACATGTCTTTAAAATAATATACGGGAAGAGGGGCGTCTGACGTTGAAACTACTTGAAAAGACACTGCATAGGACTACATCCCAGGCCAAGAGCACCAAACAGTTTAAGAAAAAGCTTATTCGCATTCTATTATCTTTGCTGAAAAGGAAGGATTTACATACTGCCGACCATTGCAAAAGAGTTATGCGGCTCGCTGTTGGATATGCCAAGTACTATAATTATCCAAGTGCACAGATTCATACTCTTAAGTATGCTTCCCTACTGCATGATATTGGAAAATTAACTGTCCCTAAAAGGATATTGCTCAAACCGGAGAAACTTAGCAAAACCGAATTTGACAAGATAAAGAAACACCCGCTTACAGGATTCTTTATTTTAAAAAAAATATCTCTTTTCAAGCATGAAGCTGTTATCATCAAAGACCATCACGAGAGAATTGACGGAGCCGGCTATCCCCAAGGATTACAAGGAAACCAAATCAATGAATTAAGCAAGGTATTGTCCGTTTGTGATGCATTTGACGCCATGACCAAACATCGGGTTTACAGGCAGGCACTTAGTCTTGATGAGGCGCTGAATGAATTGCTTATACATGCAGAAAGCCAATTTGACCGGATAACTGTTGAACGTTTCTGCAGTTATCTGAAAAAGGGAAGCCGGATTCCCCGTGACTGCTTCTTTACTAATGATATTTGAACGGAGAGGTTGATGATGGATTTGTGTTATTTAGAAAAAGCCAAAGTGCAATATATTAAGGATGAAATCGAAGAGTTGAGAAATAAATTAAACCACTTGACTTCCTTTAATCGAAATGGCAGTTTTGATGACGAAATCCTTCATTTGAGTCAATGCCTGGATGAGTTTATTTGTGCCTATTACAAGGCACAAATAAAGGATTAGCCGAACCGGATTGTATCCTCTCCGGTTACTTAACATGAAACCGGCAGTATGCAATTTCTTTTCCGGTATGGGTTTTAAAGTTATCCTCGATATATTGCTTTAGTTTTCCTGTATCCTTTGAAATACTCATGGATTCCAAATTCTCCAGCAGGTCCGCCTCCCATTGGATCTGGAAGTCCATGCCGTCGATTTTTGAAGGAGAATGATGATTTCCTACAATATAACATACCCTGTCGGCTGATATGGGATCATAGCCGACGTTATCCAATATGCGCTTTGCCACTTCCGGCCCCTCTTTTTCCTGGTATACCCCCTCCATAGAACCATATTTTCGCTGTGCTTCCATTACACCAATATCATGCAATATGGCGACAATTGAAATCAACTCCCTTTCCTCCTCAGGAATATGCTCTCCCTCCATGATAGCTTCCGCATTTCCAAGAACTTTAAGGGTATGATCAATCCCATAAGGTATCTCTTTGAATATTTCCTTCATTTCGGCTATAACTTTTTCTTTATGCATTGCAATCCCTCCCAAAGCTTATAAATAAGGCCAAAGCTCCATCCAATACTATAATACTGTCGATTCATGAATTTTATCCCATCGCATAACAATATCCGCACCCATGGCTGCACGGCTGTCCACTGTAAGCCCCGATATCTTTCGACCGGGTACATCCGCATCCGGCTCTCTGTCCTGCATCTTTAGCCTGAGAGGCCCTTTTCCCAAATAACTGCTGGAGATACGGTCCCTCTATGCAGTGCCCTTTTTTCACACCGGGTACTCCCTCAATCAGAGGACTTGTACAGGTATATATTGTCACACCATATCGATCTGCAATCTCTGCCATCCGGGTTACGACCCCGATCTGATGCTGTTCCGAAGGAATGATATAGTTTAATCTCGCTGCCTGGAGCCGTCTTTCCACCTTCTTATAGAGACAGAGAAAGCTTATGGTGCAGCGCTTCACTCCAAAGGAGGAAATGTCTCTGCATAAAGCTTCGAACATTCGCAGCCGGGCCTCCTCCAAGCTGCCGGGCGTGGGGCTTTTTTCCCCTTCAACACTCAGCAGAACCGGGTCAAATCTCCAATTAACCTGCTGTGGCGAATATCTTTCCGCCAACTTTTCCATCTGCCGGACCGCTTCCTTTGTATCAACAACATTGGGCTCCAGAATCTTCGCATATCCCGTAATAGTAAATTGGAAATACAGGTTATATAACGATAAATAAGCAGGACACTCCAGAACATGGGCATAGGATTTTGACCACAGGCATAGGGAATGAACCCTTTCCGGTGAAAGATCCACTCTATAAGTCGATTGATTATAGGGGTTTTTAACCATAACCTGCTTACTTTTCAAGCATTCCTGCAGCCAATCATAATAAAAGGCAGGGACATCCGTTCTTCTACTGCAGCTTATGATATCCAGCATCTTTTCCAAAGCTCTATTCTCCTTCAAAAAAATCCCTTTACCCAATGATAACATTGATCCAGCTCTTCGTCCGTAATCACGTCGGAGCGGTGCGCTGTCATCTCTTTAAGTGCCGCTGGGTGTAAGGACAACTATACATACATAAACCGCACATGCTCGCCTCAATACCGATTTTGGCAGTCCTCGCTCTGGCTGTTTTTCTACAGTCGAAAGCATTATAAAAAGTATCCCGGTCTATATCCACCGCCCAATTCGTGCCTACCACAGCGTAACCAGGACAAACTTCCTTACAGACTGTACAATTTCCACATCGAGACTCATTGACAGGCGTACCCGGTTCCAGGTCCGCATTTGTTAAGACCGATGTAAGCCTCACAGCAGAGCCGAAGGGCTCAGTAACCAACAGGGCACTCTTCCCGATCCATCCGATTCCCGCTCTTGTGGCAACAGTTTTATGGGGTAGAGCTGTCCGCCAGGTCTTTTCATCTTCTACAACATTTTCAAGCGTCATCGGATAGGCTTTGAAACCGGCTTGCACCAGCAGCTCTGCTGCATACTGGGCAAGGCTGTCCAGCAGCGCATTTACTCGCCGATACTCTCCGTAATATTCCTTTGTGGGGCCGTTTTGAATCCCTGAAACAATTTCGATATCCAAGGCCACTGCAATGCTGATCCCACGGTCATATCCCTGTCTGTTTTCATACGGTATCTCTGATAAATCAGCAAACCCGACCAACGAAGCACCTTTAGAAATTAATGACTCTCTCACATCCTGGCTTATCCCCATGAAAGTCCCCCCTTTTAACTCTATT
Source organism: Bacillota bacterium (assembly GCA_023419605.1). Lineage (GTDB taxonomy): Bacteria > Bacillota > Clostridia > Acetivibrionales > JAEZXR01 > JAEZXR01. The sequence goes on along the minus strand of JAEZXR010000002.1, from coordinate 40,238 downwards.
CCGATATCTCTTCCAAAATAAAAAACCGCGGAATACTCACCTTCCAGGTATTATTACATATATTTTCCATTCAGTCAACCTTTTACTTCTTTATATTCCCACAGGAATCCGGTGATTGGCCTTTCTTCGCTTTTGTCGGTTCTTTTCTGTTTTTTATCGATGATATAATTACGTACTGGCAGAGTAAAGGTACTTTCTTGAATTTGATTTTATCCAAAGATACCTCCCCCTTTTACTTATATTTTAAATCGGTACATAAAAAATATGACAGCAGTGTGTCATATTTTATAAAAAAACGCATTATTTGTTACATCCAACTTCTTCACCTCTTGTACTGGTGTTCCGCATGTTTGTTGAATTTACTTTGCAGCTTCTACTCCAAAGCCTGCCTGTTTTAGAGCTTCTATTGCATTCTTAAAATCCATATCCTTCACAAGAACATAGTCCGTATCATAGGTAGATACAGCAAAAATACTTATGCCGGCTTTTGCCAATGTGTTACTGATAGATGCCAGAATGCCCGTCAATGAAAAATCCAATATTCCTTCGACTTTTAATATTTTCCAGTCTCTTTCGCATTTTATATCCTCCGGTATGCTCTCTTGAGAGCATACAATGGATAATTCGTCAAATGTTTTTGTTAGTGAGAAAAAAACACTTTGATATGCCCAATCAGGGATACGGCTGTCCTTATCCAATCTACAGACACCGTATTTCCCCTCTACGACTGTAAAGTTCAATCTCACGCTTTCCACACTCCTTTTACACTTTTTAATTAAGTATATCCTGTAGCTCCCCGTAAATCAACCGGAAAAGTCCCGCAGAGACAACCCTCAGGTAAAAGTCGCACTGCTTAATTATCTGGGTGTTCTACGAGTTTACCTTCATCATCAAACTTTAAATCCAGGCTGGCATAGAATTCCGTCATTTTCTTGTTATACATAGCGTAGTCATTACTCAGTATCTTTAAATTTTCAACAAACATATCATAGTATCCTATGCTCTTCATTTGTTCTTTTACCCCTTCAGATACCCTGGAAGTTTTTCTATATACCGATTGCAGGTCAGGATCACTGTTAGCCTTATGGACACTTTCCAAAACCCGTTCTCTTTCCCGGGCTAATTCTTCATCCGAAATCGAGATCCACTTTTTTGCATTCTCATTTGAAAAAGCTGCATATTTTTCCATATCTTCTTCTGTCAACATTTCATACATTTCCTTCATTTCTTCTACATACCCTACGCTTTCAACCCCATCCAGGAAGGCCACAATATTCATCCAGGCTTCTTCCTTTTCGGGTGTGTCAATGGGTTCATTCAGAAAGGGGCTGAAATGAATGACCAGCATTCTGCCAAAGTTCCCCGGGAAAATTTGCTGCAGGCGGCTTTTCATAAAGCCTTCCCGTTTGCGCGCATCCATCTCCAATGATTGATTCAAAAGGGCCAGCTGTTTTGTAAATTGTGAAAGTTCCCCTTTGGCGGCATCAAATCCTTTTAAACATGACTGAAGAATTCCTCTGCTTTTTTCCAGTCTTTTCAACTCGTCATTCATCCTTGATAAATGCTGCTCCAACCGCTCTTTCAGCATTTCAGGCGTTGTCAGGATGTCCTTTATGTCTTTGACAGGCACATCCAATTGCCGCAAAACAGAGATTTGCACCAATTTGTCAATATCGCTTTGACTATATTCCCTATAGTTATTTTCAACATTAACAACAGGCAGGACCAGTCCTGCTTCCTCATAATAATGGATGGCTTTTTTTGTAAGCCCTGTAAGCTCCATAACCTCGCTTATCTTCATGAAAAATCACTCCTTTTGTACTTATAATAAGATAGTACCCAAGGGAACAGTCAACAGCTTTTCGTATTATAATAAAATATTTTTTCAGGAACAAAACTTCTGAATGGAATTTTAAGGTGAATGCCAGCACCACGCGTTAAATTAATCAATAGGTTTTCAAAAACAATATAGCCCGTTGATTCATATTTGACAATCAACAGGCCATATCCCCTACACCCTTCCCTCCGGTACAATCACTTCTGCATTCCATCAGAGCTTTTGCATCCCCGGTTTACATCTTAGCAACTATTTCTCTACAGCAATCCATGTTTCCGCCCATGTTTGCACCGCATCAAAAACACTTTTCAAAGCCTTCCCCTTGTCTGTCAGCTGATATTCTATGCGTACGGGTGTTTCGGGGTAAACATTTCGCTGGATGATTCCTTCTGCTTCCAATTCCTTAAACCGTTCTGCCAGTACCCGATCACTTAATTGCGGAATCATAGCAGAAATGTCGGAAAATCTCTTGGGGCCATCTAAAAGAACTCTTATAATCAATCCACTCCAACGTTTACCGAGTAGTGAAAACGCACTTTCAAACTTTGGGCATAACTGACAATCTGGCATTTCACATCACCTCAAAAATAGTTTATCACACATACTTGACTTTAGTAAATAACTTATTGTATCATACTAATATAAAGTAAGCAGCTAACATTATATCAGATACATAGAAAAGAGGTCAACTACCATGTCCCAATTTGTAAGGATTGAACAAAGTCTGAAAAATCTGTGCCGTGAATGTTCCTGTTTTAATACGGACAGCTGTGTTAAAAACAAATGTTATGTTGGCTTTTCGGAGAAAATTATTAACTATGCGAAGGAACATTCGGTCAAAATGGTAGAAGACGGTGAGAAGCTTATTCCCAGAGATGATTTGAAGTATTACAGGGAGGATTTGATTGCAGGTTCCATTGCCGAAGTGTGCAAGCTATGTACGCAATGCCGTGGAAATCACAGTGAACAGTGTATTATTTCCCTCTGCAGACGTTCCCTTGAGAATGCAGTTCTAAAAGAGAACACGCCTTATCCCGAAAGCGTGCTGATGTACCTCGTCGGAGTCTCAAGACTCAGCCATTCCTTTGCTGAGATGATAAGAAGCGCTTATGAAAAATAATTCCCTCTATCATTTACTGTAATGAAAAGGGGAAAAATAATAAATATTTTAATTAGAAATGGAGAAAGAAAGATGAATGAAACCTTAAAGACCCTCTTAAATAGGCGAAGCATACGGAAGTATGAACAAGAACAGATTAAGGACGAGGAGCTGCAGGCAATACTGGAAGCGGGCAAATATGCTCCCAGCGCCATGAATCAGCAGCCCTGGCATTTTACCGTAGTACAAAACAAGGAAGTCCTGCAAAGAATTAACGAGGCCTGCAAAGCTGCTTTTGCAAAATCCGGCAACCAGCACTTTGAGGAAAGGGCAAAAGCGGAAAACTTCGCGATCTTCTACAATGCCCCCACCTTCATTATTGTTTCCGGCGATCAAAAAGCCATTGCGCCGCAAAATGACGGCAGCCTGGCGCTGGGAAACATGTTCATTGCGGCAGAATCCCTGGGCATCGGCTCCTGCTGGATTCATGCCATAAATTTCTTATTTTCCACCGAAGAAGGCCAGTTTTTGAAGCAGGAATTAGGTATTCCTGAAGGCTATGCGCCTGTCGGTTCCGGTGCATTCGGCTATAAAGCCGTTGCGCAGCCTTCTCCTGCCCCCAGAAAAGAAGGTACGGTAACCATCATCAAATAAACGGTTTTTTATGCAGAAAAATATAAACGTGTCCGGGGACAGTTCCCGGACACGTTTATATTTATTGTCTCTCCCCCGGCAGACTACTCGGTGGAAGGTTTGTAAATCTATTAATACCGGTATCATATCCACACATCGGATACTATTTTCCCGGATTTTGCTTTTTCATTGAGAATGATTTTGGTTCCGAGGGATTCAACAAGGAAAGCCCCTTCCTTTACCGCTTTCACGTCAAAAATATTTCTCAGAAGGATAGTCCACGGCTTTTCATTGCCATTGGCTTCAATGGTCAGTTTATTGCCCATGCGCCGTATACTTACCTCCATCTCAGTTTTTCCTGCCGTATTGAAAACCTTCGTGGATACAGTTTTTCCGTCTTCAATTTGGGATGCATGGAATGTCACCTGGTCGGCATAATCATAATCCGGCCTTGAATCTTCACTTCCTATGGCAATAATGCTATTGGGCCTGATCCAAAGCGGCAAGCTCAGATAGCTATGTTTTTCTTCTCTCCATATTCCGCCCTCCAGCACTTCATTTGTAAGGAAGTTCGTCCATATTCCTTTGGGCAGGTAATAGGACACCGTTGCATCTTCACTGAAGACAGGTGCAACCAGTAGGGATTCCCCCAGCATATACTGACGGTCCAGGTAACTGCATGCAGGATCCTCACTATATTCAAGCACCATGGCTCTCATGAGGGGAATACCCTTTTGCGAAGCTTCACAGGCTCCCTTGTACAGGTAGGGCATCAATTTGCATTTTAATTTGGTAAAGAACCGTAAAACCTCCACCGCTTCTTCATCAAAAAACCATGGTACCCGGTAGGAGGAGTTTCCATGCAGGCGGCTGTGAGAGGATAGCAGACCAAAAGCCGTCCACCTTTTGTAGATATCGGGAGATGCAGTATTTTCAAAGCCGCTGATATCATGGCTCCAAAATCCAAAGCCGGACAAGCCCAGGGATAGTCCTCCACGCAGGGTCTCCGCCATGGAAGCGTAAGTGGAAGAGCAGTCACCGCCCCAATGCACAGGGAATTTCTGGCACCCCACCGTTGCAGAGCGTGCAAAGAGCACTGCCTCATTCCTGCCGCGTGTTTCCTCCAGCACTTCAAAGACGGTCTTATTATAAAGATACGTATAATAATTATGCATCTTTATGGGATCTGACCCATCAAAATACACTACATCCGTAGGAATACGCTCTCCAAAATCCGTTTTGAAGCAGTCCACTCCCATATCCATTAATCGCCGCAGCTTTCCTTTAAACCATTCCACAGCAGAAGGATTTGTGAAATCCACCAGCCCCATCCCCGACTGCCATCGGTCCCACTGCCAGACATCCCCCTCTTTTGTTTTAAGTAGATATCCCTGTTCCATTCCCTCATCAAACAGAGGAGATTTCTGTGCGATATAGGGATTAATCCACACACAGACTTTCAGATCCTTGTCTTTTAAGCGTTTCAGCATTTCCTCGGGGTCAGGAAACACCTCTTTATCCCACTGGAAGTCACACCACTGAAATTCCTTCATCCAAAAACAGTCAAAGTGAAAAACTCTGAGAGGAATGTCCCGATCCTTCATTCCATGAATAAAGCCGGTTACTGTTGCTTCATCATAGCTGGTAGTAAAAGAGGTGGTTAACCATAGCCCAAAGGACCATGCAGGCGGAAGTGCCGGCTTTCCGGTCAGGCTCGTATAGTTTTCCAGGACCTCCCCCAGGGTATCTCCTCCAATAATATAGTATTCCAAGGTCTCACCCGGCACACTGAATTGGACCTTTGACACATTTTCCGATCCCACCTCAAAGGAAACGCGCTCCGGATGGTTGACCAGCACGCCGTACCCTCTGTTGGTAATGTAAAAGGGAATGTTTTTGTATGCCTGCTCGGAGCAGGTGCCTCCATCTTCATTCCAGATATCAATGGACTGCCCGTTTTTGGCAAAGGGCGTAAAACGTTCTCCCAGGCCGTATACAACTTCACCGATCCCTAAATCCAGTTGTTCACGAAGGAATGTATTTTTATCCTGTGCAACAACATATCCGGTACTCCTGGGTAAATTGCCGGTCAAGCGTTTTCCTTTATAAAGATAATCGATATTCCACCCTTTATTTTTTTGAATCCTGACTTGCAGCCGGTCACTGGTAAGACTTATTTCCTCGGCCGCATCCACAATGCCGATTTTCGCTTCACTGTCGGTATAAATCCCAAACCTAGGTCCTTTGTCCTTCTTGCCTAAAAAGTGTGCCACCCTGACACGGACCACATTCGGTATGGGAGAACTGTAATTAATGGTAAACAGCGGGTCCCCCAGCGTTGCTCCCCTGTGATGGATTGCCTTGCAGGGGGCATACAAAGTAATGGATTTGCCCTCCTTTTTGCTGTCCCGAATTTCCGTAGGATAATAGATCGTAAGACCTTCCCTGGTCAGCCAATAACCATCCGTAAATTTCACAACCGATTCCTCCCTTACTTTTAATTCACAGAATTAAAAAACTTGCCCAACTATAGCTTATTCCCTAATTTGAGATTTAGCCCATCCTTCCGTACCCGAATCAGCTTATTGCCGTAAGTCACGAAATTGTCCCGGTGTTACCCCTGCGAACTTTTTAAAAATTTTATAAAAATGACATGGATTATCGTAACCAACCATATAGGCAATTTTACTGAAAGCGATTTCATCGTCCCTTAGAATGATGTCTTTTGCCTTGTTAACCCTGAAGGTATGTAAATACTGTATAAACGTAACCCCTGTTTCCTTTTTAAATAAAATACATAAATAATTCGGATGAAGATGGACAACATCAGCGACACTTTCCAGGGATATGTCATTTTTATAGTTATGATCGATGAAATTCAGTACTTTTCGAATGCTTTCCGAATAGTTGTTTTTGAAGTTCTCCTTTGAAAGCTGCTTGATTTCCTCCGCTTCCTGTTCTTCGCATATCTTTCCCAGGAGGCCCAAGAGTTCATCTTTGTCAACAGGTTTTAAAAGATAATCCAGGGTTTTAAAACGCATGGCTCTCCGTACCAGCTCAAAATCATCGTATCCCGTTAGTATCACAAACCGGTGGCATATTCCTCTGTTTTGAACTTCCTTAATAAACTCAAATCCATTCATTTCCGGCATATAAATATCCGTTATGACGATATCCGGTTGAAAGTTATCCAGCTTATCAAGAGCATCAAGCCCGTCAATGGCACTTACTATATCCGTAGAGAAACCAGCTCCGCTCTTAATAATGTTAATCAAACCTCTTAAAATCAAAGGTTCATCATCTACAAGCAAAATTTTCAGCATGCCTATCCCCTCTTGTATAAAATTAACAGTTATTAACATTATACCATAAAAAACCCAATTTACCAAATTGCGCAGAATTTACATGCAGCGGATCTAATGCACGCTCAGGCAGTTTTATCCGGATTTCTTAGCTTTAAGGTACAAGTGGTTCCGATTCCTTCCCGACTCTCTATAAAGAGCCCTGAGTCAGCACCGAAAAATGATTTTATTCTTTCATTTACGTTGTAGGTTCCAAAGCCTCCTTCGTTGGTTTGAAGACTCTTGGGATCAATCCTGTTGGTCAATAAATCCTGGATTTGTGTGAACCTTTCTTTCCCTATCCCTTGACCATTATCCGATATTTGAATGAATAAAAATCCGTCCTCTTCCATAATCCGCACTTTCAAAAGGCCTTCTTTCCGGCATTTGGACAGACCGTGCATGATGCTGTTTTCCACCACAGGCTGCAATATAAATTTGGGGCATAGGAAACTATCGATGTCGGCCTGAATGTCAAATTCATAGCGTAACCTGTCACCCATACGTATTTTGCAAATCTTCAGATAGTTATCGATGTTGGTGATTTCATTTTTTAAAAGGGTACTATCATTCTCCTTTGACAGGCAGTACCGAATCAACCGGCCAAAGGAGAAACACATGTCGGCCACTTCGATATCATTATTTGACTGCGCCATCATCCGCAAGGATTCCAAGGTATTATACAGGAAATGAGGCTTTATCTGTGCCTGTAAAGCGGCATAAGCGGCTTCCTTGCGAAGGATTTCCGTTCGATGCACCGTATTGACCAGTTCGTCAATGCGGTTGATCATAGAGTTATAAGACGACACAAGAAATCCGATTTCATCCTGGCCCATCTCGCCGTGGTATTGGGAAAGGTTTTTCTCTCCCACTTTCCGCATATGTTTGGCCAGCTTCAAAATACGTTTTGTCATAGAGGAAGCGGTAAAGTAGTAGATAGCAGAAAGTACCAGCAGCAGAAAGGCAATAATGAGAAACATATATCCCATTTCCTTTCTTGGCTGTGTAAATTTATCCTTTGCACTGCTAAACACAACGGCTTTCATTCCAAGCTCATGGATGTTCAGCGTGTTAACCACCATGCTGCTCCCGGGCAAATAAAAGTAGCTCGCTTCACTGCTGCCGATCTCTTCATACAGGCTATGTAACTGGTCCTGGCTAAAATCATTTTTGACTTCGCCGTTTCGATAGATGATTTGCTTTTTACCGTCCATGAGGCATTTATAGTACGAATTGCTTGCCTTCAGACTATCGAGAAACTGTGTAACCATGCTGCTTTTTATGGAGATTTCCATAATTCCCAATACATTCACGAACCGGGCATCATATATTTTCTGGTAATACTTTAGCCTTGGGGCTTCATCCACATTCTCACTCTCGTATGCCCATAATCCTGAAAAACCGATTTTGGACAGAATTTCCGCATTCTCCTGCATTTCATTGATGTTTATGAACTCAGGCTTAAAGGATACCACATTCATATAGCTTTTATAGATTTTGATATCCTCAATGGATGGATTGCTGGTACGGATGTACTCTAACAACGGCTTAATGTAGTTTACATAATTATACACCAGTTCGGAATCCGAGTCATAGAAGCCGCTCAGGTATTCAATAATATTTTGGTTGTATTCGATGACATAGTACAATCCTTCGATCTGTGTCATATTGACTTTCAGGTTGACATAGGCATTCTCCACCAACTGCTGTTTCCCTACCATATAGTCCTTGAGCATTTCGTTGTAGAATACCTTATAAACAAAGGTCCCGAAGATGCAAATGGGTAAAATGACAATAAATATGTAGCCGATGATTACTTTTTTCATCATCCCCATGGCAGGTAGCTTTAATGATATTTGTCTTGCTTTACCTCTAACGTTTATAAAATTCATTTTTACCCCGTTCATACATACCCGTAGATTGTTAAAATTTACTTACTGCTTGCTGGTACTGTTTATTTGCCCAAAATTCATATTTTTGCACACCGATATCCGCTGCTTTTTTCAGCATGTCATCGTATGCTTTTATTACCTCTTCCTCCGATTTGGCCAGGAATATTTTATACTGTTCATTCGTCACCATGGTTTTAAGCTTCGTCTGTATGATCTTCTCGTCCGAATAAGCCGGAGGGTTTAGCATGCCTAAAGCCTGATCGTATACGGAGTGCTTTTTTATTTCCTTTCTTACAGGTGTAGCCAATAATGCAGGAGCATAGTTTCTCAGCCCTTCCAGCACTGCACTCCCGGACATTTTTCCCCACCAGTAATAGCCCTGTTCTTGCAGTAAATTCGTATCCTGGGTTGGATATGTAAACTCAGGATATCCCTTCGGGTTCATTCGCCAGTCCCTTCCCTCAATTCCCCATAAACCCAGCTTTTGACCTTCCGCTGAAAACATAAACTTCATAAAGTTAATGGATTCCTTCAAATGCTTATTTCTCTGTGTTATAAAAACGCCCGCCCCGCCCACGGAGCCATTATAGTATCTGGTATTTTGGCTCAGGGTGCTGGAAGCCATCATCATCTGAAAATTTTTATTCATTTTCACCAGGTCCGCATTGAGACAGTCCGCCATTTCCACAGTTCCTATAATGGCAAAGGCTTTTCCGTCTCTAGCAAGCCTCCGGGCGTCACTGCTTCCCTCTGAAAATGAAAAATTCGTCGCGTGAATATATCCTTCCCGGTAGAGCTTGTTCACGTATTTATAAAAATCAAGCTTTCCGGGCTGTTTTATGTAGTAGCTTACCTCTCCATTTTCGGTAGGATAAAATTCAATGGCAGACCCTACCTGTCCAAATTGTGCATTCAAATATCCAAAGGTTTTAACCTCCTCCGAAACCAAAGGAATCATATCCGGCCATCGCACTTTTACCGTTTCCAGAATTTTCTCGAAATCCTTCAGCGTCTCCAGGGGAGGATATCCCAGCATCTGCATAATGTCCTTTCTAACGGCGAGACCGGGGCCATTGGGCAGTACCCACGCGTTCTCCTCCAGCTCCTTTTGGCTGGAGTAGCCGCCAAGGACGGTATAGAATTTTCCGTTGGTCTGTGTATATAGGGAACTGATTTTTTTATCGATAGTAAAGTCAGGTGCATATTTTTCGACGAGGCTATTCCAATCATAGCACATTTTATCATTGGCAAGCCTCATAAGCTCCTGGTCGGTAAAAACCAATTCAGGTAAATTGTCTGAGGCGATTAACATGGGCAGCTTTCTATCATCGGCCGCTATTGTAATTGCAAATTTCACGCCTGTTCTTTTTGTAATTTCCTCCGGAATGAAGCCGCTCCATTCGCGTAAAGTCCACCAGGGAAAATTCACAAACAGCTCGATTTCAACAGGTCCATCGACAGCTACCGGGAGACTCGAAGCACTTACTGCTTCACCGGACGCTTTGCCTTGATTTTCAAAGGTAGTGTTGCATGCAGTAGGAATCACGGCGAATAAAATAAGGACCAGGAAGATAGCCAGTATTTTTTTTATGCCCTTTTTGACCATTCAGCTTCCCCCTTTTCCTCTGTTTGGAATCGTAACCCCTATAGGCCCTAAAATGTATTATATTTACTATTATACCAAATTTATTAGCACAAGGTAATACCGTGCTCCACTTTAAACCTCGTAATTTTCAGCGGTAAAAATAACCGGGTTTTGGGACAGTCCGCCACTGAATGCTTTTGCACATCACAAGTCCGGCCTTCCAGCCAGGCTTGCGATGTGCAAACATATTCCTTCAATTACCGGTTACGGTTCAATCCCCCATTGCAGGCTGCCAGCAACATATCCCGTTAGCTTGTTCCAATTCACAAAGCCTGTATCCGTTGCATTAAAGGAGTAATCTCCCGTTTGGGTATAATTAGTCCAGTCGGCTTTTGCAAACCTCGCCTGCACTTCCGCGCTCTGACCGGCGGCAAGACTCCCTGCACCGCTGGTGAATCCTATTTCAAGATAATAGTCCGCACCTGTTTTTGCTGTCGGCAGCCTTACAAAGGTGCCTGTCACGTTGGCACTTCCGGCCGAAGACCAGTCGCACCAGAAATTCTGTGCTTTTTCTCCGTCAATGGTATAGTAATACCGTATTTTTACAGTAGAAAGAGTAATGGGTGTAGTTCCGGTATTGGTCACTTTAATCTTTGGGGCAATGCCCTGAGTAATCGCACTTAGATTTCCATTAAACATTTGCAGCTTTATGCTTCCTTCCACAGCAGGCGTCGTATCGATGACCGATACGGACAAAACCGCAGCGGCTCCGGCACTGAAAGCAAAGGTGAGGTTTGTCGTTCCTACTGTCTGCTTGGCAAGATAGTTCTTTGAAATTGTTACTACAGAACCGGATACCGTATAATCGGTGCCGGATACCAGGGAAGCGGTTCCGTTTTTTATACCGCTGAAGGTATTTCCGTTCAGTGTCATGGTAACGGCAATATCCGCCTGCTTGGCCGTGTTTTTATCAAAGGACGCCGTTACAGGGGTAATGCTGGAATTATTCACTCCCGTGGAATCAGATACAGCGATGGTCAGATTCGGGTCCGTACCCGCACTGAAATCAAAAGTCAGTGTTGTGGTACCTACTGCCTGCTTGGCGAGGTAGCTCTTTAAAATAGTTACAACAGAGCCGGACACGGTATAATCCGTACCGGATACAAGAGGTACCGTTCCGTTTTTGATACCACTGAGGGTATTTCCGTTCAGTGTCATAGTAACGGCAATATCCGCCTGTTTACTGGTGTTTTTATCAAAGGATGCGCTTACGGGTGTGATGCTTGAATTGTTTACAGGTGCAGCCAGCGTATCTCCATATACGATACCGCGCCCGTTGGTGCCCAGATACACACGGCCGTAAATTCTGGGATCACCGGTGATACACATGTTTATTTTTGCATACTGATGCTGATCATCATTGATTCTTACCCAGGTAGCACCGGCATCATCCGAGCGGAATACTCCCCGTACATCCCCAATCTTCGCCGATGTGTACAGCGCCATATAGCTCTGTCCCGGAGCCGCTTTACCGAACCCGATTACATCTGCTTCCTGGACATTTGCCAGCTTTGTGAAGCTTGCACCGGAATCGGTGGAGTGCCATAGGCCGTATACGCCTTCGGCAGCACTTCCTCCTGCAAACCATATATCTCCTTCACGTCCCGGCATGGCCTTGAAATAGCAGATGCCCCGTTCCGCACTGGAGTGAGCCACTGCCGCAACATTGACAGGAAGCCCCGTCGCAGCCGTCTGTGTAAAGCTCGCCCCGCCATCGGTGCTTATATAGAATTTACCTGCTGAGAAGCCGTAGAATTTCTTTGGATTTACACGGTCGGATACTACACTTGCCTTCGCAGGAATTCCCGTACTTGTAATCCATGTATTGCCGTTATCTTTCGAATAGCACACGGGAGCACCTACCGGACTCCATACGACGGCGCTTCCATCCGCTGCCGCAGCGATCATACCGCCCCCCGTTACACCCGTCGGTTCGGAATTCCCCTGGAACCAGCTGGTTCCGCCATCATAGCTGAAGCCTGTACTGTGGTTTGTGGTATAGGTCTTATCTACATTTCCGCTGCGAACGATGAAACTGGGGTTCAGCTCGGCATAATCCAAGCTGGTGGCGGTTACGAATATGGGCTGCGTAAACATGGCAGCGGGCACTTTGGTGATATCATCATGCCGGAACCCGCCGATATCGCCAAGTCCACTGAGAAGATTTGCACCGGACGGCGGGCTGATCAGAGAAACTACCGCAGTCTCTTCAACACCTTTTGCCATCATGGAGATATTTATCTTTTCATTCCGATCCCAGGCAGTTAGATTATTGGTGCCATAAATGGTGGCACCGGTCCCATACATCATACGGTCGGAATTAAAGGGGTCTATTTCAAGATCACCGATCATCCAGCCCAGTTTGGGTGAAAGGGTAGGAGGATCGCTGGCGACCCCGAAGTTCAGCCATGGCGCTCCGGAAATATCCTGTGTATAGCGCAGGGTCCGGTCCGGGTAGCCGTTCCAGTCCCAGATTCTTGTCCAGGTGGCTCCTGCATCGGTGCTGCGGAAGATAATGGCATCGGGCCACCATGCATTTAACGTTGCAACCATAACCGTATTGGGATGCTGTGCATCTACAGCCAGTCCGCCGTATCCGTAGTAGTTGTTCTCCGTATCGGTAGAGGGCACGGGACTGATCTTCGTCCAAACCCCTGTTGCCGTGTCGAGCTTCCAAACATCCCCGCTGCTTCCGTCATAAGGTCCTACACCATTGCTGTAGGATATGTATAATATACCGGTGGAGGAAAGTACGCCATGATGCGGCAGGAACCCGGTGGGCTGACCGGGGACCGCTGTCCAGGTGGCTCCGCCGTCCGTACTGCGGTACACACTGTTTCCCGTGTCCGCTACACCCACATAGATGGTTTGGGTTGCATTTCCCGCAGTACCGCTCTTTGGGTCAAAGGTGATCCAGGCCAGCCCTACAGGATCGCTGCCGTATTCCTGACCGGGACTCTGTATGTATGTACCTGTGTTTGTAAAGCTGGTAACCTTCGCCCAGGTGACGCCATAATCAGTACTCTTCCAAAGGCCATTACCGCTGCGGGCCCCGAAGTACAGGATACTGTTTTTATTGGGGTCGATCACCAGACGTTCGCCCATGGAACGACCCGGCATGTTCCCCCCTACCTTGAAGGGCAGTGCGGTGCTTTGCCAGGTATTCCCCTGGTCTGTGGACCGCATGATTTGTCCATTGGTATCCCAGCTGTTTGTGTAGGTACCTGTAGCCATGTAAACGCGGTTCGGATCCACCGGGTCGGTAGCCAGGGCATCCACACCATTTTTATTCCAGTCCACCCAACCTACCGAGTCATTGAGGGGAATCCAACTGTTATTGGCAGGATTCCAACGGTATGCGCCTCCAATATCGGTTCGCGCATAGATCAGGTCCTTTTGCTTAGTGTTAAATATAATTCCGGGTACAAACCCACCGCCGCCGCCAACCATTACGTTTTGCCATTTATAAGCCTCGCTGCCCGCGGCTTGAACGTTCACCAGCGTTCCAAACATAGATGAGCCAATCATCGTAAACAGAAAAACAAAAACAATCAGTACACTAATAATTTTTTTATTCACCAGTAACCCTCCCATACTAAATTTTCGCATTGACCAACAGTATTATGAAGCAGGAACCGGTGGCATCATCGTCCGCACACACAGTTCCACCTACAGTGTAGAAAGTGTTTCACTCCAATAACTTGCGGGAATTCTTTCATAACTTTTTCACCTCCTTTCAATCTTTGAAAAGGCAAAAAAGTACTCATTCAGTTGCTTCCATGCAGATTCGAATGATCAACGATGAATCGCTTTCAATAAGTACGGCAAAGTAAACATGGTACTTTCACCGCCTCAAAGCAAATAATATCCAGGAAAGTAGTGAATTTGTAATAATGTGAAACCGTGAATATCCAGCAAATCAGCGTGTAAACAGTCGGCCGGATATTCACGCATCAATGAATTAAGTACTATTTTGCAGCCCTTCTGGCCTCAAAAAGTTCTTCCGCCTTTTTCTGTGCGAATGCACAGGCTTCGTCATAGCCCAATCCTTTCACCTTGCTGATCATTTCCTGTTTCAGCTTATTATACTCCGCTTCATTTTTTGCAAATACCATCTTCCATGAATACTGCTGCATAACAGTTCCGATCTGCGTATTCTTCTGTTCCAGTGATTTATCCATAATCAGGGGCTCTTTTCCGTTAAATCCCTGGGGAGAAACCGCCAGCATATTATTTTTGACCAAATACTCTTTCGCTGTCAATGCACCCATCTTTGCTCTCCAATCACTCTCCAGCTTGGATGGATTCCTGTTAAGCGTGGTGGTCCAGAGGTTATGGTCATAAGGCTCATTAACTTCGGGGTTTTTCAGGGTAGGCTTAATATTGGCAAAGTTGATCTGGTTCATACCATCTTTAAAGGTACCTCCACCGTATTCTGCCGGTATCTGCGTAGTAGGGTCCTGGTAGCACTTCCAGCCGAAATCCGTTACGTAAGGCTTTCCGTCTTTTACATCCCATGTCAGCCCCTTCGGCCCGTTAGGAACGGATGTACCGCCGCCGGCAGTCAGCATTCCTGCTTCGGGGGTATACATCCAATTGATAAACTCCATAATCCTTTCAGGGTGTTTTGCTTTTGCTCCGATGGTCATGATCCAGGTACCGCCGAATTGGTTGAACCCATAAGAATATATTTTTTCACCCTTAAAGGGAACCAGTGCAAATCCCTTTCCCTGGTTCACTCTCTCCGGTGTATTATAGTTGGCAGCACCCAGCCAGGGGAACCAACTGAACAATACACGTCCATCCTTGTACTTACCTATAACATCATCGAATTTCTGCGACAGGGAATCCGGGTCTACCAACCCCATCTGGTTGGCATCAAAATAGAGCTTCAGGGACTTCATATACCAGCTTTCCTCCGAAAGCATATCATAATATTTCTCTTCATTAGCCGCCACCAAATAGGGAGTATTCACGATTTCGTCGTAACCGTTCATACAAGCAAACTGCTTTGCAAGGGTCATTTTGTAGTTGCTATCCCAGTCCGACCAGAAGGAGAATCCATAAACCGGCTTTCCCTGTTCGTTTTTCGGTTCGATTTCCTGCATCTTTTTAAGTACTTCCAGGTAATCCTGCGGTGAATTGATAGGAGGTGCTCCGATCTTTTGATAAAGGTCCCACCGGAGATCCGGCCCCCAGGTCATTTCTTTTCCTTCCGAAGGTCCATCCTGTTTGACGGCCGCCTCACTTCCAATCCCGTATACGGCCTTACCGCCACCGAAGGCAATCTTATTTTTTTCAATGGCCTTGGGAAACTGAGCTAAAATATCTTTTCCGTACTTTTCCAGCAGCCCGTCTTTCGTCCAATCAAGAATCAAGCCTGCTTTAAGCGCATTTATATAATCTCCCTTATCATCGCCGAATACGATAAGGTCACCGATATTGCCTGATGCCATCAGCGTTGCAAATTTGTTGCCCCCGCCGTCAAGATTGGAAGCAATAATGTTCAGCTGCAAATTAAACTTGTCCTTGACGATCTTACCGAACCACCCCGTTTGCTCGCCAGCGAAGTTGGCAGTGCCTGAAAATACATCAATTTTATAGAGCTCCTTTTGCGATGATGGAGCCGTTGTACCACCCGATGATTCCTTTTTAGTTTCGGAGCTGCCGCCGCTGCAGGCTGCCGCACCGATAGTGAAAGCCGCCGCAAGAAGGAACACCAGCCCTCTTTTTACATTGTTTTTCATTGCTCATCCTCCCTTTTCCTCATTCATTTATAATATTCAACTCCGGCTTTATACGGAGAAAACCTTCGACAAACAAGTCACTGGAACCGCTTTATCCCTTGACCGCTCCGATCATGATCCCTTTAACAAAGAATCTTTGAAAATATGGATATACAAGCAGTATGGGAAGAACTACGATCATGGACACTGTCATTCTCACGGATGTGGAGGTCTGCATATTTTGCATATTGATACTGGACAGGTCCTGAGAGCTCTTAATTAACGCTGCAAGGGACGAGGATTCATTCAAATACCGGTATAGTAGAAACTGAAGGGTATACAGCCGTGTATCCGTCATAAGGAACACGGTGTCGATAAAGGCATTCCACTGTCCCACGGCGGCAAACACGGCGATGGTAGCCAATATGGGAGTAATCAGGGGAAATATGATTTTCCAGAATATCTTCATGAATCCCGCCCCATCGATAGCCGCAGACTCTTCCAGTGACGGCGGTATCGATTCAACAAAGGTTTTCGCCAGTATCATGTTGAAAGGAGTAATAATCCCCGGCAGGATATAGGCAAGAAAGTTATTTGTCAGATGCAGGTTTTTCATGGTAATATACCAGGGAATTAAGCCTGCATTAAAATACATGGTTATAATGATAAAGCGATACCAGAACTTCCTCCCCCACATTTCCTTTTTTGTGAATAGATACCCCAGGAATGCCGATCCGCCCACGGTTAAAATAGTGCCCAGAACCGTCCGGCTCACGGAGATAAGGGCTGACTGTCCCAATCCTTTAAGTTTTAAGACCTGCAGGTAATTATCAAAATGAATCCCTATAGGGTAAAAGGTTATATATCCGCTGGCACTCAAATCATTACGGCTGATGGTGTTGATAAACAGGTAATAGAAGGGAAATACACAAAGCAGAGTAAAAACGCCGAATAAAAAGTAATTTACCGTGTTGAAGGTTATATTTCCGATACGAAGCTTATTCCTTGTCATTTTATCATCCCTCACAAAACTATAATCTTTATACGATTGCCTCACCACGAACGAGCCTGGATAAACCATTGGCCGTAAATAGGAGGAAAATGCTTACGATGGATTTCAGCATGCTTACCGCTATTGCGAAAGAAAAGTTCGCACTGAACGCCACATTATAAACATACAGGTCCAATACTTCAATCGTATTTTTGTTTATGGCATTTTGAAAAGCAAAGTATTGCTCCATACCATTGTTCACAAAGTTGGCAATGGATAACAGCAGCAGAACAAAATAGGTAGGAAGTATACCGGGTACAGTGATATGCCATATCTTTCTGAAACGCCCTGCACCGTCGACTTCTGATGCCTCATACAGCTCCTGGTCTATTCCCGCGATGGCAGCCAGATACATTATCGCCGTCCACCCCAATCCTTTCCACATCGCCCATAAAATCATGGGGATCCAGACATTCTTATTGGATGCAAGAAAATTAATTCCCTGATCAATCAACCCCAGCTTAAGGAGAACGGTATTTACCAGGCCATTATCCACTGAAAATAGGGTAAATGCAACGGAATACACTAAAACCCAACTGATGAAGTTGGGGATGGTCGTGAAAATTTGAACAGCCTTTTTATACCACCCTGTTTTTATTTCCGACAGTAAAATTGAAAATGCAACGGGTAAAACTGACGTCACGATTCCCAGCGTGCTCATTGCGATGGTATTTTTCATGACCCGCAGGACTTCTCCTGTTTGAGTGGGATTTGAGGCAATGGACTTGAACCATTTAAACCCAACAAAAGGAGTCTTTGAAAGCGGAATTCCAGGAATAAAATCATAAAAGGCATATAGCCACCCACTTAAGGGTAAATACGAAAAAACAAAGGTTAATACAATAAAAGGAAATGCCATTAGAAATAATTTATATTTGTTTGGCAGCCGTCTCACTTTATTTGTTTTATAGTTCTTTTTACTTCCCAGAGGAATAGACGGTTCTATCATCTTCTCTGTCCTCCTATCGCTAATTCCGTGCATTGCAAGCTCTAAAAAGAAGAAACCGTTTTAAATATGATTTTCATTCCTTCCTCCCCGGCTCCAATACAGCATCTGTATAATATGCACAATTACTTACCGACGGGTTATCTACCTTTTATACAATTTTACCATTTCCTTTATTACTATGTAATGCCGTTTTTTAACATTAGTATGTCAATTTTTAATATTTTCCAGGGAGTCAGTGTTCCTGTAAGAAAAGAGATTAGTACAGAATATGGAATCCTTAACCGAAAACCGGAACCGGCGTTGGTATTTATGCTGAACAGAGAACAGCTTTGCTGCCGTTTCGTACATATAAAAAAACTATGGAAGGCCACGTTTTTATCGTGACTTTCCATAGTTTCAAAGTTATCCAACGTATCCTTGTAAAATCATTTTGCGCTTTGCATAGCTATCTTCCATTCTTATTCGAACGTTTTTTGCGGGATAAGGACAGACCTCCAAAACCGCTGATAATGGCGATATAAAAACCAAAGTCATACCACCAGCCTGTGTTTACAATTTCATAAACCCTGATATTTTTCTTGAAAAGTCCGACAACCAGTGAAATGGGTGCAATCCATCCATGCCAAACACCCCAGAGGAATCCTGCGGGTTTTGACGACGTATAGGTGCCATCTCCAGGAACACATCCTGTCAGCGTAAGTAAAATTACAGCAACTAAAATACTTATTATCATTATTTTCTTTTTCATGATAAAGCCTCCTTCACATCTTATAGTACCTGTATTGGGGTTATAGACACTCCCCGCATTTTTTCATAAACTGCATTATAACAACGGTCATAGCAACGGAGACTATAAGCAAAGCAATGACGCAAACAATGGCAAGAAACGGAACAAAAATTAAAACAATGGCAAGAAGGGCAGCCACTTGCAATAAAAGATACTGCTCCCATCTTTTATCCGACTCTTCACATATATCCATTTGCTCTTGTTTTCCAGCCATATCTTTGATCCCCATAAACAAATTATATACAACCAACAATCCTACTACAAATCCCGCAATGGCAATGAGTATACCCAATGGGCCCAATGGACCAAAATGAATTCCCCCGCCCTGTGCAGGTTTTTCATATATAGAAAAAGCGGACAGTATTATCATAGGAATATTAAAGTTTGCAGCCTTTTTAAAATATTCACTGTTTGCAGCCAAAACGCTAAATCCAATAGCAAACAATATGTAACCGACTATATCGGGTAAGATATCAAACCCTTGTATCTTAAAATCAATCATTATGAACAGGAATCCCCAATATAATTTACCGAATCCATTCTCATTCACAAAACCATCCCCCAATTTTTATTAAAGTAGTTCGCAATACCCCTGTATTGAATTAGTTTACTAAATTATTATACGCAGAAACATTTCTAATGTCTCACATTATATATACGGCATACCGGATCTACTTTATGAATAACGGACTTTAAAGGTGAATATACTCCGCTGACTTTCAATAAAAAACTCGGAGGTAGGATCCTCCGAGTCGGGATTTGTATATTTAATTGATTCCGCGCTCTCCCCCTGTCGCTGCAGTATGCCATTACGAGTCAAGGTTTTCCAATATTTCCGAAGCGCTCTGCTTTATGGGCTTTGCTTCTCCGTGCTTCACGAAAGTCATGCACAGGATTGCAATAAAAAATGCTGCCGCAGAATAAATGAACAATGACTGGTAATTTTGTACTACATCCCGTATCCAACCGTATAAAATAGGGCTGATTATGGCGGCACTAAAGGAGAAGAAATAATAATACCCTGTAAATTTCCCAATATCCTTCCAGGGTGCCAGTTCTACAACCATGGGGAGCGAGTTGATATTCACACATGCCCAGAAGGCTCCGCCCAGCAGCAGCAGAATGCGCAGTACCCAAAGGTTGCTGGTGAAAAGTACTCCTGCGAAGATAATGGTAACTCCGGCCAGACCGATGAGAATGGTTTTGCGCCTGCCGATCTTCGTGCCCAGAATACCCGCAGGAATGGCACAAATAAGGAAAGTCAGCGAATACATGGCAAGGAGCATGGCGGCATCTCCAGCGTCCAGAAACTGCCCGCCTGCATCCTTCAGCGTATTGGTGACGTATAAACTGAAGAAGGTCTCTACCGCGTTATAGCCGGTAAACCAGAACAGGATTGCGAAAAGTAGAAACAGGAGGCTCTTTTTTTGGCTTATCTTTTCCTCCTGACTTACTTCTTCTTTGCGGGTTTCTTCAGCGGCTTCCGGCTGGATCCGCATTTTTTCTTCATTTACGAAAAGCATTAGCATTACAAGGGCAAGGAGCATGATGGCGGCACTTGTAATAAACGGCAGCGGCATACCTCCCAGTTTAAAGAGAATGCCCCCAAGAAAAAAGGAAATCAGGCTTCCCACTCCCCCCATAAAATTAATAATGCCGTTTGCCTTGCTTCTTAAGGGCGGTGGGGTAATATCAGGCATGAAGGCCACGACAGGTGCCCTCCAGGTAGACATGACGAAATTGAAAAGGATCACCACTCCCATCAGTGTGGGAAGAGACCAGGTAAAGGGAATCAAAGAGAAGGCAACGGCACAAACCGGCAGCCCTATGAGTATGTAAGGCATGCGCCTGCCAAATCTTGTTTGTGTCTTGTCTGAAATCGCTCCGAAAAGAGGCTGAAAAATGACTCCAAAGATATTGTCAACCGTCATGACAGCTCCGATCAGAAGCGTACTGGCAAGGTACTGTTCCAGCAGCTTTGGAACATAGGTATTATACATTGCCCAGGCAACTGAGCTTGCAAAAAAACCAAATCCGATTAAAAAGGTTTGTTTGTAATTCAGCTTCATAGTGGCCATTATTCCTTTCTTACGGTATAGGGAAAGATTTTTATACTGTCTTACTGTCCAAAAATTGACCTTCTTACTTGAAGTGCGACATCCGGGCGGTTTGTAATAACGGAATCCATACCCTCTTTGAACATCCAGCCTATGTGCTCGGGACTGTCCACAGTCCAGGGGTTGATCCTGATGCCCTTTTCTCTGCACCCCTTTACTACGCCAGGCACCATAAGGGTCGGATAATACGGATGGATGGCGTCTGCCTTCAGATGGGAGGCATAAACATGAGGATCCACCATAGCCTCGCTGTAAAGAAGACCGATAGGCGCCGCAGGCTCAACCTGTCTCAGCAGCATAAGGCTGTAGTGGTTAAAGGAGGAATAAATGACCCGGTTTCTCATCCCCATCTCCGCTACCAGCTTTACCAGCTTCTCCTCAATACCTTCATAGATTACAATCCCGGATTTGATTTCGATATTCAAGATCATTTTCGTCGTTCGTGTAAATTCAAGCAATTCATAAAGTGTAGGAATCTTCACTTTTGAATAGCCCTTCATATTGCATGAAAAATCCAGTTCTTTAAGTTCCGCCAGTGTTTTATCCACAATTCTTCCCGTACCGTTGGAACACCGGTCCACTGTTTCATCGTGGGCTACGACAATATGCCCATCCTTTGTAAGATGTACATCCAGTTCCAGACCCTCCGCCCCCATCTCATGAGCCAGCCGAAAGGCTTCCATGGTATTTTCGGGAGCGTAATAAGAGGCTCCTCTATGTGCAAAAATTATGGGTCCTATAATAATCCCCCCTTGATATATATTTACGCTGGAACTTAGCTGATTCAGAAACGGTGCAGCCTCAAAATCATTGGCTGCACCATTTCTAAATCAGCAGTTACCAGTCGTATTATACATAGTGTTACTATAGCACTTTTCCCCGAACTTTCCAAGCACTATATTGTTAATTTCCAGTAAACCTGTCGCAAGCATTAAGCCAATAGCTCTCTTTTTACAATTCGGTCCAGCACCTCAGAGGCGGCAAGTATAACGTTTTTGCATTTCAATTCTTCCGTTCTGTACTGTTCCTTTAGCGGAGCGCAGTCAATGGTTCCCATCTCTTTTTTGTACTCGTCAAGCAGCTCTTTGGTTAGCTCTTTAATTCGGGTACTCTCATGGGCATTATTCTTTACGAACAATTTTCCCAGGACCATGATGGAAGCTGTCAGCGCACCGCATTTATCTTCTATGGCCATTCCTCCGCCAAACCCCGCTGCAAGTTTGAGAGCCTCTTTGTCCAATCCCAGGTCATATGCGACGTTGGCTCCCTGTAGTATCTTCTCCGCACAGTTCAAGTCTTCCTTTTCACCGAAACCCTGTCTGATTAATTCCGTTAGCATAAAAATCCCCCCCATTATTAATTTTAATGCTTTTATTGCTTCATTGGTTTTTGCTCCGCAGAATATGGCGATATGTCTTCTTTCACCTTACTTATCCTTCATACGCCTAGCCTATAGCATTACCCCTCAATCCCATTTCCTTCATAGAATTAATTCTATTGGCTACCAGATAATACGGAGTAAGTCTCGTTTTGTCTCTTCTCCCCACAACTTTTGTACACATCGTTTCTGGTCTTATTAAACCAATCCTTTTATTATGGGATAACCTTTCAAATCATTACTTTTAATACTTGCATTTTTCTATAGCCGAAATCAAAAACTCTCCAGATTCATTTATAAAGTCTACTTTTACCCCCAGCCTATTATTGGGATCTATCGTAATAACCAACGGACTTTGCCCGTCCATTTGTTCTCGCTCATACGTATCGGCGGGATATATGACCCACCATTCCTTATCCAAGGATCTCTGGACCATACCCGACTCTTTAGCCTTACTTAGCAGCTCCTTACTTACAGCATATCTACTTGCAGTATCATCATCGCCTTTACTTAAAGAATAAATAAACTCTACGAGAGCAGTATAGGTTGAGGGAGCAATTCTTGAACTTTTTAAAGTATATTTGTCTCCACTTTTAATCCAGGTTTGCTGTATATATCTGAGTCGGCCCGATTTTGTCTGAGCCAGTATTTTTTCTTTACCATCTGTATAAAACAGAGAATCTCCTTCAAGCGCGAACTCATCTATGTCCTTCTTCATAAACGTTATAGTTCCTCGGTTATTTTGCCATTTCTCTTCCGGTTGTTCTACTTTCGGAGAAGACCAAAGAAGTTCCCATTCTCCATCCTTTAACCGCAGTAGCTTATACACCGGCCGAGGTACACCCCAGCCGCCGTTTCCATAGCCCAGGCTATCAAAGATTGTACCCAACTCTATTGTATTGTTCTCTCCTTTTGCAATTCTTGCAGCGATGACAGTCATCGAATCTGCAAATCCATTTTCAGAAAAGTTATCTATTGGAAATATTTTATAATTTATATGGTTGTCCTCCCACCAAACTACGGCATATCCTTCGGAGATGCCTCGATGAGCTGAGTAGTTGAGGAAAAGTAGCTCCGGAAGCGATCCATCTGCCTTTTCTGCCTCTACACAATTCACAAAGAAACCATTTTTCTCTAATAATGCTGAATTTACCTGTTGATTTATTTGGTCTGCTACATTATCTACATTCATCTTTTTCATGCTAGCTATGTAATCTATTATTTTCTGCGGTATTTCATCCGAATTATTTATAACTGCCTCACCATCAGGTTTAGCGCTTATCTTCTCAAGCTCTCCTGTAACGGATGCTTTTTCATTTTTAACTGCAGGTATTTCTATTTTTCCTGTATCACTTTTATTAGAATTATTAACTATGGAGTTTTCCATTGGCGTATCTACTATATTGGTAGTTTTTGAGGCTGTAAAAGTATTACACCCCGATAAAACTACCATAATAGATAAAAAGGATAGCATTCTAAATAGCTTCATACCGGATTCTCCCTACCTTTTTTTTGCTCTCTAACGGCTTAGCGCTTCTATCTACGCTTTTGATAATCTACTATATAATTAAACACTATAAAACTCTCTCCATTTGGAGTCATAAAAGGATTACAGATCCATTGACAGCCTTATCATATCTATACATTGGATACCATTTTCCCAGATTTCTTCCGTATAGTGTTTGATAAAGAAATCTCTCTCGATTCCTGTTATCCTGAATCCACACTTCTGATATAAACCCAGTTGATACAAACTCGAATTTCCAGTTCCAATTTCCAATGTCTTCGCTCCGCGCACTTTTGCCAGCTCCATGGCATTTTGAATCAGAAGCCTTCCGACGCCTTTTCCCTGACACGCCGCATCAACAGCGATATTCATAATTTCCATTGTCTCCGGCCTGGTTTGAAGCAGGACGCACGCTCCTACTATTCTATCGTCCAATACTGCTACATTGCATTCTCCCTGTTTTAAATAACCTTTTATGTTGTCGGCTGAGGGGTCGGCAGTTAGCAACAGGCCATAGGGCACTCCGTCATTTTCATGTAAAGCTCTTATAGTAATCCTTTTTATAATTTCGTTCATGCGTATACCTTCCCTTTAATGGTAATTAAAGCCTACTGTTCAGACTTCCTTCCTCTTCGGCGTAAAATTAATCTTGTTATCACCACCACAGCCAGGAGGATAGCTGCGATTCTAACTGCACTCCAGCGGTTTATGCCTTTCACACTGCTGAAGGCTGCACTATCGGTTTGTTGGCCGATCTCTTTGACTTGCTCCGGAGCCACCGTTGACATCTCCGCTACACCCTTAACCTCTGCCGGTACAGGAGTAGCGTTCTTTTCTTCCTGTTCATAGATCTTTACATTTTCTCCATTCGGCTTTCTCAAAAATATTTGATTTCCGCTAAAGAAAAAATCCTTGTCTTTCCCCTCAGAGTTCACATACCACTGGATAGCAGGAATGTCGCCCCCTCCAATGCGTTCATCCTCAAACAGGAGTTTTAAGGTTCTATAGTCTCCTGAATCTGCCTTTACCGTATACCATACCTTCTCATAATAACTCCCCTTATTTTTAAGAGACAAAAAACAAAAATCATTGACCTGGGGTTTTGAATTTTCTTTGCTGAACCCCTGATATGCAAAATTATCTTTCACAGAAATGGTATCTGATTTTACTTTTCCACTTATTACCTTTAAAACCTTTACTGTGAAGGTATCACCCTTTTTGTCTGTTAGTTGCCCTACAATAGCAGCATCCTGGTCGGCTTTGAAGCTTTCTACTTCATCTGCATTCAGCATTCTATAAAGCTGATCTGCACATAAGGCCATGCTTGAAGTCATTAGTAAAGCTGCTGCCAGGCAGATGACAGCCCCGATCTTCTTCATTCTATCTTCACCTCTTATTCACTTTAGCATATTCGTAGACGAAATTTGTTACAAAAGGTTTCCATTTCCTATATTTTTCACAATAGGACTCTACTACATAAAATATAATTCTTCTATCTTGAAGATTCGCAAAACGGAAAATTTTTGTAAAACCATGTTCACCCATACGTTCTTATCAAAAGGATTCTTCCAGTAAGTACAGCGTAAATGCTACTGCAAAATAGTCCTCTAATTACAGCAGCATTTACGCTGTTAATTCTACTCTTTCCATGTATTCAAAAACTCTATCCCTGCGATTTTAACCTACTATCCCGGAATTCTATCCTTTCGATTGCTTTACTCCTCACTGCTGCCATCATTACTTCTGCCAAGAATTATTTCCTTTGTTTTTTCAAAGTCAATTGGCGTATAGTCGATACATTCGACACTAACGTTAAAAAATTGTTTATCTGCATATTTCAGGTGATGTATATGTCCATGGATATTGGCATAGGGCATATTTTCATTTAAATAGACAGGCTCATGCGATAATATATAAAACTCATTATAAATAATTGGGTACTGGTATACCTCCTGTATCCCTGTTTCTTTCCACCATGCCAAAGACCGGGCTTTATCGTGATTCCCTATAATCAACGTTTTATATCCGTTAAGGCTTTTTATTATTTCCTTTGTCTTATCCTTGTTATAAAAGGAAACATCCCCTAGAATAAATACTTTATCGTCTTTTCCAACTGTTGCATTCCAGTTATTCATGATTGCAGCGTCCATTTCTTCAACACTGGAGAAAGGACGATTCTCGTATTTAATGATATTGGGATGACCAAAATGCATATCTGAAATTAAATACACCTTCGACATAATACAAACCTCATTCCCTTGTTGTTTAATCTATATACAACGCACAAAAGTTTTTACATTTCTTCTTTTGTGCGCTTGTATTTCCTTGCTTGCCCATCGCGAAAATTAAATTCATTCCATGTAAAATCATTTTCGCGATTTATATAGTATCTTCAGTTTATAATTCATCACGATGACTACGTTTTCCTTGTCTCCCACTTTCATGTTGACTCTTTTTATCTCTTCATAGCCCAGCTTCCGCCAGAAGCAGTACGCTCCGTGATTATCTTCCACCACGCCGATTCGCAGTTTATCCCCTTTTAGTCTTGACACTCCTTCCACCAGATGCTGATGAATCCTTCTTCCCAGACCACTTTTTCTTTCCGCAGGGTCTATCATCAGCAATCCGATCATCCACTCTCCCATTTCCGGGTAATCCCTGACCGCATCGATAACTCCTACTAATTCTGCATTTTGATTGCATACCCCTACTACGAATTTGTCCTTATATTCCTTGTTCGGCGGCAGCTCTGTTAAAATCTCGTGTGCTGCATCTTTCGAAGGGTTTCTGCCTTCTACAACCGTATAATAATCCGAACATCTCCCGCACAATTCTTGCAGGCTGTTTTCATCTTCCGCTGTGAGCCTCTTCATAAAATAACCGTCAAAACTCATATGCAGAATAGACTCTTCTCTTGCCCTGCATAGAATGCTCTGAATAAAATTGCTCTTTCCATCGGTATATGCCATCCGGTCCGATTCGTATTGATTTGCAAGCTCTGTCTTAATCCTTTCATACTCTTTCGCAGTATCTCCATAGGTAATAAGATAATCTCGAAAGAGCAAATGATTTACCCAAAATTCACTGCAATATTGCACCATGTGCAAATGGTGGGTACGAAACTCCGGAGAACCTTTGGCAAAAAACAGTCTTCCGGGTATTCCTGCATCCCCCCTGAATTCATATCCATGTTCTTCGAGAGCCTCTACATATTTTAGCCCATCCGTAAGGTTTTCCACTCCCACCATGATATCGATAATAGGCTTTGCTGAAAGCCCGGGTACTGCCGTACTGCCGACATGCTGAACATCGACGGCATCCTTTTGCAGTAAATGACCCAGTAAAACCTTTTCTTCTTCGAAACACTGCTTCCAAATAGGGTTATAGGGCACCACCCTAACCGCTCCCCGTTGAAGTCCGATCAAAGGCTCTCCTTTATCTGTCTCAATACTCATTTTATTCGCCTCTTTACTATAATCTCTTTGTCGTAAGTTTATTGAGAAAACTAAATTCTTTCAAATTTCTTATAGCTTTTTTAACTCTTAAGATTCAAAAAAGCTCTCTGCTTTCAAAAGTCCAAATTCATATCCTTATCATTATCAAAGAACAATTATTCAAGAATGCAAGGACTGAAATCTGGCGTGTAGAACAATCCCATTTCTTGGTTTTATTATATCAGCCTAATAAGTAAGGAACAATATTTTCAATTGAAAATAAAGATACAAGCCCCGCCATTGCAGTCAAATCCCGACTATATCCCAATTAGACTCCAGTACAGTTTGAAATTCCAAGATGAAGAAAGAGCCAAAATATAAGCAGGCTCTTCCTTCATCCAACGAGCTCCGATGAACCGGAACCTTTTATTTTTTATGATATGGTTATTATTCATTCCTTAGCAAGCGACCTGAGCTTCTCAACATCCTGGCTGCAAAGAACAGGGATATTGTCTGTAATTTTCTCAATGCTCCAGTCCCACCATTTTAGTTGCAGCAAACAGTCGACTACATCATCGCCAAACCGGTTTCTTATGACTCTTGCAGGATTACCTCCGACGATGCTATAGGGCGGTACATCCTTTGCAACTACCGACTTTGCCGCTATAATGGCACCGTCCCCGATTTTCACCCCCGGCATAATGATGGAATCATACCCGATCCAAACGTCATTCCCAATAATGGTATCCCCCTTATAGGGCAAATCCTTTACTTCAGGAGTTCCCGCTTCCCAGCCATTTCGAAATATACCGAAGGGATAGGTGGTAAACGCCTGCATTTTATGGTTTGCACCGTTCATTATGAACTTTACATCCGATGCTATCGCACAGAATTTCCCGATGATCAGCTTATCTCCCAGGAAATCATAATGGTATAGTACGTTTTGCTCGAACTTTTCCGGGTTGTCGTCATTGTCATCATAATAGCTATAGTCTCCAACAATGATATTAGGGTTTTTTATAATATTCTTAAGAAAGGCAATCCTTGTAAAGCCTTCCATAGGATAAACAGTGTTCGGATTCGGTCCATATTTCTTTTCTTCCCGCATAATAATCTCCTTTCAACGGCGAAATCCCTACTTTACATTATGAATCACAGCCTAGCTTTTTTGGCTATTCCTCTATACATTCAATACACATATTCTTATCAAACATAGCCGTTCTATCCCATCTCCGGCATTATAAATTTTTACTCCATATATTGCTTATAAAATCCCTTTCGAAACCTAAAGCTAAATAGAAATCTTGACTGGACCCCACGTATGCCCTTATTGCCCCCTCTTTTGCAATGCGATTGAGTGCCTCATAAATTACCGCCCTGCCCAAACCCATCCGCCGATATTCAGGAATTGTTCCAACAGGTTCAAGGATACCCATCTTATTGATGGAGTCATACCACAGGGTGCAAAAAGACACAATCTCACCGGTATCGGAAACTATACCAAGGTCTAAATCCGCCCTATAATCGGGAGTCTTTCGTAATGCCTCATAAGACAGTGGAGCACGTTTTACGTAGATATCCTTATCAATATATCCGAAAGCTTTCGCATGAGCTGTTCCCTTCATTGTATCACTTAGTTCATAACCACTTTTAAAGTAAAACCCTTTTGGTAAATTTACACTTCGCATGCCCGCAATAGCCAATGTGGAAGTCGTTTCATTCCACGGTTGCTTAACATACCCTCTGCCTGCCGCAATAAACTCCCGTTCCTTATTCCCCTCCGGTATACGTAGCTGAACAAAGCGTTTTCCCTCTTTTTCAATCCCAAGTTTTTTTTCAGTAAAATCAAACATCTCCTCTAAGGTATCATTCGAAATATTGATTGCGCCAACTTGAAAGAAGGCTTCTCCCTTACCTTCCCCTTCTGAATTTACAATCCCTACTATATTGCCGTTATTTTCCCATATGCCGATACTGTCTTCCCACTGCCCTATAGAAACCCCATTCATGGTCCGTGCCATCGAATATGAAAAATTCCACCGTTCAATTGTCCAATTATAGCCCTTTCCGAATCTCTGATATGTAGATACCAAAAAGTCCCGTATTCTCATAAAATCACCTGACTTATACTTTGTAAAAATTGCTTTCATAAAGTAATTTCCCTCCTCTATGGAATTTGTTTTAACAATTTCGGACGATGCCCAACAGACTCAGTTTTTATAGAAATAAAAAGACTGCAAGAAAGCATCCGTTTCTCACAGTCATAAAATCCTATCGCTATGCAAAATAGTAAGACAAACAGAGTGACCTCTGTATCTCCTATTGATGAAGTGCAAAACCAATATGAATTTCAATTCTATAAAATGATTCTTTCTATTCGTACCAAGTAAAAAGAAGCAACAAAATAAACCTTGTCAATCAGGCATAATACTTCCTTTTAACACTATTAATTTTCAGTTTTGAAAATCAACTAGCCACGAATCTTAATCACTTTATAGAACCTCCTTCATAACGATATTGTAATTATATCCCAGTCCGGCAAATAAAGCAAGAAAAACAATGTAAATTCCAAAAAGTATAAAAAGAAAGGAATCCTGAATAAACACGGCAGGATTCCTTAGTTACAACAGCCTCTTAAGTTATTTTGGGAATCAATATGAACCTCAGCATACCTTTTCTATAACCGCCAGACATGCACTATCCGGCAGCTGAATTGGGTTTCTATGCTCGTCGAAGAATTCAATCTTCTGTGAAAGTGCTATGGTATACCCATCCTGCAGGAAATGCCTGAATTCTACCAGCCTGGCGTTATCCCCGAGTGTTTTCTGAATAAACCCTTTAAACACACCGGGTGTAAAATACCCAAACTGTTCATTCACTTCATGTACGTAGGACTTTTCACCCCAGGTATAGGTATAAAGAAACTCCATGGCATCATTGACCGGCATTACGACTTCATTCTGCCCGATGATCTCGTATTGTATCTCTCTACCCTGAAAATCATTTACATATCTTTTCAAAAATTCAATTCCTTCTTCGGAAAGAAACCTGATAATCCGCTTCTGCGCTGTAGGCTCTGTCATAATTCCATCCCGTATGATAATCCTCCCGCCGTCGGAAAGAACTTCAAAGGCACTTTTTAAGGCAGCAGCCAACGTCTCATGGTTAAACTTCCTTCCGTTGAATTCAATATAGGAAAAAAGTTCATGAAGAATGGAACAGAAGATAATCGTATCTACACTGCCAGGCTGCAAATATTGGGCTAAATTCAGTGCATCTCCTTGCAGAACATCCCACTGGTGCTTTTCCAACTGTTTTTTTTCTGGAGTGTATCAATGACATTCTGTGAAATATCAATCCCCGTTACTTTCTTTTCGGGATATCACTCCTCAATAATGTGACGATAAACGGCTGTACATCCACAGAAAGGGAGCTTCCCCCAGCGATAAAGGACCTGTTGTAATACCCGGTTCAAGAGGAGCACTCACCTATTTGGTAATGACAACGGGGCATACCGAAGTCTCGGGATATTCTCTCGCTCACGGTGCAGGCCGGAAATGGGAACGGAGTATGTGCAGACCAAGACTTGAAAGCAAGTACACAAAGGAAACCATCAAATATACAAAGCTTAAAGGAAGAGTAATTTGCAATGATTACAGCCTGCTTTTCGAAGAAGCCCCGGAAGCTTACAAAAACATTGATACAGTCATTCAAAGTCTTCTGGATTTCGGGCTGATAAGCATTATTGCCACCTTCAAACCCATAGTAACGTATAAAGCATAGGAGGAATTATGTGGATACAAATCAGTTCCGGAAAAGGTCCCGATGAATGCGAGCTTGCGGTAAGCCTTTTCTTGAAATCATACCGAAATGAATGCCGGAATAAAGGAATAAAAACCACGGTCATCGATGTAGTAGAAGGAAATATGCCGGGTAACCTGAAATCCGTACTCTTGCCCCTGGAGTGTCAGGAGTATGAGAAGAGGAGTGAAACTACAGACGGCACCGTTCTATGGATTTGCAAAAGCCCTTACCGGCCTAACCATAAAAGGAAGAACTGGTTTATTGCCATAGAGGTGTTTAAAGACCCGGAAAAGCTTACCTTCTCTGAAAAGGATGTAAGGTTTGAATCCATGAGAAGTTCAGGTCCGGGAGGCCAAAATGTCAATAAAGTGGAAACAGCCGTGAGGGCATCTCACCTTCCTACCGGTTTGACTGTAACCGCAAGTGAGGAAAGATCTATATGAATAAAAAACTGGCACTTAGCCGGTTAGAAAACCTTATTAAAGCAAGGAATGACGAGGACTCCTCAAACCATAGAAGGATACTGTGGATGCAGCATAATACGCTCGAAAGGGGTAACCCTATCCGGATTTATGAGGGCGAGGAGTTCAGACTGAAACAGGGTTAGTCCCTTGAAAGGGATGATTTTTCCTTTATAAAATTATCACTTTCCTCCACTTCCGCCAATCCCTCGCCGCTTCTGACAGTGAAGATGAATCAAGGCATCAATGCCTGGTGCATACGGTCCTACGCCAGGCATCTGCTGCCCCGGGCAAAGAATTTTGCCCTCAAATATTTAAAAAATGATCGTATGTTTTTATATAACCACCCCTCACAATTTCAAATAATTAAATTTTTTACTATGAAATGCATTTTGAGGATTGATTTTATTAGAAATTTTCAATAAAATAAATGTACCAATATTTGTAAAATAATCACAATCCCAATCTCTGATCAAAGGAGGTGAAATGTATTTTATCACTCATAAAACTCTTTGGAGCCACTGTTATTTCATCCATCCAATGAACGACCGGTCATTTCGACATTCATGATTACAACGTATGGGATATACAGTTTAAATGCATAAATTTTATTTGGTAAAGGAGAAGAGATTTTATGCAAGTAAAAAGAGTAATTTCGCTGATCGTAGCACTCATGATTCTTTTTGTATTCTGTTTTTCAACTGACATGGGACCTACAGTAAAAGCCGTTGATACCAATAATGACGACTGGCTGCATTGTGTTGGTGACAAAATTTACGATATGTATGGAAACGAAGTTTGGCTGACAGGCGCCAATTGGTTTGGCTTTAACTGTAGTGAAAACTGTTTTCATGGTGCCTGGTACGACGTGAAGACCATCTTAAAGAGCGTAGCCGATCGAGGTATAGGATTTTTAAGAATACCCATCTCCACGGAGCTTCTCTATAGCTGGATGGTGGGAAAACCCAATAAGGTATCCAGTGTAAGCGCCGGTAACAACCCTCCCTATTATGTGGTCAATCCCGATTTTTATGATCCCAAAACCAATGGCGTAAAAAACAGCATGGAAATCTTCGACATTATAATGAGTTATTGTAAGGAGCTTGGAATCAAGGTAATGGTTGATGTCCACAGTCCTGATGCTAATAATTCGGGGCATATCTACCCGTTATGGTATGGACTGAACACCTCTACAGCCGGTCAAATTACTACGGCCAAATGGATAGATACCTTGGTTTGGTTAGCCAACAAGTATAAAAATGATGATACCATTCTGGCACTGGACTTAAAAAATGAACCCCATGGAAAACGCGGCTATGCAGCAACTCCACCTGCGGATATGGCTAAATGGGATAATTCTACGGATGAAAATAACTGGAAATATGCTGCTGAAACATGTGCAAGGGCAATCCTTGGAGCAAATCCAAAGTTGTTGATCATGATTGAAGGAATTGAACAGTATCCCAAGACGGAAAAGGGGTATACATTCAACACGCCGGACGTTTGGGGAGCAACCGGTGACGCCGCTCCGTGGTATGGTGCATGGTGGGGCGGAAATTTACGGGGAGTGAAGGACTATCCCATTAATTTAGGCTCCCTCAACAGCCAGATCGTATATTCTCCCCACGACTACGGCCCTTCCGTATACAACCAATCCTGGTTTGACAAGGATTTTACCACACAAACCTTATTGGATGATTATTGGTATGATACCTGGGCATACATTGACGATAAAGGAATTGCTCCTCTTCTGATCGGGGAGTGGGGCGGACACATGGATGGAGGGAAAAACCAAAAATGGATGACATTATTGAGGGATTACATGATTCAAAAACGCATTCATCATACATTTTGGTGCATAAACCCCAATTCCGGCGATACCGGAGGCTTACTGGGACATGATTGGGCAACCTGGGATGAAGCAAAATACGCATTGCTGAAGCCTGCGCTATGGCAATCCGGCGGTAAATTTATCGGTCTTGACCACCAAATCCCTCTCGGTGCAAACGGAATTTCACTAGGACAGTATTACAGCAGGTGAATCCATCCCTTGCGGGGATGGAAGTGATGCTTAATTGCTATAATTAATTCACTTCCCTATAAAATTAAACCTTCATGTCATAAAATAAGGTCCAGGGTATCATTTAAAAATTACCCTGGACTTTATTTTATAGGTAAGTTTGATTTTGATTTTGAACGGATTTTTTACTAATTCCAGAGCTTTTTACTCACATCATCTGCCTTCAGGATTTATTTCCCTATAATGCTTTTCTGCTTTGGCTGCAAAAGTAAAATACAATATCATCAATGCAGGAAATAAGAGCCAGGAAAACCCTCTCGCTAATGCAAAGGGAGTTTCAAATAAGAACGCCTTCCAGAAATTTGCTCCCGTCCTTTCCCATAGGCCCGGTGTATAGTACAATAATTTGGGGTTCAGAAATGCAGCACTATTAACAGTTTTATTCGATATCATTACACTGAAAATCGGAATGTAGGATATTCCTATGGATAACCACATATTCGATAATCTTTTGTATCGAGCGGCTTTTGAAGGAGCGTCTGAAAAAATATCCGAATCACCGTTCTCATTTACTTTTTTAAAGTATTGGGTTCCTGAATATTTACTCCCTGCTATATGCTCCCATCCGCTATCGCTGAAAAGTGTAAGATAGTCTTCAAAATCACCATTATTTTTAAAAGTACGATAATCTATTTTTATAATCGTATTATTGGGAACGGTTTGACGAAACTTATATTCAAAAAATTTTCCGCACAATTCCCACCCTTGTTTTGCCATTTCATTGAGCCATTTTTCTTCTTTTTCAAAATCAATATAAAATCTGAATTTCTTCATTCCATTTCCCCTCGATTCTCGCTTAAAATGTTTTTAGTAACTTCTATCATATGGTTCATTCTCTCGAAATCATGATGTAATACCCTTTTCCCTTCCTCTGTAATAACATAAACCTTGCGTCGAATATCATCACTGGGGGCCGGTTGAATAAACTTTAGCTTTAATAAGTTTTCAATTGCTCCATATAAGGTTCCTGCGGCCATTCTTACCTCTCCATTGCTTAACTCTTCAACCTTCTGCATGATTAGATACCCATGTGCTGGTTCAAGCAGTGCTAAAAGAATGTAATATACGGTTTCGGTAAGAGGCAAATTCTTATCTCTTTTCATGTACTCACCAACCTTTTTAATATACAGTCAAACTATATATTCTAACTATATATTTATAATATACAGTTCAACTGTATATGTCAATAGGAAAATGATCTACCAGCAAAGTTTTTATTAAACTAACGTGTTGTGCTAGCTTTGACTCTGGTACACAAAAAGGGCTGAAGAGGAAATCATCAATTCCTTCCTCTTCAACCCTTTTTTATTATTTTTGATGTTACCAGAAACAATGATTTTATAACTTTTTTGATAACAAAGCCAGTCAATCAGTTTATTATAAAAAAGCCGTATCCTTTTCGAAAAATGGTATTACTCAATCACCGTTATCGTCTTCGCCTTACCCTGGACAGGATACGATTCAGCTACAGGTCCTTCAAAAACTACTTCAACTCTCATGCCTTCCTTTAGTTCGCTGGCTGATAGCTTTTGACCTGCGTTCCCTTTAGTTATTTGGGTCCCCTTATCTATGCTAACCTTTGCCTTATCGTGGACGGTATCACTTTCAACCTTCCCTTCTACCATAATGGCAGACACCGCACCACTGGAGTCCATCAACACTTGCGTGACTTGCCCCCTTATGCCTACCTTTTCCTGACTCTTACTATTAGATGCTTTCATGCAGCCGATTGTACCGATGATTAAAGTGGCCGTTAGTACTATAAATAAAATTCTTTTCAAATGCATGACACCTCCTTGTTTATACTGTTATTTGACGTAAGAAGCCCGGAAAAGTTCCTTGACACTTGAATCCAGTTGTATGGTAACAGGTGGAAAATGCGCTACTTTGCTTCAAAGTCATCAAAGTAAAACGTACCCGCGCCGCCATCACCGATATATAACCTGACTTTGAGGTTATCGCCGCTGTTAAAGTTAAAGCTGTACTGCCTCCAGGTGTTGTCGCCCACACTCCGTCCGCAGTCCTTAATGAGTCCGTTGGAAGTCGTCAACAGTTCAAAACGGGCACCGGTGGAACTGCTTTTGGCCCAAAAGGTCCAGGTATAATCGGTATTGGGTAAAACATTCATATCTTGCTGCAGGTTGCCCCAGCTGCCTGTACCGAGCAGTTTCAATCCATAGGTACCGGAATGTTTGTCGGCCGTTGTTACCGTGAAAATGGAAGTATTTCCAAACCACGGAGTGATGCTTTCCGTTTCAAACCCTTTGTTTTGAACCGTATCCCGTATCAGATCAAAATCGTCGAAATAATGCGTACCTCCGCCATCGCCGAGATAGAGCCGTACCTTCGAATTATTACCGCTGTTGAAGCTGAAGCTGTATTGCCTCCAGGTGTTGTCCCCTACGGTATATCCACAGTCCTTAATCACCCCGTTGGCCGTGGTCAGCAGCTTTAAACGGCCGCCACCCGAACTGCTTTTTGCCCAGAGATCGTCACATGAATATTAAACTTTTCCAATATTAAGGCCTGTATATTGCCGGAAAGTTCTTTAAGTTTCTCCTTGACCGGTTCATTCTCCGAATGCTTTAGGTTCAGCAGCAGGGCTACCGATTCATCCAGCTCAACCCCATAAGCTTTACTATATTCACCGAAAACTTCCTCTGAAATATTGATAATAATAAACTGAATCAACTGAAACTCTTTATTAAACTCCATCCTGTCCTTTTCATGTACAATTTCATCGATATCTTCTATATCAAATAGAATTACTGCAAAGTTTTCTGACTCGAAGTTAGTATCAAAGGTAGCGAGTGTGTCCAGCATTACACCGGTATTGTCAAACCGCCCTTTTAATAGCTTCTCCAAATAGTTGGAGCGCATTGATAACTTCTTATCATTCAGGGTTTTGGCTTCCCATATATCTTCAAAGGCAAACTTGATGATCTCATACTCATTTCCGCTTTTGCCGGCCGATCTGGAAACCTTTGAAACCACGTTTTGAAACAGTTCTTCCAATGGAAAATAGTTTTTTCTCGAATAACGGTAGGTTAAAAACCCTCCAATAAATAAGCAAAGCAACAACCCCAGCGCTGTTATTCTTTTTATATACCGGGTCTTCTCAGCATAAACCTTCTCCGGTGCCACGGAAACATACTTCCAATGAACCGCACTGGAGGCAATGGAGGTAATAACTACGTTCTCACGGTCAAGCGCCTTATATTTTGTTCCGCCATTATCAGGCAATTCCATATATTGAAGAAGATCATTGCTATTTGAACTTTTCGTCGAGGTTATGACATTATTATTTTCATCCAGGATAACAATGCTCCCCTGGCTAATCCGTTGGATTCCGCTGATAGCTTCCTTTATTTTTTGTTCATTGATTACCAGTACAATATTTGCATTCCGTTCCCTAATGCCATAGGCAGGAGCGGATTGTATATAGGCAATCTCTCTTTTTACAGGGGTTTCCTGCATTTATCTGTATTCCCTGATTTGAAAACGTGCCTTTCATAATTTTTTGCCAGGATTCATAAGGCATATCCTGAGAATCATATCTTGATAAATAAAAAATGTCGGCATCGGCAGCTGCTGAAGAGCTTATAACTCTATTGCTACTGCTAAAAAAACATACAAGTAATTAATAAAGCTGTTGTATTGCAAAAAGTTATTTAACTTCTGTTGAAATTCAACGGTAATATATTGGGGAATGGATGGGCTCTGCCCATTGTCCGACGAAATACTATTGAAATTATCTTCAAAGGCGATCTCCATTACAATTCTCTGCAGGTCTTTCATATGAGCATCGATGGTCAATTGTACCTGTCTTAGCATGGCCTCATTTGATTTGTTTATTTCACTCTCAATAATATCCGTAGCTTGAATATAAATAATGGAACCTATGATAATGGGAATGAGTAAAACTAGCAAATATGAACGTATCCATGACATATAAATACTTTTTTTGTTTCCGGTTTTCTTTCGCATTTGAAACACAGCCCCCTAAGAATATTTGCCCTCCAACTTGATTGAAACTATTACAGTATGGACAAACCTGCTGATAACATTAGAAAGAAGCAATTTATGAAATTATTATACAATATGATTCAAACAATGAGTATATAGTTTTTCGCAAATATAATAACTATCTTTATGCCATTCACATACCCGGAGAGTGTTACTGTCCCAGTTCCCCTGACATCCATACGGAACAAAAAAAGTAGGTACTATCATAAAGAGAATGATAAGCAATAACATCTTCTGCTTAATTGTCATTTTTCGTCTCCTCTTGCCAAAAAGTATTCATTTTTGGTATAACATACATTTTTTCAAAACGTACATTCGAAATGTATGCCATTGCAAAAAGAAAAGCCATGAGTTATGAGCAAGTTTATATGCTCCTTTTCTCATGGCTTTTTCAAACTATCCGATAATCGCCTACTCCTGTCTCATACCCTTTTCATCGCTATCGCACGGTTTCAAAGTAAACGACCACACTACCCTATTATGAATCGCTTATATGCTGAAACGCATTTAAAATCTCCGTACTCCCCGTACATCTATTTATTAAAATGTCAATTTTACTTTTAAATTTCTGGCTTATGCCTTTCAACTAATTCTGTACTACAAGCTGCCACATCTGGTTGTTTCCGCCGTTATCCGTCCACTGAATAACATCTCCTCCGTCTACAGTTGAATTCTTGTCAACATCTAATGCTTTCCCACTCTTAACATTAAGTAGTTTGTAATACCCATTACCTAAATTGACAATATTCCACCTTTGGTTACTACCTCCATTGTCCGTCCACTGAATAACATTTCCTCCGTCTGCAGTGGATCCGTTATCTACGTCAAGAAGTTTACCGCTATTAACGTTTTTCAGAGTATACCCGTTGCTTGTGCTTGTAACAACCCATTTCTGGTTGTTTCCGCCATTATCCGTCCACTGGATAACATCTCCTCCATCTGCAGTTGAATTTTTGTCAACATCAAGAGCTTTTCCGCTGTTGCGATTGATTAGTTTGTATGTTCCTCCCGATACAATTCCGCTGCCGCTTGTTCCCGGAGTAATGTATAAACGGTATCCTGAACTAGCGTTGCAGCCTGTTACCGTTACTGTAATCTGTCCATTCACCACGGAATAATTCGAGGTTGAGATTGTAGACGGCCCATTGGATACTGTATCCTTGCTTACCCAGTCAATCTTCTCCACCTTAACTGATGCAGTGGACCCGATAAAGGACGGGATATTTTTGAATGTTGTGCTTATAGTACCGTCATTGGGTCCGCCGAAGATAAAACTGATATACTTGGCACCCGAATCAACACATGCGGCTCCGTCCACAAGGTTGCTGTCATCATTTGGCGGTGTAACACTGATCATACTTCCCGTCATGTCTCCATACCATTTATAGAAATACCAGCCTGCCCCCTTTTGCGTGTCGGTAGCCAGAAGACTTCCCAAACGGCCTGGAGCAGGAACAAACCACCAGGATATACATGCACTCTCTACCTTATAACGCTCAAATTTTGCTATATAACGTGCCGACGACCCCGGCTGCCCTTCAAGGTTATGGTCAGGATCGCAATATTCGTTTATACTGATTGGCAATGCATTTATTCCCAGAGAAGATTCCAACGCCCTATAGTCTCTTAAATGCGGTGATACTACTTCAGCTCCGCCACCGCCGCCAAGCTCATGCCAGCTCATTATGTCGGGAAGACAGTTGTTGGTTTTGCAGAAACTCAGGAAGTTACTCATCCTACTACGACTATAAAAGCTGTCACAAGGGCCTATGATTTTAGCACCGGGATCATTTGCACGGATAACGTTGTAGGTCTGCTTCCACATATCATTGAAAGTGCCGTTAGCAGCGTTCCAGGTACCGTCAGGCTCATTCCATATTTCATAACCATAATAATTGTCGCGACCGGACGCTTTCTTGTCAGCTATAAAGGAAGTTACCTGATTGAGCCAACTTGTCATACCCGGCCATTTGTATGGCCAACCGGGAAGCATATCTGCCAGATCAATCGAGACTTTGGCACTGGGAATTCCGGCAAGCCTTGCCGAAACAGGTATTGCAGCACCAAATGGGTGCTGGTTGCCCGAACCCCCCCGGGCTGGATTTCTCATTACATACGGTTTAAGTGGAGCTACGAGACCGTTAACATCCGCCGGTATGGTATCTGTGATTCCATAAAGGGAACCGTTTGCACAATGGGTTACACCCCTTATCACACTTGCACAGTCTACAGTCATGGAACTAGCTGCCGATACCGGCATTATCGGCATTGAAGCCAGTGCTACCATGATGCATAACATTAACACTAAAACTTTTTTCATACTTTTGACCTCCTCAAAGTTTGGGTTTGTGTAAATCTATTTCACTTCAAATAGATCCTAAAATGTTATTTATCAAGGGTTTCAAGTTTTTTTGAGACAAAAAAACAATGACCCCCTCTTTTTTGGTATAATTGAGTCTCCTACAACCAAA
>JAEZXR010000129.1 GCA_023419605.1 Bacillota bacterium | reverse complement strand
TTGGTTGTAGGAGACTCAATTATACCAAAAAAGAGGGGGTCATTGTTTTTTTGTCTCAAAAAAACTTGAAACCCTTGATAAATAACATTTTAGGATCTATTTGAAGTGAAATAGATTTACACAAACTTATTTTATGAGGAGGTCAAGAAAATGACAGAAAACGCTCAAAAAACACACGGTCCCCAGAACCATTCCTTTGAAAAGACAAAAGCTTATTTCGTTGGAGGGGGAGTTGCTTCCCTCGCGGGTGCTGTTTTTTTAATCAGGGATGGGCATATTCCAGGAAAGAATATACATATCTTCGAAGAATTGAATATAGCAGGTGGAAGTTGTGACGGCATAGGTTCACCTGAAAAGGGGTATGTTGTTCGCGGCGGTAGAATGCTGAACGATCCGGCATATGAATGTACATGGGAACTTCTGAAGTTCATCCCTTCCGTAAGCGATCCGAAAAAATCGGTGAGGGACGAAGTGGTTGATTTTAATAAAAGGATTAAAACCCGTGCTAAGGCCAGATTGGTAGATGAGGATGGAAAAGTGGCCGATGTGTCTTCCATGGGATTTAGCAATGCGGACCGGATTGCTTTGGCGAAACTCACCATTACCCCCGAGGCAGCCCTCGGAACTTTAAGAATTAACCAATGGTTTTCATCTTCCTTTTTTAAAACGAACTTCTGGTATATGTGGGCTACGACTTTTGCATTCCAGCCCTGGCACAGTGCAGTAGAATTCAAGCGATATATGATCCGGTTCATGCATGAATTTCCACGTATTCATACGCTGGAAGGTGTAACCCGTACACCCTACAATCAGTATGACTCTCTGGTGCTGCCTCTTCAAAAGTGGTTGGAAGGGCAGGGAGTCCACTTTGAAATGAATTGTCAGGTTACAGACCTTGATTTTAAACCCTCTGAAAGCATAAAGACTGTCGAAGCCATTCACTATACCCGTGCTGGAAAAGAAGGTGAAATTACCATCAGGGAAAATGACTTGGTTTTCGTTACCAATGGATCTATGACGGAAGGTTCCAGTCTCGGCTCTATGACTACCGCACCGGGCCTGGGAGCCAAAGGGGGCTCCTTCACTCTATGGGAAAATATTGTGAAAAAGCAGCCTGATTTGGGTAACCCATCCGCTTTTGCTGATCATATCGATGAATCTTTGTGGGAGTCATTTACAGTTACGATGAAAGACACGGCCTTCTTCAATTCGCTGCAAAACTTCACCGGCAGAGCTTTAGCTACTTTTAAGGATTCCAATTGGTTTATGTCCATCGTCTTGCCTCATCAGCCACATTTTATCAATCAGCCCGAAAATGTCAGTGTTTTCTGGGGCTACAGCCTATTCCCCAATAATAAGGGTAACTATGTACATAAAAAAATGTCCGAGTGCACGGGAGAAGAAATATTGATCGAGCTCTTTAATCATCTTAAATTAACGGAAGAGCTGCCATCAATACTAAAGACTTCGAACTGTATTCCATGCATGATGCCGTTTATAACAAGCCAGTTTATGCCGAGAACAAAGGAGGATCGTCCTCGGGTGGTACCGGAAGGATCCACGAATCTTGCCTTCATTGGACAGTACTGTGAGATACCGGATGATGTTGTTTTCACAGTGGAATATTCGGTCCGATCCGCACAAATGGCCGTTTATTCTCTTCTCAAGTTAGACAAGGAAGTTCCGCCTATAAGCCAGCATCAATATGATGTCAGGATATTGTTTAACTCCTTCATAACTTCCTTCAGGTAACTGTACGGTACGCTTAATAAAAGGGTCCGAAGGCAAATCCGGACCCTTTTACACTATTGTGCTTTTTTCCCATGCTGCGGATTTGCGTATCTTGTTACTGCACGAAACACACTTCCTTCAACAAGGTCTTTGAGTCTGTCCACTATGATCTCCGGGGGATCGTGCATCCCCTTTTTTATCCATTGTACGGTTAAACCAACAAAGGCGTGAGTATAAAAATCAGCGATAAAGTTCTTATCCGGGTCAAAAACATTCATTCCTTCGGCTACTTCGTTTACAACTCCCATAGCCAGCTTGTGTGTGACCTCGAAAAGATACCCATCAAATGCATTTTGACCCGGTGTATTCAGTGCATTTATATAAAAGGCTCTATTCTTGTTTATGTGCAATAAAATCTTGAGTATGCCGTCGCTCCAGTTATCATAATGTCTGGAGTCGGCAATGCTTTCTATAACTTCGGAATAATAAATCCAGTTTACGAGGTCAAACTTATCTTTAAAATGATAATAAAATGTCTGTCTGTTAAGACCGCAGTTGTCGACAATTTCCTGTATTGAAATCTTGGCTAAAGGAATTGTTTCCATTAACTGTTTGATGGACCCGGCAAGCGCTTTTTTAGTTATCTGCGATTCGGACATATTCACCACCTGTAATAAAAGATTCAGCTATTATTATAACAAAAGCAGTTCTTTCTGGCAATAAAAACCATTTGACTGCAAGGGTAA
The DNA here is from genome assembly GCA_023419605.1 of Bacillota bacterium. Classification (GTDB taxonomy): domain Bacteria; phylum Bacillota; class Clostridia; order Acetivibrionales; family JAEZXR01; genus JAEZXR01. Next base: position 22,155 of record JAEZXR010000129.1, on the reverse strand, counting down.
TAAACAACTGTTATCGGATATAACAGTTTTCGAAGAAATTGCTGGTTGATTTGCTTGTATAGTAATGCCACTTCCTGCTAATACTGTATGAATGAATACATATTTTACAGCTAGGAGGTGGTTTTTATTGTAGTTGCAGTCCAAAACGGACTTAATACGATAAAAGAGGGATTAAGGCAGAGGGGCTACGAGGTTGTGGACCTGGAAGGCTATAACTATCCCATTGATGCAATGATTTATGTAGGGAACGCTTTTCAAGTTTCCCATATTTCAAGGAACAATATGCCGGAAGCAACCATGGGAAACCGGGGCGGCTACGGTGTATTTATGATCAATGCCACGGGGAAGAGCCTTGACCAAATTGAAGATATGCTGAAGACAAGATATTACAGCCCGTTGTTTTAGGCGCTGCCGGGGGAGGGTGGGTGACGCCCTCTTACCTGCAGCCCGCCTTAGTGCTTGGAATAAGCCGTCAAATCCTTGTACAGAGAGGACAGGGAGTAAAGTCCCCAAATCGTTAAAAATCTATTGACATACATAAAACAAAGTGGTAACCTTATAAAAGAAAACCGAGTGCCGCACTTGGAATTGGGGGATGAACAATGAAACTATCCACAAAAGGCAGATATGGAGTAAAAGCCATGCTGGATCTGGCCCTTCATTCTACGGAAGGACAGATTTCCCTGAAAAGCATAGCAGAAAGGCAGGATATTTCCGAGAATTATCTGGAACAGCTTTTTGCGACACTCAGGAAAGCAGGGCTTGTAAAAAGCATTAGGGGTTCACAGGGTGGTTACATACTTGCCGATGAACCGGAAAAAATAACGGTCGGAGCTGTACTGAGAGCATTGGAAGGCTCTTTGGCTCCTGTCGATTGCGTTACTGAGGAGGATCCGACGAAATGCTGCCGGTCCGGAGCTTGTGTGACCCGAATGGTTTGGGAAAAGATCCGTGACGGTGTCAATAATGTGGTGGATTCCATAACGCTGCGAGACCTTATGGAAGAGCATGAAAAATTGGGTACAACAGAAGATTTCATTTATTATATATAAGAAATCATCTGTGTTTTACTTCCTGGCCATTAACGGATGTAAAACCTTATGTGCCTGTGATGCTTTAATTCCTATCTAGGTAGTAGAAATTTATGTTTAAACCGGTTTTCTACCGGGAACATATAACGAGATGGGATAGATCCTTTACATTTATATAACTACTTAAATAAACAAGGAGCAATATATTATGGCAGATAAATTTATTTATTTCGATCATGCGGCTACCACGTATGTGAAGCCTGAAGTATTGGAGGCCATGCTTCCATATTTTACTGAAAAGTATGGTAACGCTTCCAGCGTTTATTCCATAGGCAGAGAGAGCAAAAAGGCCATTGAAGAATCAAGGGACAAGGTTGCTGCCGCTATAGGAGCACAATCCCGTGAGATTTACTTTACAGGTTCCGGTTCCGAAGCGGACAACTGGGCCATTAAGGGAGTCGCCTATGCAAACAAGGCCAAAGGAAATCATATTATTACTTCGTCCATCGAGCACCATGCTGTGCTTCACACTTGCCAATACCTCGAAAGTGACGGGTTTGAAGTAACCTACCTTCCTGTCGATGAAAACGGATTGGTAAATCCTGAGGATGTTAAAAAGGCTATCAAGCCAAGCACCATATTGATTACCATCATGTTTGCAAACAATGAAATCGGAACCATTCAGCCGATTGCTGAAATCGGGAAGGTTGCAAGAGAAGCTGGCGTTTATTTTCATACGGACGCAGTACAGGCAATCGGGAATGTTCCCATCAATGTAGCAGACATGAACATTGACCTGCTGTCTCTTTCCGCACATAAATTCTACGGGCCCAAGGGTACAGGTGCCCTGTATATAAGAAAAGGAGTAAAAATTACCTCCTTTATGCATGGCGGAGCGCAGGAAAGAGGAAGAAGAGCCAGCACGGAAAATATTGCAGGCATCGTAGGTTTGGGGAAAGCTATTGAGCTTGCTACAAGCAACATGGAAGAACATAACAAACATCTCCTTGCTCTGCGTGAACGTACAATCGAAGAAATCACAAAAAAAATACCTTTTATAAAACTTAATGGCGACAGACAGAAGAGATTACCGGGAAATGTGAATTTCTCCTTTGAGTATATCGAAGGTGAGTCTCTGCTGCTAATGCTGGATATGAAGGGAATCGCTGCTTCCAGTGGTTCTGCATGTACTTCAGGCTCCTTGGACCCGTCTCATGTTTTGATGGCCATCGGTCTTCCCCATGAGATTGCTCATGGATCATTGCGAGTATCCTTCGGTGAGAACAATACACAGGAAGATGTTGATTATCTTTTAGAGGTACTTCCGATGATCGTTGAAAGACTCAGAGAAATGTCTCCGCTTTACGAAAGCGTTAAAAATAGTGCAAAATAAAGGGAAGTGAAAATATTACTTCATTGTTAACGATCAGGATAAAAGAAACAGCTGAGGGCATTATCGATAGAGTTATACGTTCACCGGACAGAATGCAAGGTTATTATATAGAAAAGAGGAATTTTTATGTATAGTGAAAAGGTTATGGATCATTTTTCAAATCCAAGGAATGTTGGGGAAATCGAAGACGCAGACGGCGTAGGCCAGGTTGGTAATGCAAAATGCGGCGATATCATGAAAATGTATTTGAAAGTAGAAGATAATATAATTGTTGACGCCAAATTCAAGACTTTCGGCTGTGGAGCTGCGGTTGCAACCAGCAGCATGGCTACCGAGTTAGTGAAGGGTAAAACCTTGGAGGAAGCATTGAAAATTACAAATAAAGCAGTTGCCGAAGCACTGGACGGACTGCCGCCTGCCAAGATGCACTGTTCCAATCTGGCAGAACAGGCAATTGGAGCTGCCATTGAAGATTATATGAGAAAGCACGGCATGTTGACGGAAGGTGAAGCGGGCAGCGGATGCGGTAGAAGATGTGATGATATTCATCATCACCACGACCACGAGGATGAAGAGGAAGAGGAATAATAGTTGACAGTTGACAGATGATAGATGACAGTTTTGCGTAGAAGTCATCTTTGTTTGAAAGTTGATTGTCTACAATTTAAAGGTGAGTAGACAGGATGAAGAAGAAAGTAATGTTGGGAATGAGCGGCGGCGTGGACAGTTCTGTAGCTGCCGCTGTTTTATTGGATCAGGGGTACGATGTAGTCGGTGTCACAATGCAGATTTGGCCGGATATGGATGAAGACAGAAAAAAGACCGAAGGGGGCTGCTGTTCATTATCGGCGGTGGATGATGCGAGAAGGGTGGCTAATCGGCTGGGGATACCCTATTATGTAATGAATTTCAAAGATGTGTTTGAGAACAAAGTTATTGATTACTTTGTTGATGAATATCTTCAGGGTAGGACGCCTAATCCTTGTATAGCATGCAACAGGTATGTGAAGTTTGATGCAATGCTGAAAAAAGCTGAAGCCATGGGTATTGACTATGTTGCTACCGGGCATTATGCTCGGGTTGAATACGATGAAACCCTCGGACGATTTTTATTAAAAAAATCGGCGACAGATCGGAAAGATCAGACTTATGCCCTCTATAATCTGACACAGGAACAATTGAGCAAAACATTAATGCCTATTGGTGACTATCACAAGGAACGGGTCCGGGAAATTGCGAAGGAAATCGGCTTAACGGTAGCAAACAAGCCGGACAGCCAGGAAATCTGTTTTGTTGACGACAACGATTATGGACGCTTCATCAGCGAGAGGACAAACACCGGAATCGAGCCCGGCGATTTTGTTGACACTCGAGGGAATGTTCTTGGAAAGCACAAAGGGATTGTTCATTATACCATCGGACAAAGGAAAGGGCTAGGAATATCCCTTGGAAAGCCTGCTTTTGTCGTTGAGATCGATGTACCCGGCAATCGGGTTATTTTGGGTGATGATACCGAGGTGTTTTCTCATTCGTTGATTGCAGAAGACCTTAATTTTATTCCTTTTGATACGCTGCAGGGAAATATACGGGTGAAAGCGAAAATACGGTACTCTGCAAAAGAAGCGGATGCTACCGTGGTTCCGCAGGAAGATGGAACCGTCCGAGTCGACTTTGACAGCCCGCAGAGAGCTATTACCCCCGGTCAAGCTGTGGTCTTCTACGATGGAGACATCATCGTTGGCGGTGGAACTATAAAAAGCAAGGTGTGATAGGCACCTTGCTTTTTACTATTATTATAATCTATTCTTCTATTTTTTCAAAAACAGGCTTGCGATTCTCAAAATGTGTCACATACCGGAAGCCGGATTGAATCAGAAGATCCTTTGCAATATCGAAGCTGTGACCGACATGTTCTACATAATGGGCATCCGATCCAAGGCAGATGATTTCACCGCCCAATTCGCGGTACCTGTTAACAATATCAAAATTCGGCATGGGAGAGCCTAATCCCGACCGGTACCCTGAAGTGTTTACTTCTATCCCTTTTCCTAAGGTTATAACTTTTTTAAGGATTTCATCCAGTATATCGCTATAATCGGAATACCACAAGCTTCTATCGCTAAAATCTCCGTAGCGTCGCACATATCCGATATGTCCTACTATATCAAAGTTCGTATAGTTTGATAAGGCAAAAAGGATTTCTTCCAGGTAACGCCGATAGGCTTGCTCTTTGGTTTTGCCGATAAAATAGTCCCCGACGTAGGGGTCTTGCTTATCGATGATGTGAACGGAGGCAATAACAAAATCAAAACTAAAGCCTTCCATAACCTTTCCCGTAGCTTCAATAACATGCGGCTGAATGCCCACTTCAATTCCTTTAAGTACCTTCAGTTTTTCGGAATATTGGGCTTTTAATGCATCCATAAACTGTGAATATTGTTCAAAATCGATATTGAACGTATCGTCAAAATTGGGATAATCGTAGTCCAGATGGTCTGTAAAAGCGATCCCTTTCAGGCCCTGCTGAAGAGCAACTTCGCACGCTGCTTCCGCAGGCATTTTACTGTCACCGGAAAAATTACTGTGTACATGGCAATCAAACATGGTAACCTCCTATAATTCGGATCAGGTTATATTCTAACCCATTCTATATACAATCGAATCAGCTAAGTTCCATCCGAATTTGTACAAATTTCCTTTTTTCTGCACTTTGACGGGGGATACCGCTTGAACAGTTTAAACACCCTGTCAAAGTAGTTGATATTACAAAATCCCACCTTTTCGGCTACGAGGCTTACAGGCAGCTCGGTGGTCTGAAGCAGCTCTTCTGCGCGGTTTATTCTATACAAATTCAAGTATTCAATAAAGGTTTTTCCCGTCGTTTTTTTGAATAGCTTACAAAAATAATAAGGACTCATATTTACAAGCTTTGCCGCTTGTTCGATGAGAATCTTCCTGTGATAGTTCTCTTCAATATACTTTATAAGTTCCTTGAAACGGGTTAACATCTCTTCATTTGCATTACTATTACCCTTTTTCAGTGTTGTAATACCATAATCTCTTTGTAAATAGACAAAGAAGAGGGTAAGTAAGGAGTGAATGGCAGACTGCGACCCGGCTTTTCCATGAGAAAACTCTTCCAGAATGCTTTCGATAAGATCTCTGAAGGGTGCATATGCTGGAGAATCTGCGGGTATACCGGAGGGTAAAACTAATTTACCTTCAACGACCGGTACCAAGTATTGATGGTAAAATGAATCCGGTAGTTGATTTGCCAACAGAGACGCATCGAAAACAATGGCATAAAAATTCACAATGGTATTATCCACGGAGTAGCCGGAATGAAGTTCACCGGGATTTACAATCAATAGATCTCCTGGGAAAGCTTCGATCATTTTTGTACCGATATTGAAAATGCCATGACCGGAAGTCATATAGATGATCTCAATATGCTTGTGCCAGTGCAGATAAAGAATATCGCGAGCCGATGGAGTATTATGGAATACATTAAAGGGAAAATATCGGTCAAAAAGCAGCGTATTTTCCTTTAACTTCTGATTGCTCATTCCCTTCGTCTCCTTTATAAAATCCTTAAACTCCCACTGCCGGATTTCTACTTTTTAAACCTGCAGCAAGATGACAAGATTGTATAATAAGTTGCCAACATTCTGTAGAGACAATGCTCCATCCTTCCAATAAAATTATTATACCATTGCTGGCATTTCTGTAAAGTAGGCAATGGATAAATTATAGGGAGGAAGTGTTTTATGCATGATATTCGAATCGGAACTTTAGTGTCCGGAGCCGATGCCGTGAAGGTGATTCCCCAACTTGTATCCTATGGTTTTGAATCCTTTAGCATTACCTTTTGGCAGAGCACAGGAAATATTGATCTTGCAGCGTTAGCCAAGCAGCTCCGGGCAGATTTGGGCGAAAAGAACATCATAATTTCCAGTATTTCTATATTCGGAAACCCTCTCACAGGGGAAGGGAATAATGCAGATACTCTGGCCAGTTGGGAAAGACTCATTGAACATGCACATCTCTTTGGAACCGATCTTGTTACCGGATTTACAGGGAGACTTCCCAACAGACCCATCGACGAATCCATCCCGCGATTCAGGGAAGTGTTTGGGGAACTGGCAAAAAAAGCTGCGGATAAAGGCGTAAGGCTAGCCTTCGAAAACTGTGACATGGGAGGCGATTGGAAAAACGGGGACTGGAATATCGCCCATAATCCAACAGCATGGGAGATGATGTTTAATGCGCTTCCCGTGGAGAACCTGGGATTGGAGTGGGAACCCTGCCATCAGATGGTGAGTCTGATTGATCCAATCCCCCAGCTTCGAAAGTGGGCGGATAAGGTTTTCCATGTCCATGGAAAAGATGCAACCATTGCATGGGATATCGTAAAGGAGTATGGAATTAATGGCCCCAGACAGTTTGTATGGCACAGGACTCCAGGCTTCGGAGATTCAAACTGGAAAGACATCATTACGATTCTCCGTCAGAGTGGATATAAAGGAACCATTGATATTGAAGGGTTTCATGACCCGGTCTATAAAGATGACCTGGAAATGACCGGGCAGGTTCATGCTTTGAATTATCTCAAGTACTGCCGAGGGGGAGTGTTTATCCCAAACCCTTTAAAATAATGCCTATATACAATAAAACCGGCAACTGCTGATTTGGTGTTTGCATAGCCAAGCTTCAGAGGCTATGGAGGCGTCGGACCAGCTAAGTTCCATCTTACATTGTATAGCAGAACAGAGAGGAAAGTATACGATGAAAAAGTTCAAAATTGCCCTGGCAGGCTGTGGGGGTATGTCGAAGCATTGGGTAGATTATGCTCTTTCAAGAGAAGATAGTGAAATTGTAGCTTTGATCGATATTAAGGGAGAAAATGCAAAGGCTTTGGCAGAGAAAAACGGTTTATCCTGCCCGGTTTTTGTGGATTTGAGAGAAGCCTTAAAAGCAACAGGTGCGAATCTGGTCTTTGATGTTACCGTTCCAGCCAGCCATAAAAACATAGTGACAGCAGCGCTGGAAGCAGGGTGCTGCGTTCTGGGGGAAAAACCCATGGCCGAATCGTTGGAAGAAGCGGAGTTGATGGTAAAAGCAGCAGAGAATACGGCACTAAACTATGCAATCATGCAAAACAGGAGGTATTTAAAAAATATTCGTAGCTTACGCCAGCTGCTCAGTTCGGGTACCATTGGGAAAGCCGGGTTTGTCTGTGCTGATTTCTTCCTGGGACCCCATTTCGGAGGATTTCGAGATATCATGGATAGTCCGTTGATTGTGGATATGGCGATTCATACCTTTGACCAGGCTCGATTTATTACCGGTGCGGACCCGGTTTCGGTGTTTTGTCACGAATTCACCTCCGAAGGGTCCTGGTATCGTGGAAATGCATCGGCCGTATGTATTTTTGAGATGTCGGACGGAAGCGTTTTCTGCTATAGAGGTTCCTGGTGTGCGGAAGGATGTCAAACCTCCTGGGAGGCTGAATGGAGGATTACAGGCAGCAAAGGAACGGCTATGTGGGATGGGGTAAATATGCCGTACTGTGAAGTGGTTGAGCCTTCGGAGGGAAAGAAGTTTATAAACACCTTTAAAAAAATTGAGGGGGAAGACTGCTGGAAGGGCCGGGAAGGACATTTTGGCTGCCTGGATGAAATGTTTATGGCATTGATGGAAGGCAGGAAAGCAGAAACAGATTGCAGGGACAATATTAAAAGCATGAAAATGGTGTTTGGCGCTCTGGAAAGCGCGCGAAAAGGACAAAAAATAATGCTTTAAAAATAACCGGTTGGAAACAGCCGGTTATTTTTCGTATATTTGCATAAAATAACGGTAATATATTTATTTTGGCAGGAATTAGATATATAATAAAATGGACACTTTGAATTTAGGAGGACAGAACATGGAAGAAAATAAAACTACGGGACAGCTTTTACAGGATAAACTCACGTATAACACAAAAAATGCTTGGGAGAAATCTCCAGACGAAATTAAAAAGAGGGCCTTCGATTTCTGTGAAGACTACAAGCTGTTTCTGGATAAGGGGAAAACAGAGAGGGAGTTTGCCGCAGAAGCTGAAAAACTGGCAAAGAGCAACGGTTTTATCAGCCTCAGCGAAGTAATACAGTCGAATAAAAAGCTTACACCCGGAACAAAGGTCTATTACATAAACAGAAAAAAATCTGCACTACTTGCTGTTATCGGTTCACGCCCTCTTTTAGAAGGTGTGAATATGCTGGGTGCTCATATCGATGCCCCGAGAATCGACTTGAAACAAAATCCCATGTATGAAGACACTGGCATGGTACTGTTAAAAACACATTACTATGGCGGAATCAAGAAGTACCAATGGGTTACCATTCCTCTCTCACTGCACGGCGTTGTAATCAAGGGCAATGGGGAATCTGTTGATGTTTGCATCGGTGAAGATGAAGGAGATCCGGTTTTCACCATTACCGACCTTCTTCCGCACCTTGCACAGGACCAAATGCAGAAGAAAATGGCGGATGCTATCACCGGAGAAGGGTTGAACCTGCTTTTGGGTTCTGTTCCCTACGATGATGACAAGGTGAAGGATAAAGTGAAACTGAATGTATTAAAACTCTTAAACGATAAATATGGAATCGTGGAAGAGGACTTCGTCTCTGCCGAACTGGAAATTGTACCTGCTTTTAAAGCGAAGGATGTTGGCATTGACAGAGGTTTGGTAGGCGCTTATGGTCAGGATGACAGAATTTGCAGCTATGGCGCCCTTAAGGCCATCATAGATGCGCAAAACATTGAAAAGACTGCAATTTGCATTCTTAGCGATAAGGAAGAGATCGGCAGTGTGGGTAATACAGGCGCTGAATCTTCCATGCTGGAAGATTTTATCGCCGATCTTTGTGCTTTGACCACTGACAACTATAAGGATATCGTCCTTAGAAGATGCCTGAATAATTCAAAGATGCTTTCCGCTGATGTAAATCCTGGCGTTGATCCTAACTATGAAGGGGTTCAGGATAAGAAAAATGCCTCCTACCTCGGAAAGGGACTCGTAATCCAGAAGTATACCGGTGTCAGAGGGAAGTCTGGCGGTAGTGACGCCAATGCGGAATATATCGGTGAACTTCGAAAACTTTTCAACGAGAATGGGATTCTATGGCAGTCCGCTGAACTGGGAAAAGTAGATCAGGGTGGCGGCGGAACTATCGCCCAGTATGTAGCCAATCTGGGAGTTGAAGTTGTAGATTGTGGTGTAGCTATACTGTCCATGCACTCACCTTTTGAAGTAACCAGTAAGATTGATGTATATATCAACTATCTGGCGAATAAGGTATTTCTTGAGAATATGAAATAAACACATCACACTTTCCATGAGTGTCGGTGCGCTTTTCGATTGCTTAAAGACAGACAGAGCTGCTGACCCTATGAGGTGTGAAGGAATTTGAGGGGATTACTGTTTCATGTATGAGTTTATTGAAAACATTTTAAAGACTATCGTTGGAATCATTAACTCCTTCGGGCATTGGGGCATAGCCGGAGGTATGGCAATTGAAAGTGCTTGTATACCTCTTCCCAGCGAAGTGGTGCTTCCTTTAGGCGGCAACATGGTTTCTTCCGGTATTTTGACGCTGTTCCAAGCCAATCTGGCCGCAGCCTTGGGAAGCCTTCTAGGGTCATTGCTGGCTTATGCAGTCGGTTTTTATGGCGGAAGGCCCTTCATATTGAAATACGGAAAGTACTTTTTTGTTTCGGAAAAACATTTTAATAAAGCAGAAAAGACTTTCAGAGATTATGGGGTTGCTGCAGTTTTCTTCGGCAGACTCCTGCCAGTCATACGGACTTTTATATCGCTTCCGGCTGGCATTGCCCGCATGGACCTTATGAAGTTTGTACTTTACTCTTTATTGGGTATGCTGCCATGGAACTTTATACTGATATTTCTGGGATATAAATTCGGGCAGGAGTATGAAACCCTTGTACGACCGATATTCCACAAGTTTGAATATGTCGTTATCGGTATAATCGTGCTGGCCGTTGCTTTTTTAGTTGTCAAGTATTTATTGGGCAAAAGGAAGGACACCTATACAACTCGGTAAAAATCCAACAAGATATAAAAATGATAGTGCCCGACGAAGAAAGTCGGGCACTATCATTTTTTATGATTTCCTTTTATAATTTCCCGTTAAGGGGTAACAGTGTTTGTTGGAGTTGGTGCGATCGGACTCCCCGTTGGCTTGGGTAACGGTACCGGTGTAGCTGTCGGCACAGGTGTCGGCGCCGGCGTACTTGTTGGTGACAGTGTAGACCCGGGCGTTGGGGTTACAGGCGGCGTTGGCTGTATAACAGGCGTACCGGTCGGTGTTGGCTTGGGTGTTGGCACAGGCGTTGGAGTTGGTTCCTCCTTTGGAGTTTGTGTCGGCTTTGGTGTCGGTTTGGGTATAGCAGAACTCTTGCCGGGATTTACCGGAGTTTTACTGCCGGTATTTTTTCCAGGGGCTAAACCTCCTTTTGCCATGAAGTACTGCTTCACGATCTCCTGGGTTTTCGTCTTATCCATGATATAGTACCATGCACCTTGGTCTTCCGATTCACCGGGCAGGGTGAAGGTATTGATCTCGTTAACATTAAGCTTTACCAGATTCTGGGACAGCTTTACAGCCTCCGGTGCAGAAACATTGGTATCAATGTTTTTAAATAAAATGCTTATAATATCATCAGCCTTCGATATATATTTGATATTTGCCTTTTGCTTTATAAGCTCTTTTATAAAGTCCTGCTGTGCATTAATTCTCTTTAAATCGCTGCCATCGTAATATTTCATAATTTCATTATTATAACTGGTCGGCTGGCGGAAACGCATGAATTGTTCCGCTTTTGCACCGTCCATATGCGTCATGCCCTTTTTCAGGTGAATATGGAGATCCTGGGTAGGGTCATCATAGTTCATATCTACGGGTACGTTATAATCAACACCGTCCAGAGCGTCGATGATTTCCCGGAAAGCAACAGTATTTATAAAGACATAATATTTTATATCTACACCAAGGAGCTTGCGGACAGTATCCACAGCCAGCTTTGCACCGCCGGCGGCATAGGCGGAGTTGATTTTTGGCAGACTGGAGCCCGGAACTTCTACTTTGGTATCCCGAGGGATGGACAGCATGCTCATCTTGGCAGTGGCCGGATTATAATTAACAAGGATCATGGTATCTGTATTGGAGGCTACCTTATCCCCACCAAGGACCAGAATATTGACGGGTTCATTATCCGTTCTAATGGGGTCAATAATTTTGTCTAACAAGCTTTGCGAACCGTTCCCGTTGCTGGCGGGCATTTTAACACTTGCCAGCAGAACTGTTCCGGTAATAAACAAACATACAGCCAGCACAGCACTTACTATAAAATAAAATTTTCTTGTATTCATAGAAACCTCATTCCTAAATTTACCAGACTTTAACACAAATCTCTAAATAAGTATATACCAACGTGTATGCAGTGTCAAATTACTAAAAGGTAACAAGAATCGACTTTTAATATTTGCAAACAGAAGGTTGATTTAGGAAGAGCGAAAGATATTAAAGATATAGGGTTGATCGGCGAATGCTTAGCAAAGCAGAGTCCGGATAAAGTGCGCTAGTATCTTTTGTGTAACTATGTGAGATAAATGTAACTACTTCTTATATGATAGTAATGTTAGTATAATATGAATTAGCCTATACTAAATAGTAGGGTGAATAAGAAACCGGACTAATTATATTCAAATTGGAGGGGAACCTATGACAGAGAAAAGAATCCGGCATTCGGTAATATTTTGTTTAAAGCATGAAATCCATGCTCCTGAAACCGAACAATTTCTATCCGATGGCAGATCCATACTCAGTTCAATACCTGTAGTAGAAAATTTTGAAGTGCTAAAGCAAGTCAGCCCTAAAAATGAATATCACTTTGGGTTTTCCATGGAGTTTTCCAACAAGGCTGCATATGATGCCTATAATACACACCCGGCTCATGTCGATTTTGTTAAAAATCGATGGGAAACCGAAGTCACTCGTTTTCTGGAAATCGATTATGAAGAGTATTACTAATTTGACATCGCAGCCGTTTACGACCATCCCGATTGTTGGCTGTAAAACGAGCGAACAATTAAAGGGAAGTGTCAAAGCAGGGGATTTGGTGTTAAGCGAAGCCGTGCTGAATTATCTGGAAAATGGTACGGGAACGGATGAAATTTACGATGACATAGGTTAGTAGTTAAAACTGATTGGAGGCTGCCATGATTGTTTCATTAATCCCGATTGAACGGGAATATTGCGATACCATCGAAAAACAAACCGGAGAAAGGGTTCTTTCTTACAGGAATGCCGGTGAAGCGCTGGAGGTACTGCCAGAGGCGGAAATCATTCTTTCCTGGGGAGAACTCGGAGAGGATATTGTAAAAGCGTGTAAGAAGTTGAAATGGTTGTTCGTTATGAGCGCAGGCGTTGAAAAGCTGGCCTTTGACGAACTGGACCGAAAGGGAGTAATTGTAACCAATGTCAGTGGCATTCATGGTCCGCAGATGGCCGAGCATGCTTTTGGATTAATAATCCTGTTCAGCCGGCAGTTGAACCGCAGCATCAGAAGCCAACTGCAGAAGAAGTGGGAACGGATCAAACCCATGGGAGAATTGGCAGGGAAGACGTTGTGCATTGTCGGCAGCGGAAGTATCGGGAAAGAGATCGCCAGAAAGGCAAAAGCCTTCGATATGAGAGTCATTGGGTTGAAAAAACATGCGGAAGCTTTGGAGAATTTTGATATGGTGTGGGGGATGGAGAAGCTGCACGATGCATTGGGACAGGCCGATTACACTGTTTTATTGACACCGCTCACAGACGAAACCTATCATTTACTGGGGCGAAATGAGTTTCTTGCCATGAAACCGACCAGTGTTTTTATTAATCTGTCTCGTGGAGATACGGTGGATGAAGCAGCATTGATTGAGGCACTGCAGAAGGGAATTATCGCGGGGGCCGGACTGGATGTGTTCCAGCAGGAACCTCTTCCGGAGAACAGTCCTTTCTGGGAGATGGAAAATGTTGTGATCACTCCGCACAATGCAGGCCAAAGTCCGCATTATATCCCAAGGGCGATAGAACTGTTTCTATCAAGTTTTGACTGTTATCGGCAAGGGAAATCAATGCCAAATCAAATTGATCTGAAGATGAAGTACTAAGCTTGATAGGTATGAAACTATCCAACAAATAAGAGGAATTAAAACGCCCCTAACAAGGTACTGGCGCCTTATTAGGGGCATTTTGACATTCATAATCAGCAAGGGACTGCTTGCTCTATGGCGTAGCTATTTATGTGAATCAGGATTTTCAGGTTTTTCCTCATTGCTTTGCGTGAACTTGGCTAAGGGGTTGCTTTCGATTGCTGCTTTAAGTTGCTGATTGTCTACATGCGTATAGATTTCCGTAGTAGAAACACTTTCATGCCCGAGAATTTCCTTTAGTGCCCGAATATCAACATTCCCATGTTTATACATTAAAGTAGCAGCTGTATGACGCAATTTATGCGTTGAATACTTTTCCGGGTCGAGACCTGCAAGTTTAATGTATTTTTTTACAATATGCTGTACGGTCTTGTTGCTAATCCTTTGCTTGCGCTCACTTAAAAAAAGTGCATTCTTATCCTTGACTCCCTCCACAGGCCGTACTCTCATATAAGCATTAATAGCACTTATACATGCTTGGTTCAGGTATATGGTACGTTCCTTATTACCCTTACCGATAACAGTAAGTGTTCCGTCTTTCATCTTATTTATGTTAATTCCTACAAGTTCAGAAAGCCTAAGTCCGCAATTTAAAAACAAGGTAATAATAGCATAATCTCTTTGACGGTGTTCGCCATCTATAGAGTAGAGAAGTTTCTCGCTTTCCTTAATATCAAGATACTTAGGTAACCTTTTTACTATTTTCGGAGACTCAAGTTCCTTTGTAGGATTACTTTCCAATAGCTTCGCCTTACTGGTCAAATAGTTAAAGAAAGACTTAATGCTGGCAACTTTTCTGGCACGGGAATTGGAATTGTTCCCGCGATTCCTGCTAACAAAGGACATAAATTCATATATATCGCTAAGATTAATATTTCTTAAATTTTCAATCGTTATATCGGAAATATCGATCTTTTCAAAATTAACATTTTTATCGCATAAAAGATTCTTATGAATCTTTATAAAGCGGAGAAACATACGGATATCATAGTAGTATTCCTGTGTAGTATTTTTTGATTTTCCTTTTATCGTTTCCATGTAGATTAAAAAATCTTTTACTTCCTGAGGAGCTTCACTAAATAAAGTCATTTTGACCTCCAATGCGTTTATAAATATAGGGTCCTCTATAGGGGAATTATACCATGTTATTATACAAAATACATTATTATTTGAAGGCTTAAGGAAAAACAGTTTGTTTTGCACATTATGATGGTCATATCTTTACGTTTTGTATGATTCAACTTGTTGTGCCAGTAAATACTCTGCTAAAGCTGCATCTTTTAGCGTGGGCAGGCGCAGAGGCAGCTATATACAATCGGATTGGTAACTGCTGATTTGAGCCTCGTACAGCCAACGGTTCTGGGGCTTTACGAGGCTCGAATCAGCTAAGTTTCATCCGAATTTGTATAGCACATCGTGTTGAATTGATTAGGAACTTTTACCCCAAATTCGATTGTAAATACACATCCTTCTTCTGTTCCTCTGTAATTCCTATATACCGTAGGGTTTGGGATTTAGAGGAATGGTTAAAAATATCCATTAGCAATTCAAGGGAAGTACCATTTTGAAAAGCATGATATCCGAAAGTTTTCCTTAACGTGTGCGTACCGATTTCACCGGACACAAGAACACCATGATCATTTCTTTCTACAATACCTAAAGCCTCTGCTGCGCTATTGAGTATCCTATAAGCCTGCTGGCGAGTGATAGGACTATTATGACCTTTTCGGCTTTTAAAAACATAATCTCCCATGCTGATATCAGGATTTTCCTTAATCATGTTATCGATGGCCTTCTTTACAATATCCCCGAGATAGAACTTCTTGGTTTTATCCGTTTTTTCCTCGGTTATAATCACATAATCCCTGGGGGACTTATTAGGTTTAATGAGGTCTTCGACCTTAAGTTTTAGTATATCACTGATTCTAAGCCCAACATTAATTCCTAATATGAAAAGCAGCTCATTTCTTGTAGATTGACATTTTAGTATGGAGCGCATATTTTTTATAGTTTTTAGCTCCCTAATGGGTTCAACGGTATTCATAAAATCTCCTTTTGGTATTTAACCTCAATCTTTTTTTACTTTTTAGCAAATCAATCCAATTTTATACTTGAATTGACCCGTTATGCGACACATTATATAATAATATATTATTTTGTAACATTCAATCCCTTTTTTTATATTGCATCATTGAAAACCCTTAATTTAAGCTGTTTTGAATGTTACAAAACGTAGTTGTGTAACATTGGTGTTTATTTAGTGGTGTATACATTTGTTTACAATAAAATGCAATGTACACGATGTAAACAAAACGTATACTTGATAAAAATGTAAACAATTGAATTGACATCCGCAGTTTTTATAGATAAAATTAGCTTAAAGGAAAAAGCAGGAGGAAAAACATGAGTGAAAACATCGAAAATTCAAATAATTCTGAAGCGTTAGATAAAAAGGAAAACAATCCCATAAGTGTGAGAATTGATGCCGCATATAAAGAAATGTTTGAAGAACTGGTTAAGGGAAAGGATACCTCAAAGAAAGCTCTTTTAGAATCAATGATTCTAAACTATGTTGAAAGCGATCAAAATAAAAAAAGGAATTCAAATATAGATTTTTCCTATGAAATAGCTCTCATTTCAGGAAGCATTAATGAGATTCTAAACACATTTAAATCTATGGCAGCAAAAGCACAGGATACCATAGGCAGTCACAAGGATTTTTATGACCAGCAATTGCAAAACCTTAACGTAAAGGTTCAGGCACACGAGAGCAAAAATTCACAATTGGAAGAAAGGAATAAGCTCCTGGAAGCAGCAAATAATGGATATAATTTAGAAAAGGAGAAGCTGGAAAAACTCATCAATGAAACTGAAGCAAAAATAAAATCAGATGAAAAGGAAAATAGGAATCTAAATTCTAAAGTTACTGAATTGTTAGAGCAAATTAATATTCTAAGAAGAGTTGAAAGAGAAAATGCTATATTGAAAAGCGAGAATCAAGAACTTACTAACGAAATTAACAAGTTAAAGTCATCCGTGGAAGAAAAATTCCTGGAAAATGAAAGTCTAAGAAGAAAGCTTGATGTTGTTAATAGTGAAATTTGTGAACACAGAAACAAAGAAACTGAAGCAATTGCAGATATGGAACTTCGATTAAAAAAAGAGATAGAAATTGAAAAAAAGTCAGTCATATTACAAATGCAGATCCAATATAACGACTTGCAATCGGAAAATATTAAGAATTTGGGAATTATAAATCAGAAATCGGAGGAAATAAACACTTTAAAGCGGAATATAGAAATAATGGAAAAGGATATAGAAAACTTACAGGGTATAATAAAATCTAAAGGGTGTTAGATTATCAATCATACAGATTTCTCGGGTATGGAAAGGAAAAACATGAGAAAGGACACTGGCTCCTGACGACGGCATAAAGCCGCAATGCAAGAGCTTGTAAGATTTTTACCCAAAGCATGGAGTAACCGAACTAAAGTAAAAGCGAAAGTCATCTCGAGTGGGGTGGCTTTTTTGATTGTCAAAAAGGAAAGAATCAGATCCTGTTAAAGTTGAAAAAACAAAAATTATACAAAAAATCAAAAAATAGGCGTATTGATTAAGCGTATCTAATGGAATAAACTCATTTTAAACGGAATACGCAATGTTTTTTGATTAGATAGCCATGGAGGGCTATCTATGCGTCTCAATTTTGCAAATGCCAATCTTATACCTAAAATTACGTGAAATAACAATTCATGCATTATCTTAGCTAACATTTGTGCACATTACAATTTTATATAATCAAATTTTCGTTGTTATGTTGACTATGGTTTCAATGGGTCGAACGGTGGCGTTGGCCACTGATGCAATACAATATTCTTTATAAAAGGAGATTTGAGAAGCTAAACAAATATTCCGGGCGTAAAAGTATAGTATGCCCATGTTCGATCCAGTGAGGAAATTATCTGGAATCAGAAAGGAGTAAAATTATGGTAAGAAGAAATTCAAAAGTAAGCGTGATGCTGGTGACAATTATCTTTATCTGCAGCACTTTTGGAAGTACTGCCTTTGCCTATGATAAAACGTACACAACCTACATGGCGGGTAATTCTCACATCGACACAGCATGGCAGTGGACAACTGCAGTAACCCGGTCCGATTTTATTAAAAACACTTACACAAGAGCGGCAAGCATGATGGATGCAAATCCTGACTACTCATTCCATGCTTCGGGCACGGTTCACTTGAAATGGTTGAAGCAGGATTGCACCAGTGTTTTCAACAGCATTAAATCGAAGGTAGCCAGCGGTAAAGTAGCGCTGGTTGGCGGTCAATGGCTGGAGCCGGACTTAAATATGAGCAGCGGTGAATCCCTGGTCAGACAGGTCCTGTACGGACAACGCTTCTTCCAACAGGAATTTGGAAAAAAGTCAACGGTAGGATGGGTTCCGGATGTATTCGGATTCAGCGGACAGATGCCTCAGATCTTAAAAGAGAGTGGAATGAACTACTTTGTGACCACGAAACTCAATTGGAATGATACAAACCGGTTTCCGGTTAATGATCAGTATGCGTATGAGATTTTTAAATGGAATGGCATCGATGGAAGCCAGGTTATTGTGGACAAGCCAAGGCAGGATTATACATCCTCTGCCACGGATACAAACAATAACATCTATACCTTGGATGAGCCCAACAGGCATGGTATAAAGAAGGGCTTGGTCCTTTACGGTTCAGGGGATAGAGGAGGCGGACCGACCCAGAGTGATATCGATTCCATCCGTGTACAAGATGCTGTTTCAACGAATCCGAACATCAAGATGTACACCGCGGAAAAATTCTTTAACGATTTGACTCCCACAGACAAAGCTAACATCACCGATACATGGACAGGTGAAATGTATCTTGAAAATCACCGGGGTACATATACAACACAGGCTTTGATTAAAAAGAACAACCGTTTAGGTGAAATCGCTGCGGAAGAAGCGGAAAAGTTCTCCAGTATGGCACAGTGGGCGGGAGCTGCTGCGTATAATCAGGCGGCGATTAATGGCGCCTGGGAGAAAATCATGGTGAATCAGTTCCATGATATCCTTCCCGGGTCAGGATCTGCTGATCAGGTGGCAGAAGCACAAGCCAACGGGGCGGCAGCAATTACAACGTTAAGTGATGTATCGAATAAGGCCATCGCAGGCATCGCTTCCAAAGCAGACACAACAGTTGCCTCCGGTGTTCCGGTGGTTGTATTCAATCCATTATCCTTCGGAAGAAGGCAGCCGGTGGAAACAAATGTAGTCTTTTCGACGACCCCAGCCAGTATAAAGGTATTTGACGGAGCAACAGAAATACCTTCGCAGATATTAAGCATCAGCGGTACTACGGCAAGAATCGTATTTATGTTGGACAATATACCCGCCATGGGCTACAAAGTGGTCAGTGTTGTACCGAATACAGGAAACTATACGGGTTCAACAGGCTTATCCATAGGTTCCAATGTGATTACAAGCGATTTGTTCCAGGTAACCATTAACGGAACCACCGGTAATATCAGCAGTATTATTGATAAGGCAAACGGAAATAAACAAGTGCTTGCAGGGGGAGAAGGGAACGTCCTTCAGATCCTGGAGGATACACCTTCTAACTGGGATGCATGGAATGTTGACTATGACGATATGACAGCCGCACCCCTTGCTACATTAAATACTACCTCAGGCATCAGTATTGTAGAAAATGGTCCTGTAAAATGCACATACAGAATCAATAAGAGCTATGGAGGTTCTACTTTCAGCCAGTACATCACCCTCTATCCGACCATCAACCGGATCGATATCCGAATGACAGCGGATTGGCATGAAACACACAAGATGTTGAAAGTGACCTTCCCGTTTAATGTGAGCGGAGCCACCTCAGCGAACTATGAAATCGCATATGGAACCCAAAATCGTTCCAATCAAAGAGATACAAGCTTCAATAAAGCCAGGTTTGAAGTTTCAGCACATAAATGGGCGGATTTGTCCAACGGTGGCTATGGTGTCAGCTTGTTAAACAATTGCAAGTACGGGTATGACACGTATTTGAATACCATGAGATTATCATTGCTAAGATCTCCCAACATGCCTACCTGGTCTTCTATTTCCAGTGGAGCAGTGGCAGATATGGGCGCACACGAATTTACATACTCCCTGTATCCGCACAGCGGCGACTGGAAAACTGCCAATACGGTATATAAGGGATATGAATTAAACTATCCTGTGATCGCACACCAGACAACCTCACACCCAGGAACGCTGGAAAGCTCCTATTCTTTTATGTCGGTCAGCCAGCCGAATGTAATACTTTCAGTAGTTAAAAAGGCTGAAGATACCAGTGACTTTATAATAAGAGCCTATGAAACACAAGGTATGGGAGGAACAAATGCAACAATCACAGTACCGGGAACAATTTCCTCCATTTCCGAGACAAATCTGCTGGAAGAGAATACAGGCACGCCAAGCTATAGCGGGAATGCCTTCTCCACTACCTTCGGGCCCTATGACATCAAGACCTTCAAGGTGAATTTCGGAGGAACGACTCCGCCAGCGTCAGCGGCGGTAACCAATGTTGCATTGAACAAGACGGCTACAGCAAGCGGATTCATCACAGGAGAAGAACCTTCAAAGGCTGTGAATGGATCTACCACCGGCGGCAACAGCGATAAGTGGTGCTCCAATGCAGCAGGGGACAAGTGGCTTAAAGTAGATTTGGGTTCCAACTATGACATCTCCAGATGGGTTGTGAAAAGTGCAGGTACAGGGTTGGAAAACACCGGCTGGAACACTAAGGATTACAAACTTCAGAAAAGTTCCGACGGAACCAATTTTACAGATGTAGATTCAGTCACAGGTAAT
Organism: Bacillota bacterium; assembly: GCA_023419605.1. Taxonomy (GTDB): domain Bacteria; phylum Bacillota; class Clostridia; order Acetivibrionales; family JAEZXR01; genus JAEZXR01. The sequence continues at coordinate 1,584 of JAEZXR010000129.1, read as the reverse complement.
ATTCTGGATTCAACAGACAGAGAGGTTACACCCTTTACAGCCAGGTATGTAAGACTCTATATTACCAACGCCGGTGCAGATGCCACCGCGAGGATCTATGAGTTTGAAACCTATGGCGTTCCTACCGTTGGTACGAATATTGCACCAGGCAAGACAGCTACAGCAAGCGCACAGCTCGCGGGAGAAGAAGCAGCTAAAGCGGTAGATGGTACTGTAACAGGAAACAGCAAATGGTGTACGAATGCTGGGGGCGACAGTTGGCTGAAGCTTGATTTGGGAGCAAACTACGACATATCCCGATGGGTTGTAAAGCATGCAAGTGCAGGCGGAGAAACCGCATTTATGTGGAATACAAAGGATTTCAAGCTTCAAAAAAGTGCCGATGGAACCAATTGGACCGATGTGGATGCAGTGACGGGAAATATTGCAGGTATCACAGACAGGGCGATTCCCACAATCAATACAAGATACGTGCGGCTATATGTTACAGCACCCACCAGTTCTTTGAATGTGGCTACCAGAATCTACGAATTTGAATTGTATTGATGATGCCGGTGTAGATGGGATACCCTATCAGGGAAAGTTAAACCGGAGCAGGCGAATGGCCTGCTCCGGTTTAATGAAAAAAACAAAAAATGTACAAAAAATCAAAAAGTAAACGTATTGATTCAACGTATTTAACAGAATAAGATTACATTAAACTATAGAATGCCATAATAGGATGCTGACTATAAGAATATAGACTTTACGAGAAAAATGGAGGTCTGAATTGACGAAGATGGAAATCCGGTTAACGAAAGAAAGCCATAGGAAAAATACATTTGTCCTACCCAAAAGAGTTTATATTCCGTCTGCCATCATAATTATTTTAGGATTGGCTCTTGGGGTATATTATTGTTTTTTTTATGAGTTCCCATTTACTATGCAGTATAGGATTGCACCTGTTTCCTTAACGGACAAATTGGTTAAGGTTAATCAGCGGATAGAGAAAAGAAACCGTAGGGAAGACCTTGAATTGTATAAGGGAGATGCCCTTGTTTCCAACCTGGCAGTAAAAAACAGCCGGGGCGAACCGTTGGAAACGAATGAAAAGGATGGTTTTATAACCATAGCCTCTAAGAATGAAAATGTTGTAAATGTTGCCTACCAGGTGAAACTGGGGAATTTGGCGAAACATGGGCATAGAGGGGGAATGTATGATGACATGCTTACCTTTGATGGTGAGCAGCTGCTGCTTTTTCCTACCCAGGCTTTTACAGAGGCGGAAGACGGAATCAAAAGGAATTTTAAAAAGGTTACGATATTCTATGATATGCCCGATGATTGGATCGCTTCCATACCTTTTGCAGAGAGCGTAAAAAATAACGGTAATGCAATTGTGACAAAGATAAACTCCCTTACCTGGTCGAAAATGTATGATCTGAGAAAAGCTTGTTATGCCTTTGGTAACTTCAAAAGAGACTATGAAAAAAAGTCTGTAAAATCAGCTTTCTATGATAAAATATAAAATCATAGGAGGCTGTTTTTTATGGCTAAGAAAAAAATCGTAATGACCGAAGGAAAACGGAATATAATCGCATCACT
>JAEZXR010000122.1 GCA_023419605.1 Bacillota bacterium | reverse complement strand
TAGCATTAAGTGAAGCGGCGAATCCTTGTGACATAAACATAGTCCACAAAATGAAATGGGAAACTATGACGTTTAATGTTTTTGAGATGGGAAGCGAAGAGGCGGTTTGTAATGCCTTTAATATTTTGAGTAATGGTGGTGTTATTATTAATCCCATTCAGGAAGTTCCATGGAGCAAATGTTGTGCGACTGTTATAGATAAATTTGGAGTGTGTTGGTGGATTGCAATTTGATAAAGCTAATGAGCATTATCAGAAGTTATTTTACTTCGTTATATTTATAAAATGCACAATATAAGTGTTATGTTACGAACTTATTGTCTGCTTTTGACAGTTTGCGTAAAGAGGCATTTACTATAAAACATTCATTTATGAAGAAGCAAAAAGGAGTGAGCTATATAAGGTAGCAAAGTGATTTTATTTTCCTACATTAGTTATTCAACTTCCTTTCCAATGGATGATACTCTCAAGGCTGAGAGGCTATATAGATAAAGACAATCCAATACATATTAAACGGTTTTACCATGCGTCAGGAGCGATGTTCCTGATGCTTTTTTTAGAAAAAAACAGAAATGGAGGGTTACATATGAAGGAACAAACCTGTGCATGGATTTACTGCCGCGTTGATGCCCCTGAAGACGCGCACGGCAGTTTAAAAAATCAGAAAAAAGAACTCTATGATTATTCGGAGCAGATGGGTTTTGTCGTGTCCGGCAGCTCTGAGGATATAGGAAGTGGCCTGAATATGAACCGCTCTGGCCTCCTGGAGGTCAAAAAAGCCGCAGAAGAAGAAAAAATGGATGTACTGCTGGTGAAAAGACTGGATCGTCTTGGAAGAGATGCACAGAAGGTATCTGAGTTTATCAGTCTTTTGGAAAAGCATGCCATTGCTATTTATTCACCATTAGAAGGTGAAATCGAATTAGAACCCTGTAAAAACTTTCTTGATTTTTCAATGGAGATGTAATGGGAGGTGCCGTCATGAAAATAACGAAGAATGATCAAAAACAGGATTCCCTGAAAATCGTCATTAATGGTAAGCTGGTTACTTTGCTGTTTGCACCCGATCCTAATACGGAGGCCGCAGATTTTATCAAAAAAACCTTGATAAATGCCTTTTTAATTAAAGCGGTTTGAAACTAAGACCCTTTTCAGCAACTTTGTCGACGCCTGTTTAAAGATGCCTTTCTGTTTGCAATTAATTGCCTGAAACCCGCTAATTATATAGCTTTCTAACGAATTGTGTGAGATAATGCTGTTGGCCAAAAGCCATCAGTACCTTGACAACTTCATATATCAAGTGTCCGGTCTCTCGCACAATATTTTTATGAGAGGACGGATACAAAATGGCTGAAAGAGTTTATTGTTTATACAGAGTTTCTACTGCCAAGCAGGTAGATCACAATGAGCAGAATCAAGCGGATATCCCGATGCAGAGGAAAGCTTGCCATGAGTTTGCGGAGCGCATGGGCTGGACCATAATCCGCGAGGAGCAGGAAACCGGCGTATCCGGTTATAAGGTCAGCGCCGCCGACCGGGACAAAATCCAGCTCATCAGAGAGCATGCCGAGAAAGGCAAATTCGACATTCTGCTGGTTTTCATGTTTGACAGGATCGGCAGAAAGGCCGAGGAAACGCCCTTTGTGGTGGAATGGTTTGCAAAGAAAGGCATCAAGGTATGGAGTGTCAATGAAGGCGAGCAGCGGTTCGAATCCCATACCGACCGCTTGACGAACTACATCCGCTTCTGGCAGGCGGACGGCGAAAGCCAGAAAACCTCCATAAGAACCAGGACTGCCCTTGGGCAGATGGTTCAGGAGGGACGCTTCCGCGGCGGTGTAGCTCCATACGGCTATCGCCTTGAAAAAAGCGGTATCATGAACAAGCGCAAGCATGAGGTCAACAAGCTGGTCGTCGATGAGGAAGAAGCCGAAGTGGTGCGTATGATGTTCAATCTGTGCGTATCGGCGGGTTATGGGCGCTGGCGGCTTGCTATGTTTCTGAATGATAAGGGGATTAAAACCCGAAATGGAACCAACTGGCATGATGCGTCAGTCGGAACAATTCTTCACAATGTAATATACAAGGGCATTCTTCGAAGCGGTACCACTTATTCAGAGCCTTTCAAAGAGCTGCAGATTATTGAACCATATACCTTTGAACTTGCACAAAAGCTTATGGCTGAACGTGTCAACGAGAAAAAGGATGAGCGGACTGCTCCGCTGAATACCTCAGGTCAGTCGCTTCTTTCCGGCAATGTATTTTGCGGTCATTGCGGCGGACGCCTGGTTTTAACAACCAGCGGCAAAGTGGTCAGACTAGCGAATGGAGAAAACAAGGGCGTCAAGCGGATTCGATATGTTTGCTATAACAAGACAAGACGCCGCCTTGAATGTGATGGACAAACCGGTTATACGATGCATGTTCTCGATGATGCAGTAACTCAGGTATTGCATCAGATTTTCGACCGCATGGCTGCTGCTTCTGACAGTATAATTATAGGAAACACGCAAGACCGCCATATGGTGCAGCTTCGGGCGGAAATAAAGAGAGTGAAGGCAGAGAACAGCAAGGCCATCACAGAATATGAATCGCTCAAGGCAGAAGTGGTAAAAGCAGTTCAGGGGAAAAGTAAAATGCCTATGGATGTCCTATCTGAGCTTGTTAATGAAAGTCGCGACCGAGTTATTTCCACCAGCGAGCATCTCACCGCGTTGACAGCTGAGCTTGAACAAGGCAATGCAAAGGCGGATGAAATGAAAACAGAGCTTTCCCGCATCCGTACATGGTCTGAGATTTTTGATGACAGCGATATGGAAGTTAAGAAAATGATCACTAATTACATCATCAAGCGAGTGAATGTTTCTGAAGGCTATAAGCTGGACATCGAACTGAACCTGAATGTACAGCAATTCCTTAACGGGCTTGACAGCATTAAAGAAAAAAACGTATCATGACCTGTGGTTATGTAGGTTCTGTGAGACGATACCCCTTGTAAAATCCGGCTCCTTGATAACTGAATATCAAGTGTCCGGTCCTTAAAATTTATATTGAAAGGACGGACAGAATGGCTGAAAAAGTATATTGTTTATACAGAGTATCGACAACGAAACAGGTTGATATAGATGAGCAGAAACAGGCGGATATCCCGATGCAGCGGAAGGCATGCCGGGAGTTCGCAGAACGAATGGGCTGGACAATAGTCCGGGAGGAACAGGAAAACGGCGTATCCGGATTCAGCGTCAGCGCATCTGAACGCGACAAGCTCCAGCTTATAAAGGAACATGCCGAGCAAGGCCGGTTCGATATCCTTTTGGTATTCATGTTTGACAGGATAGGACGCCGCGCGGAAGAAACCCCGTTTGTAGTCGAGTGGCTTGTCGAACACGGAATCAGAGTCTGGAGTGTAAATGAAGGAGAACAGCGTTTTGATAACCATACCGACTACCTTCTGAATTACATACGATACTGGCAGGCCTCAGGCGAAAGCAAAAAGACTTCCCTGCGAACGAAAACCGCTTTAGGACAAATGGTCAAAGAGGGGCGGTTCAGAGGTGGGGTGGCTCCTTACGGCTACCGCCTCGAAAAAAGCGGAAAATTCAACAAACGCAACAAGGAAATCAATCGCCTGGTGGTCGACGAGGCGGAAGCCCAAATCGTAAAGAAGATGTTCGAACTGTGTATCAGCTATGGGTATGGAAGGTGCAGGATCGCAGGGTATCTGAACGAGCATGGGTTCAAAAACCGGCATGGCGGAACATGGTGTGAAGCTTCGATAGGAACCATACTCCATAATATTCAGTACATGGGAATCCTCCGCAGCGGAGATTCAATATCGGAACCCTTTGAAGCTCTCCGTATCATCACGCCCGAGATCTTTGAAAAAGCTCAAGCCATTATGAAAATGCGTTTGACGGGCAATCAGGCAATCCGCACGATACCGCTGAATACCAAAGGGCAATCGTTACTGTCTGGGAACATTTTCTGCGGTCACTGCGGCGGGCGGCTTGTGCTTACCACCAGCGGAAAGGTAGTTAGGCTGGCCGACGGTGAAACGAAGGGTGTCAAGCGGATACGTTATATTTGCTACAACAAGACCAGAAAACGCATTGAATGCGACGGCCAGACAGGTTATTCGATGCACATTCTTGATGGTGCCGTAGAAGAAATGTTTATTAGTACTGTAAGTAAAATAGCTACCGCATCTGACCAAACGACCATAAACGTTCCGCAAAAAGAGCATATCCATGAGCTTCAGCGCAAACTGAATGCGGCAGAGGCCAATAGGGTGAAAGCTCTGACCGAGTACTCCGCAGTCAAACACAAGGTTGAAGAAGTGATAAAGGGAAGCACCAAAATCCCCAATGCGCTTCTGGACAGCCTTGCAGAAGAAGCCTATCGAACGCTTGCTCAAACAGAGGAGGAATGCAGTACATTGAAGTGCGAGCTGTCGGATGCGATGAAACGCTCTGCAGAAATCACAAAAATGTACGACTCCGTCCGGATTTGGGCACGCATCTTCGATATATGCAGCTGTGAGGCTAAAAAGATGATTTTGTCCTCTGCCGTGCAACGGGTTGAGCTTTCAAGAGGGTACCAAATAAAGATCGTGTATTCAGAGCAGATACAGATGCTGCTTGATACACTAGGATAACAGATATTATTTTCAAAGCAATAAGCTCTCGGCATTCGCCGGTACACTGAACGCACAGTTGAGTATAGAAGGTGGATGCTCCATAAAAAATATGGCTAGTTGATAAACCTCCTCAATCATAAGAGAAATCCAGTTCTGAAAATTTGGGGGTGCACACCCGATATAGCGGGAGCGCATCACACTGGCAGTGTGGGGGTCAGGGGTTCAAGTCCCCTATGCTCCACCAAATACAAAAAGCTTGTAATCGTATAGATTGCAAGCTTTTTGTATTTAGAAAATTCCGTGCTAGGTATGTAGTTCCAAAGAGCTTTTAAGCGATGAGGCAGATATAAAAACTCCTTTTATGTATTTAAATTGCGGTCTGACAACTGCAATAAAATTCAATATGAGTGACATACGCAGGCTTTCATATAAAAAACGGAACTGTAAGTATCGTGTAGTATTTGCACCCAAGTATAGAAGGAAAGTGTTTTACAAAGAGAAAGATAGGGAGTCAGGCAATACTAAAGGAATTATGCAAACCTGGGCAACGGTGAACACGCACATGAAATTTTTGATGTGAAAAAGTACAGTTGCTAAAGGTGCTTTAAAGCCATAACAATCGCATAGTTATGATAATAGATTATAGTAAAAATAGCTATCCATCAGATAAAAATAGTGGATAGCTATTTTTATAAGTATACGCTATTGTATAGTTGCACCGGACTCAGGAACGGTTTTGTACATACTTGCCATAGTGCCTAAGGTCTCTGCAGGGGCAGCTTCTAAGGGGTAATATCCTTTTGTAACCATCCATTGCCAGACATCGTAAGCATGACGCGAACTCATTCTGAAGGCGTCCTCAAGAAATGTGCGGATCTCTGGATTGCTGGCTTCCATAGCTGCCCAAGCGTATTCGCGCCCAGCTCTTTTTAGTGTTAAAAGATATGCTGTAGCGATTTCACGGTCATCCAGCTGCTGTATATCTGTTCTTGGAGTTATGGATTTCGCGTTGGTATTCGACTGGGTAAAATTCTCGATAATGTTCGTTATCTCGGGCACAGGTAACCCTGTTTTTGCACCGCTTGTTCTACTTAGGTACTCAACTTTTGTATTATAGTCCTTCACATGATAGGGGAAATGCTTCTGTATCAGTGACTTAAGTTCAGGATCTTTTACCTGATTCATAAAAAGTGCCATATTCGTAATAGAGTTCACACAGCTTAAAGTAAGCTCGTGTAAATCATGTGCCTCATGTGCAGCTAATTGCATATGGTTCCCTCCAAATAGTTTTTATTATTTATATTTCGTAAAATGATGAACTTTTATACAATAAAAACAGCTTTTGTGGACAGAATACAGTAAGGAGTTAAGCATATAAGAGGAAAATTTATGATACAAACAGTAATATATCTATGATTTCTTTATTTAAAAGAAAAAGGTAGAAGAAGAGGAGTAAATGCAAATACGATGACAGAGAAAAAGACAATGATGGAAACAGGATGGAACTTGGATAATAGTTATGCTCGTCTGCCGAAAATATTTTTTTCCAGACTCAACCCGACTCCTGTAGGTTCACCTAAATTAATCATTTTCAATGACTCCTTGGCAACCTCTCTGGGGCTGAATGTCCAGAGGTTGCAAAGCAATGATGGTGCAGCGATACTTGCTGGAAATCAGATTCCCGAAGGCGCTTTGCCCATTGCTCAAGCTTACGCAGGACACCAATTCGGGCATTTTACCATGTTAGGGGATGGTCGAGCTCTACTGCTTGGCGAGCAGATCACTCCCTTGGGTAAACGGGTTGATATCCAACTCAAGGGTTCAGGCAGAACACCATACTCCCGCGGAGGCGATGGTCGAGCGGCACTTGGACCGATGCTGCGAGAATACATCATTAGTGAAGCAATGCATGCCCTTGGAATTCCAACCACCCGCAGCCTGGCAGTAGTAACGACCGGGGAATCAGTAATCCGCGAAACGAGACTTCCCGGTGCAATCCTGACCCGTGTGGCTTTAAGCCATCTGCGAGTGGGAACTTTTCAGTACGCTGCAAGCTGGGGCACGGTGGAAGAACTCCAAGCTCTAGCTGACTATGCCATAAATCGCCATTTTTCAAATATTGAGGCTGATGAGAATCGATATCTTTCGCTGCTTAAGGAAGTGATCAAGCACCAGGCTGCGCTGATTGCCAAATGGCAGGTGGTCGGATTTATCCATGGGGTGATGAACACCGACAATATGACCATTAGCGGCGAAACTATCGACTATGGCCCTTGTGCCTTTATGGATACTTATGATCCGGCAACGGTATTCAGTTCCATTGACATCCACGGTCGCTACGCCTATGGCAACCAGCCGGATATTGCCGGGTGGAATCTTATACGATTTGCTGAAGCGTTGTTGCCCCTGCTGCATACCAATCAGGAGCAGGCCGTCAAATTAGCTCAGGATGCGATTTCAGATTTTACTGAGGCATATCAGCGAAATTGGCTCGCGGGAATGAGAGCGAAGCTGGGGGTATTTAACGAAGAGCCAGAGGATGAGTCACTTATTGAAAGCCTCCTGAGCATGATGCAAAAGTATCATGCTGACTACACCAATACTTTCCTCGCATTAACTTTTGATACACGGTCGGAAATGGACTTGTTTAACGTCCCGGAATTTACTCAGTGGCATGGGATGTGGCAGGCAAGACTTGATAGGCAGCCGGAGCCAAAAGATACAGCAAGAGAGCTGATGCGAAATAGTAATCCTGCGATAATCCCTCGCAACCACCGGGTAGAAGAGGCGCTGGAAGCTGCGGTGAAGCATGGAGACTACAGTGTGATGGAACAGTTTCTTGATGTCCTTGCGAACCCATATGCACATTCTCCAGAACAGGTTGATTACTCCAAGCTGCCTGAAGCGTCAACCTGTCCTTACAAAACCTTTTGTGGTACCTGATATATAAGTATTTGGAAAATGCTAAGCCAGCTGACAGATACTAAGTAAAAGTTAAAATAATGTTATATGAAAAAGGGCCTATCAAGGTCCCTTTTTCATGGTTCACCCGGAAATCGGAAAAGCATGCGGAATTTTTGTTGTAAATATTCTAAGCGAACTGATTGATGGACAGAAAGTTGATATACAGGAAAATTGTAAATAAGGAAACAATCCAAAAGAATAAAATATTTATGAATATTTTAACAGAACAGTGTAAACGTTATATAGAGAACATTTTTTAGAATTAGATAAGGAGAGATGTAAGATGTTTAAACATGATAAAAACCTTCTTCATGAAGTTAGGGTGGATGGTCCAAACCCCAATTATGCAGCAATGCTTCAAGAACAGCTTGGCGGGCCGCAGGGAGAGTTGAAGGCAGCATTGCAATACCTATCACAGAGCTTCCGAATTAAAGACCCTGAAATTAAAGACTTATTCCTTGATATCGCTTCCGAAGAATTAAGTCATATGGAAATGGTCGCTACGACCATAAACCTGCTTAACGGGCATGTACTTGATGCAAAAAATGCTACTATAGGCAATATTGAAGCACATGTACTGACAGGGCTGAACCCTATGCTGAGCAATGCTTCCGGACAATTGTGGACAGCCGCTTATATAAACGAAACGGGAGATCTCGCAGCCGATATCTTATCCAACATCGCAGCAGAACAGCGTGCAAAAGTAGTTTATGAGTACCTGCACAGACAAATCAACGACAAAGGGGTAAGAGATACTATTGATTTTTTATTAAACCGTGAAGAAGCTCATAATACCATGTTTAGGGAAGCATTCAACAGGATTCAGGATACTGGTTCGTTAAAGGATTGGGGTATCACAAAGGATTCCAAACTTTACTTTAACCTTTCTACACCTGGCGATCAGTATTTTAATGCAAATAATCCTCAACCGGCAAGCTTTAACACCCCAAACCAGCAGAATCAATCCCAACATTAAGCTTTATATAAAAAAACAGGCACTTCACCAAATTGAACTGCCTGTTTTTTTGTGGGTAAATCACCTTTGCTTTTATATTTTAAATTCCCGCAGTTCCTTTAAATAATGATTGGCCTCCCTTAATACATGGTCGCTGAGCAGAGGAAGTATGATGGACCTGATTTTACATTCCAGAATTCCCAGTGTCCCTTGTTCCTTAAAGTTTCTGATGTTCATTGTAGCGGACATACTGTTGCGTGTAACGCTTGGCAGGAACTCAATACGTTCGTAAGCTTCCTTGGCTGCTTGGGTCAGTCCAGCAAATTGGTTGGCAAATCCATTGGCTTTTTGAATCAATTCTTCTTCTGTAGGGTCTAAGAGTCCCCGGATAAACTTGGAATGCTCTCCCATGATATTGTTCCAGAACATCTCACCCATTGCAGTTGCCTTTGGCCCATCTGTCAGGCTCTGATGACTCTGCAATGTCTGGAGGTGTTGCAGGTAATGCTCTGCCTCTCTAGTCACATGGTCCATCATTAATGGGTACATATTGGTAAACATTTTGCAGGACAAGACATTAACAAGGATCATTTTTTGAGTTTGGATGGCGGTTTGCAGCAGAGCCATGATCTCTTGGTTAAGCATATTCACCGACTGCTCTATCCTAGGATTGGGTGCAAAAGCAGCATTATTCATTAATGCAGATTCCATCTGTGTAATGTTGGTATTGATGGGCAGACCTGTGTAATACTGTGTTGCCATCTCTGCCTGGTAAGTATAAGGTGTAATAATGTCACCTGCAGCCAGGGACTGGGGCCTGATTACCCCATTTGCGAGTGATATCGTGTTAATTAATAATTCTTCAAACTTGTTTTTCATATTTATCAGAGCTGGTACAAGGCTTGCATCCTTTAATGTAAAAGCAGCACCTGCAAATATCAAATGTTCTTTTATAATTCGCAGGAAGAAGAGATTTGTTTCGATGGACTGTTTTGCATACTCCATTCCAGTCAACATAATATGCCTCCCTTTTTATACAATTTATGTACATAAAATATACTACATGATATGATGCATTTACATAGAACGGAACTTGCTTATCGTGCAAAAGAGAATTGAACAGAAATACTGATTACTACAAATTACGACAAAAATACATTACAAATTCATGTTTTGATAGGAACTCACTTTTCTTTAGAGGGGTTGAGTGGATCTGGTTTTACTTGATACAAAAGAGTTTTGTATTTTTTAAAACTCTTTTATTTGGATTGTGCTTAAATATCCATGGCACATATTTATATTCCAGATGGAAAAGCTAATTTTAGTAAAATATATGGAGGTAGCAGGATGAAAGCGCTTGTATATGAAGGAATGAAAAATGTAAAAGTAAGAAATATCGGTGATCCAAAAATCATAAATGGGGATGACATCATCATCAAAGTAACCTCGACCGCTATCTGCGGCTCAGATTTGCATCTGATTCACGGTATGGTGCCCAACATGCCCCATGGTTTTGTGTTGGGCCACGAAACCATGGGCATTGTAGAAGAAGCCGGGAAGGAGGTTCACAAGGTAAAAAAAGGGGACCGGGTCATTATTCCTTTTCCTATTTCCTGTGGTCACTGCTGGTACTGCCAGCATGATTTGTGGAGCCAGTGTGACAACTCCAATGCTAACGGAGAAGCCGGAGCTATTTTTGGCTACAGCAAAACCTACGGAGGCTATGATGGAGGGCAGGCGGAGTACCTGAGAGTCCCTTATGCCAATGTAGGGCCGACCTTAGTGCCGGAGGAGCTGACTGATGAGCAGGTACTGTTTCTCACCGACATCCTGCCCACCTCTTATTGGGGAGTGGAAAATGGAGGTGTGAAAAAGGATGATACTGTTGTCGTATTAGGCTGCGGCCCGGTAGGGCTTTTGACCATGAAATGGGCTGCATTTCATGGAGCCAAGCGGATCATTGCTGTAGATTATATTGATTATCGGCTGGAGCATGCCAAAAAATATAACGGGGTAGAAGTCATTAATTTTGAGCGGCATGACAACACGGGGGAATATATCAAGGAAATCACCCATGGCGGTGCGGATGTGGTCATCGATTGTGTGGGTATGGACGGAAAGATGACCACCTTTGAAATGATCGAAACGGTGCTAAAACTGCAGGGTGGTTCTAAATCTGCCATTGAGATGGCTACCCAGGCTGTCCGAAAAGGCGGGACTGTTTCTATGGTAGGTGTGTATGGTGCCCGGTATAATATGTTTCCGCTAGGGGATTTCTTTGCACGGAATATTACCTTAAAAATGGGACAATGCCCGGCACACACTTATGTAGAGCGGATACTTAACCTAATAAAGGAAGGCAGGTTTGATGCCACCGATATTATAACTCACAGGCTTTCTCTGGACAAAGGGGAACATGCCTATGAAATTTTTGATAAAAAGCAGGATCACTGCATCAAGGTCATTCTAAAACCCTGATATGAGCTGCTTAAAGGAATCCATGCAGACGAGATAAAAGAAATATATTGAGCGGAGGGCTTGCCATGATTAATCAGTTGATTAAAGGTCTGTCAAAGATAACAACCACCTCTCAGGAGGTATTACCTGATATTTTTCTGTTGCATTTTACCATTGTTACTGCTTGCGTAGTAGGCAAGGCAGACGAGTGGGTTCTGGTAGATACAGGTCTGGAAAACTCTTACGACTTTATATTGAAGTCGGCAGAAGACCGCTTCGGAAGAGAAAGCCGCCCCCAGGCCATTCTTTTAACCCACGGACATTTCGATCATATTGGTTCTGTTGGCAGATTAGCCGAGTATTGGAATGTTCCTGTTTATGCGCACGAGCTTGAAATCCCTTATATTACAGGGAAAAAGGATTACCCTTTAGGTGACCCGGAGGTGGATGAAGGTCTGGTAGCAAAAATGTCGCCTTCCTTCCCACACAGAAGCATCAATCTCGGATATCGGGCTGCTAAACTTCCTAGGGATGGAAGCGTGCCCGGAATGCCGGACTGGAAATGGGTACACACGCCGGGTCATACGGAGGGACACATTTCCTTTTTCCGGGAAAAGGATAAAGTTCTTATCGTAGGTGATGCCTTTACAACCACCAAGCAGGAATCCTTTACCTCTGTACTGACCCAGCATGAACAAATCAAAGGACCTCCGGCATACCTTACTACGGATTGGCAGGCGGCACAAAAATCAGTGGAACGCATTAAGGAACTAAAGCCTGAATGGGCAGTTCCAAGCCACGGACTGCCGATGAAGGGAGAAGAATTGGCAAAGCATCTGGAATTCCTCACACAGCATTTTAAAGAAGTTGCCGTGCCTAATCAAGGACGTTTTGTGGAAGAAAAAAATAAGGTGAACCAGTAGAAATTAGTAATTTTGCTAATTTCAAGTTTTCTTGTACTTTATCAGCCAATGAGTAGCCATGAACGATTTCATGGGAATTCGAAAGAGATTTCCGTAAGCACGAGGAGAGTATAACTCTGATTACGAATTCATTTCCATGAGCTATTGTCATAAGATTTGTAATTGAAATGATATAGAATAATGATATTGGAATAGATAAATTATTGTAAAGTCAAGCTTATTGTGGGTGGTTATCTCAGATGATGAATTGTGGTTTAAAAGTGAAATATAAGCCAAAGCAGGCTGAAAAAGTGGATTTTCAACCTGTTTTTAGGGGCATTTAATAGATCAGAGCCATTTCTTGCCGGAAACAACTGCGATTTATATATGAGTTGCAGCGTTATAATGCCAGAATAATCGGTATCCATGCATTCGCACAAAATCTAGAGTGCTGGCTTTGGCTATTTCAATCTTTACTTTTCATACTGTTTCGCCATGTTATCTGTCCCATTAGGTTCCGCATGGTACTCAAGTATTCTTCTTCTGACTGAGACCATCTTAATTTAGCCATTTCCTCCGCATCCGGGCCTGCTAGATAGCGCAGCCGGTCGGACTCATCACAGGCAGCGCGGTAAACCTGTTCGGCGACCTGATTCTCATCCGCATGTTCAAATGGATAGTTAACCATGGATTGCATCAATAGATCAAAATAAGGCTTGTACGATGGTGGAATGGGAATACCCAGGGTGGCAGTGGGGCTTGATGTGAAGTTCGTGGTTGGCATATACCCCGGTTCCACAAGTTTGACGGAAATGTTTTGCGATTCAAGCTCGTACGACAGCGATTCCGACAGTCCTTCGACAGCGTGTTTAGTTGCGGTATATACCGTTAGAAGCGGGGATGCCGCAAAGCCGATACTGGAACTGATATTTACAATGGTTCCGCTGCCAATTTCACGAAAATGCGGAATCATTGCTTTGATGACGTTCATGACGCCGAAGACATTGGTTTCAAAAATGCTGCGAATAACATCCATAGGTGTTGCTTCAAAGATCGAGGCGACGCTGACACCAGCGTTGTTTATAACTGCGTCTATCCGGCCAAATCTGTCGATACCTGCTGCAATCGCCGCCTCAATACTGGCGGGACTTGTAACGTCCAGTTCCGTTATAAAAATCCGCTTGGGATCTTCCGCAACCATGCGTGCATCTGGCTTGCGCATCGTTGCTACAACATTCCATCCCTCATTAGCGAACTTTTTGGCTGTAGTATTCCCCAATCCGGTAGAACAGCCAGTGATTAATACTGTTTTTGGCATTGAAAGCCCTCCCGTTCTTTTTTATTACAACTTTAGAATACAATAGTGAAGTAACTCTAAGTCAAGTAATTTGTATATTATCAGCAAAGGTACTGATTAAAGGTTACTTGATTGACTATACATTAGTATAGCTATATAATTTATTTAGAGTAACTCTAATCAAGAAAAAAGGAGAGTAATCTTTTATGGGGTATACAATTAAAGAAGTTTCCGAAAAAACGGGCGTATCTGCACATACACTGCGTTTCTACGATAAGATGGGGCTGGTGTTTGGTTAGGACCAAAACGTTTGAATTGTCATTGAATGATAACGTTGATATTATCCAAGGCAGAGTAGTTTCCTTATCTGCGCTTAGTGTTTGATGTTGTGTAAGCGTTGAAAATTTATATTAGGCGAATTAAGGAATAAAATATATCCTCTCTTTTCCGCAAGTAAAATCAAGCAATGCAATTTCCATTACTCTATAATGACTATAGAGTGGTTGAAACGAGGTGAACAGACGAATGTACGAGTGGCACAAGCAA
>JAEZXR010000052.1 GCA_023419605.1 Bacillota bacterium | reverse complement strand
AGAGGCTCATTGTCAAGAGGACCGTGGAATAAATGCGGTACAGTGGTACATTTTTCACTTTTCAAGGTGCATTTTACTTTCTGATAATGCCAGGCAGCGTTTTTCATACGCTACTTTACACTATCTATTTGTACATTGATGGTTTAACAGTGGACATAGCCCTGTTGTTATAAAATATTCATAGAGACAGAACCTTTTTTAAACCATTTTCAGGTCCTGCCTCTGAATATACAGACGGGAAAAACATCAGCCCTTCTCCGCTCCAATGGTAATCCCCTTCTCAAAATACTTTTGGACAAAGGGGTACAGGAGCATCATAGGCATTGCGACAATGACGATGGAGGCAAAACGGATCCCTACCTGTGGAGGGGTTTCCTGTACCTGATTTGCACCTGTCATGATCTCGTTGGGCAATCCGGCACCATTGACAATATCCAGCAATACCTTTTGCACTGTTGTTATTTTTATAGGAGAGATGTACAGCATGGAATTAATGAAGTCATTCCAATAGCCTACAGCATAGAACAAGCCTACCGTTGTGATGGCCGGAACGGATAGAGGCATTACGATCTGCAGCATAATTCGGATATCCGAAGCACCATCGATACGGGCAGATTCCTTTAAACTTACAGGGATACCCTCAAAAAAAGTTCGCATAAGAATTGTATTGTATACCGTAAAACCCATGATGAGAATAAAACCCAATCTTGAACCTACCAAACCGTAATTCTTCATGGTAACATAGGTAGGTACCATACCTCCACTAAAAAACATGGTAAAAACAAAGTAGAGCGAAAGCCCCTTTCTTCCCGGCAAGGTCCGATCCGCCAATGCATAAGCGGTTATGACAGTAATTACAAGAGCAACTGCCGTTCCTGCCAGTGTGTACATTATGGTGTTCAGATAGGTTTTCAAAATAACATTGTTGCCAAACAGCAAATAGGTATAATACCGAAGGGAGATATGGGATGGATAAAATATCAATCCGCCCTTCTCGGCAAAATAACTATAGTCAGTCAGTGAGCTGGATAATACGTACCAGAATGGAAATACCACAATCAGCGTATAGATGGTAAGAAGCGTGGTATTCACAGTGTTAAACATTTTATCGCTTTTATATATTTTCAAATCAATTCACCTCAAAATAAACTAGTATTGTTCATCCTTTTCGCAAACCAGTCCGAGATCAGTACAAGGACAAACCCGATGGTAGACTGAAAAACGCCTGCAGCTGTTCCCAGGCTGATATCCCCTTGTTCGATACCCAGTCTGTAGGTGAGTGTATCCAATACATCTCCTGTCTCGAAAACAATCGGATTATAAAGGTTAAACACCTGATCCAATCCTGCACTCATCATAGACCCTACCCGAAGGGTAAACATGATGATGATGGTTGTCGCTATGCCGGGCAATGTAATATGGCGAATCCGCTGAAGCTTGGAGGCTCCATCCATTAATGCAGCTTCGTATTGCTGAATATCCACCGTTGATATTGCGGCTATATATACTACGGCAGACCATCCTGCTTCCTTCATCATATCCGATATAATTAAAATCGCTTTAAAATACTCCGGTTTGCTCAGGAAAAATATCGGCATACCTCCCAATAGCTTCACAAGGGCATTTACGACGCCAGACTCTGGAGAAAGCATTAATGTTACGATTCCTCCGTACACAACCCAGGATACAAACCGGGGCATGTATATGGCTGTTTGCAGCGTTCTTTTATACCATTCTCTTGTAATTTCATTCATAAACAACGCTATAGCCACAGGAATCACAAGATGGGTCAGCATTTTTAGAAGATTAATAACAATGGTGTTCCTCAAGGCATTAACAAACATGGTAGAACCAAAAATCCGGTTAAAATACTTAAACCCTACCCATACTCCCCCATAAAGGCCTTCCGATAGGTTTATATCTTTAAAGGCTAATGTAATTCCGTACATGGGTACATAACGGAATAGAAATACATAGATAATTCCAGGAATTAAGAGTAAATACATGAGTTTATGATTCCAGATGTTTTTCATTAAAGCATTTCTTTTGACTTGCTTTGGTGAATAAGTTTTTACTGGTTGTGTAGCTGCTTTCATATCCAACTTGATTCACTACCCCCTCAATTAGTATATTGAACAATTTCTTTAAGCTAATTATAGTGTTATTTGTGCATAATTCCTACAGGAGGAAAGTTAGAAATTCCAGGGTAATGTTCAGAACCTGCCTTTACTTTTATAGGAAAGGGTAGAAGGTGACGACCAATTCCGCTTTAATGAGAAAGATTACGGGGAACGAATAAAATACAACAAAAAAGCCGTTTTAATTTGTAAAACGACTTTTTTGTTTAGCATTTTGGCTGGGATGGCTGGACTCGAACCAACGAAATGCCAGAGTCAAAGTCTAAACATTAGTAGTTTCCGTTTTTATCCATCCTCAGAACCATTGGAATAACTCGGTTTTGTGATCTATCGGTCTTTCACTCCTTATAAATAGATCTTTAGTAGTGATATAGTAACCTTTATAGCAGCTTACAAGTAATTCCACTCCAGTTCCAACTTAAACCCCAATATAACTATTCAATAAACAACTAATATGTCTCCTAATCCGTTATCATAAGTTTCTTTCATAGCAATATGAAATATTTATTGCAGTTTAGATCTATAGCCTATCCTCTTTATTTATTAAACTTAATTGAAGAATCGTGTAATGCTTTTTTCCTAAAGACCGCAATTTCTTGCTCAGTAAATTAGATCATTTAAATATACCTACCTCACCTAATTTTACTTCGTAAGGATTATATCATCAATATAGTTATTTATATCAGTTACATTCATCGCTTCTAACGAATTTGCGTATTCACCATTTACACTTACACTACTTATAACTACGCCCTTTACTTGCACCGAGGTGCTCTTACCCGTGATTCTGGAAGTCGTATCGCCTACTTTGCGGAGTTTAATATTTCTTATGATTGTGTTCTTTATCGGACCTGAATCAGCCGTAATCTCCAGCCATCTTGAGGAGTTTCCCTCTCTGGGCCAGAAGTCTTCCACGTCTATGTTCTCGAAGGTCACATTTTCCGTTACTGGAGCACCCCACCTGTGGTTTATCGTCATTGCACGCATACTTTGATATGAAGTAGAGTTTTTAAAGGTTATGTTACTTTGTTTTTGGCAATTGCCAAACCCAACTTTATAGGTTGCGCATCTACTCCAGGCTACACATTCATCAAACATGACATCTGTTAGTGGTTCCGGACATCCAGGCCAGTTTGCAGCAATATCCGTATCTTCATCCCATGTCTTGGTGCAAAAAGTATCATCCTCTGCAACCGCTATCACGTGAACAACTTGAACATTCTGGCACTCCTGAATATCGATGGCATCCGCTTCATGGTCAATGCCATTATTATTGAAAAGCTTTACATTTTGGATGGTTATATTTCTGGACCGGGTAGGTATCAGAGACCACAACCCGCTGTCCCTCAGCGTAACGCCGTCCATGGTAAAATAGCTGCACTTCAACGGCACTATCAGGTTATTTAGGTAGTGATTCATATTTCTCATATAGTGTCCGTTTCCGTCGATGGTACCTCTTCCAAAAATCATAATATTGGTTGCACCCATCTCGGTATATATAAACCAGGTCCCGCCCATGTCTAGGGAATTCTTTCTATAATGCGTGGTATAGTCTTTCGGATCTCCGCTTCCCAGTATGACAGCGCCTCCTTCTAGATACATCGAGACATTGCTTTTTAACACAATATTACCACATTTATACACGCCTGACGGGATATAGACAATTCCACCCCCTCCGGTATTTGCATCATCAATAGCGGCTTGTATAGCGTTCGTAGCCATATTCATACCTGTACCGTCTGCATTATATGGTAAATCTTTCACATTGTATATTCCAGTTCCCGATGAGGGAGGTATATTGCTTTCCAGTTCATCTGCTACGATAACCAATTCCTTTAGTCCATTTATTTTGACTATGAGGTACTGCGATGACGCCAGAGTAAAGGTAAGTTTATTTCCGGCGACAGTTCCTATAATACCCAGTTTTAACGGGCTTATATTATAGGATGCGATCTCTTCACAGGCTGTTATTGTAATCATAATCGTCCCTGAAAATGAGAAATGACAATAATTGTAGTTCTCAAAAATCGGTACAGTGTCATTGACTGGTACATCGGTTGCATTCACTCTTACAGAATACAGGTGAGTTACCCTATAGCATGAAGGCAACGGATAGCTCACTACCGTGGATATTTCTAAAGGTTGCATTATTGCAGACATAGTCTTCCCCCAATTACATGATTGAAGAAAAATGCCCCCGTTGATATAGATCACTTTGTCAACGGAAGTACTTTTCTTAAGTTAGATATTTCAGTTTATCAATAAACCCCTACATTATCAAAATTAAAGCTTCCAGTGACATTGCCAATACTGAACCGGACTTTGCTTACCGAAGTTACCGCTGTTCTGAACGACCACTGGGACGCTTTTAGCACATCATCTACATACAGATCGTATTTATCTGTATCCGTATTGAGTACGATCTTAATCTTATATGCAGTTCCATAGGTTATACCCTGGACATTGGTCAAGGTACTGCCGTTATAAGCCTTTATGTATCCTCCATCAAACACTACACCTACAGCCGTGTTTCCACTGCCATCCATAACATAAGGTGCACATTTCCACCCGGTTTGGTAGGGTACTACTTTTGCTTGTACATTCACAATGCCGCTTTTTAAAGCAAATGACCTGTCTGCGATCACACTGCTGGTAGTGGAGGTAGAGCTCACTTTAACTGCTTTGTCCGTGGTACTCGGTTCTGCCACGACATCTACCGCGCCATTGCTTTCTGTTACAATCCACCCTGTAGGATTACTGCCAATATTGTTGCTGTTAAAATTATCATTTACCGTTTTGAAGGAAACGTCGCTGATATAGCTGTTGGTATCTGTTACATTCATTGCTGCCAAAGTGGTAGCCGTTGACCCATTTACCTTTATATCCGAAAAGCTAACGCTGTTCACCATCGTTGAAGAACTTGCTCCTTTCACGATAGAAGGACTTCCGCCTACGTTACGGACATTTATGTTTTTCAATATGGTATTGTTTATAGAACCACCACCAACGGCACTAATCTCCAACCATTTAGAGCCATTCCCCGATCTGGGCCAAAAACCTTCAATATCAATATTTTCAAAGGTTACGGCTTCTGTTATCGGAGCACCATACCTATGAATTATTGCAATTGCTTTCATACTTCTATACGAAGTAGAATTTTTAAAGGTTATATAGCTTTGTTTCTGGAAGTTACCAAATCCAACTTTATAAGTTGCACACCTGCTCCAACCTACACAATCATCAAAGGTTACATTTATAAGTTCTTCCGGACTTCCTGGCCATTTTTCAGCAATATCGGTAGTTTCCTGCCAGGTCTTGGTAGAGTAAGTATCATCCTCAGAAACTGCTATAACATGAGTGACACTTACATTCTGACACTCTTGGATATCAATCGCATCATTTTCATAATCCAGATCGTTATTATTGAAATGCTTCGTATTCTTTATTGTTATATTATCGGACCGGGTAGGAATCAGCCCCCATAGGCCACTGTCCCTTAAAATTACGCCATCTATTGTAAAATTGCTACACTGCAGCGGAACCACTAGATTATTCAGGTAATTATTGGTATTCCTCATATAGTGGCCATTTCCGTCAATAGTGCCTCTGCCATATATTTTTACATTTGAAGCATTGGTTGCCGTGTATATAAACCATGTTCCGTTCAAATCTAAAGAGTCCTTATAATAATGATTCACGTAATCATTGGGATTTCCTGAGCCTCGAATGACAGCTCCCCCTGCCAGGTAGACCGAAACATTGCTTTTAAGTACAAGGTTTCCACACTTGTATACACCTGCTGGGACATAGACCGTCCCACCGCCTCTAGCATTTGCCTCGTCAATGGCACTCTGTACGGCAGTAGTCGCCATATTTGTCCCTGTGCTGTCTGCACCATAATCCTTCACGTTATATATTCCTGCTCCTGATGAAGGCGGAATACTGCTCTCCAGTGCATCCGCTGCTATAATCAAATCCTTCAGTGAGTTAATTTTTACTATGAGGTATTGGGATGAGGATAAAGTAAACGTAAGTGTATTTCCATTCTTTGTCCCTGTAATACCTAGATGTAATGGGCTGATACTATAAGTAGAGATGCTCTCACTGGCTGTTATTGTAATCGTCGTAGTCCCCGAAAAAGAGAAGTTACAGTAATTATAATTTGTGAAGGTTGTCGTACCGTCTATTACCGGGATATTGGTTGAATCCGCTTTAACAGTATACAGGCTTGAAGTAGTGTAGCATGAGGGTAACGGATAACTTATCACTGTAGCCGCTTTAGTAGGGACGGGGGCGATGGTCAGCATACCAGACATTACGCAAATCACAAATAGTGTACACAATAATTTCGCATTTTTTAACATAGTTACCTCCTTATATCTTTCATTCAGTATTCCTTCTTAAAACTCCATCCATGCCGTTTCTGTTCATTTTCCCTCCTTTCGTTTCTTTTCATCATTTAACCGAGGCATGTGCGAAGCATTGCAGGCAGAAAATAGTTTGGATTACCCTTTCACCGCTCCACTGGTAAGACCGGATATAAAATAGCGGTTTAAAAAGAGATATACGCTCAACATGGGTATGATTGCAATCGCCGAACCGGCAATCATAAGGTTATAGGAGGAAGCAGCTTCCCCGGTATTTCTTAAGTTTACAACACCTACGATGAGTGGTGCACGGCTGGGCTTTGAAATAGTAAATACCATGGGCAGCAGATAGTCATTCCATGCACTGCGGAAAGTCAGCAGGCCTATGGTTGCAACCAATGGCTTCATGAGAGGAAAAATAATATTCCAATAAATTCTTATAAAGCTACAGCCATCAATTTTAGCTGCTTCATCAATCTCTGGAGATATAGACTCCAAATACCCCATGCCTATAAATACATTGGTGGCATGTAGTCCAAATATGCGGATGATGATAACACCCAATAGTGATTTATTTATTCCAAGGGCTTTTGCAATCTGAAATTGAGGATATAGGGCAGAGGAACCGATGGCAATAAACATGGTCATGATCATCAAAGAAAACAGGAACTTCTTCCCGATAAAATTCCCTCTTGCAAACACATAGGCAAGCGTTGTCGTCGTAATAATACTACCTATTACAATAAAGAATGTCATATATAGGCTGTTCCAGGTATACACTTTAAAATTAGCCAGGTTCCATGCCTGAATATAGTTATCCATCAAAAATCTTTCTGGTAAAATATTAGCTCCTGAAGTCAATATTTCTGCATTCCCCTTAAAGGAAGAGAGAATAATGTACAGGAGGGGAAACACCACTATAATCAGTGCGATTCCTAGAAATGTAATTCTCAAAGTTTCCAATAAGTAATTCTTTTTTACTTCCATATCATCTCTCCTAGTATATCTTTTTCATATTCTTCGTCAATTGGAGATAAAGCAATGTGATAATCCCTACAATTACCGCTGTAACAACTGACATGGCAGATGCAAACCCGAATTGCGCATTCGCTCCTGCTCCCCCTTCACCGCCAAAGAAGTACTTAAAAATATATGTCATTACCACCTCTGTCTTCCCTCCTGGCATGCCGTTTGTCAAAACAAGAGCCAGATCGGTCATTTTCATCCCACTAACAATCGCTAGCATCAGAATTATCTGCATTATGGGAGCAAGCATCGGTAACGTAATCTTAAAAAACTTTTGAAGTCTATTTGCCCCGTCAATTTCTGCGCATTCATACAATTCACTAGGTATACCCTGTAATCCCATCAAGA
Source organism: Bacillota bacterium (assembly GCA_023419605.1). Lineage (GTDB taxonomy): Bacteria > Bacillota > Clostridia > Acetivibrionales > JAEZXR01 > JAEZXR01. Next base: position 114,573 of record JAEZXR010000052.1, on the reverse strand, counting down.
AATATACCATTGTAATGCCAAAACTTGACCAGATTTGTGCAACCAAAAGCACAAAAAGCGCATGCCATTTTTCTGAAAACCAGTTCACAGGAAGGTGAATAAGTCCTGTTTGGAGAAGCATATTATTTATAACGCCATTATATGAAGTAAATAGTATGGAAAATATCAGTCCAATAATTGCAGAGCTAATAATGCAAGGCATGAAGAAGATTGTTCTGAACATTGAATTGACCTTTGAACTCGAATTCAGTAGCACAGCGAAAATGAGTGCGATTGTAGTATCCACAACTAATATACCCAATGTAAGGATTAACGAGTTTCCAATCGCCTGCCAGAAGTCAGGCGTTCTCTGAAAAGTCCGTACAAAATTTTCTATTCCGATAAATTTGGCATGTGAAAAACCGTTATACTCAAAAACAGAATACCTTAGTACCCAAACAATAGGATAAATTGTAAAAACAAAAAATCCAATAATCATGGGAAAGGTCATCAGATATGCCGACAATGTGTCATCTTTAAAAATTCTGCTACGCTTTCGATTTGTAGCACTTGCACATATCATTTTATATACCCCCTAGTTAAGCAGTCAGGCCAAGCCCTATGAAACTTGACCTGATTACTTCATTCACGCTGCTTATTTTGCTTTATTATTTAAGCTTTTCTCTATATAGCTTTGTGTATCCAATCCATTTGCTTTCGCTTTCTCAAAAGCTGCATTATACCGTTTATCAAGATCTGCCAGTGTCTCCTTTACCGGCGATGTTAGCGTCAATATCTTTGCTAAAGCTATCTCCTTGGAATCTCCTTCTACAGTCACATCGGCAGCAGGACCATTGCTGTACAGGAAAGCACCGGAAGTGTCTGCTATGTCAGCCCAGTTTTTTATTGTTGTTGGCTTTGCTTTCTTTACATAGTCGGTTTTGAGAGGAATCTGTTTTCCTCCTTCGTAGAGAGCGATTTGCGCTGACTCCGAGTTCCAGAGCTTGAATACTTCAAAAGTTTTTTCCGGTAATTGTTTTGAATTTGGACCTACTGTTAAGGCTCCTGCAGAATTTGCATAATACTTGTAAGGGTCTCCGGAAGCGGATTCACCCGGTCTGCACCATCCCCATTCCATCTTCGCAGGGAATTGTTCCTTCCAAACGCCTACATCCCAACTACCTGAGAATTTAAAACCGATGTTTCCTTCCGCGAACTGCGCTCTTGCCTGGTCGTTGTTAAGCCCTTCCACCCCTGGAAACCAGCAGCCTTCCTTCCTCAAATCGGCAAGCATCTGGTAAAACGGTGCAAAGGCAGAATACTCAAACTTACCGGTAATTTGATTAAACCCATTATGACCTACCGCAGGCACATATTGGAATAAGCCATTCCAACCGCTATACCCTGTACTTTTAAGACCCTCGATATAACCAAACTCCTTGCCGTTTCCGTTCTTGGTAATGGTCCTTGCCATATCCTTGAACTCTGCCCAGGTTTTTGGCGGGTTATTAAAACCATTCTTTTTTAAGAGATCCTTATTATATGCCACTGCACAAGTACTGATAACATAAGGCACAGTATATACCTTACCTTTAAACACATGCATATTATTGGAAAGCATTCCGTCATAAGCTTTCAACCATTCTTTCGCTCCAGGAAGGTCTTCCACCGGTACCGCCCAACCTGCATTCACATAAGACAAGTCCAGGTTTTTATAAAGATAGGGACCTTCATTTGCAGCTAAAGCGAGCTTAAGTACATTACTATAATCCGCACCATAGATCTTATAGTCGATGTTAATTCCTTTATCCTTTCCAGGGCCGGAATTAAAGTCTGACACCATTTTTTCGTCTTCTGCCTTTTGTGATGCATTATTGGTCCAGACAGTAACCGTTTCCATCTTCACAGGTGCTGCTGTTGCAGCCTTTTGACCTACTGGATCTGCAGTTTTCTTTTGTGTACCACACCCTGCAAACAGGCTCATGGCCAGTACTAGACTTAATGCAGTACTTGCAGCTTTCACAAGATTTTTTTTCATGGAATTTCCTCCTTTAAATATCTGAGTAGACTTGATTCATCCTTGCAACATCATTATAGTACAGATCATCAATGCATTACATGGACTTATCTATACTGGCATGTACTATACTATAGAGATGACTACTTCTAAAGTGGTTTATTCCCGGTTATCATTACTGACTGTTAACGATCGATACCTCTGCGGAAAAACACCGGTATGCTTTTTGAAAACCCTGCTGAAGTATGAGGGATCTTCGTAGCCTACCATTTCCGAGACATCCAATACTTTTAAATCCGAAGACTTCAACAACTCCATGGCCTTTTCTACCCTGACCTTGGTAACATAATCGGTTATGGTTTCGTTTGTCTCCTGTTTAAAAATAAGACTGATATAGTTAGGCGTTAAGTGAATCATCTCTGAAATCCTGTTTACGCTAATATTATACATATAGTTTTTTTCTATAATAGCTTTGATTTCAGTGATGACCTTCTTATTCTTCTGTGTATATTTTTGAGCGTTGTACTGCGCGATTTTGTTAAATATAACGGACATTACATCTTTAAGGTCATAGATGCTTTCCGCACGGTATATTTCTTCTAATATTGTTGAACGTGGGCCTACAATCTCCTCTAACCTCTCCCCCATTTCATAGAGCCCTCTGGAGGAAATAAATATAATCTCCGAGCATATCCCCTGAATCTGCTCAATATGGTTTTTTTTGTCCGTGGCCAGCTGATCCAATATTTCCTTGACCATTTTTTCCACACCGCCGATATTCCCCAGCTTCATTGCACTCATCAGCCGCATCTGCAAATCGTACAAATCCGTTTGACTGCTTTCTTTATGGTCCGTGGCTATATCCGAAATATAGTTGATCGAATCCTTTCCTGTATAGAATTTATATTGCAGCGCAGTAGCCGCACTGCTGTATGACGAATGAATATCAAGCATATTATAGGCTATATAACCGATGCCGATGGAAACAGTAATCTGAAGGTATTCTTTCAGGCACGAGCTAATCTCAAGAAACAACTTATTATCCTGTTCTTCAGCTAACCCCTGCCTTTTACAGAGTATAATCACTTCATTTTCGTCTTTGAAGAAGCTGATCCCGGAAGAATAGTTACCTATGAGTTCATCCGCAATATTGGTAATAGAAAAGCATAAAAGCTGCTTACTCTCCTCTGACATCTTTTCTGTTACCGAACTATAATCATCAATTTCCATTACAGCAACAGTAATCGGTTCATTCATATTGAATGGAAGACTAAAATACTCCAATTTCTGAAGTATCTCTATTTCTTTTTTATATAAGCCTAATACCAGATTTCTTAAAAACTTTTCCCTGGCTACCCCAATATTCTCGCGAAGGAGTTGTTTTAGCCTTTGGAACCTTAGTTCATGATCCCTTTCCTTAAGGATTCTTTCTGTCACCTTCTGTAATGCCTCTCTTAATTCATCCTTTTTCAAAGGCTTTAGAATATAGGCCTCCACACTCACATTCAATGCTGTTTGGGCATAGCTAAAGTCCTGAATACCACTGTAAAGGATAATCTTTATATCCAGTCCATCCTCTTTCAGTTTTGTAGCTACCTCTAGTCCATCCATAAAAGGCATTCTTATATCGGTAAACAGAATGTCCGGCTTATGCTTCAGACACAACTCATAGGCTTTCTGTCCATTGGCAGCTTCCGCTATGACTTCTATTGCGTATTCTTCCCACAAAGGTATTTCCTTCAGACCTTCCCTGACTAAAGCTTCATCATCGGCAATGATCATCTTAAACATATTTTTTCTCCTTATCAGGCTCTGCTGGAACAGCGATTTTAACTGTAACTCCACCCCATTGGTTTGTATCAAACCGTAATCCATACTCATTCCCGAAATACTGTTTTATTCTTAAGTTCACATTTCTTAGACCAAAAGACTTTAGGGTATTATTTTCGTCCTCCAGAATGGCATTGAGAACTTCCGTATCTGCTCCTATTCCATTATCGGATATGCTGATTTCCACCAGACCGTTCATTAACGCTCCATGGATTTCAATACATCCTTCTCCCTCTTCATCTACGTCTTTTTTTTCGATACCATGAATAATCGCATTTTCTACAATTGGTTGCAGAATCAACTTTATCGTGTAGCATTGAGCTATTTCATCTGGAACCTCTATATTATAATCCAGCTTGTTTCTGAAGCGCACCTTTTGAATTGTCAAGTAGCTCTCAACCTGTTTTATTTCGTCCTTCCATAGAATCGTGTTACAGCCTTTGTTCAGGCTATACCGGAAGAAGTCCGCCAACCCTTGCACCATTGTACTTATTTCATCATCCCCACGTTTTACCGCCATCCAGTTAATGGAATCCAGCGTATTGTATAGGAAATGAGGATTAATCTGTGCCTGTAAGGCTTTTAATTCGGAATCTTTGGCTTTGAGTTCAGCAGTCTTCGCCTTAAGCTCTGCATTCTGCTTGTTTAACTCACTGACATACAGTTTTTGGATCAGTTCCTTTATCTCACTTACCATTCTCTTATATTGTTGAATTAGAAATGCAAATTCATCATTCCTTTTATAAATAATGTTGGGCTCTAAATTCCCTTCCGTTATAGTGGACATTGATTTGACTAGTCTCTGGATCGGTTTGGCAACATCCGCCGCCAACAAAAGCGCTGTAAGAAATGATAAAACCAGAGATAAACCTAAGACTCCATAAACAACCTTTCTAAATGACCTGAGTTCATCATTCAGTTCATCAAGTGGTGATATCGCGACAATAGTCCAGTCCAATGTTTTAATGCTTTTTATGGAAGTCAGCATTTTTTTCCCATTTATAGTGGTAATGAAGGATCTATAGGATATTCCCTCTTCATTTGTCTGAACATGTAAACTTGTAAGCTCCTTCCCCGACATGGATAGGTCATTGCTGAGAAGAATAGAGTTATGGCTATCTACTACGTAAACCGAGCTTCCCGGAGATGCTTTGAAACTCTCCAAAATATCATTGAAGTATTTCGCCTCAATATCAATAGTAAGAATCCCAACGTAGTTAGGGTTGGCGACCCTTAAATTATAGACTTTTTGCGCAAATCTCAAAGTATCCATTCTTTTGCTGGACGAGTTAACCTTTCCTAATCCGGCAAATGCAAATTTTCTATTTGTGAACTCCTTTACCCATTTTTCATTTTCAATCAAACCGAAGTCAAATACTTTATCTGAAATATGGTATTGATTATATTCCGGCCTGTTTACAATATATATATGTGGAATAAATGTTGCTTTTGTCACATCAGAAACACTCGAAAGAGAATAGTTGGATAATATATCCTCCAAAGTAGTTATTTCATCCACAATAGCAACAGTATCCACCGGTTTCGGGCTGCTTAAAACATTAATAACCTTTACATTCAGGTTCATAAGAATCAAAGTAGCGATATCCTTTGCCGAGTCGATCCTTTGTACAATAATGGCTTCTGCTGTATTCAGGTTCTTCTCTATGGATAAATCAATTTTTTTTGTTATTGTATTCGTCGACTTTATATAGATAGTAGTGCATACAATCGATGTGGGTATTAAAATCGACAGTATAAAATAGAAAATCAATCTCCTTTTTATACTTATCCTATACAGAAAATTGTTTAGTACACTATTTTTTATTCTTTGTAATACCATAGGCCTTCTCTTTTCTTGTTACTCGTTTACATAACTTTTGTAAATCTTATTTTATCATTCATTCGGCTGCCTTTCAATAGTCTCAACAGAGGAGAAATGATTTGTAAATATTCATCCTCTATTGAGGATAACAAAAGCACAGCCCAAAAGTTTTGGGCTGCGCTGTAAAATTAATCAATTACGTCTATTCTGTCCTTCACTTAACCAGTTCCAGAGTTTTCATAATCACTGTTACTGCTTCAGCCCTTGTAGCATTCGCCAGCGGCTTAAAACTGAGGTCAGGATACCCTAGAATAACGGCATTCTTCTTTGCTGTTGCTACTGCACTTTTGGCCCAGTGGGATATCAATGCTTCGTCCGTAAAGCTATTTCCCTCGGTTGTTGCTTTCAACTTAGCAGTATTTACAACGATCACGGCCATCTGTTCCCGAGTAATTAAATCGTTGGGGCCAAAAGTTGTATCATTGTAGCCGGCTACGATTCCATTGGCATTGGCTGTAGATATGTAATCTTTCGCCCAGTGCGTATCGGTATCTGCAAATACTTTACCTGCCTTTACTTGAAGTTTTAAAGCCTCCACGAGCATCTTGATGAATTCCGCCCTGGTAATTTTGTTGTCAGGCTTGAAACTTCCATCCGGATATCCGCTGATGGCCCCTGAAGCGACTAGTTTGTTGATGTTGGCTTCAGCCCAATGCCCTTCGATGTCCGTCAGCTTCACTGCTTGCTGGGGAGGAGTGGGTGTAGGTCTAGGTGTGGAAGGCGTATCGATGTCGCTTGGATCATCTCCTCCTGAAACTACTGTTTGCGTATAGGTGACAAACTTGGTCAAGTGCTTGGTCCAAATAACCTTATCCAGGCCCACATCGATCGCGGCATCTCCACCTGCTGCGATTTGTGTATCAGCTGCACCCTGGGTGTCTTCAGTTATAGTAGCTGTGATCCTTGTAAAGGTAGTCCCTCTGTAATACCCTGTTTCCTGTCCTGCCATACCGGGTATAAGGATGCGTACAGCTTTGCTTAGTGTCAAAGGAACATCATCATAGCCCACTTCGATTACTGCGCTTACTATAGCCGTTTTTCCAGGATCAGCCGTAATATGAACCGTATTGTTCCCCTGTAGCTTCGGCACATTAATGGTACCATCCCAGTTTCCTGACGCCGGTGCACTGATAGTAACCCCCTGAGGTATGACTACCTGGATGGGATTCGCACCCAGAGCCGTCTGAGCACTGATATTTAGCTGAGGGAGAGTACTGGTAGTTACATTACCTGTGACGGTTGCAGTTATTAATTGTGCCACACTCACTGTTGCATTCGTTTCCGAGCTTGGAACAGATACTGTGATCGGTGCACCCAAAGCGATTGTCTCCGGTGTAACCGAAACATTTTTGTTTTCAGCAGATATGGTAACGTTTGTACTCGTTATAGGTATGCTCTCTACAGCCGTAACCACTACCGTCCTCATTACCTGTACTGCATGGTTGCCTGCAGTATCCGTAACATTATAAGTTAATGTATATGTGCCGGGCACGGAGGTATTCACCACTCCTCCTTTTACGACTCTGGAGGTTATGACTCCATCGGTATCATCTATCGCTGTCACCCCCGGCTCTGTATACGTACTTCCTACCACTATACTAACGGTTGAATCTCCTAAAAGAGATATTACAGGAGGAATAGAGTCGGGAGTAGGACCTTCGCCTCCATTCGTTGCGGGGGTGTACGTAAATGTCTTGCATTCCGGACTGCTTACACCGGTTCCTCGTATATACACATTATATGTTCCACCTACATTTTCGTCCAGAACATAAGTAAATTGATAGCTTCCATTAGCACTACTTTTGGTCTGGTCAACATAATCCGTCCCCCCCGAGGGATTAACAACACGCACAGTCACTGATTCTCCCTGTCCGGAGGATATAATTCCGAATATGTTTACCACCTTTGTGTTGTTATTCACATTGGCATCTACTGTAATAGAAACAGCCGCATACGAAACAGATGTGACTCCCATCAAGAGCAATGATATGGTTATGATCATACTGATTATTTTTTTCATCTTATCCTCCCATTGAAGTACTGGAGCAGACATATTCCGCTCCAGTATTTCTGATCAAATAAACGGCTATTGAAATGTAGTTGCATTCGTTAATGGTAGCATTCCATCCATACTGTCCCATACAAACACTTTAACGTAGTAACCTGTAACATCAGAAGGAAGTGCAAAACCCGCGTTAAAGGTCAAAGTTCCATGTGCGCTGACGGTGCTATCCAGATATGAAATATTCTTTAATGTATTGCCGGAATCATATAGCGCCACAATAAAACATGCATCCTCGGGCGTTCCCATGTTACTCGTAATGGTTACACTTGCCCTCAAGTCCGCTGAGGCAATGAGATGTGTCAGAGTATTCCCTAACGCATCCTTAAATACAGGTGTCCCTATAGTAAACGGAGATACTACAGTAAAGTTGCAGTCCGCATAAGCAGCAGCGTATACTGCACTGGAAACTCTCACTGTGGCTGTTCCTGATTTCAGGGCCGTAACCACTCCGCTCTCATTGACAGTCACTATACCCGGTGTACTTTCACTAATTACTGACCAGTCTACCATTTTATAAGGCTCTGCAACGATATTCACAGTAGCATTCAAACTTAATGTCTCACCTTCCGCCATCATAGCAGAAGACCTATCTAAGGCGATTACCGGGGAGGGTGTCAATTTAATATAGTCGGATACAATCGTATAGTTGGATGAACCGCTATTCTTCCCTGCCGATGTAAGTCGAACTCTCTTTATTCCTGGCGAAGTAAAGGTCACATTTCCCAGATCTGCCGGCTCAAATATCACTGTCGACCCAGGAGCAAACTCATCAACAACTCCACCTACATCGGTTCCGTCTATCGACAGTTGAAATTTACCCTTGTTTCTCATTTTCTTAATCCCTATTTTTACATTATAGGTTCCTGCTGCTGGTACATCGATATAGTACTCTCCCCAACCTCCTGTTGAAGGAAACGCAAAATAATGCATTTTTCCACTTACCGCAGGCGCATCTACACCTATGGTACCGTATGGGTTAGCTGGCGCGAATAGCGATGTAAGTATGGTCCCCTTACCAGCCACAGCCTGATCATATAATTCTGAAGTGGCATACATGAATTCCAACGGATCTTTATAGTCTACCGTTACTTGAGCTGTTACCGTCCGGCCTGTACCTATGATATCTCCCGACACGGTAAAGCTACCGACCCGCGCATATTGGGATGGACTGATAGAACTCCACGTTACCAGATACTTACTGGTGGTTCCATCGTCAGTTACGGTATCTACAGCTTCCGGTAATGTAGGCCTCGTCCCTGCCTTTGTGGTTAGGTTAACCGGCTGGACCGTCGCAATAGACTGTTGCCTTACGGTTATATTCGCTACTGCAGGTATCGTTGTACCCGCAACGATTCCATTTACTGTAAAGCTTCCTTCCTGTGCATATTGGGCTGGACTGATACCATTCCATATGACTGTCTGCTGAGATGAACCGCCATCTTCATACACTGAGGTTACCACTGAAGGCATAACCGGTGGACTGCCTATGGCTGCCGTAACACTTACAGGTTGGATACTGACGATTTCCGGCTGCTTTATTGTTACATTTGCTACATAATTGTTGGTGTCGGTAATATTCATTGCGGCTAACGTATAGGCTTTAGCTCCTCCTACTTTGATGTCACTGAAAGCAACACCATCTAGTAAAACCGATGGATTATTTCCCCTTAATGCTGATTTGTCTTTTCCAACAGCACGGACATTGATATTTTTGAATATAAGGTTTTTAACTGTACCATTATTCGCATCAATGGTAGCCTCCAGCCATTTTTCTGAATTTCCAGTTCTAGGCCAATATCCTTCAATATCGATATTCTCAAAGGTTATATTCTGCGCAGCAATAGCTGATGAACTTCCATACTTTTGGTTTACAGCTAAAGCACGCATACACCTGTATACGGAAGAATTTTTAACCGTGATATCGCTTTGCTGTTGGAAAACACCAAAGCCGACCTTAAACCCGGCACAGCGGCTCCATGCAACGCAATCATCGAAGGTTATATCTGTTTGGGTTTCCGGGCTTCCTGGCCAACTTTCTGCAATATCGGTGGTAGTCTCCCAGGTTTTGGTTGAATAGGTATCATCCTCAGAAATTGCAATCGTATGCGTTACATTCACTGACTGACACTCCTGGATATCAATCGCATCATTTTCATAATCTAATTCATTATTATTAAAATGCTTGGTATTCTGAATAGTAACGTGGTCGGAACGGGTAGGGATCAAAGCCCACAACCCACTATCTCTCAGAGTTACACCTTCAATGGTGAAGTAGCTGCACTGCAAAGGCACCACCAGGTTATTGAGATAATTATATGTATTTCTCATGTAATGCCCATTACCATCAATGGTTCCCCTACCAAAGATCTTAATATTGCTGGAATCGGGTTGTGTGTAAATAAACCAAGTACCGTCCATAGCCAAGGAGTTCTTAGTATAGAATCGGGTATAATCGCTCGGATTTCCTGTCCCCCGAATAACAGCCCCGCCTTCCAAGTATACGGAGACATTGCTTTTCAGAACAAGATTCCCACATGTAAAAACACCTGACGGTACGTAGACCGTCCCCCCACCTGCCGCATTTGCATCATCAATGGCAGTTTGAATAGCTTTTGTGGAAAGACTTGTCCCTGTGCTGTCTGCGTTATACGGAGATTCCGTTATATTATAGACGCCGGTACCTGATGAAGGAGGTACACTACTTTCCAGATCATCTGCAGCGATAACCAAATCCTTTAAACCATTGATCTTAACTATTAAATATCTCGATTGTGAAAGAGTAAAGGTTAACTTATTTCCGCTTACACTTCCAGCGATATCATAGGCTAGTGGACTTATACTAAAAGATGTAATGTTTTCACTGGCTGTAATAGTAATTGTCGTAGTACCGGAGAAAGAAAAATTACAGTAGTTATAATTTTTAAAGGTCTCTAAGCTGTCTATTACCGGTATGTTGGTGGAGTCTGCCTGTACAGTATACAGACTCGATGCAGTATAGCATGCCGGCAGCGGATAACTCACCACTGTAGCAGCACTAGCCGGTGCTGGTGCTATTACAAGTATCGAAGCTAGTAAACAGATAGTTATTCCCCAACACAACATGTTTTTCGCTTTAAAATGCTTACCTACACTTTTCAGCATCTTTTCTCTGCTGTCTCGCAGTGAGCTTAACTCTCTGGCCTTCCGGCATAGCATTCCAGCTACTCCTGTCCAGTTTTTCATCATGACATTTCCTCCTCATAGTTTCATAAAAAATGATGGGTTCTGGTTGCTTTTGATTATAGCATCGTTCCTTCGAATATTGCATGGATTTATCTATAGAGACATGTTCAATTCTATAGTCTTTTGGGATAAGCTAAGTATTGTTCCATGTATAATGACTTTTGTCCATTATGGATGCGACGATAAAAGCACAACTAAGGCATAATACTGTGGGAATAAAGCATCCGTTGTGGGTTACCCCGTTCCTTTTATCCGTTCTCTTCTCTTAATAAAGTTACGATTAGTAATATTTTAAAACTGGATCTCAAGGGCGATTTTTGTTCCGCCAAGCTGGATCTAAACTATAGAATATTTCATAGTTCTCTCTCTTACACCAGTCTATTTCCGGTTATTCTCACTAATGGTTAACTGACTTTTATGGTAGTAAGCTTCCCGACCTTTTCTACATGTTAGCCATTACTGCCGATACAGGATTTAATAAAACCGAATTACAACGCAAAAAAACCAGTACACAAGTGTACTGGTTACTGGCTGGGATGGCTGGACTCGAACCAACGAAATGCCAGAGTCAAAGTCTGGTGCCTTACCGGCTTGGCTACATCCCAATAATTAAATTTTTAGGAGACCAGAGTCCAGAAATCAGACTCGGTATAACTACAGCAAGCCTGATCTCTGCTAATCTGTTCTTTTGGGGTGAATGATGGGAGTCGAACCCACGACCTCCAGAGCCACAATCTGGCGCTCTAACCAACTGAGCTACACCCACCGTGTTTTGTCTCTCGCAAGGGACATTTGATAGTATAAAGCATATTAACATAAAAGTCAAGGGTAATTTTAAAACTTTTTCTAAGAGAGAATTATAAGGGCAGATACTGGATTCTGCCCTATAGAAATCAGTCTTCCAGTTCCTTCCTCCAGCTCCATGCATCCGCATCGCTGGGCATTCTCCAGTCGCCCCGGGGTGACAAGCTGATGGTTCCTACCTTGGGTCCGTCCGGTAAACAGGAACGTTTGAACTGCTGGCTGAAAAATCTTTTATAAAACACCTTCAACCAATTTTTAATGGTTACTCTGTCATATTTGTCCGTAAAGGCCTGCTGTGCCAAAAAGTATATTTTCTTTGGCGGTGCCCCATACCGCAGCATGTGATAGAGGAAAAAATCATGCAGTTCATAAGGTCCTACGATGTCCTCGGTCTTCTGGTTAATATCGCCTTTGGAGTCTGGCGGTAAAAGTTCCGGGCTGATGGGAGTATCAATGATCCTGTACAAAACATCCCGGGACTTTACATCCACTCCATGATCGGCAACCCATTGGACCAGGAACTTCACCAGGGTCTTGGGAATGCTGGTATTCACCGCATACATGGACATGTGGTCCCCGTTGTAGGTGGCCCAGCCCAGGGCCAACTCGGACAAATCCCCGGTGCCGATAACAAATCCTCCATTTTTATTGGCAATGTCCATCAGGATCTGGGTACGCTCTCTGGCCTGCACATTCTCATAGGTTACATCATGAATGGCAGGATCGTGACCGATATCCTTAAAATGCTGCATGCACGCATCCTTTATATCAATCTCCCGTATGGTTACTCCCATAGAGTGCATAAACTCCAGCGCATTGGTATAGGTCATGTCGGTAGTTCCAAAGCCGGGCATAGTCACAGCAAGAATATTCTTTCTGTCCATTCTCAGCATATCGAAGGCCCTGGCAGTAACCAATAATGCCAGCGTGGAATCCAACCCTCCGGATATACCGATAACAGCACACTTTGCCTGGGTGTGCTTCAGCCGCTTTGCCAGTCCCGAAGTTTGAATGGCAAAGATCTCTCTGCACCGCTCATCCCTTGTCTGTGGATTGGAAGGTACAAAAGGATGGGGATCGATATACCGGACTACGCTTTCGAAAGTAATCCCTCTCAGTTTAAATGCAACTTTCCTAAAGGGCTTCGCAGCATCCGCCTCCATAAAGCTGGTATTCTTGAACCGGTCATTGACCAGCTTCTGTACATCAATATCTGCATAAATCATCTGCGGATCAAAGGTAAACCGCTCGGATTCTGCCAGAATTCCGCCATTTTCAGCGATAGCGGACTGCCCTCCGAAGACGACATCCGTCGAGGATTCATTGATGCCGCAGGAAGCATATACATAGGCTGCCATACACTTTCCCGACTGCTGCCGGATCAGTTCCCTCCTGTATTCGTACTTTCCGATAACCTCGTTGCTGGCGGACAGGTTAAAGACCACTGTTGCTCCACTCAATGCCTGGTAGGAACTGGGTGGTATGGGAACCCAAAGATCCTCACAAATCTCAATTCCGAAGCACATACCGGTCATTTCCGTATCCTCGAACAAAAGATCCACACCAAAAGGAACCTGCTGCCCCAGGAGGGATATATGGGTACTTTTCGCCCGAGCACCGGAGGAAAACCATCGCTCTTCATAAAATTCACTATAGCCGGGAATATAGGTTTTAGGTACTACTCCCAGGATTTTCCCTCTCTGTACGACTACCCCGCAGTTGAACAACTGGTTGTCCATATACAGCGGCATGCCCACGATGGCCGTGATGTCCGAGCCACTGGTTCCGTCCATTATGTTTTTCAGTTGGATTAAAGCCTCCTGCAGCAGTCTTTGCTGATGGAAAAGGTCTCCGCAGGTATAGGCCGTGATGGAAAGCTCAGGAAAGACCAGGATCTGAACACCCTTTTCCTCCGCCTCCTGGATGGATGCGAGCATCTGCCGGGTATTATATTCACAATTAGCTACTTTTAGAGCAGGAATCGCTGCTCCAACTCTGACAAAGCCATAATTCATACGATCACCTATATTTCTATTTTTACTCCACATATATAAGTATGGAATTCATTGAACCGTCTTTCTTATTTACTCTATATGATAGCAGATTTACCAGTTCCTATACAAGTAAAAATTCAGCTGCCGCTGTCCTATAACGCAGATCCCGGAAGGATCATTTTTATATTAAAAAAGGAAAAACTGTTTTGTTGCATCTACAAAACAACTTCCCCTTTATCGCAATGCGTGATGATTAAAACCCAAAAATACTCCGAAGCATGTAATATACGAAAGGCACCAATATTGCCGGAAGCATGTTCCCTACTTTTATTTTCTTTATTTCCAGCATGGTAAGGCCGATCCCCGCGATCAGTACGCTTCCTACCAGGGATAGCTGGCTGATGACCTCCGGAGCCAGCAGCGGCTCGATAAAGTTGGCCAGCAGCGTGATAGCTCCCTGATAGATAAGTACCGGGATAGCAGAAAATGCAACACCAATCCCCATAGTAGCAGCAAAAACTACAGAACTGATACCATCAAGAATTGATTTCGCAAACAAAGTGGCCGTATTTCCCGTAAGGCCATCCTCCAGTGCCCCCACAATCGCCATGGCCCCTACACAGTAAATAAGGCTCGCCGTAACAAAGCCTTCGGCAAAATTCCCTCCACCCTTGGTAAATCTCGCCTGAAACCACTGTCCCAGTTTATCCAGCTTATCTTCAATATCCAGCCATTCTCCCACCACGGCCCCGATAACCAGGCTGAAAATCATCAACATGACGAACTGTCTGTCCAGCTTGCTGCCATCGACGACTTTGTACATTCCCTGCAATGTCCCTGAAACTCCGATCATCAACACCGAAAGTCCGATGGCTTGCATGACGATTTTTTTAAATCTCTCGGGAAGCCCACTTTTAATAAAGGTTCCTACTACCCCACCGGCAATGATGACTGCCGCATTGACCAGGGTGCCTAATCCGATCATTTTCTATCAATCCCCCCACTGTAATTCTATCTACAGGCATTCTACAAATACCTCTAGCTCTCTATATTTTATTTACTTTATCATAAAAACAAAGCAATGTACATAAAAGCTAAGGAAAAGCAGTAAAAAAATACAGGCTGCGAAAAACTTCGCAGCCTGTATTCAGTCAGATAGCTGCACTTTCATGCCAAAGCACGCTTACTCTGTAAGTTTGAGTCCAAATAAAGGGAACTCCCTGAACCCAGACCATGGTGCGGCAGCAAAAGCACCATCAATTTATCTTATATCATTTCAACCAGCTTTGTCAAATCCGGTTCCTCTTCAATCCGCTTAATCAAGCTGTACTTCTTTTTGAAAGTTCGGTCCTTCGCCAGTGTATTGATTTGAGCATAAAAATCCGCAATAATTCTTCTGATTTCCTCGGAAAATTCATCCAGGCAATCCATCGGATTGGAAGGGACAAACTCCAGCCCGAGATCTTTATTGATAAATTTCACTCCTGTAGAAGTTCGTTCCACCTTTACTTTTAAGAGCCCCGTACCGTAGCGGATGAGTTTTCGCGCGATATTCAAGCTTCCGAGGGCTTCAATATTCATTGTGGTTCCACATTCAATACAAATAAAGATGTCTCTGGAAAACCGGTTTCTAGCGGCATGAAGACCACAGTTGGGGCAGGTATAAAATACCCCCACGGGGCTCACTTTTACCGGAGGCGGCAGTCCGTGGCCATCCAGCTTGTATTCCAGTATGGAGAGAAGCTTATTGTAGCTTCTATAATTTAATACCGGAGTAAATCTCTCATTGTATTCATCCGTCCACTGGAGTTTATCTCCCCGGTCGATAAAAGCCTGCATAACGACCTGGGCATTCTTTTTCCGGGCGATGGACACAATTTCATTGGCAAGGGTGTGGATAGTATTTGGAGGCAATACCTCCGAACTACTTCCGGCGCCAGCTTCCGCCTGTACTACTCCACTGCTTACCAGCGCTCCCTCACGATTTACCACCGTGTAGTGCACAGCATTCTTCAAGCCCCTGGCCAGACCGAGAAAAGCACTGGTCTTCACTCTCTCCGGTTCACCTACATCCATATTCACCGAGAGAAAATACTCTTTGCCCTTCTTTATCAACCGGGCCGTTTTCAATAGTTCCGGACTTTTCAACGCCATTTTAAGGTATTGCTCCTGCCATTTTCCGAAGGATAAAGGAACCAGAATAAACCGTTCTCGCCTGCTGTTCTTCTCTAAAATGCCCCCATCCCTGTGGATATATTGTAAATCGCGCTCCGTTTCAATATTCGGCATTTTCCGGCTGCTGCTTTTTACGTTCATCAGATAAAGCTTAACGTAGTACCGGTCCTTGCTGCTGTCATACAAGAGGCAGTAATCGCGATTCACGGCATACCTGCAGAAAAAAACCGGCTTTAGGGTACCCACCTTTTGAGCTAGCTTGCGCAGTTCCCTCAGATACTGTTCCATCGTACGGGTTCCCTCTGCAACCTCCCGCAGGGCGTCGTCATTGCTTTGCATCCATTTTGACTCAGAAACGAAGGCAATGGGATAGCTTACCTCACTCTGCATTCCCTTCAGCGTAAGAAAACTTGCCAATGTCATGGAGAAATCCATCTTGAGCGAGTCCTTGAAGGGTTCTATTTCAAAGGAGTTCAACTCTCTGGCAATTTCCTTGTCAATCCATTTCCCCAGGGTCACCGCCCTGAATTTCCCTCTTTCATCCTTTAAGCTTCTTTCGATCTCATCAATCTGTTCATGGGCCTTATCCAATAAAAACTGATAGGCTCGTGAGTAATTCATCATGGCTTCATCCATAATCTGCTGTTTGCGCTTGCTGGGATTATGAAGTTTTAGCACAATGGTTCTCATGCCCACGAAAAACACCCCCGTAAGTAATTGAGAATTGAGAATTGAAAATGGAAAATGATTGGCGGAGATTATTCTACTTTCGCTTATGCAGCCGTTCATTCCTTGTAATTTTCAATTTTCCATTCTCAATTTTCAATTAGTAATATTCCACTACCACTCGCTTGCCCATATTCTTCAGGCATTTGGACATTTCTTCTACAAGATTTAGCTTTATACTCAAGTCCAGAGGAAAATCCGGGTTTTGGTGAGCGGGATTCATGGCTCTTCCCACATAAAAATGGATGGATGTGCAATCCTCCATGAGTACCTTGGCAAGCCTTGAAGCTCCATCCTGCTTTTTAAGCACCAGAAAGTCCTGCATGGTACTGTCGGAAGCCATACATTTCTTTATATATTCCAAAGACTTTCCGATGGTAAGAACGCCTTCGGTCGTGAGGTCAATGCCTTCAATCTCTGCCGTTGGCGGTACTGACGGGTTAAAATAATTAAAATTCGCAATAATGTCCCTTCCCAGCTCCCTGCTTACAATTTGTGACGTCGTTCCTCCACAGACGACCTTTTTTCCTTCTCCATGGATGAACTTATCCACGACCCGCGCATCATCCCCGGCATCTACAGGAGGGCCCACCATAACATCCGCATGAACATGCCTCCGGGTTTTCACCGCTACCACTGTAGTGTCATCCCCCGGCTTCTGCATGTACAGGTTGTCGCATACCGACATCAGCAGCTTGGCAATGCCCCGCGCCGACAAATCGCTCTTGTAGGTCCGCTGGATGTATTCCTTCACATTCTCCCATTGCCAGCCGAGATTCAAGGTTTTGTTGATTCCCGCATGCACCACTCCGTCACTGACCATGACAAACATGTCCTCAGGCTGAACCCGGAACCGGCTTTCCTTAATGAGCTTTCCGCCGATTTCCCTGGAGGTTCTTTCAATATCAATATACCTCCCCCTCCGCATGAAAAACGCAGAAGGATTATCAAACTCCACCAGGTACGCCTCTCCCGATTCAAAAACCTGCAATATGGTAAAGGTAGAATAGGCAAGACCTCTTTCGCTGCAAACCGGCAGTGTACTTGCAATGGTTTCAACGGCTTCTTCGATGGGCGCGCCATTCATCATCAGAGTTCCAATGATTTTTATCGTCATCGTTGCCAGAATATTGGCCTTTACACCGCTGCCCAATCCATCCGACAGAACAACGATCACCGACTCATTGTTCCTGAGGACTTCCACCTTATCCCCGCAAAGCTCTTCCCCGTATTTATTCAAACTTTCATAATCCACATCAATGTAAAGCTCCAACCGCATTCACCCCCGTAAAGAATTGAAAATGGAGAATGGAAAATTGAGAATTCCTTACGTTAAAGCTCGGAACTGCAGCTTATGCCTTTCATTCTCCATTTTCAATTCTCAATTCTCCATTCCTCTATTCACGCTTCTTCCAATATTGACTTCTTTAGCCTTGTAAGTGCCACCTTTGTTTCGGCTGTTGTTTCGCCCAGAAGGCTCGCGATTTCCTGTGCAACCCGCATTTGCTTTTCAATGACCTTCTGTGCAATTTCAACTGTCTCCTGTTTTACCTTGAATAATTGCTGGTCATACTTTTCCTGTTTTGTAATGTCCTTGATAACCGCAATAATGATTTGCTGCTCCTTTACATGTAAAACGGATTGTTCGACAGTAATATCATATTTCTCATAGTAAAATTTCTTGTCCAGGATATTCTCTCCCGTTTCTTTCACCTGGTCAAAATCATCACATTCCAACACATCATAAATGTGCTTTCCGATGACATCCTCCTTGGTAAGTCCGAAAGTGGTCTGGGCGGACAGGTTCAACTCCTGTATGCGCAAATCCTGGTTCAAGGCAAATATGGCATTGGGGGTGGAATGGATAATAATGTTGGAAATGGATTCCGCCCGCTCTCTCATATAGGGTAAACACATGTGCAGCTCTGCCTTGTTGTTGTATACGGCAATGGCCTTCTCACGACAGGAGGTATATCCGCAGGCTCCGCAGTTCAGTTCCTTATCCTTTGTAAATTTACCGATTTTGCATAGAATCGCCTGTAGGGTCTCTTCGCTGGGCATATCCATCTTGGTGGATGTATCCATATACTTTTTGTTTAAGTTTACGCTTACATCCTCAACCATACCCGCCACCGTCTCTTTGGAATGCTTTTTGACGTAGTTGACCAGCCGGTCTCTGGATTTTAAAATCCCTCCCTTTAAGGGTTTGATGCAAGGTCCTCCAAGGCACCCTCCCGAACAGGTATTCATCTCAATAAAGTAGTTGGATACCTCGCCGCTTTGAATGGAATCCAATATCTCCATGCAGCGGTCAACCCCATCTACGCTTACGCACTTATAATTTCTCCTGCCGTCATTTCCAATGGTTCTGATAATCCCTCCAGGTGCAGGATAAAACCTTGCCGTAGGGTTTTTGATACCCTTGATTTCCGTTTCATCTTCAAGTTCAAAGGTAATCCCCTCCATCTCCATCCATTTCTCCAGCTCTTCAAAAGTGATCACCGCGTCCACTATGCCATGGTTCTGCAGGTCTTTGCATTCTTCCTTTTTGGCAATACAGGGGCCGATAAACACCACCCGTATACGTGATCCGTACATTTCCCGCATCATTTTCGCGTGGGCAATCATGGGAGAAACTACAGGGGCCAACTGGTCCACCAGTTCCGGGTAGTATTTCTGCACCAGGAAAGCCGTGGATGGACAGGCCGTTGTAATGATGTTGGTCATCTGCTTCTTTTTCATCAGTTTCTCATATTCCCTTGAAACCTGGGAAGCTCCAATGGCGGTTTCCTCTACATGCGTAAAGCCCAGCTTTTTCAATACGGCAAAGATTTTTCTGCTGTCCGAAACCGGAAAGGCGGAAACAAAAGAAGGGGCAAGACTCACATAAACCTTCTCATTTCTATCTATATAATTCTTTACTTTATCAATATCATTTTTTACGCTTTTCGCATTCTGGGGACATACAATCAGACACCGGCCACAAAACATGCAGCTTCCTTCGATGATCCTTGCCTGCTCATCCTTAAATTCAATGGCTTTCACAGGGCAGCTGCGAATACACTTGTAGCAATTCTTACAATTTGCCTCCTTAAACTGTATGGTACTCATTCCTTCTCCCCCTTAGTGATTAAAAATAGTTCCTTGTTCCTGGTTCTTAGTTCCTGGCCGTGTCGGTACATACATAAATCAAGAACCAGGAGCTAGGAACTACTAACGCTCTTTAAAATGTATTCATTAAACTTCTCTTCTGCGTTGGCCGGAGTGAAGCCTCCCAAGTACACATCTCCGATTTTAACCGAGACACCCTGGGTACAGTTCCCCAGACAAAAGGATGCCTTCAGTTCCACCTGGTCTTCCAAATGGTGCTTCTTAACTAAATCCTGAAATGTTTTAATAATATGATAGGAACCCCGAAGATGACATGAACTGCCAACACATATATACACCTCAACCATACATATTCCTCCATAATACTGCTGCATAAATCCATTTGTTAAACAATTAACAATTTAATTATAGTACGATCCTTATTTTACTGTCAACGTAATAGATATGGTTTATTTCCTACAGGATGCAGGTTCACTGTATATAGATACGGTTTTATGAACAAAAGGCTATCGTCCCTATTTTTTCCTATGTCTCCTTCGCCGGGGCTATCGCTCCTGAGCCCCCTCTGGAATCGGCAAATAGAAGCCCTTTTGCAAACCCCGGCAGGAAATTCAAATAAACTAAAAACAGCAAGCCTTCTAACCCTTAAAAAATCGGTGCCGATTCCCATCTACCGTGAACCCGCACCGATTTCCATCACGCTTTCGCACCGCTCTTTACTTCTGCTGTCTGTTCTCCTATACAAGCCGATGGCTTACGATGGATTATGGCGTAGGCAGTGCCAATAATCAGCCCGCCTACCAAATTACCCAGTAAAACAGGAATAAAGTTATGGGGTATCTGCGACATTTTCAAATGAGCCAAAACTTCCATACTCACACCGGAAAGTTTGACATATTCCGAATTACCCGCAGCCAGAATCGCTGCCGGTATATAGTACATGTTGGCTACGATATGCTCATATCCGCTGAGTATAAATAGCATAATCGGAAAGAAGCAGGCAAGCACCTTTCCCCCTGTATCCTTGGCAGAATACATCATCCATACCGCCAGGCTTACCAGAAGATTGCAAAGGATTCCCAGCAGAAACGCCTGCATAAAAGGATACTCCAGCTTATGAGCCCCTTTCGTCAATAGCTTTTGCAATATCATTCCTTTTCCGTTTACCAGCATCCCGGAATACTGTACCAGCAGAACAACGAAGATTCCTCCTGCCAGATTTCCCAAAAAAACAACGATCAGGTTCCCAAGCATTTTCAACACGGAAACCTGCCTGCGCAGCACTGCTACAATAATCAAAACATTTCCGGTAAAGAGGTCACCCCCGGCAATCACTACCATCATCAGCCCCGTTGCAAAAACCACCCCTGCGATCAGGGATGCCACACTGAAATTATCGATGGTACTGGTGGCGATTAAACTTCCTATGGAAGCCAAAGCAATAAACATACCACCCATAAACGCCAGGAGAAAGCTCTTTAGAAACGGACTATTGGCTTTTTTGTTCCCTGTCTCCATGGTATATTCCGTTATTTGCTCTGACGTCAAGTAATTACTCACAATGTCAACCTCCATCTATCCCAACCCTTTTAACGAGCCTGCATATGCTATAGTATTAAATCACATTTAGCCCATAGCCTTTTAAAATCTCTTTTATCTTCCGGATGGAATCCTTTTCCGGTGTGGGCGTATCGTACAATGTGTACTCCAAGCCTAATTCCTTCCACTTGAATTCGCCCATTTTGTGGAAAGGCAGTATCTCTACCCGCTCCACTACAGTGAATTTCGAAAGATACCGGGCCATTGCTTCGATGTCCTCATAATTCTCCGTAATCCCCGGCACTACCACATGCCGTATCCATACAGGCTTTTTAGCTGATTCCAGGTAATCCAGCAGTTCCAGTGCGTTATCATTGCCCATACCTGTCAGCTCTTTACACTTTATGCTGTCAATGGACTTGATATCCAGCAGGATTAGATCCGCTGCGTCCACAGCCTCCTTACAGGCTTTCAGCGGAATGGCTCCCGATGTATCGACAGCAGTATGGATTCCTTCCTCCTTGCAGCGTCTGAGCAGTTCAGCTGCAAACTCCGCCTGCAGCAGAGGTTCTCCCCCTGAAAGTGTAACACCGCCGTTTTTTATAAAGTTCCTGTATTTTAATATATCCTGCAGCAGTGCATCAACGGTATACTGCTTTCCTTCATACTTTTTCCATGTATCCGGGTTATGGCAGAATTTGCACCGCAATGGACATCCTTGAAAAAAGGCAACATACCGGATCCCAGGTCCGTCTACAGTACCACAGGTTTCGATGGAATGAACATATCCGGTTAACATAAATACCACTCCCCGCTAATTTTACCGGTGCCCCTCTGTCTAAAAGACTTCGAGGCACCTGACACAAACATATTTATTTTACTTTACATTGAACTGTATTACAACTGAATATTCTACCAAAGGCCACACGGGCAGGTTTGGAACCGGGTGGGTTTGGAACCCACCCCTACAGGGAACCACAGGATGCTCCCGTAGGGGCGGGTTCTAAACCCGCCCATATCCTCCATCCTGATCCCTTACATCCTGCTGTGGAAGGTTCTGCTGATAACATCCAGCTGTTGTTCCCTTGTCAGCTTGATAAAGTTTACCGCATATCCCGAAACCCGGATGGTCAGCTGCGGATATTTCTCCGGGTGATCCATGGCATCCATCAATGTTTCCTTCTGCAATACGTTTACATTGATATGGTGTCCTTCACTGGCAAAATAACCGTCCATGATGGCTACCAGATTCCTGTACCGGTCTTCTTCACTTTTACCGAGGGCATCGGGCACGATAGAGAAGGTATAGGAGATTCCATCTTCACTGTAGTCATAAGGAAGCTTTGCTACTGAAGCCATGGAAGCAATGCAGCCATTGGTATCTCTTCCATGCATCGGATTTGCACCCGGTGCAAAAGGAACGCCGGCTTTTCTTCCGTCCGGTGTGTTACCTGTCTTTTTACCGTATACCACATTGGAGGTAATGGTCAGTATGGACATGGTAGTTTTACTGTTCCTGTAAGTCTTGTGCTTGCTCAGCTTCGCCATGAAGTTCTTCACAAGATCTACAGCGATTTCGTCAACAGCGGAATCATTGTTTCCAAACTTCGGATAATCTCCCTCAATTTCATAGTCGACAACCAATCCGTCGGCGTTTCTTATGGGCTTTACCTTTGCATACTTGATGGCTGACAAAGAGTCCACCGCTACCGAAAGACCCGCAATACCGCAAGCCATGGTCCTGAGGATTTCCTCATCATGCAGCGCCATTTCAATTCTTTCATAGCAATATTTATCATGCATGTAGTGGATGATATTCAATGTATTAATGTAGAGGTTTGCCAGCCAATCCATCGTTGCATTAAATTTCTCCATAACCTCATCGTAGTCAAGGTATTCACTGGTTATGGGTGCAAACGGAGGTGCAACCTGTTCGTTGTATCTTTCGTCCTTTCCTCCATTGATGGCGTACAGCAATGCCTTTGCAAGGTTCGCCCTTGCTCCGAAGAACTGCATCTGCTTCCCGATTCTCATAGCGGATACGCAGCAGGCAATTCCATAATCATCGCCAAACTTTTCCCTCATAATATCGTCATTTTCATACTGGATCGCAGAGGTCTCTTCCGACATTTTCGCACAGAACCTCTTGAAGTTCTCCGGAAGCCTTTGTGACCAAAGCACTGTCATGTTGGGTTCGGGTGCAGGTCCCAGGTTTGTAAGGGTATGAAGGAATCGATAGCTCATCTTGGTAACCATATGTCTTCCATCCTGTCCGACGCCGCCGATGGATTCGGTAATCCATGTAGGGTCTCCGGAGAAGAGTTCATCATAATCCGGTGTTCTGAGGAATCGCACCATACGCAGCTTCATTACAAAATGGTCTACCATTTCCTGAATCTGTTCTTCCGTATATACGCCTTCTTTCAGGTCCCTGTCAGCATAGATGTCAAGGAAGGTGGAGATTCTTCCGATACTCATGGCTGCACCGTTCTGTTCCTTCACAGCTGCCAGATATCCGAAGTATAGCCATTGAATGGCTTCTTTTGTGTCCTGGGCCGGTCTGCTGATATCAAATCCATAGCTTGCGGCCATGGCCTTCAATTCCTGCAGGGACCGGATCTGTTCACTAATCTCTTCTCTCTGGCGCATTACATCCTGATCCATAAAATCAAAGACGTAGTTTGCTTTTGCCTGCTTCTTTTTCTCAATCAGGTAATCAACACCGTAGAGAGCAATTCTTCTGTAATCACCGATGATTCTTCCTCTGCCATATGCATCGGGAAGACCTGTGATTACGCCGGTGTGCCTTGCCTTCTTCATGTCTTCGGTATAGACATCGAATACGCCGTCATTGTGTGTCTTCCTGTACTTGAACACATTATCCACTACAGGATCGATGGTTTTGCCGTAAGCTCCCAGAGAGGTACGAACCATACGAATTCCACCGAAAGGCATGATAGCCCTTTTTAAAGGAGCATCCGTCTGAAGTCCTACGATAGTTTCCAGTTCATTATCGATATAACCGGCTTTATGTGAAGTTATGGTTGATATTGTTTTTTCATCGATGTCGTAAACTCCACCTCTTTCTCTCTCTTGCCGCATCAATGCTTTCACCTTGTTCCAGAGCTTTTCCGTTCTCTCGCTCGGATTTGCAAGAAAGCTTTCGTTACCATCGTAAGGTGTATAGTTTTTCTGTATAAAATCTTTCACGTCAATTTCTCTCGTCCATTTTCCCGCATTAAACTTTGTTTCCATATGAAAATCCCCTTCCGCTTGCCTTATATATTCTATATACCAACCTGAAGGTCGGCCTAAACAAGTATTTGTACTAAATATTCTGTATATTGTATTCTGTATACATTATAATACACATGCGCCTCTCTTACAACCGCCATTTAAGCACGTCTGTACACCTCACAGCCGAATACACTTTAAAAACGTTTGATTTCTTCCATTAAATACAGAATTTTAGCACGTCCTTTGTTTTCATTCCACCGGAACAAAAAACAGCCTTTAAGTGGATCCACTTAAAGGCTGTTTTACTAAATTACAATGTCTTATGCCGTTATTTTACCGCAAATGTCTTTTGGCAGCTTGCGCTTGTTTTCTGTTAAATTGCATGGGTATTCCATGTCTAATTCTTCAACTTCTCTATAGAAAATACAATTTGTATATTCGCAGATAGAGGCTTTCATTCTGTCCGAGCCCGGATGTACTGACAATATCCTGTAGTAGTCACAGTACTTGCAGTACAGCATGCGTTATTCCCCCTTTAAGGTGCAGCAAAATGATAGTGGAAATTATTCTTTTACTAACCCAATTTGCTCATAACATGCTCATTAAAGAAGCCGACAAGGTTTTTCTCCGCCACCTGCAGCACTTCTTCTTCATCGATTCTGACAGAAACAGCCTCTGTACACTCGCCCAGGCACAGTGCCGCTTTAACGGTAACCCTTTCTCCCAGCTTTCTTTCCTCAATCAGGTCCTGCAGCTTGTTGATGACGTTGTAAGCCCCTTTTACATGGCATGCACTTCCTATGCATACATGAATCGTAAGCATATGACTCCCCCTTTTACAGCTTTACTTTGCGCTGTGAGAATTAGGATTATGGAGCAAATAATGTTTTCCTTTCAACACCCCGTTGTACAGCGCCATAATCATCGGATTTTCCTCCGACCTTTTAATCTGCGACGCTCTGTCAACTTTATAGATCCCTTTGGCCCGGTGTGTTTTTGCCGCTGTAGAATACGGTATGGGCTGGCCGGCACCGCCGATACATCCTCCGGGACAGGCCATCACTTCAATAAAATGATAGGTCTTCTCCCCTTTTTGGATGGCTTTGAGCAGCTGCTCAACATTTTTCAAGCCGTGAACTACAGCAATCCGGATATGGGTGCCATCGATTTCCACAGAGGCTTCCTTTATGCCCTGCATGCCCCTAACACCTATAAACTCCAGCTCTTTTAATGTACTTGCAGTTTTTTCGGAATAGAACCTTCTCAGCACAGCTTCCGCAACGCCTCCTGTTACACCGAAGATGACACCGGCACCGCTGGCCAATCCGAAAGGCATATCGGGTGCTTCCTGCTCAAGCTCATTGAACAGAATTCCTGCTTCCTTTATCATCATGGCCAGTTCCTGGGTGGTAATGACCATATCCACATCCCGTTTGCCATCCGCTTCGTATTCCGGTCTTGCCGCTTCATACTTTTTAGCGGTACAGGGCATTACAGAAACCATGACTGTCTCTCTATTATCTTTTATATCAATTTTTTTAAAATGCTCTTTTATTATAGCACCAAATATCTGTTGTGGGGAACGGCATGTAGAAATATTTTCTACCAGATCCGGGAATTTTTTCTCTGCAAAGGTCACCCAACCGGGACAGCAGGAAGTAAACAG
Organism: Bacillota bacterium; assembly: GCA_023419605.1. GTDB lineage: Bacteria > Bacillota > Clostridia > Acetivibrionales > JAEZXR01 > JAEZXR01. The sequence goes on along the minus strand of JAEZXR010000052.1, from coordinate 88,326 downwards.
CGGCAGGTTCTCGTTTTTTTCAAACCGTTCAAGGAATTCCTTGCTTTCCTCCATCACCGTTACATCAGCAGCCAACGCCGTATCATAGATTTCATCAAAGCCCAGCTTTCGCAGTGCAGCTACTACTTTTCCCATGGTAATTTCGCCGGCCGGCAAGCCGAACTCTTCCCCTATGGCTACCCTGACAGCCGGAGCAATCTGGGCAACAACCCGCTTTTTGCTGTTGTGCAGCACCTTCCAGACCTTTTCGGTTTCATTTTTTACTACCAGTGCCCCTGTTGGACATACCGTAGTGCACTGACCGCAATTTACACATTCCACATCGCAAAGATTCTTATTAAAAGCAGGGGTGACCTGTATTTTCGATCCCCGGTGGGCAAAGCCCAGAACTCCTACCCCCTGGACCTCATCACACATTCTTACACAGTCTCCGCACATGATGCACTTGTTGGGATTTCTCACAATGGAAGCACTGCTTTCATCAAGGGGCAGCTCTCCGGTATCATTTTTAAACCGTACATTCTTTATACCAAACCGGATGGCCAGCTCCTGAAGCTTGCACTTTCCATTCTTTTCACAGGTAGTGCAGTCCCTGTCATGGTTGGCCAACAACAGCTCCAAAATCATTTTTCTGTGCTTCTGCAGCTTCGGCGTATTTGTATGCACTTCCATACCTTCTTTTGGAGGCGTTGAACAGGAAGCTTCGATTCCACCCCATTTGTCTTCTACCACGCACATTCTACAGGCTCCATAGATGCTGAGCTCCGAATGATAGCAGAAGGTAGGCATTTCAATACCGGCTTTGCGAATCACCTGCAGCAGGTTTTTTTCATCGGAAAATTCTATTCTTTGTCCATCGATTAACATGGTTCCCATGGTTTATACCTCCTTTATTGCAGCGAACGGACAGGACTCCAGGCATGCTCCGCACTTGATGCATTTATTCTGGTCAATGGTAAAAGGCTCCTTGACTTTCCCCGAGATGGCGTTTACAGGACAAACCCTGGCGCACTTGCTGCATCCTTTGCACAAGGATTTCTCGATCACAATGGAATTCAATGCCTTACAGGTCTTTGTGGGACATTTTTTCTCTACAACATGAGCCAGATATTCATCCTTAAAGTATTTCATCGTGCTGATAACAGGGCTGGCGGCTGTTTTACCCAGTCCGCAGAGCGCCGTTTTACTGATGGTATCCGCCAGGTCCTGAAGCATATCCAAATCTTCCATCCTACCTTTTCCGGATACGATTCTTTCGAGAATCTGCAGCATTCTTTTGGTTCCTTCCCTACAGGGAACACATTTGCCGCAGGACTCATTTTGCGTAAAGTTCATAAAGAACCTTGCCACTTCCACCATGCAGGTGTCCTCATCCATTACAACCAAACCACCGGACCCGATCATGGCTCCTACCTTTTTCAAGGAGTCAAAATCTAGGGGCAGCTCCATGTGCTCTTCTGTAAGACATCCGCCGGAAGGTCCTCCGATCTGTACGGCTTTAAATTTCTTACCGTCTTTAATGCCTCCGCCGATATCATAAAGAACTTCCCGTAAAGTAGTTCCCATAGGCACTTCAATTAATCCCGTGTTATTTACGTTGCCTGTGATGGCAAAAGCCTTTGTCCCAGGGCTCTTTTCCGGTCCGATGGATTTGTACCAGTCACTGCCATTGAGCAGGATCTGCGGCACATTGGCAAAGGTTTCAACATTGTTGAGCACTGTCGGCTTTGCCCAGAGTCCCTGTTCCACCGTTCTCGGCGGCTTGACCCTCGGCATTCCTCTTTCTCCTTCAATAGAAGCCGTCAGGGCACTGCCCTCACCGCATACGAAGGCTCCTGCTCCCTGATTTACATGCAGATCAAAGCTAAAGCCTGTCCCCAGAATGTTATTGCCCAGAATTCCGTACTCCCGGGCCCGGTCGATGGCGATTTTCAAACGTTCCACCGCCAGTGGATATTCCGCCCTCACATAGATGTAGCCCTCGGTAGCCTTTGTAGCAAAACCCGCGATAATCATGCCTTCAATCATTCGGTGGGGATCTCCTTCCATGATGCTTCGATCCATGAAAGCTCCCGGATCTCCTTCATCCCCGTTACATACCACATACTTGATTTCACTCTTTTGTGCCAGCACCTGGGACCACTTTCGGCCTGCCGGGTATCCACCGCCCCCACGGCCACGGAGATTCGAGTCGGAGATGATTTTACAGATTTCATCGGGTGAAAACTCGGTCAGACATTTCTTCAGTGCCTGATAGCCGCCTTTTGCGATATATTCCTTAATGGATTCGGCATCCATTTGACCGCAGTTTTCCAGAACCATTCGTGTCTGCTTTCTATAAAAAGGGATTTCCTCCTGTGTTGGATAAACCTTGCCTTCCAACTGGTACATAAGCCTTTCAACAGGCTTTCCCTCTTTCAGTGTCAGATTTACGATGTCCTCGCAATCTTCCAGCCGAACTCTTATATAGAGATAATTAAAGGGTTCGATTCTCACCAGGGGCCCCATTTCGCAAAAACCGTGGCAGCCGCTTTTTTTGACGCCGATCCCCTCTTTTTCCTGTTCAAGTTCCACTTCAATTAAAAGCCCCTGTTCTTCCACCTTCTGACGTATCGCGCTGTATATTTCCAGGGCTCCTCCCGCTACACAGCCTGTGCCTGCGCAGACAAGCACCTTTGCCGTTTGTTTGCTGAGGGCTTTTGCGTACTGAGCGGAGGCTTCCTCCAACTGCCGGATTGTTTTCAACATGATTGTGCCTCCTCCCGAATGCTCTTCAAGAGCTCTTTTGCCGATTCCGGTGTCATCTTCGCATACACCTTGTCATTCACAGTGATCACCGGTGCCAGTCCGCAGGCTCCGAGGCAGGAAACCGTTTCAACGGTAAACATCAAATCATCGGTAGTATGCTTGCTTTCGCTAAGTCCCAGCTCGTTTCGCAATGCATTTAAAACCGGTATGGATTTCTTAACGTGACAAGCGGTTCCATCACAAATTTTAATTACAAATTTCCCCTTTGGCTCCAAAGAGAAATTTTCATAAAACGTAGCCACACTATAAACCTTTGCCGGAGTTATTTCCATTGCAGATGCTACATAGTGGAGCACCTCCTCCGGAAGGTACCTGTATTCCTTCTGCACTTCCTGCAGCACAGCAATCAGTGCTGACTTTTTTCTCTGATGCCTGTCGACGATTTCATTCACCTTTTCCAATTGACAGCTGTTTGTCATATCGAACCTCCCGATCATTAAATCCAGTATTTACAGTTCTTTTACGATTTTAAATTGTACTTTGTATACAGTGGTATCCAAATTTTTTTGTTAAAAAACTAACAATAGAATTCTATCCTATAGGCTCTCCGGCTTCAACAATCGGGAATGTATAATTTTTTAAAGAGTCCTTTAAAAGCTCTAGTTAGATACGGTATATAGTTACCGAGACGCAAAAAAGGAGCCGAAGCTCCTTATATATAATAGGACTGGTAACTGCTGATTCGACGTTCGTATAGCCAAAGCTTTTGGGGCTATGCGAACGTCGAGTCAGCGAAGTTCCATCCTAAATTGTATAGTTTAATTTATGATTTGTTTTATTTTTCCTCTGAGAAGGTCAGGCTCAGGGTCTTTGTCTGTCCATCCCTGAATACGACTACATCTACGGTGTCCCCTGCTTTATAGTTCTTCTTCACGGCCTCCAGTTCCTTCATTGTCTTGACTTCCTTGCCGGCGACAGTAGTTAAAATATCACCTTTTTTTATCCCAGCCTTGGCTGCGCCGCTTAGGGGTGTGACTTCCTCTACATAGATACCTTCCGGCACTTCATAGGTTCTCGCCATGATTTGGGTAATATCCCTGCCGGAAACACCGATCAGCGGTCTTCCTTTTACATATCCGAACATCATGAGCTGATCTACGATGGGTTTTACTTCATTCATCGGAATGGCAAATCCCAAACCTTCTATACCGGATTGTGTAATCTTAACGGTGTTGATACCGATAACCTGCCCTTGCGAGTTTACCAGTGCGCCGCCGCTGTTTCCAGGGTTGATGGCAGCATCGGTCTGAATCAGTTTCATGACTTTATCCTCTACTTCCATGGTTCGGTCTACGGCGCTAATTACTCCTACCGTAACACTTCCGAAGAAGTCCATGCCCAGCGGATTTCCTATGGCCACTGCCAGCTCTCCCGCTTCCAGTTTTGTAGAATCTCCCAGTTCAGCCACCGGTAGATCGCTTAACTCCACCTTTATAACAGCCAGGTCATTTTTTTGGTCGCCACCGATGAATTTTGCCTTGGCCTGTCTTTTATCCGGGAGAAAAACTTCAATGGTGGCATTTTTGTCTCCGCCGTTTTTCGGATCTCCTGCCTGTACCACATGGTAGTTGGTCATGATGTAACCGTCCTTACTAATGATCACCCCCGAGCCCTCCGAAGCACTTTCCCCCAGCTGCTGTCCATAATACCCTCTCTGGGCGGTATTGGTAACTCGAATCCCTACGACGGAAGGACCTACCTTCTTCACAATATCCGTAACTCCTCCATCCTTTATAAAGGATGTCTTTGATATTCCCGGAATGCTGCTTCCTGTAGATACCCCCTGGGTAGAAGCTATTTTTTTCAAGTCTCCCGAGAACTTATAGTACAGGGTTCCCCCCACCGCGCCGCTGGTTATAACGGAAGTAGCTAAAATCAGCGCTATGTAGGCTTTAAATTTCGACTTCTTTTTCGGTTTTTCCTCCGGTACGTGCTCCATAACCTCATATTTCGTTACATTTATTATACTGTTGTTTTCCGATTCTGCATGATTAAATTCATTTTCGTCAAATCCGTAAAATCTGCTCATTACAAATACCTCCTTAAGCTTTTGTTCCATTTATTCTTTTCCTTACAGTTTATATTGTAAACAAATTTTGTGAATTAATTTTGAAGGAATTAATAATAAATTGTTACAAAATTGTTAACACTTCACGTTATTTGGTATTTAATTCCAATTTGCTACCCGCAGGGATAAAGTAGCCTGGATATCCAAGCTCTATTCCATATTCTTCCCGCCTACCACACTCAAACCAGGACCTAAATCTTTTTACAGCCGTAGGATCTGCCTCCGTATAATCCCGCCATTCCCAACTGGTGACTCCCTGATAGTCTTCAAGGCGCATATTGTTTATAGAAAGTACTTTTGGGTCCGGCATCACATACGTTATGGCTAGTTTTTCATTTTCCTGCAATTCTATTTTCTCTACGATAATATCCTGTCCCATATATTGAACTGTTTTTGGGTATTTGTCATCCAGCTTCAGGGTGAAAGTCTTTCCCTCCATACTGGCAATCCGAACACCATCAAAGCAGAAAAGCAGCTTTTGCGGCATTTTTTCAAAGTAAATGGAGGGTACAAAGTACAGACTCCGGCTTTTCTCATCCCTTTGCATACTAACAAGCCCCTCCGGCTTATATACATTTCCTTTTTCATCCTCCAGACGGGCATTTTCGAAACCCGCAAACTCATAGCCCTTTTCCATCTCTGCTTGCACGTCTACCCGCATTCGGGTTGGACTGACGCTTACATGGCTAATATTTACGCTTCCTTTCTCAAAAGCAGTCTTTAGGTTCTGATTATATAACTTTGAGTAGTTAAAATTCTGAAGACTATAAGGAAGCTTTATGTTTTCAAAGGTGTATATCTTTTCCTTTCCTTTATTAATTTCTACTGCAAGGTTCAAGTACAACTGATTTTTACCCAGAAACTCCGTTACTTCTCCTTTTTTAAAGCTCTTTTCTATTTCGTACGTGAAACTACTCTCCTTTTCACTGCTGTGCCAGACGGATACAGCTCCCGGGTCTTCAAAATCCAGAAACCGGATGGATATATGTCCAGCAGTATCCTCCTTTGCCTTTTCCTCTGAAGAGGTTCCGGTTTCTTCTCCAATTAAGCTCGCCGCTATCCGGACACGATCCTCATCGAAGAAAATGTCTTCCAGCGATATCTTATATCCGTTTTCCTCGATGATCATTCCTTTTACCTGGTTACTCTCATGCTTTCGGGCATTTGCAATCCCCTTGTCGCCTCGAATCCATTCTACCGCTGGTTTTAGAACCGGTACACTGGCTGCATAGGACGCAAAAGCAGGATTCCATTTCACTCCTACTATAAAGAAGACACATACGGCTGCACAGACAGACACAAGCCATCGGGAAATACTCCTTTTCCGTTTTAAGTTATTGAGTGTACAGTTTAGTCTCTGCTCCAGTTCTAAAGGAACGCCAACCTCACCCTTTGGCAAGGATTTCATAAGATTATCCAGGTCCAGCTCCTCGTTTTTGTTTTTATCCTCCATGCTTGGTTATACCTCCTCTGCTTCCAGTTGGTCACGCAACCTTTTCAAATTTCCATAGATTCTGGTTTTTACCGTACCACAGGCAAGCTCTGTAATCCCGGCGATTTCCTCCATGGTGTATCCCATATAATATTTCATGTAGATCAGCAGCCGGTCCAATTCCGGCAATTGCCTGAGATACCGATCCAAATCCATTTTTATTTCATCGCTTCCTTGAAGCTCTATAAAGTTTTCTAAAATCACTTCACTATGAGATACCATCGGTTTTCTTTTTCGTATTTCCTGTTTGCACTGGTTGATTACAATGCTCATAAACCAGGTGGTAAAGTATTGGTTTTCCCGCAGCTTCCCAATATTTTTAAAAGCTTTCTCTACCGCATCACAAACCGCGTCCATGCTATCTTCCTCGTTCCTGAGGTAACAGAAAGCCATCCGGTAGGCTTGGTCCTTAAGCTCCATTATCAACTGTCCGAAGCTTTCCCGATCACCTTTTTTGGCTTTTCTGACAAGCAGCTCCTTCATCTCTCGACCTCCCATCAATGTATTAGATGCATGGAAAGGACTTTTAGTTTTAACAAAATCAAATTTTTTCTATTTTATACCACAATCACTGGAGGCTGCAATAATTTTTGTGTAACAGCTTTCCTTTAAGGGTATTATACATACTATGAGTAGAAGGCGAAGCAAGGAAGGAATTTTCAACCTGCAATTTCTGAATCTCTTCGCAATTGATCAATAAGGTGGGTACCATGGACAGATATCAGCTAACGAAAAGAGTTGCCCTTATGGGGATGGCCGCTAATGTATTTTTGCTTGCTGCAAAACTTACCGTCGGCTTTATCAGCCGAAGTCAAGCTATGATTGCCGACGGTTTCAACAGTGCAGGGGATGTATTTGCTTCTGCTATGACCTTTGTGGGGAACAAAATTTCAAGCAAGCCGGGGGATGTAGACCACCCTTACGGCCACGGTAAAGCGGAATATATATTTTCAATGGTTATCAGCTTCTCCCTTTTACTGGTTGCCTATAAAATTTTTCGAAACTCCCTGGATTCCATACTTAACAGGGAGGCCCTTGTTTTTTCCTGGTGGCTGGTAGGGATCGCCGTTTTAACCATTCTGCTGAAGTTTTGTCTATTTATATATACACGCAAGGCCGGGAAGCGTGAAAATAATCTTCTTATCCTGGCCAATGCCGAAGATCACCGGAACGATGTGTTTGTCACTTCCTCCACCCTGCTGGGTATTCTGCTGGGCAGCTTGGGTATATACTGGTTTGACGGCGTCGTGGGCATAGGAATTTCCTTATGGATCGCTTTTACAGGAGTGCGGATTTTTCGAAGCTCCTATTATGTACTGATGGATACTAACATTGACAAGGTGCTGAAGGAAGATATCGAGCAGACCATACACTCCATCCGGGGCGTAGACCATATTGATTCCATCTCGGCAAAGCCTATCGGTATAAATTTCATCATTATTGTAAAAGTATCCGTTAATGGAGAAATGACAGTCAATGAAAGCCATAGCATCGCCGCAGATATAAAGGAAAAAATCAAGAAATGTAAAAATGTAAGCGATGTGGTAGTACATATAAATCCCGCCTGAGCGGCAGGATTTATATGTACTGCGTTTTTCTTCATAAATTGAAACTATTTTTATAGCAGCTGTCTATCCATTATTATATTTCGTTCTTTTACCAATATCCCTATAAAATTTCAGGAAGCAGCCGGCAGTTGTCCGCTGCGCCATAGGAAGCAGGAACTTGGTCATAATAAAGAACCGTTTGTTGTCCCTCCCGATATGCTTCAGCCTTGCATATACCTTCATGGAAACTCTGGCACTACACCGTACTGCTTCTTCTATGGTTTCCACATGGTAGGCTCCATCCTTAACCCAAAAAACGGGGGTAAACCGATAGATTCTTCTTACAAACAGCTCATATTTTCTGTGGTCGTCCAGCAGCCTGTTATTGGCGTGCTGCGGAACGGCAACATCCTGAACCAGATGTACACAGGCACCCAGGTAGAAGAGAGATTCTTCCATGTTTCCTTCCTCCCAGTACTGTAAAGCTTTTTTGTAGTATTCCACTGCCAGAGATAGCGCATCATTATTGCCATAGAGCCCTCTTTCCTTACGAGGATGATAGAAATGACCGGAGCTTTTCATGTCCTGGTCTGCCCATACCACCCCTCTATTCAGCTCTACAATATAATCACTGAAAAAATCAAATGCATCGGCATAGTTGTCATTTTTAAGTATCTCCAGGGCTCTCCAGTTTATAAACTGGTGAATGATACATTCCGGCTGCGTGATTGCACTTTTAAACGGGTTTACAGCGACCAATACCGATTTAAACAAAAAACCATATGTTTTTTCCCATTTTCCCGCCATACGTTTCTCCCCTGACTCTCAAGTACCGTTAAGGAATTTACTGATGCTTTATTTACTCCTTTTATATTTATATAGACCATAGTGAAATTTTAGCATCAATTCTTCCTTAACAAGTCCCATGTTATTTGTTTTAGCCTATGTGCTTCAAATTTGCCCTTGGCACCTCTTAATTTTATTTACCAACCCTGATAAAATACTAACAGTCCGTAATTAAAATTTTCATACCATTAGTATCTCCCGGAATCCCGTTTATCTTCATTATATTTTTTCATTTGTTGGCAATCCGATACATTCTTAGTAAAAAATTAGTGAAAAAGACAGAAGATCTGAAACATACTCAGATCTTCGATCTTTTCACGTCTAACACTAATAGCACTCAAAGAAAATAATACGATTCAAGTCGATTCCAAAGAAAACCCACCGGAAACCGTTCCACCGGAAGCCGGCCACCGAATCCCGTCCGACAAAGGTCAACCACGCCCAAAATTGCCGTCCATTAACTAACCATAGATAAACAAACCGGAATCTGCATCGCCGTATTGCTCCGGGATTAATGGCGAAGGCTGCAGGTCCCCCGGAAAGCTGTGCCGGGCTAATCTGCGGTATATAAGGCGGGGGTGGCCCCGGGGGTTCCTGTCCAAAGCCTCCAGGTACAGCACCAACACCTGGGAAGGGCCCCCCAGGTTGCCCAAAAGGTCCCCCAGGCTGGCCGAAGGGTCCCCCGGGTTGACCAAAGGGTCCTCCGGGTTGCCCAAAAGGCCCTTGGGTACCTGGTTGTCGTTCATAATAATCATCATAATAATCTGGATACATTCTGTAGCACTCCTTTCATTGTATTTGGTACAACCAATACAAATCAATACTGGTGCTACATAATATGTTTTATGTCTATCGAAAGTTACATTGACGGAACGGTGGTAAAAATGTATGAAAGGTAGAGGCCTAGTTTCCGTCGATATAAGCAAGCAGCGCTTCCCTTGTATTCATTTCCGGTCGATCCAGCACCAGCTTAAACAGCTTTTCCAGCAACTGCCCCATCTCTTTTCCGGGTTTTATACCTCTGGCGATCAAATCGTTTCCATTTACAGCCAGGTTTTTTATATTCACACACTGGCCTCTTTCTTTGACATCCCGGTATATTTCTTCGATTCGCCTTATATCCGCGAGGCTCTTTTCCAGCTTTTTCGGGTTTTGCCCCCGTTTATCCGCTTCCTTTACCTTCAGAAGATCCGGAAACAGATCCTCCCCTACAACAGCTACAGCTTTCCTCACCGGCCTCGCGGCTGCTTCAATCTGTCGGTCATGCTGCTCCACCAGCCGAAGAATCCTATGAATGGAATCATTGTCAAAACGCAGCCGTTTCAGTATTTTCTCCGACATCGCAACGCTTTTTTTCGGATGCCCGTAGAAATGATCGATTCCTTTTTCATCCGTCGTTTTTGTAACCGGCTTCCCGATATCATGGAGCAGCATCGTCCACCGCAGCACCTTGTTTTTGTCAATTCCTGCTACCGTGTGCAGTGTATGCTCCGCTACATTGTATGCATGCCACGGATTCTTCTGCGTTGTGGTAAAACAAGGCTCAAACTCAGGCAGAATATGTGTCAATAAACCCGCTTCCCATAACAGCGTAAACTTGAAAACATTATCCGAAAGCAGCAGCTTGGTGAGCTCGTCCCGTATTCTTTCCTGGCTGATCCTCTGAATCAGATGGGCATTCTCCTTTATCGCTGCAAAGGTAGCTGCTTCTATTTCAAAATTCAACTGTGCCGAAAACCGTATGGCCCGCAGCATACGAAGGGCATCCTCCCGGTATCGCTGCCCTGCATCTCCCACTGCACGGATCAATTTTTTATCAATGTCCTTTCTTCCATTAAAAGGATCAACATACCCTTTTTGAGGATGATAGGCAATGGCATTGGAGGTAAAATCCCGACGGCTCAGATCTTCTTCAAGGGACGAGGTGAATTCGACGGAAGAAGGACGCCGGTTATCTTCATACTCCCCCTCAATTCTGAAGGTAGTGATTTCGAAATTCTCTCCATTCAGAACAACAGTAACCGTACCGTGCTTCAGTCCGGTATCTATTGTTTTGCTAAAACAATTTTTAACTTGTTCCGGCCGGGCACTGGTGGTGATGTCCCAATCCCCCGGTTTTCTTCCCAGGATACTGTCCCGGACACAGCCACCTACGATATAGGCCTCATGGCCGCATGTATTCAAAGTTTCAATAATATATTCCACATCTTCAGGCATATGAATATTCATAGGAGCTTCCTTTCCACAGGAGGATGATAAAATGCAGGTATTCTTCTTTGCGGGCTGCCCGTTCAGCTACGGCATTTTGTACCTTATAGCAGGCAGTGGGTAAAACATCCGTTTTTTTGGACCGTTTGCCCACTGGTTAAATTCAGAATCAAAGCGTTGCATCTATAGAGCACCACGCGGTGTTCCCAAACCTATGGAATACCTTTTTTAGGTGTATTCAGGAATAGTTTTTGTTTTTGCTACTCTTTAGGTTATCCTCAGACTGCTTATTTTATTATAACAACGGAAGAAATTGCGGAGCAATTTCAACACACTGTTTCAACGAGGCGGGAGATATGCTCGCAGCCTATAAAGTTAATCGGTACCCGCCACCTATAGAGGTGGGGGATATCTTATGCCTCGTTATTATTCTAAGGGATAAATCCAAGAAAGTAAACGCATTTTTCGTTGAAAAACTACAAACTTGTCCACAGAATGTGGATAAGTTTGTGGACATGTTGTTAATATTTTGTTAATACTTCGTTAATTTCCTATCCATTTACATAACATTTCAATAACAAACTACCGACAAAGTATTGCAAAATACTACAATTAATTATATAGTGATATTTGATTTTGCAAAAATCATAGACTAATTCGGAGTGTGAGGAATGTTAAAAAAATTAATGAACAGGATCTGGCAAGATCGTATTTGGGTATACACCTTTATCGCTATCGTTTTAAAATGCATTGTATTTTTAGGGTTTACGCTGGATAAAACAGTATCTACTTCCTATTTTATGTCGGCTTTTTTCATGTCCGTACCTAAACTGCCTTTTTACCTGGGATTTGCGGGTGTTTTCCTGTGTTTTGCCTTCTTATTTAAAGGCAGAATGCGGCTTTGGTCCCTCATCGCCTTTAATACCTTCATATCCGCGCTGCTTTTGATTGATTTATGGTATTATAGAGGCTTTAACACCATGACCACCTTCCATCTGCTGCAGCAGACGACCAACCTGGATAATCTATCCGGGAGTGTCCTGTCGATGATCCACCTGGTGGACCTTGTTTTTATTGTAGATTTAATTCTGCTGGTGATGGTTGCTATCAAATTTAAAAACCTGAACAGGGGTACCCAACGCTCCTTACCGCTTTTTTTGGTTTTTCTGCTGGTTTCCCTGTCCGTTGTTTGCTATATCCCTGTCAAAGTCAATGTATTTGGACAAAAGGATAACCGGGCCATTTTCAGTATGCTGGATGCGAATATTACATCCTATAACCTGTCCCCCATCGGATACCACGTACTGAACACCTATTCTTTCTTAAAGGATAACAGGAAATTGGCCTTAAACAAAAAGCAAAAGGAAGAAATCGAGACCTGGTTCGCCAAAAAAGAGCAAGGCTTGCCGGACAACAAGTATAAGGGAATGATGAAGGGGAAAAATCTTATTGTTGTACAGTTGGAATCCTTCGAAGATTTTGTACTCAATCGGAAGGTTGCAGGCCAGGAACTTACACCTAACTTGAACAAGCTGTTAAAAAACAGTTTGAGGTTTACGGGTATTTCCGAACAAGTAAACCAGGGGACCACCTCTGACGCGGAATTTATGGCCAATACGGGTATTTACCCCCTTCGTCAGGGCAGTACCTTTTTCCGGTTCCCTTACAATAGCTACCCTAACTCGCTGCCGAAGCTCATGGAGAAAAACGGGTACTCAACCCTGGCCATACACTCAGATAAAGGTTCTTACTGGAATTGGATGATTTCCCTTAGCTCCGTCGGATTTATGGATTGCATCGATGCGACGGCCTTTACCCATGACGAATCCATTGGCATGGGGTTAAGCGACGGCTCTTACCTGCGCCAGATTATTCCGATTCTCTCCAAGCAGAAGCAGCCATTTTACAGTTTTATTGTAACACTGTCCAATCATGCACCTTTTGATTTGCCGGAAAAGTACCGGGAGCTCACCCTGGATAAGGATCTGGATTCGTCTGTCGTCGGCGGCTATTTCCAGAGTGTCCGGTATGTAGATACACAATTGGGTTTGTTTATGGAAAATCTCAAAACGGCCGGTTTATTGGATAACTCGGTCATTGTAATGTATGGCGACCATGAAGGAATTCATAAGTACTACCAGAAGGACGTAAATGCTGCTGCGTCCAAGGAAAAGGAGTGGCTGGATAACCATAAGCACGTTCCTTTCTTCATCTATCAAAAGGATCTGCCGGGAGAGGAAATCAATACCCTAGGCGGTGAGGCGGATATTATGCCGACAGTAAGCTACCTCATGGGCGTGGATGAAGAGGAGGTTATCCCCTCTACTTCCGGCCGGAACCTTCTGAAAACCGGTAAAAGCTTTGCGGTTCTCCGGAATGGGGATGTAGTTGGAGAAAACATCAGCCCTGAAGAGAAGGAACATGCGGTCAAAGGGCTGGAAATTGCAGACCTCTTGATTCGAAGCAACTACTTCTTGAAATAGTATGTCATAGCCGTAAAATTATGCAATTGATCCGTACTACGCTATTTCCCTTGTTTATGGTAAATCTGAAATATCATTTACCGTTGCAAAAGTAAGCAGCCAAGCTTTTAGGTTGCTCTTTTTCCCATGAATACAGACCCTTAACCTTATCCAATAAAAAACTCGTAAAGCTTCACTTTACGAGTTTTTTATCCGGTCATTATATTTTCATAAACGGCCTAGTACTACTGCGTTAATTTGTTGGATTGATTTCAAACCTTCCAACGCCCATGTCTACATCAAAGTTTATTTTGCTGGAGGCCTCTTCATAGTTGGGTGAGAAGTAGTAGCTTCCACGTTTTTCCCAGCCCAATTCCTTGAAATTTGCGCTGTTCAGCCCACCGTCGAATTTCGCCCGTACACCCACTTCCGCCGGTACGGTTACACTGATCCTTGATGCTCCCGAATTGATTTTTACATCCGTCAACGGCTCATTGTCCCCAAATGTCAAATCAAAATTAACGGCACCCGAATCCATATCCAGACTGCGGACTTTTAATCCCGACAGATCCAAAGTTCCGTTGGCTGCACCTACATTCAGCTTCATATCCCATTCGATATCCTTGTTCAGGTTGACCTGGAACTCCTGGTTGGTATTTCCCAGCCCTACTACATTTACTTTATCCCGTGAAAACCGTACCTCTGCCGCTTCCTTACCGTTTTTATACTGAATGGAATGCTTTACGTTAGGCACCGTTGTGGTGGCATCCACCAGCTTTGTACTCTCGTCTCCCACTTTAAGCTTTATTCCACCCAGATCCAGCCGGATCTCGCCATTTTTCGTATCCGCTTCTCTTTCAATGGAAACTTTTTCACCGTCTCCTTCAAATTTTGGAGTTGAAAAATTCTGTCCCGGGTTATAATGGCCATATAAAATTATAACCACCAGAAACACCAGCCAACTGACAGATTTTACAATCTGGTTATGCCTGAACATGATATTGACTCCAGCCATTACCAAAAGCAGCGGCCAAAGAGTAAAGAGAGCCGTCAATACCGACCAGTCCAGTATTTTTAAATTGAAAGCCAGCCACAATATACCGATGCTTAGTAAAAATACACCGAAGCTCAGGTTTTTCCCCTTCATTAGAACCTCCTCCTATCCCTGTAGACAATAGCAGCTCCCACAAGGATGAGTATCAACGGCCAGAAGAGCTTGATATCAAACCAATGAAAGACTTCTCGAAGCATAAATATAACACCGATCAAAACCAGGGCTCCACCCAGAACCAATTTGTTCTTCTGGGGATCGATATTTGAGCCATAATCCCTTTCTGCCGTATTGGTATCGTAAAAATCCATCTTCGGCCTTTCCGGTACCAGAAAAGCTGCAATAATATAAATAAATATGCCGGCTCCGAAAGCACCCAGCGCAATCCATAGGATTCTAACGATGACAGGGTCTATTCTAAAGTACTCGGCGATTCCTCCACATACTCCTGCAATTACCTTGTTCTGTCTGGAACGGTACAGTTGTCTATCCATAATCATTCCCCTTCTATTTTCTCTACACCGTGATGTTTTATTGTTTTCAATATATGATACGATAAAACTAAATTTATGTCTTATAACAACAGAAGAAATTGCATAGCAATTTCAACACACCGTTTCAACGAGGCGGGAGATATGCTCACCGCCTATAAAGTTAATCGGTACCCACCACCTAAAGAGGTAGGGGACACATCTTATGCCTCGTTATACTCCATATAAAAAAACAACGATGGAAAAAGTTTTCTTTCCACCGCTGTTTTGTGAATTTCATTGCATTTTACAATTTTATCTCCAGCCGCACCAGTCTTGCCAGAACCTTGATTTCCTTTGAAGAAACCGTTTCGGTACCGAGGGTTCCCCGGTTGCTTATCAGAAGGATCTTATCCCCCTCCAGTTTTTTAATCTGCCGCAGAGCTCGCTCCCCGTTATATTCCACAAGGCAGAGGGCATTGTTTTCGATTTCATGTGTAAGATATCCGAAAGCCATATCTCCCTTTACCATTCGAAATCCAACCATATCATTATCCTGGATCTCAATATACAGCACCTTTTCTTTGGGATATCCTTCCACTTTGTTGCCTACAATGGGCAGCTGCCTTGTATCGATTGCCCTCGCCAGGGTATAGTCATATACCGATATGGTTTTTAGTATGGAATCAAAAGCATCATTCCATACCTTTTGTACTTCCGGCTCCACCAACCGCCGCTGCGGCTTTGGCCCTTCCTTGACCGGAAGCTCTGCTGAAGCTTCATAGACCAGCATTTCGGTAATGTCCTGATCCAAAATCTTTGAAATCCTTTTGATGAGATCATCACTGATGACTCTCTTACCCGCCTCTACATCGATAATAAACTTTTCATTGACGCCCATGGCCTTGGCCAATTGCTTCTGCGTCATCCCCTTTTGGGTTCTTATGCTGCTTATTTTACTTCCGATTCTGCTCATCTCTATCCCCCATTATCCATCAAACTCTTTTGAGGTAACAATCAAAACAGTAGACCTCGCCGTCTTCGCTGTCATCCGCTGCCTGGACCATTTCCTTACCACAGCTTCCGCACCGCACGAGGACCCCAGTCTCTTCCTCATCATCCGCCACATAATGACTGCAGGTTTCCTGGCACTCCTCTTCGCTACAATCTTCACATTTGTCAGAAGGGTATCCGAATTTGCACTGGTACTCTTCCGAATCTCCTTCTTCCGAAAACACCGCTTTTAGGTTCCTGCACCCGTTACAAATACACTCGCTCATAAATTCCTCCTATGTAAGAAAAACATTTAATGTTTCTACATGCTTTTGCTCTTCCATAATCAACTCCGTAAGGGTAAGATAGTTAAAGGTTACACTATCCTCTTCCTTCCGCACCATTCTACCCCGTATATCAATTAACAGCGCCACATTCTCCCTCTCAAACTCGACAGAAAACTGCACAAGCTCCTTGACTGACTTTACCTGCGGCTTTACGATTCTCTTTTTAAATGATTCCACCAGAGAAGACGCTTTATCATAAATAGAAAAATCAATGGTAGTTTCAGGCTCTTTCTCCGCCTGGCCGATCAATTTTCGATACAGCGCAATATGCCTCTCCTCTTCACTGGCAAGAATTCTGGCCACCGTTCGCAATTTAATATCATACCCTTCCTCCAGAGAAGCAAGCTCCTTGTACATGCTGAAGGCATTCTCTTCGATGGCTTCAAGCTTTTTCAGCAAATCTACAATTGTATAAGACATTTATTAGCACTCTCCATCTATCTCTCTCTACTAACACCGATTTCCGCTTTATGCAAGAGGGGGCGCATCTCGGATTCATCATTCCCCTCATGCACTATGTCACTACTACAAATTAACTACCTATCATTATATACTACTCGTCTCAAAATATAAAGAGCCCGCTTTTGCAGGCTCTTTATATTTTGAGACGAGTCGGTGAAAATATAACTTCATCTATCATTTTGCTACACCCTTCATGGGTGCCATGGCGGGCCCGCAAAAAAGATGAAGTAATATTTTCACTCTCCTTTGTTTATTGGCCGCAGCACTTTTTATACTTTTTGCCGCTTCCACAGGGACAAGGCTCGTTTCTTCCTACTTTTTTACTAACTACGATTTGGGACTGCTTGAACTCTTTTGTGATTTGCTGCCTTCTTTCTGCGCTCAGGACACCCTCCCACTGCGGCAATCCGTAAAGCCATTCCGCCCTGGCATCCAGCATATTGAAGTACAGCTTTTCAAAATCAATATCCAGGCTGACATCACTGTCTTCGTTCAGCTCTTCCAGGTTCAACTCCTGAACAAGGCTTGTGTTGATGCCATCTAAAAATCCGGTAAAAACTACAGGATCCATGTGGAATTTCTCTCCCAGTTCCTTTAGCTTTCCGGTGAATTTCTCGGTATGGTGCTCCAGTATATACTCATAGTTTTCTTTTTCGCTCTCAAAATAGTCCTTCCAGAAGGCATCATACTCAGCCTGTGCTCTTTGCTTCGCCGCCAGATCTTCCCACTGCTTGTACAAACTCATAGCTCTTACTGTCTCCTTTTAAAAAAAAATGTGGTATAATATACAATTGTATATTATACCACATTTTTAATTATCTTTCATCTAAATTTATATATTCCCTCTGCCCAACAACATTTTTATAAGCAGGCCGGATGATTCTTCCTCCGCTTATAAGCTCTTCCACCCGGTGTGCACACCAGCCGGCGATCCTTGCAATGGCAAATATCGGCGTATGGAGTTCCTCGGGAATGTTCAGCATATTGTAAACAAAACCGGAGTAAAAATCTACGTTTGCGCATATGACTTTATCCGACTTCTTTACCCGGTAGAAAATATCGGGAGCAATCCTCTCGATGAGAGCATACAGGTTGAACTCCCTCTCCATCCCCTTTTCCTTCGCCAGTTGAACCGCTTTTTGCTTCAGCAGGATGGCTCTCGGGTCTGAAACGGTATATACGGCATGCCCCATACCGTATATCAAGCCGGAATTGTCAAAGGCTTCTTTCCTCAGAATCTTTTCTACATAGCGTCCCACTTCCGCTTCATCTTCCCAATTCCGGACGTGACTCTTGATGTCTTCCATCATTTCCAGCACCTTGGCATTGGCTCCGCCGTGCAGCGGTCCTTTCAGCGATCCGATGGCAGCAGCAATGGCTGAATAGGTATCCGTACCGGTGGAGGATACTACGCGGGTCGCAAAAGTAGAGTTATTCCCTCCGCCATGCTCTGCGTGAAGCACCAGCGCCAGATCCAGTGTTTCCGCTTCGGTTTGTGTGTAATCACTGGCAGCCCGGATCATGTGCAGAATATTTTCTGCTGTACTGAGCCCGTATTTCGGACTGTGTATATAAAGACTTCTTTTATCATGGTAATGGATCTTCGCCTGGTAGCCATAGGCTGCCATGGTCGGGAACCTTGCAATAAGCTCAATGCACTGACGCAGCACATTTTTTATACTGGTATCATCAGGGTTGGAGTCATAGGAATAGGATGCCAGCACAGCCCTGGCCAGCTTATTCATTATATTGGCGCTGGGCGCTTTTAAGATCATATCCTCTGTAAAGTTATCCGGCAACTGCCTGTAATCACTCAGTAACCGGCTGAACTCCTCCAGCCTGCTCCGGTCCGGCAGTTCTCCGAATAAAAGCAAATAGCAGCATTCTTCAAAGCCAAACCGCTTATCTTCTTCAAATCCACGAACCAGCTCATAGATATCAATCCCACGGTATTTTAATCTTCCTTCAACCGGAATTTTTTCACCTTCGTCTATAATATAGGAGTGAACATCACCAACCTCGGTCATTCCCACCAAAACGCCCGTACCATCTGCGTTTCTCAAGCCGCGCTTTACGTTATACCGTGTGTACAGCTCCGGATCGATCTGATTATTTTGTTCCATCAGCAAACTAAGATCCTCCATTAGTTTGCTTGTTGAATTTGAAAAAGTTTCCCCACTCAGCATTACATACAACCCCTTTCATTTCAGAGTGAAAATTCTAATCTGACCTCTTACGATATTTCTTCTCGATGGTAGCTTATTTATGAAATAAAAGTCTTTAAACTTAAACTTTCATATTTGTCTAAAATAATATATTTATATGTATAATAGAAATGTAAAATGCAATTTTAAATTATTATTATTGCATTTATTTGCTTTGTATAATTGTATACAATTATACATGATGTGTCAATAGATAGTAAAAATTTTTCTCGTGAAAAGTAGAAGAACAAAAGCAGCTTTGCCACTTTTGTTTGCGCATGTGCCTTTCCGAAGGATGAGGAAAAACCGGCACGCGCATAAATTCAACGTTTTTCTATTGTCCAGGAAAGTTTTCTTTCCTGGACAATAGAAAAACAGCCCCCATCAGAGGACTGTTTTCTACTTATTAAAAATAACGCTTATTCATTTATATCTTTCCTGTACTCACTGAGCTTTTGTTGGAATTTCTCCGTTTTGTGGTAGCCACAGGATTTGAATTCATAACACCAGCCCCGGTAGATACAATCCGGTACGCATGCCTTATATAGCTCAGGCTGGTCCTCCTTAATGGACTCCAGTACAGTTTTCCATGCTTCTCTTGTCTCTTTTGAAGCCTGGTTGCACAGACGCTTCCTGGAAATACTGATCATTGCTTGCGCATTGGCCTCAAACTCATGCTCCACCAGGTTTCCCTGGGGCAGTTCATCCCGATCCACCTGGGTCCGGTCGGTGCGCTGTGTTCTTACCCAGTGCTCGATTCCAAACTTATGCCGTACAAAATGCACCGAAACCCAGGACTTGAGTCCATACCATTTGCACTTGATCAAGATCTGCCTTATGGGAGAATGCTCACAAAGCAGCATTCTCCTTTTCCATTGGGAGGAAGGCTCCTTCGTACCTGCTTCCCTATTAATGGTAGTGTTTGCCGAATCCGCAACCTCTCTCCATGTACCTTTTGACCCTAAAAATTTTGCTTCCATGTATTTTACCCCTATTTCGCCTTTGTTTCCACTTCTTCCGTTAATTTTACAATAAATTCTTCTGCCGGCATAGCACCCAGATCGCCTTCTTTTCTGGACCGTACGGCCACAGCTTTGTTTTCCATTTCCTTATCACCCACGACCAGCATGTACGGTACCTTCTGTACCTGTGCTTCACGGATCTTGTAACCGATCTTCTCATTCCTTGTGTCCACTTCGACGCGGAAGCCTTTTTCCTCCAACGTCTTCTGTAATTCAAGCACATAGGGAACATGCTTCTCTACAATGCTGAGGATTTTCACCTGTACCGGTGCCAGCCAGGCCGGGAAAGCACCTGCATAGTGCTCCGTCAAAATGGCAATAAACCGCTCGATGCTTCCGAATACAACCCTGTGAATCATAACCGGCCGATGCTTTTCACCATCTGCACCTACATAAGTGAGATCGAATCTTTCCGGCAGGTTCATATCCAGCTGAATGGTTCCACACTGCCAGGTACGTCCGATGGAGTCTTCCAGGTGGAAGTCGATCTTAGGCCCGTAGAAAGCACCGTCACCTTCATTAACCTTATAGATGATTCCCTGGTCGTCCAATGCGCCCTGCAATGCCGTTGTAGCCCTCTCCCATTGTTCATCGGTACCGATGGATTTTTCCGGTCTTGTAGACAACTCCACATGATATTTGAAGCCAAATACACCATAGAATTCATCGATGAGATCAATAACCCCGATGACTTCGTCTTTGATCTGCTCCGGCGTCATGAAAATATGCGCATCATCCTGCGTAAAGCAGCGAACCCTCATCAAACCGTGCAGCGCACCGGATAATTCATGCCTGTGCACCAGGCCCAGTTCTCCCATCCTCTGGGGCAGATCCCTGTAGGAATGAAGCTTTCTCTTGAACATCAGCATGCCTCCGGGACAGTTCATGGGCTTAATGGCAAAATCCGATTCATCGATTTCCACCGTATACATGTTTTCCCTGTAATTTTCCCAGTGCCCGGACCGCAGCCATAGTTCCTTGTTAAGGATAACAGGGGTCTTAATCTCCTGATAGCCTCTTTTCTTGTGTTCCTCTCTCCAATAGTCTTCCAGAATATTTCTCAGTACCATTCCCTTGGGCATAAAGAAGGGAAAACCGGGCCCTTCTTCCAGGATATCAAAAAGGTCCAGCTCTCTGCCGAGCTTCCTGTGATCTCTCTTCTTCGCTTCTTCCAGACGGAACAGATATTCATCCAGTTCGCTCTTCTTTGCAAAGGCAGTACCATAGATTCTCTGGAGCATCTTATTCTTTTCATTTCCTCTCCAGTAGGCGCCTGCCACCGACAGCAGCTTGAATGCTTTGATCTTTCCTGTTGTCGGCACATGAGGGCCTGCACAGAGGTCAACAAAATCACCCTGTTTGTAAAAGGAGATTTTTTCACCTTCCGGCAGGTCACGGATCAGTTCCACTTTGTATGGCTCACCCTTTTCCTCCATGAACTTGATGGCTTCTTCTCTTGGAAGAGTAAACCTTTCCAGTGTGTAATCCTCTTTTATGATTTTTTCCATTTCCTTTTCGATCTTCTCCAGATCCTCAATGGAAAAGGGCTTATCAATGTCGAAATCGTAGTAGAAACCGGTGTCGATGGACGGACCGATGGCCAGCTTCACCTGCGGATACAGCCGTTTCACTGCCTGTGCCAGTATATGGGAGGTTGTATGCCTGTAGGCATGCTTTCCACCCTCTGTATCAAAGGTAAGGATGCTCAAGCTGCAATCCTTTTCCAGGATATAACTTAAATCCTTTACTTCTCCATCCACTTCTCCCGCCAGGGCAACTCTTGCCAGCCCGGCGCTGATGCTTTCGGCAACTTCCCTGATGGAAATTCCTTCGTTGTACTCCTTGACACTTCCATCCTTTAATGTAACTTTAATCATGATATTTTCTCTCCTTTCCAACAAAAAACTCCCGTCCCTTGCACATGCAAGGGACGGGAGCTATACTCCCGTGGTTCCACCCTAATTCGGTCCTCATTATGATTGTAACGGCATCATCGTTCCCGCTCCGAGGTGGTTTTCAAACGACTTTCTTTAAAGGCACTTTCAGCCGGTGATGCCTTCTCTCTGATAAAGATTTTATCGGTTTACTCGTCTCATCATTGCAGAATAAAGTATTCTTTTCAAATATTATATGCTTAGGTTAGTATAATGTCAACATGGACTTTTTTATTCGGGTATAATGCACATACATCAATAAACGTTTGAGTCTGTATAAAGAAAAACCCCGTTACCATATAATTACAGTTGTTCGTGGCTGCTCCTCACAATCCGCCATCTAATAACTCTCCTTTTTACATGAATATTCCTTCGATACAATACCAAATCTGGCAGCATTAGTTTCGTTCAATACTATTTTGTTTGTACGATTCATGCCATCAGGTTTTGCAAACTAAACTCCATCATTTCCTCAATTACATACCAGGCACGAAACAGCCCCTGCTAAAAGGACTTACGGTAACTAAAAAAACGAACCGTGGTTCGTTTTTATCATGTAAATACTGCCAAAATTGTACAATAAATACCAAGATTGTCCTATCGATTTTTAAAATGTTTATGGTAAAATTTATATAAATAAACAACATAAAGTATACTCATAAAGTATCATTATTAACCCTTCACACCAAACCTTGCGATATATTGGGTAAAACATTCGCTGAAAAATTCCAAACCACGCAGATTATCCGTTCACGGGTACCTTTACTTATTACGATCAATAAAATTTTATGGTACATTCTTACCTTACTGGCTATTTTGATTTTATTATAGTCTTCTACACCTACCCGTTTTATAGGGCACTTAGAACATCAGCACATTTTTACACTGGTAATCCACTCGGAATTAATGCTTTACATTATTACATTGTATAAAAAAATAAAAATTTAATTTTTAGTATCTGTAAATTTGAAACCGGGAGGTGAGCACAGGTTCAGTCCCCTATGCTACAGATACTTTCAGTCCTTATAGT
The DNA here is from genome assembly GCA_023419605.1 of Bacillota bacterium. Classification (GTDB taxonomy): domain Bacteria; phylum Bacillota; class Clostridia; order Acetivibrionales; family JAEZXR01; genus JAEZXR01. The sequence goes on along the minus strand of JAEZXR010000052.1, from coordinate 65,382 downwards.
TCGTGCCTATAAGGATTGAAAATAGACTACCCGTTGCACGAATAGAAATAAAAAAATAGGAGGCAAAAATATGTTTAAAAAAGCATTAAAGAAGAAGGTATTTTCCGTAGGTCTGTGCCTATTCGTCTGCCTGGTGGCCTTGACCGGAGTATTCGGTGCGGTAACCGACACGCAAAGAGACACGATTTTCAAGCTGACTTCCATATTTGAAAACAGCACAACGACGCTGCAATACACCTATGTGGAAAACATAGGGGACGGAAGGGGCTTAACCTTCGGTTTCGCCGGATTCTGCAGCGGAACCTACGATGGAACAATGTTCCTGAAGAAATACCAGTCATTGAACCCCAATAACATTCTGGTCAAATACATTCCGGCATTTGAGCGCATCGACAGCCTGCCCCATCCTGGCGGCTTGTGTTCCGATACCACGGGACTTGCAAACTTCCCCGCTGATTTCCGCTCCTGCGGTAATGACCCTGCTTTCAAACAGGCTCAGCACAATCTGGTGGACGAGCTTTATTGGAATCCGTCCCAGGCCGCAGCCAATGAAGTAGGCGCAAAATATGCCATCACAGCCGGGGAATTATACGACTCCTTCATTAACCATGGCGAAGACGGAGCAAGGGATATTATCAACCAAACCAACAGTGCCGTCGGAAAAATCAGTACTGGCACCGATGAAAAAACGTGGTTGAATAAGTTCCTGAATATCCGGTATGGAATTCTTGCAGCCGATCCCACATGGAGTGAAGCTGTCGACCGGGTTAAAGTGTATCAAAAGTTATTGAATACCGACAATAACGCGAACCTGGCAAGACCCATTACGGTTACCTGCTATGGAGATACCTTTACAATTTCCGGCGGTACCGAAACTGTAGCAACACCCTCCTTCAGCCCTGCCGGCGGTACATACTCAACTGCACAATCGGTGACGATCTCCTCTGCCACCAGTGGAGCTACCATCCGGTATACCACCAATGGAAGTGACCCGACTTCATCTTCCACAGTCTATACAGGCCCCATCACCATCTCCACAACAACTACGCTAAAAGCGAAAGCCTTTAAGTCAGGATTGGCAGATTCCGGTATAGCCAGCGCTACCTATACGATTTCCTCCGCCTCACAGGTAGCAACACCTACCTTTAGTCCGGCAGGCGGAACCTATAGTTCGGCACAGTCCGTAACCATTTCCTGCGCGACCAGCGGGGCTACCATCCGATATACTACGGACGGAACGACTCCTACTTCCAGTTCACCTGTTTATTCAGGTCCCATAAGCATATCATCTACAAAAACGGTGAAAGCCTATGCGACCAAGTCAGGTATGACTAACTCGGCAGTAGCCAGTGCAACTTACACCATAAACAGCAGCGGCTACCCTGCATGGGCACCCAATACTGCTTATAGTATTGGAGCTATCGTTTCTTACGGCGGCATTAACTATAGGTGTATACAGGCCCATACGTCTCTTGTCGGCTGGGAGCCCCCCTATGTAGCTGCATTGTGGACGGCCCTCTAAAGAAATGCTTGGAGCTTGAAACTGGTATTAACCAAGTATCAGGCACAACTTACCCAGAGGATCTGACTATTAACAAAACATTATTATTAAATAGGGTTTTATAAAAGAAAGGGGTAAAACTATATGAAAAGAAACTATCGAAAACTGCTTTCAATAGCAGTCATATTTACGGTTCTTTTGTCCTTAATCAATTTCAGTCCCGTATCGGCAGCTCCTGCCTATAAGGTTATAGGCTATGTATACGGAACACCAAGCGGTATCGATGCAACTAAGCTCACACATATAAACTATGCTTTTGCTTCCATCGTTAACGGACAGTTGTCTGTTGCTAATCCCAGTGATTTAACTACCCTTGTGGGGCTTAAATCACAAAATTCCAGCTTGAAGGTCATACTTTCCATTGGCGGATGGGGAGCAGAAGGCTTCTCCGATGCGGCCTTAACTGATGCATCCAGAACAACCTTTGCAAACAGCTGCCTCCAGTTTATAAACACCTATAAGCTGGACGGAGTTGACCTGGACTGGGAGTATCCGGTCAATGGCGGCTGGGGGACTATTAAATGCCGTCCGGAAGATAAACAGAACTATACGCTATTACTCCAAAAAATCCGTAATACCATCGGCACAGGCAAAATCCTGACGATTGCTTCCGGTGCCGGCCAGGAGTTTGTAAACAATACCGAATTGAGTCAGATTGCTTCCATTTGTGACTATATAAACATCATGACCTATGATTTCGGTGCTGCTACTCACAATGCCAACCTCTACAATACAAGCACTTACAGCCCCGGTATAAGCTGTGACTCCGCAGTTACTTCTCACATTCAAAGCGGTGTTCCCGCGTCAAAAATCAATATGGGAGTCCCCTTCTACGGCCGTTACGGAAGTGCATGGCCTACATACGCCCAGCTTAAATCCAGCTACATAAACATGAATGGGTGGGTTCGCAACTGGGATAATGCAGCAAAAGCTTGTTACCTGACAAGAAACGGTGAATTCATAACCTATGATGATGTGGAAACTCTCGGGTACAAAACTGCCTATATTAAGCAAAAAGGTCTTGGCGGTGTAATGTTCTGGCAGTATAACCAGGATTCCAACGGCGAGCTTCTTAATAAGCTCTGGACAGACCTGAACGGTTCTCCTGTTCAGACGGTAGCCACACCGACCTTCAGCCCGGTCGGCGGTACATTCTCGACTGCACAGAATGTGACCATCTCCTGTGCAACCAGCGGTGCTACCATCCGGTACACTACCGACGGAAGTACGCCTACTTCCGCTTCTCCAATTTACTCAGCTCCTATTAATGTAGCTTCAACCAAAACCATTAAGGCAATTGCATCCAAGTCAGGCATGACGGACTCGGCCATAGCCAGTGCTACCTATACCATCTCCTCCACCTCGCAGGTAGCAACACCGACCTTCAGTCCTGCAGGCGGAACCTATAGCTCCGCACAGAATGTAACTATTTCCTGTGCAACAGCCGGGGCTACCATCCGGTATACTACCGATGGTTCCACACCAACTTCCACCTCTACTGTTTACACAGGTCCTATATCCGTAACAAGCACCAAAACCGTTAAGGCGATTGCTATGGCATCGGGAATGACAAATTCCGCTGTTGCATCCGCTACCTATACCATCAGCACAAGCGGTTACCCTGCATGGTCACCCAATACTTATTACAGTGCAGGATCTATCGTCTCTTATGGCGGCATCAACTATAGGTGCGTGCAGGCACATACCTCTCTTGTCGGCTGGGAACCACCTATTGTACCTGCATTATGGCAGCCCGTATAAGTATAAATATTGGCACCCGGCTGGATTTATAATCCAGCCGGGGTCTCCAGTTATGTAAAGGAGGTTTTAAGTAATGTCAATCTCAAAAAGAAAACGTCTGCCTTTTAAAGCACTGGCCTTGCTGCTCGGTATAATGCTGGCTTTCTGCTTTATTATGAATTTCAGTATCCCAAGGGTAAGTGCTGCTGCATCCGGCGCACCGGGAACTCCTTTTTTAGGTCATGATAATAACGACAACGACGGTAATTATACCATAACCATGAACATGTGGTGGGGGAACAATGGAACGTCCTGGAAGCTTTATGAGAATGATGCCCTGGTATATACCGGTTCTTTATCGGACGGTTCACCCAATGCGCAAACTGCTTCCAAAGCATTCAGCAACATGCCCGCAGGTACCTATACATACAAATGCGATCTTATAAATTCCTTTGGCGCTACCTCCAGTGCTGCAATTTCCGTCAATGTAAATACAGGTGGCGGCGTCGTCAACAGCGGAATAAAAATCAGTGGAGTTGACGCTGCGGCAGAAGCGCTGCAGCTGACAGTTCCACAGGGAACCACGGATTACACACTCAGCGTGACAGGAGTTAGCAGCCCCAGTTTTACCCTGTCAACCAGCAATAGTTCGGCAGCAAGCTGCCAAATCATCAACGGGTCCACCCTAAGAATAAACGGGTTGAAAGCAGGACGCGCATCCCTCAAAATCAAAGAGACTACAAGCAATAAGGTACGCTATGTGGGGATACGTGTAAAGACTGCCGACGGCAAACTACCCGGACTTCCCGATTATCTTTCCATCGGCTCCGTAAGTGAAGATTCAACAGCGGATCTGGATTTTTGGAAGGATTACGGTGCCGGCCTCACAAACAAAAGGATGGATATCCGTTACATCTATCTGAACGGTGGCCCGGTAAACGGCTGGAAAACCTGGGGTGACGGTAACGGCGGACGTGCTGTCTCCTATATACGCGAAAGCAAAAAACTGGGGATGATTCCTTTCTTCGTGTATTATAATATTCCGGATGGCAGTGAGAGCTACGAGCTCGACAAACAGCACATAGAAAGCGATTCCTACATGCAATCCTATTTTAAGGATTTGAAGTTCGCCCTTGATATAATAAAGCAGGAAGGCGGAGATGAGATCGTCGGGATTGTTCTGGAGCCTGATTTTATAGGTTATATGATGCAAAACTCCGGTAAGCAGCCCAACGGAATATCGGCGAGGACAAGCGCTGCATACTCGGCTGGAGTTCTAAGCACTTCCAGCGATCCCGTATTCCCCGATACCCTTGAAGGCCTTGTAAAAGCAATAAACTATACCATAAATAAATACGCACCTAATGCGTATTTCGGATGGCAGTTCAATCTCTGGGCCTCTCCCGGAATAACAACCGGTATACCGTCAACAGGGTTAATGAGAATCACAGATACAAAGGGGATTACAAACGGACGTTCCGCTATTGTATCGGAAGCAAAGGAAATATGCAAATATTATATGAATGCCGGCGTTTCAAGCTACGGTGCAGATTTTGTTTCTATTGATAAATATGGTTTGGATGCAGGTATCAGCTCACCTTCCGATCCTTCGAATTCTACCTGGTTTTGGAACCTCGACCACTGGAATAATTACCTGTTGTTTAATAAGACATTACGCCAGGAATCCCAACTCCCTGTTATCCTATGGCAGATTCCTGTGGGGCATATAAATTCAAGCACAAGCGCAAACCCTTACAATAATGGCACATTCCCCGATTTGAACAATACAAACCAGCATTATGAGGACTCTGCGCCCACCTTCTTCCTTGGCGATACATTTACGACATCAGGTACAAGGTTTAATTATTTCTCTACAAACCAAGGCGGTGATTCCAAGCTCACAGTCTCGGGCAGCAACATTACCTGGGGTTCCCATGCCAAGGAAGCAGTAGATGCAGGAATCATCTCCATTCTCTTTGGCGCCGGAGTAGGAAACAGTACCGATGGTGTAGGCTCCCCTCCGACGGATAGCTATTGGTGGATAACAAAAGCCCAGACATATTTCAATAATCCTGCGCCCCTATCCGGTGGGCAGCCCATAGAAACAGTGGCAACACCTGCATTTAGTCCTGCCGGTGGAACCTATACTACCGCACAGTCAGTGACCCTATCCTGTGCCACCAGCGGTGCCACCATCCGGTACACCACCAACGGAAGCGATCCGACATCCTCTTCCACTGCCTATACCGGTCCCATCACCGTTTCAGCAACAACGACCCTGAAAGCGAAAGCTTTCAAAGCAGGCATGACGGATTCCGGTATTGCCAGTGCTACCTATACCATCTCTTCAACATCGCACGTAGCAACACCCACTTTCAGTCCTGCGGGCGGAACCTATAGTACGGCACAGTCGGTGACCATTTCCTCTGCAACCAGTGGAGCTGCCATCCGGTATACTACCGACGGAAGCACTCCGACTTCCAGCTCTCCTGTTTACTCAGGACCCATCAGTATATCCTCAACCAGAACGGTGAAAGCCTATGCATCCAAATCAGGGATGACCGACTCGGCCATAGCCAGTGCAGCTTACACCATTAGCACCAGCAGTTACCCTGCCTGGGCTCCCAATACAACTTACGCACTGGGAGACATGGTAACTTACGGTGGAAAGACCTACAAATGCATAACACCCCATACCTCTCTGGTAGGCTGGGAACCTCCCATCGTGCCTGCCCTCTGGCAGCTCCAATAATCAGAAGCTCACAGGAATATGGAGCTCCTGTGTGGCCCTTGTAGAAAAGTTTCCTAATAGAGCAAAAAAAGATATGGAGGTTAAAAAGTATGAAAGTATACGGAAAAGGTAAATTAACGAAAGCCCTGTCCATGATCCTTGGGCTGGCAGTTATTTTCTCGGTTTTAAGTTTTTCTATTCCGGCGAGTGCAGAGCCTTACCCTGCCTGGACAGCCGGAACTACCTATAAGATAGGAGACATCGTCTCTTATAACGGAAGCAATTTCCAGTGCATCCAGGGGCATACGGCGCTTGTGGGCTGGGAGCCCCCGAATGTTCCTGCATTATGGTCTCCCTACAATGGCGGCGGCGGAGCGGTAGCAACGCCTACCTTCAGCCCTGTCGGCGGAACCTATACTACAGCGCAGTCAGTAGCCATCTCCTGCGCAACCAGCGGTGCCACCATCCGGTACACCACCAACGGAAGTGATCCGACGTCCTCTTCTACAGCCTATACCGGTCCCATTACTGTTTCTGCCACTACCACTATAAAGGCAAAAGCCTTCAAATCCGGTCTGACGGATTCCGGTATTGCCAGCGCTACCTACACCATTTCCTCAGCAGCACAGGTGGCAACGCCTACTTTCAGTCCGGCGGGCGGAACTTACAGTTCTGCACAGTCGGTTAGCATTTCCTGCTCTACCAGCGGTGCCACCATCCGGTATACTACCAATGGAAGCGACCCGACTTCCTCCTCTACGACCTATACAGGCTCAATCACCGTATCCAGCAGCACCACCATCAAGGCCAAAGCTTTCAAAGCAGGCATGACGGATTCGGCTACCGCCAGTGCTGCCTATACCATATCAACCACACCTCCACCGCCAGGCAACAAGCTCCTTGTAGGCTACTGGCATAATTTCAACAACGGTTTGACTCCCGTGATGGAGCTTAGAAATGTTTCCACCAAGTGGGATGTCATTAACGTAGCTTTCGCTGATATCACAGGCGACGGAACCGTATCCTTTACACCTTTTAACGCAACGGAGGCAGCCTTCACGTCGGATATAGCCTACCTGAAGGGTTTGGGTAAAAAGGTCGTACTGTCCCTGGGCGGGCAGAACGGTGCTTTAAGTTTACCTGACAGCGCCGCTAAAACGAGGTTTACAAATTCACTGATTGCCACCATCGACAAATATGGCTTTAGCGGTGTGGACATCGACATCGAAACCGGTATCGCTCTTGGCGGCGGCGATACGGATTATAAAAACCCTACAGCTCCTACCATTGTAAACTTGATTGCAGCGCTGAAGGATGTTTGCGCGAGATACGGTTCAAGCTTTACTTTGAGCATGGCACCTGAAATCGCCTATGTTCAGGGCGGCATCACAGCTTACGGCGGACCTTGGGGTGCGTACTTGCCTATTATTTACGCACTCAGGGATAAACTGACCTACATTCATGTGCAGCACTATAATTGCGGTGGAAACACAGCCCTGGACGGCAAAACCTATAACCAGGGAACGGCGGACTTCCAGGTAGCCATGGCGGAGATGCTGTTAAAGGGATTCCCTATTGCCGGAAATTCAAGCAATGTATTCCCTGCATTACGCCAGGATCAGGTCATGATCGGTATTCCGGCGGCTTCCGGTGCAGCTCCCAGCGGTGGCTACATCAATCCGACGGAAATGAAAAAAGCCATGGATTACTTGATTAAGGGAGTATCCTACGGTGGAAGCTATAAGCTTCAGAATCCATCCGGGTATTCCGGATTCAAAGGTCTTATGACCTGGTCCATTAACTGGGATGCGCAAAACAACTATGAGTTTACCAATAATTACCGTCCTTATTTCGATGCATTGAAGTAGTACTACTGAAACATCTTATAATTGAGCCTGCTGCAAATTGTTGCAGTGGGCTCAATTTTTTTGGCTTTTCCACGTACCATCTTCCTGAGATTTTCTATTGCTTTTGCCGGAATCATCTGCTAAAATACTCCTAATACCAAATCTGGCAGATAAATCAATAGTTTGAGGAGAGATGAGTTGAGATGAGAAAAAGTGAGGTTGTCAAGGTGTACCTTGACGAGACAGACATACCCAAACAGTGGTACAATATTGTTGCAGACATGCCGAATAAGCCCGTCCCCCATTACAGTTCCCAAACCGGTAAAATAGCCACTCCAGATGAACTCCAGGCGATCTTCCCCATGGAATTGATTCTACAGGAAGCTTCAACCGAACGCTGGATTGATATTCCTGAAGAAGTTCGTGAGATGTACAGGCAGTGGAGGCCCAGCCCTTTGTATCGAGCAAGAGGGTTGGAAAAACACCTGGGGACCCCCGCGAGAATTTACTATAAGTATGAAGGAACCAATGCTACAGGAAGTCATAAGCTGAATACGGCAATTCCCCAAGCCTACTATAATAAGGCAGCGGGCATCCGGCGGCTGGCGACGGAAACCGGAGCCGGTCAATGGGGCAGTGCCCTAAGTATGGCCTGCAACCATTATGGACTGGATTGCAGTGTCTATATGGTAAAAGTAAGTTACCAGCAGAAACCTTACCGCCGTACCTTCATGCAAACCTTCGGTTCCAGTGTGGTAGCCAGTCCCAGCAATCTGACAAACTGTGGACGGACGGTGCTGGAAAAGGACCCGGAATGTACAGGGAGCCTCGGAATCGCCATCAGTGAAGCCGTAGAGGATGCAGCGACCCACAGCGATACCAATTATGCACTGGGAAGTGTATTGAATCATGTCTGCCTGCACCAGACCGTCATCGGACTGGAAGCCAAAAAGCAGTTGGAGATGATTGATGAGTATCCCGATGTGATCTTTGCATGCTGCGGAGGCGGAAGCAATTTTGCAGGAATTTCCTTTCCCTTCCTGATGGATAAGCTGAAAGGAAGAAATCTCCGGGCTGTTGCAGTAGAACCTACCGCATGTCCTACGCTGACAAAAGGGATTTTCGCCTATGATTATGGGGATACGGTAAAAGTAGGGCCCATTACAAGAATGTACACCCTGGGACACGATTTCGTACCTGCCGGCATCCATGCTGGGGGGCTTCGCTACCATGGAGATTCCCCCATCGTAAGCCAGCTGTATCATGATGGAATCATTGAAGCGGAAGCCTATGGGCAAAAAGCCGTGTTCGACGCAGCCGTTACATTTGCCAGGACGGAAGGAACCATACCGGCGCCGGAATCGGCTCATGCCATCCGAGCAGCTATTAATGAGGCTCTCAAAGCAAAAGAATCAGGGGAAGAGAAGGTAATTCTCTTTAACCTCAGCGGACACGGTTACTTTGATATGACATCCTATGAGAACTACTTTGCAGGAAGGCTGGAGGATGTAGAATACCCTGAAGAAGCCATACAGGCAAGCATGAAGAATCTGCCGAAAATTGAATAGAAAAAATCAATTCTGCGACAGGAGGGAAAGTTCTTCCTGTCGCAGTTATATTTTAAACATTATATTCTTGCTGATTTTCATAATCCCAGCCAGTTCTCCAACAGAAATACCTGTGGCGTCTTTTCTTTCCTGCATCACTCGATTTCCGACCACTTTATCTCTGCATTCCTTAAAGGTGTCAAAACTTTGATCCCAGCCTGCATTGGCTGCACCATAATTGGAAGGTACTAGTCATCAAGGCTGACTGGGATTAGTACTGTATGCTTATTTTCATAGTAATATCGGTCTAAAAACATTAAACCCCTTACATCAAAAGTCGAAATACAAGAAGTAGGATTAAATATTAACGAATAGATTGGAATCATGTATGGATGTAAAATGTATTAATTTGTTTTTAGAGGCTTTTTCGAAAACGCTGGGACAGTTTGGTGTTACTGATGTTAAAAGAAGCAATATGAAAAAGAAAACCAATTTCTATGTTGATTTGGATGTATCCACCATTGTAGTCTTACGAGGCGGCATTCAAGGAAATATTGCACTATCCATGTCGCAGGATACAGCTAAAAGTTTGGTTTCTGCAATGACTAACGGTATGAATGTATCCTCTTTTGATGATACGGCGAAAAGCGCTATTGGAGAATTAACAAGTATAATCGCAGGCACCGCTTCTACAATGTGTGCAGCTTCAGGCATAGCATTCAATATCAGTCATCCGGCGGTATTGCTCGGGTTTTCCAATGTAAACTCTCCCGAAACCCTTGCCATTGATTTCGAGACGCAATTGGGTAAAATAGAATTTAATATTGGATTTAATGGATAATGCGACAGAGAGGGGGCGCTCCCCCCTGTCGCAGCCTAAAGAAAGACGATCATCACATAGATAACCGCTTTAGCTAATTTTAATTAGCCAAACTCCACTTCAAGTATAGGACTAGCCATAAGCTTATACCTTTCATTCTTATAAAGGTCATACGCCGCATTACCGATATAGAAATCCTTACACTTGCTTATTTTATACTGCTTTTCTATCCATCTCTTATACATGTTAAACTTATTGTTTAGCCATTTTTCCTTAGTTATGCTGTTGCCAGATTCATCAAAATACTTTAATTCAACCCACAGCCTTCCATACTGAACTTTACTTTGATTTCTTATCATGCTCCTTGAGAATTCAATAGCATCTGAACAAATTACATCGATAAAACCATTAACGCTATATGTTATTTTTGAACTCTGCGATAAAATGTAAAACACAGATCTATCAGATTTAATAATCTCTTCAGCAACTAGCGTTTTACCTTTATTGTCAACTATTCTGTCACCAAACTCTTCTATTAGCTTTATAAAAGCATTTTCATCATCGTTCAGCATAAAAAACCTAATTTGTTTCCCCATTACAATCCCTCCATACCTAGTTATATGGCACAAATTCCACTTTATAACCTGCTTTTTCCAAGTCCGCTTTTGCTGCGGCCTCTCTTGATACAGGATTTTTACCTTTTGTTTGTTTTCCTACTTGCACAATGAACTGTTCTCCTGTCTTAGGGTCTGTAACTAATAAATCACCATATCTAGCATTTTTTTTACCACCAGGGGTTTTGACATAATGTTCAACTGTTACTTCATATCCTTGGTTTTCATATTTTGTTTTGATTTCCTGTATCTTTCCTTGGTGCGCCAGTCCTCCCTTTTTACCATTTGGATTAGGAATATGCTTACCATTCCCCGTCTCCTCAACAAGCTCACCGGAAGATTTTTTTAGCGCATCCTTTACCGAACTGAGTATTTCATCCAGCTTTGAGCTAAAGCTGCTTATGGCACTACTTACTTTCTTTTTCATTTCTTTGAGAGCTTTTATTATGCCATTACCCAACACTTTCTTAGCAAACCAATTATCAGCAACCGTCGACAAGGTGTCAGGTATTTTTCTTATAAATTTTAGTGCGCTTTTTTCTATATCACTTAATTTTGAAATGATTTTTCCCGGCTTACCTATTAATCTCGTTAAAGCACTGATGGCCTTTTTAATTATACCTACATTGCCTGCTGCTTTAAATATGGTTTTAATCGGCATAGCGATAACAGAACCGACACCAGGTATAATGGCAATAGCTGAAATCACTGCCTCTACTATCTTTTTACGAATTAGAGATATTATAACATTCAGTGCATCGGCTATATCTCCAACTACTGGTATAAATCCTGCTACATCAATTACTGTTTGCAGTATATCCAAAGCATCACTTGTACTATCCTTCTCTGCTTTCTCTCCATTCCCCGGCTTATCATCAGCTTTTTTGAGCTGTATCGCATTCCCTGACTGTATCTCTCTCTCTCGGCCATGTACACTCTCATTTCTTTGACGATCCGCACCATACCTTTGCAGGGTTGCGGCCCTCTCCCCCATAATGTCGGCTTCCTTTTCCAGCTCCGCATCATCGTTTACAGCGACACCTGTTTTCATTTGCAGATTCGGCTGTACTCTTCCTTGCTTTTGCTGTACGGCATGCCAACCTTCATGCGGCAGATGCTCTTCCTGTCCCTGAGCAATATGGATATTATTCCCCTGCGTATAGGCTAAAGCACCTACTTGCTTTGGCTTATTAGAGTTATGATGTACCTGCACATCCGATAGGTCGATATTTGAGAGTGCTTCAAGTCCCGCTTTGAGCTGCGCCGGTATACCTGTTTTATTTCCTTCCGAGAATCGGACTTTCCCTTCTTCCCCTACTTTCCGTTGAACCGGTTCCTTTTCCGTCTCATGCTTGGGGGTATTATGTGATCCGGACAGCAATCGATATACCGCTTGATTGCCAATTGTTCTTTGAAGCTGCATTACATCGGCTTGAGTTAAAGAACTGGGATCAGTACGAGCACGTTGGATTATTTCCAGCAGATGCACTTTCGTTGCCGCCTTTTTCATAGCCAGGGCAGGCCTCTTTGTAGTTTTATCAACTACTTTGAAGGAATCTTTGTCCTCATTTTTAGCCTGTAGCTTCGTGAGCATACTATCAAGTCTCCTTAATTTTAACACATTATATATAATAAGTAAAAATAAAGGGACATTTAACAATTAACTATCAAAATTACTTTTCCCGGAACAACAATTTCCTTATTTTTCCTATTGTAGTTATGCTCTAACAATTATATCCTTTCTGATTCCTATAATCCCTGTCACTCCAAAGTTTCCTTCCTCTACGTATCAATTGCCCAATTCCAGGCAATAATCTACAAGGAGTAAAATCCATGCTATAATCAAAGCAAAACCAATTACATAAGATGAGGTGTATTGCAATGAGGATAAATCGAGTCGATAAATTTAAAAAGAAGCGGCATGTCAAGACACGGAAAATGATCCTGTACGGATTGTTCCTCCCCACCGCCCTTATTTTCATGGGATATCTCATCAGCTCCCTTGTGATCCTCCCTACCATGAAAAAATAGGTTTTGTGGACATTGGTCAATATGCATAAAAAAAACCCGTTTCCGGGAGCAAAACTCATAAAACTATTACATTACATTATTTACATTCCTATTATATAATGATAACAACATAAAAAATTTTATTCCTCCTTTTAAGATTGAAGCCGGCAGCGATGTGCCGGCTTCTTTGTGTCCTCTTTTAATCTACGGTAATAAGGTCCTTGATTTTACTGAATCTGCTTTCCTTTATTCCCGACACCTTCATGATATCCTGGATGGTTTTGAAGCCTCCGTTCTTCTCCCGGTAGGCCATAATATCCTTTGCAGTTTCCTTCCCCACTCCTGGCAACGTTTCCAGCTGACTTTCCGAAGCTGTATTGATATTGACCTTCCCGGGTGCCGCAGTCCCGCCTTGCTCCGATTTCAGTATGGCACCCGCACTGTCGGCGGCGATGGCAACTCCGGGACCTGCCTCTCCCGCAGAAGCCCACTGCTGGTTTACCGAAGCAGGTGCAGTGTTCTTAACCTCCTCGCGGGACTTTATATAAAGCATTACATTTTCCTTTAGTTTATAGACCAGGTTGATGCTGCTCAGGTCTGCGGACTCTGTTGCCCCACCCGCCAGCTTGATGGCTTCATCAATGATTTGCCCTTTTTTCAAGGTCACTATGCCTGGTGCATTTACGCACCCGGTCACATAAACCTTGATTTCGTCATCAACAACCTTTTGGGCAGCCGCTGGCTCCGGCGCTGTCTTCTCCTTCGCGGAGTAAAGAACCTCCTCTTTAGGCACTATATCTTCTGAGGTTTCAATAATGGTAGCATTTTTCCTTGAGCTGATAACTACTCCGGTGAAGCCCAAAGCGATAACAATAAGAGGGATAATAGCGGCGATAATTTCCTTCCGAACATAGATTTCTCTTCCAAAGAGGTTTATAATCATGCAGATCCTCCAGTAGAAATTTCAATTTAGGGCTTGTAAAATAATAACCGGGTCTATACTTTTGCTACACCCTTCATGGATGCTAAGATGCATGGGCGAGCAGTGCTTGCGACCAGCCCATAGCGGGCCCGCAAAAAAGACCAGCTAATTATTTTACAGCGCCTTATATAGAGAATTGTTTATAGGTATACTCTATCATATAATGGATTTTATGGTTTTACAATAGAAATTTTGAAAAAACAGTACATTTTTAGCACTTTTTCTGCTATACTATTATTCGCATGACAAATGAACCGAAGCTGCAAAATCAGCAATTCGATTCGGTAGTATTTACTAAAACGCATATATGAAATGGAATTACGGGGAACATATACTACATAGATACGCATACCGTACTAATTAAATTACGGTATTTCGGGGGATTTTATGAAAAAAGCTTTTTTACTTACAGCAATTGCATTTTTTTTATCCTTTAGCAGCGTAACCGTTCGTGCGGAAGCACTTGCCATAGATGCCAAAGCCTATATCCTGATTGATGCCAAAACAGGACAGGTTCTTTGTGAAGAAAATTCCGATGAGAAGCTTTACCCTGCCAGTACCACCAAGATTATGACTGCCATACTGGCCATAGAAAAGGGCGATATGAACCAGATGATGACGGCCAGCCGTTTGGCTGTCTCCCAATACAGTAAGGATATAGATAAGGCAACCGGAGGACATCTGGGCATCGGGGTGAACGGTTCCAATGTCGGACTGGAAGATGGCGAGCAGGTGCGTCTGGAAGACCTGCTTAATGTTCTATTGATTAAATCCGCTAACGATGCGGCCAATATTATCGCAGAAAACCTGGCTCCTACCCGTGCTGATTTTATTGAAATGATGAATAAAAGAGCAGTGGAACTGGGAGCTACCAATACCAATTTTACAAACACCTGCGGTCTGGATGTGCAGGACGGTCATCCCAACCATGTGACATCGGCCAGAGATATGGCCAAATTTGCACAGCATGCCATGACCTTGCCGATATTTCGGGAGATCGTAAAAAAGACGAAATATACCATGCCGGACACCAACAAGCACCCGGCCTCTTTTTGGCCTGCCGGTTATCTAAGTTCCACCAATAAGCTGATGATGGAAAACCAGTATAAGTCTTCCCTCTACCAGGCCATTGGAATTAAAACGGGTTTTACTGCAAAAGCCGGATATAATCTGGTGGCAGCCGGTAGAAATGAAGAGGGTATGGAACTGATCTCGGTAATGATGGGAGTCAATAACGGCGCCCCCAACAGCGTTTTTACACAATCCAAAAAGCTGCTGGAATATGGGTTTACAAACTTCTCGCTCCAAAAGGTATCTGAAGCCAATGAAAAGATAGACACCGTGACTGTACAGGATGCGGAAGGAGACGGGAAACTGGATTTGGTAACGGAAGGTGAATTGAAATGTGTACTGCCTTCGGATAAAACACAAGCAAAGCTTGAGAAAAAGCAGGTTATCAATTCCAATATAGCAGCTCCGGTAAAACAGGGCGATGTACTGGGCCATATTGAATATACCAGTAATGGCGTGCTGGTAGGGCAAATCAATGTAGTAGCCGCCTCCGCCATTGAAAAGAAGGTGGTAGCGCAAACATCTCAAATTGCAAAAGATGTGCTAAAAAACGGCCTATTCAGGAAGCTGCTTTACGGTTGTTTAATTTTCCTCGCAGCTCTCACCTTGCTGCGGATCACTTTGCGAAGGATTTCAAGGTCTGTCAGAGCCCGCAAGCAGGAAAATTGATTGACTTCTATACCTCGCTTATAAGGATTGCAGAATAAATCATGTATGATGTCGACATACATGATTTTGACTTGTTAAAGGATTTATATACTGATAGAGAAGTTGCTTTAATATATTAATAGAAGAAATCGCTGCTCATTATTTAACATAAATTCTTCATTGAATTTATCAGGAAATGGATGACGGCGTTTTACAAGAAACCTAACTTTAGGATATAATGGTTTTAATTGAATGAAATTGCGGAGGAGAGGTAGATAATGTCAAATAAACCCCTTTATAATGCGAAGGTCAGACAGATCAGAGATTTAAAGGATATGGTCAGCCAGAGTGCTGAACTATTTGGAAACAAGGCTGCCTATCAGGTCAAGCAAAGTAATGGACAGTATAAACAGATAACGTTTACAGAATACAAAAAGGATATTGATGCACTCGGCACTGCCCTGATTGATCTGGGTTTAAAGGGCAGCTTTATTGCAGTATTGGGAGAAAACCGCTACGAGTGGTGTGTCTCCTATCTTTCTGTTGTAAATGGAACCGGTGTCGTGGTGCCTTTAGACAAGGAGCTTCCACTGGCGGAGTTGGAAAATCTTCTGGTGCGTTCCAACGCCAAGGCCATTTTATTCTCTGGAAAGTATGCAAAGGAAATAAAGGCAATTTCCGCAACTTTGAGCTCTGTCAAGTATTTTATTAATATGGATCTTGAGCAGGATGAAAACAATATGCTTTCCTACAAGAAATTGTTGAAAAGGGGCCGGGAGCTTCTAGCCTCCGGTGACCGTTCGTTTGTTGATGCAGAAATCAACCCGGATGTCATGAGTGTATTGATCTTCACCTCCGGGACCACGGATTTGGCTAAAGGAGTTATGCTTTCTCATAAAAATATATGCTCCAACGTTATGGCTGTTACTTCTGCGCTTTACATCGACAGCAACGATTCTGCATTATCCATACTTCCTTTGCATCACACCTACGAATGTACGGCTGGATTTTTGGTTATGGTCTATAACGGTTGCGCCTTGTCTTTCAATGAAGGATTAAAGCATATATCAAAGAATTTGAAGGAAACCAGTCCAACCATGTTAATGTTGGTACCTCTAATTCTGGAAAGCATGTATCGGAAGATCTGGGATCAAGCTGGAAAAAAAAGGGGCGGCAAGTTAAAACTAAAGGCGGCTCTTGCTATAAGCAATTTTCTTTTGAACATCTTTAACATCGATATTCGCAGGAAACTTTTCAAAGCTGTGCATGATAGTATCGGCGGTAAGATACGATTAATCATTGCCGGTGCTGCTGCCCTTGATCCCGAAGTGGCAAAGGGGCTTAGAGCCTTCGGTGTAAATGTTTTACAAGGATATGGCTTGTCAGAATTTTCTCCTATCGTTACAGTGAACCGGGACGAGTTTTATAGAAATGATTCTATCGGACTGCCGCTTCCCGGCGTTCTGGTAAAAATCGTCGATCCCGACAGCGATGGAGTCGGTGAAATTGTAGTTAAAGGAGACAGTGTCATGCTGGGGTACTTTGAAAACCAGCTGGCTACAGAAAAGGTATTAAAGGATGGATGGCTGTACACAGGTGATCTCGGCATTATGGATGAGTCGGGATTCTACCGGATTACCGGAAGAAAGAAAAACGTTATTGTAACGAAAAACGGAAAGAACATTTTCCCCGAGGAGGTCGAAACCTATCTCAATAAAAGTGAGTTTATACTGGAATCACTGGTTTCCGGAAGCATGGATGAAAATTCCGGCGAAACCTTGGTAAGTGCTCAAATCGTGCCTGATTTTGATGCTATTAAGCAGAAACTCAAAGTGGACTCCATTCCACCGGAAGAACTTAAAGCTATCATAAGCGCGGAGGTTAAGATGATTAACAAGTACATGCCGCTGTACAAGCATGTACGGCATTTTACAATAAGGGAAGAAGAATTTGCAAAAACTACAACAAAGAAGATAAAAAGACATACGCAAAAAACAGGCTGAGGTTTCAAGGAGTGTATGAGTTATAATGAAAAACAAATCCGTTTATGATGTAAGAAATATAAGAGATTTAAAAGATATGTTGGAACAGAGCAGTACACTTTTCGGTTCAAAGAATGCTTTCCTTTTAAAAAATAAGGATGGCTCCTTCAGAAGCATTACATATTCTGCCTTCAAAGAGGATATTGATGCTTTCGGTACGGCTTTGCTCAGCCTTGGCCTCAAGGATAAATATGTCGCTGTAATCGGTGAAAACAGATATGAATGGGCTGTAACCTATCTGTCTACCGTAAACGGGACCGGGATCATCGTACCCATGGATAAGGAATTGCATTTATCCGAAATCGAAAACCTTCTTGCAAGATCCAACGCCAGCGCAGTGGTATTTTCCGGAAAGCACGCGGAGGATATGAAAAAAATAGCCGCCGCCCTGCCCTCTTTACAATATTTTATCCATATGGACCTTACAGAGAATGAAGGAAATTTTCTTTCCTTTTCAAGCCTGCTCAACGAGGGGAAAAAGCGTATTTCCTCCGGTGAGAGATCCTTTATCGATGCAAAAATTGATCCTGACAGCATGAATATCCTTTTATTCACTTCCGGTACCACGGACCTGGCCAAGGGAGTCATGCTGAGCCATCGGAATATCTGTTATAATATAACAGCCGTACTTTCAACGGTTCATGTTACCAGTGAGGACTCCTGTCTATCTATTTTGCCCATGCACCACACCTATGAATGCACCTTGGGCTTTCTCGCCATGATCTATGCAGGAGGTACCATCTCCTTTAACGAGGGTCTGAAGTATATTTCGAAGAACCTGAAGGAATATAAGCCCACGCTGCTATTTACAGTTCCCCTTCTTCTGGAAAATGTCCATAGGAAAATCTGGGAACAGGCAGCGAAGGGAAAAGCGACTCTGCGCAAGCTGAAATTAGCTCTTACGCTCAGCAGCGTCCTCCAGAAGGCTTTTAAAATCGATATACGGCGTGAACTTTTCAAACAAATTCAAGAGAACATGGGCGGCCGGATGCGCCTCATCCTTACCGGTGCCGCAGGAATTGAACCCCTGGTTTCAAGGCATTTTCGCGAGTTTGGTATTAAGGTGCTGCAGGGGTATGGCCTGACAGAATGTGCGCCCCTTGTCATTGGAAACCGTGATTACAGCTACAAGGACGGTTCTATCGGACTTCCGCTTCCGGGAATGGAAATCCGCATCGACAATCCGGGCTCCGATGGAGTTGGTGAACTGGTGGTTAAGGGTCCCAATGTCATGTTGGGTTATTTTAAAAACGAGGAAGCAACGGCCGCATGTCTCCACGACGGTTGGCTGCGTACCGGTGACCTTGGCTATGTGGACAAGGATGGTTTTTATTTTATTACCGGACGAAGCAAAAACGTAATTGTGACCAAAAACGGCAAGAACATTTTCCCTGAAGAGGTGGAGTCCTATATCAATAAGAGTCCTTATGTACTGGAATCCATGGTCTGGGGGAAATACGACGAAGTATCGGGGGAAACCTTTGTAAATGCTCAGATCGTTCCTAACTTTGACGCCATAAAGGAAAAGCTCAAAGTTCCTCATGTATCCATGGATGATATTCGGAACCTGTTGAATGAGGCAGTTAAAATAGCAAATAAAAGCATGCCGCTGTATAAGAGGATTCAGGATTTTACCGTCCGCGAAACGGAATTTGTAAAGACTACTACGAAAAAGATCAAGCGTTATATCGAAAACAAAAAATAAATACAAAGGGGTTTGGCAGTAGTATCGCCAAACCCTTTTACATTTAAATTACAATCTCTTTCCATCTTCCCCGTCGATATCGATGGAGGTACATCAGCGCACGGATAAAATAATCCAGACACAAAGCAATCCACACTCCCATAATCCCCATCCCGAACAAACTGTCCAGCAGCACGGTAATCAGGATTCGAAAGGCCCAAATGCCTACAAAGCTGGTAACCATGACATACATAATATCTCCAGCTCCCCGTAAAGCCCCCGAAAATACAACGATCATAGTAAGAAAAGGCTGGGAGAGGGTAAAAATCCGAATGGCAGAAACTCCAATGGTACGCACCTCCGGGTCTGTGCTATATACATTCACAAGGAAGCCGGACAATACGAAAACAGCAAGAGCCAGAACCACAGTGGTGGGCATGCCCATTTTTAGTATATCCCATCCGCACTTCTCCGCCAATTCAGGCTTTTTAGCTCCGAGACTTTGCCCAATCATGGTCGTTGCTGCAATTCCAAAGCCCCAGATGGGTATAAAACAAATGGAGTTTATAGACATTACGATTTGGTAGGAGGCAATGGCTGCAGTTCCCATGCCGGAAATCACGATCTGAAGCACCAGGAAGCCTCCCTGCATTACCAATTGTTCAATAGCGGCAGGAAAGCCCACATGCAGGATCCGTCCCATCAAGCTAACATCAAATTGCACCTTTTCAAAGAGATTCAGCTGTATCATCCCTTTGGGATTATAAAAGACCAAAATACTGAGAATCCCTCCAACTGCACGGGAAATTGCAACCGCTACTGCCGCTCCCACAAATCCATAGCCGCCGATTTTATGTGAAAACAAGGTAACGCCAAAGATTAAAATACCGCTGAGAGCGATATTTATTATATTAACTATAGTAGCAATATACATGGGTGTTTTCGTATCCCCTGCCCCCCGCAGGCTTCCACTTATGATGACATTTAACAAGGCCAGTGGGAAAGTAATAAGCGTAATGCGAAGGTAGGTATCGGCCATCTCTACCACTTGAAGCTCTGCACTGCTAAACAGCAAGCGAATCATGCTGAGGGAAAATATATAGCAAAGCGCACAAACCAAGATGGATACAACAGCACCCAGTATCACAGACTGGCGGATAGCACTCTTGGCTTTATCCATCAGTTTTTCCCCAATCAATCTTGCCACTAGAACAGTACACCCTGTGGACAATGCCACAAAAAGTGCATTGATAAATCCAACCACCGTATTGATCAATCCTACGGCTGAAACTGCTTCCTTTCCCAAATGCCCTACAAATATTGTTGAAACGACTCCGACAACCATCATCAGCACCTGCTCAGCCACCGATGGCAGTACCAGCTGTATAACACTTTTTTTTATATTCGACTCATCAATAACCACGATTGTCCCCCAAAAGTTTATAGACAGCCGGTAAAGAAATTCTCCTTCACCGGCTGTCTACCTGATTCTACTTATATTTTTCTTATTTCACTACGATATTTACTAGTTTTCCTGGAACAGCAATTACCTTCACCACCGTCTTGCCTTCCAGTAAGGCAGCAACCTTTTCGTCCTTCATGGCAATCTCTTCCGTCTGCTGCTTATCCAGTCCTGAAGATACCATGATCTTTTCTCTCAGCTTCCCATTGAACTGGATTACAATTTCCACCTGGTCCTCTATGGTCTTTGCTTCATCCCATTTCGGCCAGGCCTGCTGATTTACCATACCTTCAAATCCCAATATAGCCCACAGCTCTTCCGATATATGCGGCGCTATAGGATTCAACAGTGTCAGGAAAGTCCTCATTTCAGCCTTGTTTACCCGATCCTGGCTATTGAAGTCATTCAGCAGGGACATCAATGCCGCAATGGCTGTATTGAATTTCAGGTTTTCACAATCCAGTGTAACTTTCTTGATCGTCCTGTGCATTGCAGTTTCAAGTTCTTTTGAGTATTCATTTCCATCCACCAGGTTCCCCTGTAATCTCCATACCCGGTCCAGGAATCTTCTGCAACCCTTGACACCGTTCTGCGACCAGGGTACGCTCTTCTCGAAGTCTCCGATAAACATTTCATAAAGGCGAAGCGTGTCTGCTCCGAATTCATTAATGATATCATCCGGATTTACAACATTCCCTCTGGACTTTGACATCTTCTCACCGTTCTCGCCCAGAATCATACCATGGGAGGTTCTTTTCCGGTAAGGCTCCGGCGTCGGTACAATGTTGCAATCATACAGGAATTTATGCCAGAACCTGGAATACAGGAGATGCAGTGTAGTATGCTCCATTCCGCCATTGTACCAGTCAACGGGAATCCAGTAGTCCAAATTCTCCTTGCTGGCTAATTCTTTTGTGTTATGAGGATCGATGTAACGCAGGAAGTACCAGGAGGAACCCGCCCATTGGGGCATGGTATCCGTTTCCCGCTCTGCTTTTCCTCCACACTTCGGACAGGTAGTTTCAACCCAGCTCCGGATGTTTGCCAAGGGAGACTCTCCCGTATCGGTGGGCTCGTAGCTTTCCACTTCGGGCAATGTCAAGGGCAGCTTATCTTCCGGTACGGGAACCCAACCGCATTCTTCACAGTACACCAAGGGAATCGGTTCACCCCAGTACCTCTGGCGGGAGAATACCCAGTCCCTCAATTTATAATTAACTTTTCTCTGTCCAAGGCCCTTCTCTTCCAGCCAATCACTGATTTTTTTCTTCGCAGCCGCTACTTCAAGCCCGTTGAGGAAATCGGAGTTTACCATGGTACCATTTTCAATGTCCGCAAAGGCCGCTTCTTCCACATTTCCGCCAGCCACAACCTCGATAATGGGCAGGTTAAACTTCTTCGCAAATTCCCAGTCTCTTGTGTCATGCCCCGGAACTGCCATAATAGCACCCGTACCGTAGGACATCAATACATAGTCAGACACCCACACGGGGATTTCCTTGCCGTTCACAGGGTTTACAGCCTTAAGGCCTTCAATCTGTACACCGGTTTTTTCCTTTGCCATTTCCGTTCTTTCAAAGTCCGATTTTTTGCCGGCGAAAACCCTATATTCCTCAATGGCGTCGAAGTTGGTGATGGTATCCTTTAATTCTTCCAGCAGGGGATGTTCCGGAGAAATCACCATGTAAGTAACGCCAAACAAGGTATCAGGCCGGGTTGTATACACCCGGAGTGCATTCCCCAGTGTGGTTTTAAAGTCAACCTCCATGCCTTCGGAACGTCCAATCCAGTTTTTCTGCTGTATTTTGACTCTCTCTATGTAATCAACCAAATCCAGGTCATTGATCAGTCTTTCCGCATATTCGGTAATTTTCAGCATCCACTGGTTCTTTACTTTTCTTACTACTTCAGAGCCGCAGCGCTCACAAACGCCATTCACCACTTCTTCATTGGCAAGCCCGACTTTACACTCGGTACACCAGTTAATAGCAGTTTCCTTCTTATAGGCCAGCCCTTTTTCAAATAGCTTCAGAAAGATCCACTGGGTCCATTTGTAGTATTCCGGGTCTGTGGTATTAATCTCCCTTGACCAGTCGAAAGAGAGGCCCAACGCCTTCAACTGTGACTTAAACCGTGCCACATTTCTTTCCGTTACCACCTTGGGGTGAATCTTGTTTTTGATGGCATAGTTTTCCGTAGGCAAACCGAAAGCATCCCAGCCAATGGGGTACAGGACATTATATCCTTCCATTCTCCGCTTTCTTGCCACGATATCCAATGCCGTATAGGGTCTTGGATGTCCTACGTGCAGTCCTTGTCCCGATGGGTAGGGAAATTCAATCAGGGCATAGAACTTCGGCTTGGACTTATCCTCCGACGCATAGAAGACCCCTTCCTTTTCCCATATATCCTGCCACTTTTTCTCAATTTCCTTTGGGCTATATTCAACCATCTTCCTATACACTTCCTTATAAAATATTGGGGCAGTGTGACTGCCCGCTTTTTATTTTCTATATGTTACAATACCGTCAGCCCATAACCTTTCCAGGTTGTAGAACTGCCTGTCTTCATCGTGGAAAATGTGCACTATGACTTCACCGAAATCCAATAGAATCCATCTTGCAGTGTCATACCCCTCCTGGTGAAAAGCCGCAACGCCCTGTTCCTTCATTTTAAACTCCAGCTCATCTGCCAAAGCTCTTATATGAGTCGTGGATGTACCGCTGCATATAACAAAATAATCTGCCAAAATGGATATATCTCCGATATTTACAACCTGAATATCCCTGGCCTTTTTTTCCTCAAGAAATTCAACAATTTTATCCAGCTTATTTTTCGCTTCCAACGTTTTCCGTCCTTTCTCTGTGCCTATAGAAGTACAATAAACCAATAACCTTTCGGCGCATACGATCCCCAAAACCTTCGGCTGCACGCTTCTCGAAATATCGGGTTTAAGTGCATTCCATATAGTATAAAATTATACCATTAAAATATGGCAATTAAAAGTAAGGAAAACAATTTTTTTGCCGGAAGAGCATGCATTGTTTTCCTTACTTTTATAGTATTCTTTTTTCCTGCTTCCCTATTCCTTCTCCTGTTATTGGGCGTAATCATCTCCGATAATAATGGTAACATCATACCTGCTGTTGGGGTCTAACTGAGTGCTGACCTTGGAAGCTTTAACTACGCCGCTAACCTTCTGCGCCTCAGGGTTTTCCTTCCGAAGGATGATTTCCGTTCTTACAGCACTGATGGAAGGATCATTTCCTGCACTTACCTCAAACCCCGCGTTTTCCAGCTTTTGACGCACCTTCTCTGCAAGATCCTTCTGACTGGACCGGTTCACTACCTCTACTTTAACCTGTCCTGATACCAAACTCTTTGGTGGCGCAGTAGGACTGGGGTTTGTGGTCGTACCGGGTGTTGTGGTACCGCCCGGTGTTGTAGTTGTCCCCGGCGTGGGCGTTGCTCCCGGAGTTGTAGTTCCCCCTGGCGTTGTAGTTGTCCCCGGTTTGGTGGTGCCTCCTGGCGTTGCTGTTCCACCCGGAGTCGTATTGGGTGTAGGTGTCGGAACGGGAGTTTGCAGGCCGGGGGTGGCAGTTCCCTGAGGAGTCGGAGATACTGTCGGCTTTGGAGTACTCTTCACCGGATCAGGACTTCTTTTATAAACATAGGTACCATTGGAGCCTTCTATTTTGGTTTCTTCATTTTTCTTCGCTTTCACAGGTGTAGGCTGCGGTCCCTGAGCCTGATTTCCGGAATCCTGAGCCATAACAGGCCGAGCCAGCAAACGGCTGTCTTTAACAAAATTTATCCCTATGATGGTTCCCATGGTTAAAACAACAAATGTGCCCAGCACAAAAAATACTAAATTAAAATACAACTTTTTATTCATATTAACCTCCTTACCTTCTTTTAAACCCCTCGCGGCTGTTTATGTTTCTTCCCGTGACGCCTCCCATGCTTCTCAATACAGCATTTCTGGCCTTTATCGTATCAGGGTGTATATATGCGCCCCGCATCATGACATACTTTATGGTTCGATCCAACGCTAAAATCAACGCCTTATCAATGTTCAAACGAGCCTCTTTTCGAACCTCATCCACACCGGGAAAGCTCCTGTTGGGCTCTATATAATCCGCCATAAATACAATCTTCCCCAGCAGGTCCATATTTTCTCCACCGGTGGTATGATAGTAGATGGCATCCAATATATCCTGCTGTGTAACGCCATATTCCTCTCCTGCCAAATGATATCCCAAAGGACCGTGCAGCAGCTCGGGCTGGGCACGTGTCACATAATCCAGCACAATGCCATATTTTTCACAAAGAGAAAATGCTTCCTCTCCTCGAATTTCCCTGGCACAATCATGCAGAAGTCCCGCTATACCTGCCTTCTCCCTGTCAACACCGTGTCTTTGCGCCAAATCCATGGCGGTATTCATAACGTTCAAGGAGTGTATAAACCTTTTCGGCGACAATACCGTCTCCAGCTTAAACTTTATTTCTTCCCTTGTCATTGCACCTACCCCTGTTTACCAAACTTGTCGTGTACTATTCAGAATATCCATTCTGCCCATTCTACAACTGCTATTATACCTGCTTTTTACAGAAGACTTTGGAGCATTATAAGCGTTTTTTTTTCAAGGACTGCTTGCAGGGCTCCCTGTGCGGTGCAGCAAAAACAACAAAACCTTTTTTTACAGTTTCCTGTAAAGTCCCTGGTTGAGGATGCATTCCTCCACACTTTCCGGAACCAGGTATTTAACGCTTCCACCTCTGGATACTCTTTCCCGGATCCCAGTAGAGGATATCTCTATCTGGGGCATATTCAGCGTATGAACCACCGCGCCATAGTCAGTTTGCAATTTTCTTACGCAGTCTGCAAACCGTTCCTTTTCAAATCCCGGCCTTTGCACTGCTATAAATTCACACAGTCTCAATACCTCTTTACTATTTTTCCAGTTTAAAAGGTCAAATACAACATCTGCACCAATGATATAATAGAACTCCGTATCCTTCCCATATGCCTGTCGTAATTCATTCAATGTATCTACCGCATAGGTATAGCCAACTCTATCAATTTCCGTGCGCAATGTCTCAAAATAATCGTTGGATTCTGTTGCCCTGCATACCATATTGTACCGTTGTTCCGCCGGTGTTACATCCAGATTGTTCTTATGTGGAGGATTTCCCGTGGGAATAAACAACACCTTATCCAATTTAAATTTTTCCCTTGCAAGTTCAGCCATGATCAGGTGTCCATGGTGAATCGGGTCAAAGGTTCCTCCCGAAATCCCAATCCTGTTTTTCTGCTTCATATTTTATACCTTTATCCGAATTTTAAAGCACCGTAAAAAAATTACCTGTTCTTTTACGAGTCTAACGTAAAACAATTTAGATTATACCATATATAATAGCATACTTAAAGACTTAGCTTTTGCATAAGTGTTGATTTTTAGGCAAAAATTTTACATAATACTCTTAAAAATACTAATTTTTTTACATGCAAAAAACAGGAGGTACACACATCCCTCCTGTTTTTACATTACAATCTATTTTACTCCGATATCCCGCCTGTATTGCATACCCTGGAATGAAATCCTGGCAACCCCTTCATAGGCCTTTCTGATAGCCTCTTCCAGTGTTTTCTCCACCGCCGTAACCCCTAGAACCCGGCCACCTGCCGTCAGGAAATTACCCTCTTCCTTCCTTGAGCCTGCATGAAATACGGCAATATTCGCATCCCGTTCCGCCTCTGCCAGTCCATAAATCACATGCCCTGTCTCATACTTTCCCGGATACCCCCCGGAAGCCAGTATTACACATACGGCTGCATTATCCTCCCACTGGATTTCCAATTTATCCAGCTGTTCATCCATCACCGCAGTAAAGACATCCATAAGATCGGTTTTCAACCGGGGCAGCACCACCTGGGTTTCCGGATCCCCAAATCTTGCATTATATTCCAGGACCTTTATTCCACCGGGTGTAATCATAAGTCCAAAATACAAGATGCCTTTGAAGGTCCTGCCTTCGCTGTTCATCGCTTCAATAGTCGGCTTGAATATTTTCTCCATACAGAAATCCGCCATTTCCGGTGTATAGATCCTGCTGGGTGAAAATGTTCCCATCCCCCCGGTATTGGGACCCTGGTCATTGTCAAAAGCCCTTTTGTGGTCTTGGGAACTGACCATGGGAACTATGGTTTTTCCATCAGTAAAGGCAAGAATGGACACTTCCGGTCCTGTCATGAATTCTTCGATGACCACCCGACTGCCGGCCTGGCCAAAAATCCGGTCATTCATGATACTGCCGACGGCCTCCTTTGCCTCCTCAAAATTCTGTGCAATAATTACGCCCTTCCCCAGAGCCAGGCCATCCGCCTTAATCACCAGGGGATAATTCTGACCGCTCAGATATTCGACAGCCTCCACGCTGTTATCAAAAACTTCATAAGCAGCCGTAGGAATCCCGTATTTTTTCATCAAATCCTTGGAAAATGCTTTGCTGGCTTCAATAACAACGGCATTCATCCTTGGACCGAAAGCCCGGATTCCCGCAGCTTCCAGTGCATCCACCATCCCTGCCGCCAAAGGGTCATCCGGCGCCACAACCACCAAATCCAACTTATTTGCCACAGCAAAATTCACCATTCCATCGATGTCTACTGCCTTTATGGGTACACACTCTGCCAAGGTAGATATCCCCCCGTTGCCAGGTGCACAATATATTTTTTCTACCTGCGGACTTTGGGCGATTTTCCATACAATCGCATGCTCACGTCCGCCACCGCCCACCACTAAAACCTTCACTGCACTTTACACCCCCGTTAGCTGAATTGAAAATTGAGAATTGAAAATGGGAATTAATGCTTAAAGTGTCTCATTCCTGTAAATACCATGGCGATTCCGTGCTTGTTGCAGGCGTCAATGGAATCCTGATCCCTTACGGAGCCTCCGGGTTGAATGATGGCTTTAATACCAGCCGCCGCCGCTGCTTCCACGCAGTCGGAAAACGGAAAAAATGCGTCGGACGCCATTACTGCGCCTTTCGCCTTTTCTCCCCCATATTCGATGGCAATTTTGGCCGCCATAATGCGGTTGGTCTGTCCAGGGCCTACTCCCAGGGTCTGTAGTTCTTTCGCCAGAGCGATTCCATTGGATTTTGTATGTTTAACCACCTTCATGGCAAAAATCAGATCTTCCAATTGTTCTTCCGTCGGTTTTACTTCCGTAACGAACTTCAGCTCTTCCCGGTTAAGGAGTTCCGTGTTGTAGTTCTGCACCAGCAGCCCCCCGGCCACCTTCTTCATATCGTAGGTACCGGCAGGAATTTTTGAAGTGATGGTACTTAACTCTAAAACCCGGATGTTCTTTTTCCGAGCAAGTATTTTCAATGCTTCCTCCGTATAGGAGGGTGCAATTACAATTTCAATGAATATTTTGTTGATCTCTTCTGCCGTTTTAGCATCAATTTCCCTGTTGGCAGCTATAATTCCACCAAAAATGGAAACCGGGTCCGCTTCGTAGGTTCTGACATAAGCCTCATAGATATCCTTGCCGCTGGCAACACCACAGGGGTTCGCATGCTTTACCGCCACCACCGTGGGTATGTCGAATTCCTTCAGCAATTCCAAAGCCCCATTGGTATCATTGACATTATTATAGGACAGTTCCTTGCCGTGAAGCTGCTTTGCTGCCGTGATGCAGCCTTCATTTGCTCCCACTTCCTTATAGAACACGGCACTTTGGTGCGGATTTTCACCGTACCGCATATCCTGGGCTTTCTCAAAGGTCAAGGAAAGAGTCTGCGGGAAGGTTTCCTCTCCGATCTGCTCTCTTAGATATTTAGCGATTAACGTATCGTAATGGCTGGTATGTTCGAAAACTTTATAAGCGAGTTTAAACTTGGTGGGTTTTGAAACCTCACCTTCCTTCTTTAGTTCTTCCAGTACCCTGCCATAATCTGCCGGGTCCACCACAACGGCTACATCCTGGTAGTTCTTTGCAGCCGCGCGCAGCATGGTAGGGCCTCCGATGTCGATATTTTCAATGGCTTCTTCCAGTTCCACACCGGGTTTTGCGATGGTCTGTTTAAAGGGATAGAGGTTGATAACTACGATGTCGATGGGTTCTATGCCGAGTTCTTCAATTTGCTTCATGTGCTCTGCGTTGCTTCTTATGGCCAGAAGGCCGCCGTGTACCTTCGGGTGCAGAGTTTTCACCCTTCCGTCCAGGCATTCGGGGAAGCCTGTGACGTCGGAAATATTGGTAACTTTGACGCCTGCATCAGCCAGTGTCTTTGCGGTGCCTCCGGTGGATAGGATTTCGATGCCCAAGGAGGTAAGCTCCTTTGCCAGGTCGATGACTCCGGTTTTGTCGGATACGCTGATTAAAGCGCGTTTGATCATGATGGTCACACTCCTTTTTTAAACTTTTTTTAATATGTGAAAAATTTGGTTTTGTCAAATTAATTCGTAGCGTGATTAGGGTATGCCTCTGGAGTGGTCGATGTAGCGCCGGGGGAACCATGTTCAGTCGGCAGAGTTTCCCCCGGCAACCCCCTCCTTGCCTGGGTCCGGGGATTTAGCTCCAACAGGTTCTAATGGCGCTTCCAGTTCTTCCGGGGTCGGCTTCAATTTGACATCCTGTCAAGAGAAGCCTAAAACCCACGTCCTGTGGGTTTTACCCCTACAGAACCTACAGCACCATAAAAACCTGTAAGGAGCTAAATCACGGACCCATAGGTATTCCTCTGGAGAGACTCTGGAGAAGCCTTCGAAGAGATACACGCTGTTGTTTGACCTCCGAAATCTCTTCGAAGATACTGCGAAGCATTCTACAAAGACACCCGTAAGGAATACCTCAGGCCCGTAATTTGCTGGCGTAGAGCCTCTTATGTCTTCGGAGTTTCCGCAGGGGAAAAACCCACAGGACGTGGGTTTTAGGCATTTCCTGACAGGACGTCAGTAAATGCCGGCCCTGGAGGAAACGGAGAAGGCATTAGAGGCTCTAGCCTGCAAATTCCCGGGCCGAGCGGGGAGGGCATCCAAAGGGGAACCGATGCGGAATGGGTTCCCCTTTGAACTTCGTAGGCACTACAAAGACACCTAAAAGGAATACCCCAGAAAAAAGCTCCAAACCCTCTTCAAAGACATCACTCAAAAAATCCGCCTAATGTGAAGATACTCACCACCTCAAGGAGTGTCGAATATCTTCACCCTCCGCCCCTCAATCACAAGCCTTCCCTCGGCAAAAAGCCGTATCGCCTCCGGCAATATCACCCACTCTGCTTCTTCCATAACCCTTTTCTGAAGCGACTCCGGTGTATCCCCTTCCATGACCTCAACAGCCTTCTGCAATATAATCGGTCCGGCATCCGCCTCCAGTTCCACAAAATGAACGGTGGCTCCTACCACCTTCACGCCATACTCCAACGCCTTCCGGTGGGGAGTCAGCCCATAGTACCCCTTCCCGCAGAACGCAGGAATCAGGGATGGATGTACATTAATAATCCGGTTCCTGAACCTCCGGTTAAAATCCTCACCGAGAATGGACAAGAACCCTGCCATTACCACCAGGTCCACTCCGCAGCTTTCCAGATGATCTCCCAACGCCCTGTCATATTCCTCAATTGATGCAAAATCCTTTCGCGAAATCACTGCCGAAGAGATATTATGCTTTGCCGCTCTTTCCAACGCATAGACTCCAGGCTTGCTGGATACTACGGTGACAACGGCACAGTTCCCCAGGGTTCCGCTTTCAATCCGGTCAAGCACCGCTTGCAGGTTGGTTCCGCCCCCGGATACCAACACTCCGATTTTTAACATAATTCCACCCCGGCTTCACCTTTGATAATCTCGCCCAGGATGTACGCCTGCTGCTCTTCCTTATTGAGATACTGTGCCACTTCTTCTGCGATAGCGGCATCTACCGCCAACACCATACCGATTCCCATGTTAAAGGTATTGTAGATGTCCTTTTCTCCCAAATCCCCAAGCTTTTGCAGCAGATTGAAGATGGGAAGAACCGGCCAGGTTCCCTTACGGATTTGAACCCGCAGTCCGTCAGGAATCATCCTGGGGATGTTTTCTATAAATCCCCCGCCGGTAATGTGTGCAATCCCTTTAATCGCATATTTTTCCTTTATATCCAAAATAGTTTTTACATAGATTTTCGTGGGCTTGATAAGCTCCTCCCCCAGGGTGCAGCCAAGAGCCTCTATATACTCCTGAAGTCTCTGTCCTGTTGGATTCAACAGCTTCCTTACTAAGGAATAACCATTGCTGTGTATACCGGAAGAAGCCAAGCCGATGAGCTTATCTCCTTCCTTGATGCTCTTTCCGTCGATGATCTTCTTTCGATCTACGATACCTACGGCAAAACCGGCAACATCATATTCATCTTCTGGATAAAAGCCGGGCATTTCAGCAGTTTCACCCCCGATGAGGGCGCATCCCGAAAGGACACAGCCTTCCGCAACTCCCTTTACGATCTCCGCCACCTTTTCCGGCCTGTTTTTGCCCACAGCTACATAATCCAGAAAAAACAGTGGCTCTGCTCCGCTGCATACGATATCATTCACACACATGGCAACACAATCAATTCCAACCGTATCATGCTTGTCAGTCAGAAACGCCATTTTTAATTTGGTACCTACGCCGTCAGTCCCCGAAACCAGAACCGGCTCTTCATAGTTGTTTTTATTCAGCGCAAAAAGTCCTCCAAAGCCTCCGATATCCGTTAAAACCTCCGGCCTGAAAGTTCTTTTCACATGATTTCGCATTAATTTTACAGCTTCATAACCGGCTTCAACATCCACACCGGCATCTTTATATGTGATCATGATAAAACCTCCATCCTGCTTGTTATATCACATACAGGCATTCATTTCTTTCCCGGTTTTTACTATGCCCGCACCAGCGCTTTACACTCTGCTAGTTGTTTATCTACTCTCCTGTGAAGTATAATTCCTACTTGCGCTTTCCTGTCAAATACTTGCTTCCCTCTACCGGTACCTCCATTGGATAGTTTCCTTCGAAGCAGGCATCACAGAAGCCGCAGCAGGACCCTACCGGGGTTTGCAGCAATCCCTCAAGGCTCAGGAAACCCAGGCTGTCTGCCGATACCAGTTCCCGGATCTCCTCTACAGATTTACTGGAGGCCACCAATTGCTGGCGGGAAGGAGTATCAATGCCAAAGTAACAAGGATATTTTATCGGAGGAGAGCTCACCCGCATATGCACTTCCTTTGCACCGGCAGCTTTCAGTGTTTGCACGATTCTCCGGCTGGTAGTTCCCCGCACAATAGAGTCATCGATCATAACAACCCGTTTCCCTTCGATAGCATCCCGGATCGGATTCAGTTTTATTCTAACTCCCGTCTCTCTCTGCCCCTGATCCGGTTGAATAAAGGTTCTTCCAATATACCTGTTTTTCAAGAGGCCTTCCCCATAAAGAATTCCTGATTGGATGGAATAGCCCAGTGCGGCAGTAAGCCCGGAGTCAGGAACGCCAATGACCAGATCGGCATCCACAGGATGTTCGATGGCGAGTCTCCTTCCGGCCTCCATTCTCGCACGATGAACACTGGCTCCATCCATGATACTGTCGGGACGGGCAAAATATATAAATTCAAAAATACATAATTTTTTCTGCTCCGGCGCTTCCGTTTGA
The DNA here is from genome assembly GCA_023419605.1 of Bacillota bacterium. Taxonomy (GTDB): domain Bacteria; phylum Bacillota; class Clostridia; order Acetivibrionales; family JAEZXR01; genus JAEZXR01. The sequence continues at coordinate 32,945 of JAEZXR010000052.1, read as the reverse complement.
ATGGAAGTAATTCCATTTTCATCGATCAACACCAACTCTCCCGGATTTACATCCCGAACAAACTCGGCACCCACTGCATCCAGTGCACAGCTTTCCGACGTAAGCACATAGGAGTTTTCCAATTTACCGATGCAGAGAGGCCGTATCCCCAAAGGATCTCTTACTCCGATAAGCCTTTTGGGTGTCAGTATTACCAGTGCATAGGAGCCCCGGATTTCATTGACCACCTTTACAAGGGCGTCCTCGAAGGTCTCACTGGAAATCCGGTACCGGGCAATCAAATTAAGAATAACCTCCGAATCGATGGTAGACTGGAATATGGTACCTGTGTCTTCCAGCCGCGTGCGGATTTCCGAAGCATTGACAAGATTTCCGTTATGAGCAAGGGCCAACTGTCCATTTCTATATTTGATCACCATGGGCTGCGCATTTTCTCTGAGGCTGGCTCCCGTCGTAGAATAGCGGGTATGTCCAATGGCCATTTTCCCCTTCAGGTGATTGATCACTACGTCATTGAAAATTTCATTCACAAGCCCCATATCCTTATGATAAAGAATGGTTCCGTCATCATTGACAGCCATGCCGGCGCTTTCCTGTCCCCTGTGCTGCAGGGCATATAGCCCGTAATAGGTCAGCCGGGCCACATCATGTCCATCATTGTCAAAAATTCCGAATACCCCGCACTCTTCATTGAACTTATCCAATCTCATATCATCCCACATTTATATTTCCTCCAGCTTTGCCTGCAATGCCCTGTTTCTCTCTTCCACCTTCTGCGCCAGCTTCTGCTTGAACTCCGTCAGCTTTCCACTCAAACCGTCATCATGCAAGGCCATAATCTGTATTGCAAGCAATGCTGCATTTTCCGCTCCGTCAATGGCAACTGTCGCAACAGGAATTCCTGCTGGCATTTGAACAATGGATAAAAGAGAATCCAGACCATCCATGGTCGATGACTTTACCGGTATACCGATGACCGGAAGTGTTGTAAAGGCGGCTAAAACGCCAGGTAGATGCGCTGCTTTTCCTGCCGCTGCAATGATAACTTCAATCCCGTTCTCTCTGGCACTTTTTGCAAACTCTGCGGCTTTGTCCGGCGTCCTGTGGGCTGAACATACCATGGCCTCAAATTCTATGCCGAACTCCTTCAGCGTCGTAAAACATCCTTTCAAAGCGGGAAAATCAGAATCGCTTCCCATGACAACTGCAACCTTATGTTTTCTGTTCATTGCATTCATCCTCTCTTCACATCTTCATAATAGTGACTTCAAATTTTTGAACACTGAAAAGCAATTCAGTGCTTAAAAGTTTGAAGTCCGTCTTATTAAATAAGGCGGACTTCATAGGAAATTATTTATTTATCAAACCACAGCGTTGATTACAAAGTTAAGAACAAACAGAATGCTTACTACGTACATGATGGGGTGTATTTCCTTCGCCTTGCCCTTTGCAAGTTTGGTTATTACGAAGAAGATGAACCCTGCAGCTACACCGTTTGCGATGCTGTAGGTAAAAGGCATTACAACAGCAGTAAAGAAAGCAGAGGCCGCATCTTCAAACTCTTCCCAACGAACCTTTGCGATGGATTCCATCATAAGAATACCCACAACGATCAGGGCAGGCGCAGTAGCTGCACCAGGAACCATTCCCGCAAAAGGTGCAATGAAAAGACACGCCAGGAAAAGCACTCCCGTTACAACGGAAGTCAAACCGGTTCTACCGCCTGCTGCAATACCGGCAGCACTTTCAACATAAGTTGTAGTATTGCTGGTTCCGAAAAGCGCACCGATGGAAGTAGCTGTCGCATCTGCGATCAATGCCTTGTCCAGCTTGGAAGAAACACCTTTTCCACTGTGGAGGGCATCTTCGTCCTTTTGGTCAAAAATACCGGATTTTCTGCCGGTTCCAAGGAAGGTACCGATGGTATCAAAGGTGTCGGACAAGCTGAAGGCCAGAATTACGGTAAACACCTGGAACAGCTTTGCAGGATCTGCGAAAAGGCCTGCAATGTCCAGCTTCAGGAAGGTAGGCGCCAAGGAAGGCGGCAGGAAGCTGGCTCCGGACAAATCAATATTGGTAACCCCCAAAGGAATCCCAATAACCGTTGTTGCAAGGATTCCGATCAGGATGGAACCTTTTACTCTCAGAAGCATAAGTACGACCGTAATAACAAGACCGATCAGCGCGATTTGAGCAACGGGATCACGGAAGTTTGTCAAAGCAGGGATGATATCCCTGGCCACTACTTTTACATTCGGTATGTTTTCAGTGATATTTACGTGCTCGGAAGTAAATGTAAGAAAATGCGCCTGCTTGATTCCGATATATGCGATGAAGAGACCGATACCACCGCTGATGGCATATTGAAGCGACTCAGGGATGGCATTAATGATCATTTTTCTAACTTTTGTAACGGTAATGAGGATATTGATAAGACCGCAAATAAATACGATGGCCAGTGCCTGCTGCCAGGGATAACCCAGACCGAGACACACGGTAAAGGTGAAGAAGGCATTCAATCCCATGCCTGGAGCTTGTGCAAAAGGAACATTTGCATATAGCCCCATGATTAAGGTACCGATGGCTGCAGCAATAATGGTTGCAACAAAGACGGAACCCCAATCCATTTTCGCAATGGAAAGCGTATTCGGATTGACAAAAATGATGTAGGCCATGGTAATAAAGGTAGTAAGACCGGCGATGACTTCAGTTCTTACGTTAGTACCATGTTCCTTGAGCTTAAAAAACTTTTCTAACAATTTGACCCCTCCTAAGATTTGTGTAAGTATATAGTATAATAAAGCAGTCCGGTCAGCTTCTCCAACCGATCCGAAAAATTACCAGCAAACGAACAATTTCCCTGTTCCCTAAAATACATTTTTCAATGGATTTTACTTTTCTTTTGCCGAACTCACAATAAATATACTACCAAATCTTCGAAGGGTTTGTCAATGAAAAATACGAACATTTTTCAAGTTTATCTTTTTAATATTCGTATTTAATCACCAAACTTTAATAATTTCCACGATATAGACCAGAAAAGGCAGGGTAAACATCCCCATGATGGTAGAAAAAAATACACTTTCACTGGCGAATCGATAATCCGAATCATATTGCGCTGCCAAAGCAGCTACCAGTGTGCCGCAAGGCATCGCCAGCTGCAGTACTAAAATGGTCTTAATAAACGGGTCGATTCCCCTTCCCACCGCACTGAGAATAAGAATAACAATGGAAGGTGTCACCACCAGCTTCAAAAGCGCCAAGGCTAAAACGGGCAGTCTCCCGGCAATGTCCTTAAGGCCTTTAAGCCGGACTTCCGACAGGATTAATCCGATAAAAATCATGGAAAGGCAAATGGTTGTCTTCCCTAAAGGGTTCAGGGAGTCATACAAGGTATTATAGACTTTCCCGACGATCCAGCTGCTCTCCACATATTGCTGAATATTAAACAGCATGCATAGAAACCCAAGGGCAAAGGCAACGGTATTGGCATTAACCAATTGCCGCAGGTTATCCTTCCAACTCGTAGTATTATGACTGTTAACAAGATAGATACCTACGGTCCAGAACATGGTATCATTGGCAATGGAATAGAAAACAGCATAAATGAGCCCCTTCTCGGGAAACATGGCATCAATCAGCGGGTAGGCCAGAAAAACTACATTTCCAAACATGGAATGCATTTTAAACACATTGGCAGTTGCTCCTTTGATTCCAAAGACCTTCGTTGCGAGGCTACCTAGAAAATAGGTCATAGTAAGAAAGACAACTCCCAACCCGAACACCAAAGCTCCGTCCATGAGCATTTTATGGGAAAATTTATATCTTGTCATGGTGGTCAATACCAAAAGCGGTGCCGTTACCTTAACGATCAGTCTGGAAACGACCATTCCCGTATTTTCCGGCAGGTATTTCTTTCTTCCGGCTATAAACCCGAGGATACCAATAATGCTTAAAAGGGCAATTTGATTTATGATAGTATAGACATGCTGCACGGTAACTCCCTCCACACACAATTGACAAACAAAAATTGAATTCCGTATAGAGTCCTATTGTCCTCCATACAGAATTCAATTAACCTAAAATAGACAATACTACGTTAATTTTTATCGTTTTAAGCAATACGTGATTAATCTACTCCCACTCAATGGTAGCCGGCGGCTTGCTGGTTACATCGTAAACAATTCTGTTTATATGCTTTACCTCATTTATAATCCGGTTCGAAATCTTTTCAAGGATATCGTAAGGAATTCTCGCCCAGTCTGCCGTCATGAAGTCTGTAGTGGTGACAGCGCGCAAAGCCAGCGTATAGTCATAGGTTCTTTCATCTCCCATGACGCCTACACTTCGCATGTCGGTCAGAACCGTAAAGTACTGGTTGATTTCCTGATCCAGTCCTGCATTGGCAATCTCTTCGCGGAAGATATGGTCGGAATCCCGAAGGATATCCAGCTTGTCCTTGGTTATATCCCCGATGATTCTTATGGCAAGCCCAGGTCCCGGGAATGGCTGCCTCCATACGATATGGTGCGGTATTCCGAGTTCTTCGCCAGCTCTGCGAACTTCATCCTTAAACAGGTTTCTCAGAGGTTCGATGATTTCCTTGAAATCAACATAGTCCGGCAGTCCACCGACATTATGATGGCTCTTTATGACAGCCGCATCCCCCACTCCGCTCTCGATAACGTCCGGGTAGATGGTTCCCTGTACAAGGAAGTCCACTGTTCCGATCTTTTTTGCTTCATCTTCAAAGACACGAATGAATTCTTCCCCGATAATTTTCCTCTTGGTTTCCGGGTCTTTTACCCCCGCTAATTTTCCCAGGAAGCGCTCCTCGGCATCTACCCTTACAAGGTTGATATCAAACTGGTTTCTGAAGACTTCCTCCACCTGGTCCCCCTCGTATTTTCTCAGAAGACCGTGGTCAACAAAAATACAGGTCAACTGCTTTCCGACAGCCTTATGAATCATGACCGCGGCAACAGAAGAATCAACACCTCCGGAAAGTGCACAAAGGACCTTTTTGTCCCCAACCTTTTCCCTGATATCCTTTATGGATTGTTCCACAAAAGAGGACATCTTCCAATCGCCTTTACAGCCACAAACCTTATAAAGGAAGTTGTTCAGCATTTCCCGTCCTTTAGGCGTATGCATGACCTCCGGGTGGAACTGTACCCCATAGAACTTTCTTTCGGCATGTTCCATGGCAACATTCGGACAATTTAAGGATTGTCCTATATTTACAAAGCCTTCCGGCAATTTGTCTACAAAATAGGTGTGGCTCATCCAGCAGGTAGTATTTTCGTCAACGCCCTGCATCAACTGACTGGCGGGGTTTACAGTGATATCCACCTTGCCGTACTCCCTCTGATTGGCCCTGTCTACCGAGCCTCCCAGCATAGCGCTCATTAACTGCATGCCATAGCAAATTCCAAGCACCGGGATACCCAGGTTGAATACTTCCATATCACAGAAGGGAGCTTTAGGATCCAGTACCGAAGCCGGTCCTCCAGTAAAAATAATACCTTTGGGATTCATTGATTTTATTCTTTCAATGGAAGCGTTATAAGGAACCACTTCGCAATACACATTGGCTTCTCTGACTCTTCGTGCAATGAGCTGGTTGTACTGGCCGCCAAAGTCAATAACCAGAACTAATTCGTTTTTCAATGTAACAACTCCTTTTTCAATGTTTGGAAGAAAAATTATTATCCGAACTTTCACGATGAAATTTCAAATAATGTTCGCTCCCATGGGTGATATTATTAATTATTATATCCTAAAAACAAAGGTTTGCAAATAAAGTTTTTGAAAAACATAAATCCGTATTTTAGCCCATCCCCTTAGCCCTTTCCATAGAAGGAGGAGATTTTATTTAGCCGCTGAAGCGGCCGGTAGAAGACCCGTGAGGCAGTGCCATGCCAGCCCTGCTTCCAAAGGAGTGCTAGGATCATTGATATCCATCCTCAGGGGAAACCTCTCCCCCTAAATGCGTAAAAGGTTGCGGGCAGTCGCTGCCCATCAACCTTTTACATGTCTTATGCTACTACACAGCTTTCGGCTCAGTGCCGGTTTTCAATGCTTCTTCTAAGGCCTGTGCCAGTTGATCTGCACAGGACGTACCCCTGCCACGGCAGTCGATACCCCGAAGTTTTTTCACCACATCCTTAACATTCATGCCCTCTACCAGCTTGCTGAGCGCTTGAAGGTTTCCATTGCAACCGCCTTCGTAAGTAACTTCTTTAACTACTTCATTTTCCACTTCAAAAGTAATTCTTTTTGAACAGACCCCCGCGGTCGTATAAGAAAAGCTAGTCATAGTAATCCCCCTAAAATAATTGAAAATTGAGAATGGAGAATGGAGAATTACAAACAAGCGGACTGGTATTTTCCATTCTTAATTCTCAATTTTCAATTTTCTTTCCTATCTAAGTATTTTACATCGTTCGCTTTCTGCCGTCAATTGCTAATTATTTTTTGTGTTGCATTTCCCCGTATAATCCCGTAGGGGCGGGTTCTAAACCCGCCCTACTCCGTTTCCGCATCACACAATGCAGAATCGATTAAAACTCCGGATTCAGGGTGGGTTTAGAACCCACCCCTACAGCGATTATGGTTGGTGGACAAGATCATTACAACAAACTTCGTTTTAAGCATGAATTTACCTTCTTTTCTTTAATTCTTCATAAATATCATCCAGTTTTACTTCTCTTTCCACCATGAGTACCAGCAGGTGATACAGCAGGTCTGAAATCTCGTATACGATTTCACCTTTTGACTGGTTTTTTGCGGCGATAATAACTTCCGCCGTTTCCTCTCCCACTTTTTTCAGGATTTTGTCCAATCCCTTATCAAAGAGGTAATTTGTATAAGAGCCTTCCTTTGGGTTTACGGTTCGATCTACGATGACCTCGTAGAGTTCCTGAAGGATTTTTTCGTTATCGGACATGGCTTTATGCTCCCTTCATCCTTTTTCTAAAACACTTTCCGGTAAAAGCAGCTATAATTTCCCGTATGACAAGCAGCTTCTACCTGCTCCACTTTTATTAACAGGGTGTCTTCATCGCAATCTATAGAGATGGATTTTACATGCTGGTAGTGCCCCGAAGTCTCTCCTTTGAGCCAGAGTTTTTGCCGGCTGCGGCTCCAATACGTAGCCAGCTTCGTTTCAATGGTTTTCAGCAGTGATTCCTCATTCATATAAGCCAGCATGAGAACTTCATTGGTTTTATAGTCCTGCACTACCACAGGCACCAGTCCCTTTTCGTTGTATTTAATTTGTTTCAGCAACGCTTCCACACCATCAAGCCCCTCATTTCTTATTCCACTACAATCTTACCTCTACGCCTCTTCTCCGCAGATACCGCTTCAAATCCCGAATCTCCATCTCCCTGTAATGGAACAACGATGCTGCAAGTACGGCATCGGCCTTTCCCCGGGTCAGTGCATCGTAGAAATGCTCCATGGTTCCGGCACCGCCGGAAGCAATAACGGGAATTTTCACACTTTCCGAGACCTGCCGGGTGAGTTCCAAATCGTAACCGCTTTTCGTCCCATCACAGTCCATGCTGGTAAGCAAAATCTCGCCGGCCCCCATCTTCTCCGCCTGAGCAGCCCATTCTACGGCATCCCGCCCGGTGTCTACCCTGCCGCCATTCAGGTATACATCCCACCCGGAACCGCCCGCTCTTCTCTTGGCATCGATAGCAACCACTACACATTGGCTGCCGAAGCGCCAGGCAGCTTCCGAGAGTAACTCCGGTCTTTTCAATGCAGCTGAATTCACCGAAATCTTATCAGCTCCGGCTTTGAGTATTTCTCTAAAATCCTCTACCGTTCGAATACCACCGCCTACGGTAAACGGAATGAAAACCTGCTCTGCAACCCTGCTCACCACATCCAGCATGATGCTTCTTGTATCGGAAGATGCCGTAATATCCAGGAAAGTAAGCTCATCCGCACCCGCCGCATCATACACTGCGGCTACTTCCACCGGGTCCCCTGCATCCCGCAGATCTACAAAGTTCACGCCCTTGACAACCCGTCCCCCATGCACATCCAGGCAGGGAATTATACGTTTCGTAAGCATAATAATCACCCCCCAACTTTTATAATTGAGAATGGAAAATTGAAAATGGAGAATGATAGAACCCTTTCATTTTCAATTTTCCATTCTCAATTCTCAATTACCACTGGTTCGTATCGCTTCTGCCAAATCCACCGCTCCGGTATAAAGCGCCTTTCCTACAATAACTCCCGGCATTCCGACGGCCTTCAAATCCTCTATATCCCGGAGGCTTCCGACTCCTCCCGAGGCAATGACCTCCATCGCAACAGCTCCGGCCATTTCCTCCATGGCCTTGAGGTTCGGACCTGCCAGCATACCGTCTTTGGAGATGTCCGTATATATGATGGTTTTAGCGCCTAGGGCCTCCATTTTCCTTGCAAAGTCCACCGCGGTAAAATCGCTGGTTTTCTCCCATCCGTCAATGGCAACCCTTCCGCCCTTGGCATCAATGCCGATGACGATCCTATCACCATATTCCCGCAATGCATTTTTCACAAACTCCGGATCTTTTACGGCCGAGGTTCCGAGGATCACACGTTGAACACCCTTGTGCAAAGCACTTTCAACGGCCCCAAGGTTTCTTATGCCTCCACCCATCTGCACAGGAATTTTTATGGCTGCGGCTACTTCTCCTATGGCCTCCAGGTTCGCAGGAGCCCCATTCCTGGCGCCGTCCAGGTCTACCATGTGGAGATACTGAGCCCCTGCCGCTTCCCATTTCAACGCCATTTCCACCAGATTCTCACCATATACGGCAACACGATCAAATCGGCCCTGAGACAGGCGTACACACTTTCCATTCTTAATATCGATCGCAGGATAAATAATCATTTACAATCCCCCTGTAAGCGCTGCGAAATTTTTTAGTAGAGTCAACCCCACTTCTCCACTTTTCTCGGGATGAAATTGGGTGGCAAATACATTGTCCGCAGCAACAGCTACATCAAATTCCATCCCATAGCGGGTGGTTGCTTCAACCATCTCCTTATTCTCCGCTGTCAGATAATAGGAATGAACAAAGTAGACATAAGGATTTTCCGGAAGGTTCCTGAAGAGAGAAGAATCTTTTTGAATTTCTATAGCGTTCCATCCCATATGGGGTACTTTCAACCCCATATTCTGAGGCAGCTGTCTTATGGCTCCTTTGAATATACCCAGACCTTCGACACGCTCTCCGCCTTCTTCGCTGTAATCAAACAACAACTGCATTCCCAGACAAATACCGAGAAAAGGCTTTCCGCTTTCGACAGCCTTTTTAACAACATCCACCATTTGCGCCCTTCGCAGGCTCTCCATGGCATCGGCAAAGGCTCCTACCCCCGGCAGGACCACTGCGTCCGCAGATAAAATAAAATCTGGATTTGAAGATACGGCAGCTTCACTGCCGATAAATTGAAAGGCTTTTTCCACGCTGCGCAAATTGCCCACGCCATAGTCAATAATTGCGATCACACTATCACTCCCCTTTTAGAGAATTGAGAATGGAAAATTGAGAATGATATTTTGTTTTACTCCAGGGTTTTACATCATTTTCAATTTTCAATTTTCAATTAGATCAATGCTTTTCCCGTTAATCGCTCATATGCTTCGATATATTTTGCTTCCGTCTTTTCTACCACTTCTTCCGGCAGCTCCGGTGCCGGTGGCTGTTTGTTCCATTGGATGGATTCGAGATAGTCCCTCAGATATTGTTTATCAAAGCTCTTTTGCGGCCTGCCGGGCTCGTAGTCGGCCTTATCCCAGAAACGCGAGGAGTCCGGAGTAAACATTTCATCCGCTACTACCAGTTCTCCGCCCAAAAGACCAAATTCAAATTTTGTATCGGCCAGGATGATGCCTTTGCTTTCGGCAAACCCGCTAACCTTCTTATACAGTGCGATACTGGCGTCTCGCAGTTTTTCTGCCAGCTCTACTCCTATTTCCTCTGCCAAAGCTTCGAAACTAACATTTTCATCATGCCCCTCTACGGCTTTAGTAGAAGGTGTAAATATGGGCTCCGGCAGCTTGTCGCCTTGCTTCAAGCCTTCCGGCAGCTTAATTCCGCAAATGGTTCCTGTTTTCTGGTACTCTTTCAGTCCTGAACCTTCGAGATATCCACGTACAATGCATTCCGCCGGCAGCATTTCCACTTTCTTCACCAGCATGGACCTGCCCTGCAATTCTTCCTTATAACCGGAAAGATTCCCAGGGTACTTGCTTACATCCGTGGTAATCAGATGATTTCCAATAATGTCTCTGGTGTAATCGAACCAGAATTCCGAGATGCTGTTTAAAACCTTCCCCTTGTTCGGTATCAGATTTGAAAAAACTACATCAAAAGCAGAAATCCTGTCGGTAACTACGATGAGCAGTGTCTCTCCCAAATCATAAACATTCCGGACCTTTCCCTTAATCAATAAAGGAAATTCAATAAAACTCGTGTCATCGATCAATTTTGTCACGGTAAACTCCTCCATAATATAAAATTTAAAATTGATAATTGAAAATGGAAAATGAACTGCATTTCAATAATTTTCAATTCTCCATTCTCAATTTTCAATCAATTCACAGGCTTCCTTTTGTAGACATGACACCTTCAATTCTTTCATCCAGCCGGGCAGCTTCATCCAGGGCGCGACCGAAGGCTTTGAAGATCGCCTCGGCCATGTGATGGCTGTTGCTCCCGTAAAGCACTTTTACATGCAGTGTAATTCCTGCATTAAAAGCAAGGGCCCGAAAAAATTCTTCGAAGAGCTGCGTTTCCATTTGACCGGTCATTTCTGTAGTAAACTTTGCATCAAACACCAAAAAAGGGCGTCCGCTGATATCCAGCGAAACCAAGGCCAGAGTCTCATCCATGGGAACATAGGCAGTCCCATACCTTCGGATGGATTTTTTATCTCCCAATGCCTCTTTGATGGCCTGCCCAAGGACAATTCCAACATCCTCTACCGTGTGATGCGCATCCACCTCCAGGTCTCCTTCAGCCGCTACATGCAGATTCAGGAGTCCATGCCGGGTAAACAGCGTAAGCATATGGTCAAAAAAGCCGATACCGGTAGATATGTTTCCTGCACCGTTTCCATCCAAATCCAACGAAATCTGAATATTCGTCTCTGCTGTCTTTCGATTAATTTCCGCTTTTCTTTCCATGAAAGCTCACTCTCCTTTTCAATTCAAGCCTTTTTGCCTGTAATCATTATATCAGAATTTACCGTACAAAATCCATGTTTTTTAAAAAAATGTTCGGATAAAGTCAAATTTCACTTCTCACTTTTTATTGTATCGACCACCATATCATTCTGCGGTCTGGTTCCCACAGTAATCCGCAGACAGTTCTCCAGCATGGGTGTACTTCCGTAAGCTCTAACCAGGATACCTCTATCCATCAGCCTTCTATTCATGGAATGGACGTCCTGCACTTTTATCAGAATAAAGTTGGCTTGGGACGGGTAGACAGTAACATCGGGGATTTCTGAAAGAACCTCTGCCAGATAGTCTCGTTCCTTTATAATCACCTGTATGTTTTCATTTAGTTCCCGCTTCTCTTCCAGTACCCATTTAGCTACTTTTTGTGAAAGGGAGCTGATGTTATAGGGAGGTCTTATCTTGTTGATCTGGTCCGCCATTTCTTTTCCACTAACCGAGTACCCACACCGGATTCCAGCCAGTCCGTACGCTTTAGAAAAAGTGCGGAGGACGACGAGATTCTGGTATCTTTCTACCAAGGAAATTACCGTTTCCCCTGAAAACTCTGCATAGGCCTCGTCAACTACAATGACCGAATCATTGCAGTTCTCAATGATTCTTATGATATCCTTCTCGGGGAGAATTCCTCCTGTTGGGTTGTTGGGGGTACACAAAAACACTAGTTTGATCTTTTCGTTATTGACAACCTCAATCAGGTTATCTACAGGGTAGCTGTAGTTATCCTCTTTGTTTAGCGGAAAGTCCACGGGTATTCCTCCCGCAATTTTGGTAGTTAGTTTGTACATGCTGAAGGAGGGTTCGGGGCACAGCACCTTGTCGCCCTGTCCCACGAACAGGTGGATCAGTACCTGGATCAGTTGGTCCGAGCCGGTACCGATTACGAAGGATTCAGGGTCCAGTCCCCAGTGCTCTGCCAGGGCATTCCGTAGTTCTATGGAGTCCGTGTCGGGATAGAGGTTCAGCTCAGGGGCTTCCAACAGCCAGTTTGCCAGTTTGTGCCGCACGGACTGCGGCAGGTCGAAGGGGCTTTCGTTGGCGTCCAGTTTTATTTTATAGGGGATTTGGTTGGCGTTGTAGGGGGTAAAGTTTCTGAATTCGGGGCGGATTAGGTTGTTGAGCATATAGAATCACCTCACGTTGTTGTTTTTGGAATTTTGAGTTTATGGCGGATATTTCTCTGGACGGGCTTTGAAGCATATTTTCTGGGGTATTCCTATTGGGTGTCAATGTAGCGCCGGGGGAACCATGTTCATTCGGCAGAGTTTCCCCCGGCAACCCCCTCCTTGCCTGGGTCCGGGGATCTAGCTCCAACAGGCTCTAATGGCGCTTCCGGTTCTTCCGGGGTCGGCTTCAATTTGACATCCTGTCAAGAGAAGCCTAAAACCCACGTCCTGTGGGTTTTACCCCTACAGAACCTCCATCTCCATAAGAACCTGTAAGGAGCAAAATCACGGACCCATGGGTATTCCTCTAGAGAGACTCTGGAGAAGCCTTCGAAGAGATACCCGCGGTTGACTTACAAAGGCTCTTCAAAGGCCACTACAAAGACACCCGTAAGGAATACCTAGGGCCCGTAATTCGGTGGCGTAGAGACTCTTATGCCTTCGGAGTTTCCGCAGGGGAAAAACCCACAGGACGTGGGTTTTAGGCATTTCCTGACAGGACGTCAGTAAATGCCGGCCCCGGAGGAAGTGGAGATGGCATTAGAATCTCTAGTCAGCGAATTCCCGGGCCGAGCGGGGAGGGCATCCAAAGGGGAACCGATGCAGAATGGGTTCCCCTTTGAACCTCGAAGGCACTACAGAGACTCTTCAGAGGCATACCCGGATAAAAACTATAGAGCCGCTCCAAAGTCTACCTTAGAGAAATATACCTACTCAAACCGCACCCTAATCGCATTAGCATGAGCCGTCAGTCCCTCCGCCTCAGCGAACCTAACCACATCCTCCTTCACCAGCTCCAGCGCCTTCCGCGTATAAGAAATCACACTGGTCTTCTTTATAAAATCCCCTACATTCAAAGGAGAAAAAAACCTCGCGGTCCCACTGGTAGGAAGCACATGATTAGGCCCTGCGAAGTAGTCTCCCAAAGGCTCCGAAGCATAATTCCCCAGGAAAACCGCCCCTGCATTTTTGATGGCTCCCAGCAGACCGAAGGGCTCTTCCACACACAGTTCAAAATGCTCCGGAGCGATGGTGTTCACCAATTCGATTCCCTGATCCAGCTCCTCCACCAGAACGATAACACCATAATCAGCTACCGACTTCTCCAATATATCCTTCCTGGACAAATACCCCATTTGCCGCTTCACTTCGCTTTGAACCTCCAAAGCCAGTTTTTCCGACGTTGTAACCAAAATCGCCGAAGCCATGGCATCATGCTCCGCCTGGGACAGAAGGTCTGCTGCCACATACTTTGCTTTTGCCGTGTCATCCGCTAGTATCATGATCTCACTGGGGCCTGCAATCATATCAATATCACAGTACCCGTATACCATTCTTTTTGCCATGGCCACATAGATATTGCCAGGTCCTACGATTTTATCCACTTTGGGGACGGTTTCGGTTCCATAGGCCAAGGCTGCGATAGCCTGGGCGCCACCTATTTTGTATATGCGGTCTACTCCCGCTTCCCTGGAAGCTACCAGGATAGTCGGGTTAACTTTTCCGTCTTTTCCGGGCGGAGTAGCCATAATGATCTTCTCTACCCCAGCCACCTTCGCAGGAACTGCATTCATCAGCACAGAGGATGGCAATGGCGCTGTTCCACCCGGTACATAAACCCCCACCGAAGCAAGAGCCCTATACATCTGCCCCAGAAGAACCCCTTCCTTCCCGGTAGAAAACCAGGACTGCTCCTTCTGTTTTTCATGAAAGCTCTCAATATTGGATTTGGCCCTTCGAAGGGTTCCTATGAAGGCTTCATCGACGATAGTATAGGCCTCCTGGATTTCCTCTTCCGATACCTGCATTTGCTCCGGTGAAAAGTCCGCGCCGTCAAACCTGCGGGTGTATTCCAGTACCGCCGTGTCGCCTTTTTCCCTGACATACTGGAGAATTCCCTCCACTCGTGCCTGGATATCCCGAGACTCCATATGATTTCGGGAAATCAGCCGCGTATAAAGATCATTCCTTTTGTCCTGCCGCAAATCAAGAATCTGCATCATTTGCCGTTCTCCCTCCTTTCCAATTGCTTTCTTACACCTTCGATAATTTTATTGATTCTTTCGCTCTCCATTTTCATACTGACCCTGTTTACTACCATCCTTGCACTGATATCCGCAATGGTATCCAGTACTACCAGCCCGTTTTCCTTCAGTGTTCTCCCGCTCTCCACCAGGTCTACAATCACTTCGGAAAGGCCTACAAGGGGCGCAAGCTCCACCGATCCATTGAGCTTTATGACTTCAATGGATTCCTTCCGCTTATGCTCAAAGTACTCCCGGGCAATGCGGGGGTATTTGGTTGCTACTCTTTTATTCGCTAGCAGGTCCAGCTTTCCCTGAAGCTCTTCCGGTCCGGCCACCACCATTCTGCAAGCAGCAAATCCAAGGTTTAAAACCTCGTAAAGGTTTCTTGCCTCTTCCAGCAATGTATCCTTTCCTACGATCCCGATATCCGCTGCCCCATATTCAACATAAGTGGGTACGTCACTGGGCTTTGCCAGAAAAAACTTGATTTTATTCTTTTCATCCGTCAGAATCAGTTTTCTTGAGCTTTCCTTCACTTCGGAACAATCGATCCCAATAGCTTCGAACAAATCTATGGATAAATCCGTCAACCTTCCTTTTGAAAGGGCAATGGTCAAATAGCGCATGTTTAATCCTCCCCGTCAAGATAAGAATGGAGAATTGAAAATTGAGAATGGAGAATATATTTGTAAGGAAGCCTTGCTTCCATTTAACTTTGAACATTCCTCACTCCTCATTACCTATCCGTCGTTCTTCATTTTCAATTCTCCATTTTCAATTCTCAATTTACTCCGATCAGCTCTCCAACTGTCGTAACTGCCACTTCGCCTGTTTCCAGGTTATGTACCTCGATTCTCTCGCTGTCCAGCAGGTATAGAATACCGCCGATACCTTTAGTTCCGGCGTATGCCTTCGCTGCTTCCAACCCCTCATTTTTTATATCCATTTCAACAGAGGTTCCTTGTTTCCGCAGTTCTCTTCCAATGTCGAAAGCCGTTTTCCTGCCTTCAGCTTTATAAGTGATCAGTGTATCTACCGATGGCTTCCCTTCCTCGATTCTTTGTCTCCGAAGGGCCGTCATAATCATATTAATTCCCAGTGAGAATCCAGTCGCAGGCAAGCTCTTCCCGAATTTCTCCACCAGGTTGTCATACCGACCTCCGCTGACAATGGGAAATCCGATCCCGTAGGTAAAGCCCCGGAAAATGATTCCGGTGTAATAGTTCAGACTCTGTACCATTCCCAGGTCAACGGATATATATTTACTAAAACCGTAGTCCTCCAGAATTTGAAGCACCTCACGAAGGTTCTTTAAAGCATTCAGGGAGCGGCTGTTTGTTGTTATTCTCTCTACCCTGTCAATCACATCAATAGAACCGAACATCCCCGGAAGGCTCAGTATCAGTTCCTTCAGGTCTTTCCGAATACAATAGGCTTCCACCAGTTCTTCAATTCCAAGAAAATCCTTACTGTCGATCAACAGCCTCATTTGTTCGGTATCTTCTTCCGAAAGGCCCGTTTCTTCCATTAAACCTTTGAAAAATTCCACCTGTCCGATATCAATTTGAAAATTCTCCAGTCCTGACGATTTCACTGCATTAACGGCCGCAGCGATTACTTCGGCATCGGCTTCCGGTGTACCGGCTCCCAGGAGCTCCACGCCTGCCTGAGTATATTCCTTTTGCTTTCCACCGCCCAATTCGTTATATTTATACGCATTACCGATATAACAAAATTTTAAAGGCTGCTCGCTATCTCTATACTTGGTAGCCGCAATCCTTGCGATAGGAATGGTTATATCCGGCCGAAGAACAAGAATCCGTCCATTTTGATCAAAAAATTTGAATAAGGTTTCCTGGGGAGCTGAATCAGTATCAACAGAAAAAGCATCATAAAACTCGATGGTGGGACTTTCCACCTCGTAATACCCCCAAAGTCTGAATTGCTCTCGAATCTTATATTCGAGACTTCTTTTTAAAAAACAATCGTCAAACAGTATATCTTGAACACCTTCTGGCGTATAGATCTTCCATTTGCTCATTCCGGCACCTCACTTTACTGCTTCACCTAATTAAAGTAGTAAATTAATAAATTAAATTAATTATATGGGTAAATCCATCGAATGTCAATAGTGACTTTTATAAATTTTATTCCCTGGTCTACATGGATAACGATCTTTAAAGTTGAATTTACTCCGCAGAAAACCATCCCAACTGCCGGATGTTTTTCTGCTCCGATTTATTTAGGTTTAAAGTTCGTTACCTACAACATAAATTATACACATAAAACACATCCTAAGGCTACTATACTCTGCAAAACCCTTGTCACTTTTATTTCCCATATTCTGCATTTACTTTTTTATTGCGCAGGTATATTATATAAAGTGCCAAAATATTTATGGCAGGCGGCGAATTGGAAATTGAGAATTAAAAGAGATAAAGAAGTTTACCTTTGGTAACCTTTTATATAAATTGTGGTCAATCTATTTGATATGGAGGTTTTGACATGAACTATAAAGCTGTTATTTTTGACCTTGACGGTACCTTGTTGGATACCATTGACGATTTGGCGGATTCCATGAATTTTGTGTTGGATCGTTTTCAATATCCTACTCATGCGGTAGAGAAATATAAATACTTTGTTGGAGATGGAATGCTGACCCTGGTAAAAAGGGCGCTTCCCCAGGAGGTATGTACGGAAGAAACCGCAGTCCAATGCCTGGAAGCCATGCGTGAGGAATATGCACAGCGCTGGGCAGACAAAAGTAAGCCCTACAAGGGTATTCCCGAACTTCTGGATGCACTGCAGGCCAAGGGAATTAAAATAAACATACTCTCAAACAAACCTCACGAGTTTACACAAGAAGTGGTAAAAAAGCTGCTGCCTGACTGGAACTTCGAGATTATATTCGGAGAGCGTAAGGGTATACCCAAAAAACCGGACCCGGCAGGCGCTCTGGAAATTTGCAGCCTATTGGGATTGAAGCCCGAACAGGTCCTGTACCTGGGGGACACCAACACCGATATGATAACCGCCAATGCCGCCGGAATGCACGCTGTTGGCGTTACCTGGGGCTTCCGTCCTGCTGAAGAACTCCTGGAGCATGGAGCCAAAGTGTTGATTGATGCACCGGAGGAATTGCTTTCTTTATTATAAAATATAAAAAGGCAGAGGAAACCATTTACCTCTGCCTTTTTATTTACTGCTACACTCCGTACCGGAAGCCTGCATCCAAAGCTTTCAAATTCAATTCCAGGAACTTCGCCGGTACATTTTCACGGATCACCTTCTCCAGCACATCCCGTCCAAAAGGCAGCAAGCCTGTGGAAGCTGCTACCCCCAGCAAAACAATGTTTACCGCTTTTACAGATCCGGCATCGGCAGCCAGCGCATATCCATCTACCAGGATGGCACCGGGAACCCTCTCCTTCACAAATTCATAGACAGCATCCACATCATAAGCGGAACTACCCAACGAAGCTGTCACCGGCTTGATCGCCCGGGTGTTTACAATGCATCTTCCCTCTTTGGAGAGCCGCCCCAGGTTTCTTATGGTCTCTGCCGGCTCAAACCCGATGAGCAGGTCCGCTTCTCCCATAGGGATGACGGAACCGGAGTGCTGGCTTCCGACACGAACATGGCTTACAACACACCCGCCTCTTTGTGCCATACCGATGGTCTCCGAGGTTCGGGTAAAATATCCCGACGCAATGGATGCGGCAGCCAGAACTCTGGAGGCCAGTACCGTCCCCTGGCCGCCGACACCTGCTATTAATATATCACATTTCATTTTCCTGCACCTCCAATGGCTCCAACAGGACAGATTTGCTCGCATAGCTTGCAGCCATAGCATAATGAGCTTTCGATTACGATATTATCACCGCTGACGGACATAGCCGGACAGCCAATCTCTCTTATGCACTTCTTGCACAGTGTACATTCTTCATTCACAACCCTGGCCCCCGGTGATTTGAACAGCGAAATGCAAGGTGACTCAAATATCACAACGGAGGGTCCTTTAAAGCCCACAGCCTCTTTAACGGCTTCAACGGCTTCCTTGTACTGTAACGGGTCGGATTTAATGATCTTTTGTACTCCACAGGCCTTTACCAGTCCATAGATGTCGATTTTCTCCGAGATGCTTCCCATCATGGTTTTCCCGATTCCCGGATGCGGCTGGTGCCCCGTCATGGCAGTGGTACTGTTGTCAAGAATAACCACCGTAATATCCGTATTGTTGTATACCGCATTGATGATGCCTGCAACTCCGGTATGGAAGAAGGTAGAATCTCCGATAAATGCAATATGCTTGCTATCGGGCTCTGCACGCTTCAACCCCTGGGCGATGGTTATGCCCGCGCCCATGCAAAGGCATGTATCCACCATGTCCAGCGGTTTTGCATTCCCCAGGGTATAACAGCCGATATCCCCGGTAAACACCGCTTTTTGATTCCTCATGGCAGTTTTAACTGCGTAAAAGGCGCCCCGGTGGGGACATCCGGCACACAGCACAGGAGGTCTCACAGGCAATTCAGGGGATTTCACCGCCGGCTCTGAAGCCACAGTTTCAATACCCAGGAATGCATGGATGGCTTTTTCCACCTTCTCATAGGTGTACTCGCCTGCATAAGGCAAATGTTTTGACTTCTTACCGAGAATTTTTATTCCTTGTGCATGGCGGGTGCTCAACTCCAACAAAGCCTCTTCGATGACCGGGTCCAGTTCCTCGAACACCATAACCGCTTCCAGTCCATCCATAAATTCCTCTGCAGCCTTTCGCGGCAAGGGATATGGAGTACCGACCTTGAAAAGCTTAATATCCGTATTGAGCGATTGGAGTACTTCCGAAACATAGGCCCAGGCAACTCCCGACGCAGCGATGCCTTTTGTGCCGCTTCCAGTAATAGAGTTGTAGGACATGTCGGAGAACAGTCCGCTCATTGTTTCCTGTAGTTCTTCAATATGTAAATGCTTTTGATAGGACAAACTGGGGAAAATAACCCATCGGGGATCCTTTTGGAAACCTTCGATTTTCTTAGGGATAAACTCTTCCTGTACATCAACCGTACTGCAGGAATGACAAATCCGGGTGGTAGGTCTGAAAAACACAGGAAGCCCTACCTTCTCGGATAGTTCAAAAGCAGATTGAATCATTTCATAGGCCTCTTCCGGTGAAGATGGATCAAAAACGGGGAGGTTGGAGAATTTTGCGAAATGTCTTGTATCCTGTTCGGTCTGTGAAGAGAACGGACCCGGATCATCTGCCACCAGTACAACCATTCCACCCTTTACGCCAATATAGGCAAGACTCATTAAAGGGTCTGAGGCAACATTCAATCCTACCTGCTTCATGGTGACCAATGTTCTTGCACCTGTGTAGGCAGCACCTGCCGCCACTTCCATTGCTACCTTTTCATTCACTGACCATTCTACATAAATATTTCCGGGGTTATACTCAGCAATTGTCTCCAGAACCTCTGTCGAAGGCGTGCCGGGATAACCGGATACTACATTTACCCCTGCCTTCATGGCTCCAAAGGCAATTGCTTCGTTACCCATGAGAAGTTTAACAGCCATAATGACCTCCATATATATTTTTCCATTTATGGTCATAAGTATAAAGGGAATTGACGAATAAGTAAAGACCCAAATTGACAAAATAGTGTATATAATGGCAATTTGCGACAATGCATCCATAAAATAAGCCAAAAAGAGAGCGTTTACCCCGCAAACGCTCTCTTTTTGGCTTATTTCTAATTCACACTAAGGAATTTTCCCGTTTTTGTATCAATATAGATCAGCCAATATCCAAAGGCCCCATGCCTCGGTCTGTTACCTTCCACCTGAGCCCACCGGCAAAAGCTGCCAAAGGGCCTTTCATCTACATTATATACTCCAGGTACTCCGCAAACGATATACTCTCTTCTTCGAGCCCTGTCGGAGTAAATCCCTACAATCAAGTGTCTGTATTTAAAATGTGCCATCATTAGGGCCGGGTTAAATAAGAGCGGTGTTTTGATTTCACATTGGTACAGGATGTTGTTAAGCTGCACCGGGCTTCCTACCTTCCACCATCTGTAGTCTCTTCTTCTACTGCGGAAAGGATCATAGGTCTCAAAATATTTATCCAGGTTAACTCTAAGGCTGTCTACGTCTCCTTCTCTCCTCTGGTTCCGGGAAGGCTGCTCCTTTGCCGGGTTATTGCTCTGGCAATTCTCACAGGGATTATTTTCACCAACATTCTGCAGCGGCATGCAGAATCCGGTATTGTTCCCGCAGTCCCCTGCCAGTGGTTCCCCTTTATTTGCTTTTTCCTCCATATCAAGGGTCTTAAGCATTTTCTGGTAGTCGTCAAAATCACCCGGCACCTCATTGGGTACAGTCAGGGGTTGTTCAGGTATACTCTGTACTGCTGCTTCTTCCTTTGGAATCACCGATTCCTTTTGGAAAGGTGCACTTTCATTTACACTGTCGCTCTCAATTCCGATATTCTTTTCTAAAGTAGTCTCCTCCAGCGGCGCAACCGGAACCTCCGGTTCAGGAATTATGTAGTTGTTTTCCGTACTGTGCTCACTTTTACTGCTTTTATCTTCTTTGTCGATATTTTCTTTCTCCGGACTTACAGGGTTTTGAGCCGGTGAAGGTATAGTTTCTACCTGCACAGCTTCGGGCTTGGCAGGTGCTTTTGTGTTTTTGGAAAGCCTGTCAACGCCCCTGAATTTTTCCCGCCACTGGACCTTTCCGTTTTTATAGGCGGCAAGAGGGCATAAAACCAGCATGTTATCCACATTTTTGTTTTCGCCGATGACTGCCATGACATTAAAATCCTGAAGCGGAACACTGCTGTTTTCTACATTTGCAGGATTAAACTCCAGCTTTAGCTCTCCCCGGTTCTTCTGCAGGGGCAGCTCGCCTGCACATACAGCGTTAAAACTATCTCCATTGCTCTTTATCCAATACAGCTTATATGTCAATCCTCGATTCTCATTCAGGTTCTGTACTGATGCCAATAATTTTCCTTTTCCTTCATTCACCTCAACCTTTACATATCCCGAGGGATCCTGGCCCACCCCATATCCTGCATCTTCGGGGTTGAAGATTAAAAATATTCTCTGGTATTTTGATCGAGCGTCCATTCCATTACCTCCAACCGTTTACAGTTTCTAAAAACAAGATTCGTATTTTGAGAACCCAACCCCACCCTTTCCCCTGCCCGCGGGAGGGAATCATTTTTTCGAGGCCGAAGCCCCAAACGGGAGGCCTCTCCCCCTGCACTTTCAGTATTCTGCTTGAAGTTGGAAATCTCTCCCTATATGTATATGCTGGAGGCACAAAAAATAATCCAGTATATTTGCATATACTGGATTATTTTTGAAATTATTTTTATTTATACCAAAGCAAGCTGCTCTTCCAATCTCTTTGCAAGGGCTTCGTGCTGGTCCTTGATTTCCTTTGGAAGCTTGTCGAACTTGGAAAGGAATTCAGCCTGGTCTTTCACTTCAGTATCCCATGCATCCTTGTCGATGCTGAGCAATCCCTCCACAGTTTCCGCAGTGATACCCTCGAGGCCTTCAATTTCGATGTCTTCTACCTTAGGCAGGTATCCGATGGAGGACTGGGCGGCTTCAACTTCACCCTTTGCACGTGCAAGGATCCATTTGAGGACACGGAAGTTGTCTCCGAATCCAGGCCAGATGAACTTTCCATCTTCGTCGGTCCGGAACCAGTTCACATTGAAGATGGCAGGAGCCTTCGGCGTTTTCTTGCCCATATCCAGCCAGTGCTGGAAGTAGTCGCCCATGTTGTATCCGCAGAAAGGCAGCATCGCCATCGGGTCACGCCGTACAACCCCTACTGCGCCTGTCGCAGCGGCGGTGGTTTCGGATGCCATGGTAGCACCTACGAATACGCCATGTTCCCAGTTGAAGGATTGATATACCAAAGGAGCTGTTTTCGCACGACGGCCACCGAAAAGAATTGCAGAAATGGGTACTCCCTGTGGATTCTGCCACTCCGGTGAAACACAAGGGCACAGAGCCGCAGGTGCTGTAAATCTGGAGTTGGGATGTGCACCTTTTTCAGAGCTTTCGGGAGTCCATGGATTTCCCTTCCAATCCCATCCTTTATCAGGAGCTGGGACACCCATGCCTTCCCACCATACTGTTTTGTCTTCCGCCAATACTACGTTGGTGAATATGGTGTTCTTCTTTGTTGTGAGAAGTGCATTGGGGTTTGACTTCATGCTGGTTCCCGGTGCAACCCCGAAAAATCCCGATTCAGGGTTAACAGCCCAAAGTCTTCCGTCTTCACCCACTCTGAGCCATGCGATGTCGTCCCCTACTGTCCACACCTTATACCCTTCGAACTGCTCGGGAGGAATCAGCATCGCCAGGTTTGTTTTCCCGCATGCACTTGGGAAAGCGGCGGCTATGTAATCAACATTTCCTTTTGGATCTTCCACGCCAAGGATCAGCATATGTTCAGCCATCCAGCCTTCTTTTCTGCCCATGGCACTTGCTATGCGCAGAGAGAAGCATTTTTTACCGAGAAGAGCATTTCCGCCGTAGCCGGATCCAATGCTCCAGATGGTATTATCTTCAGGAAAATGACAGATATAACGTTTGTTAGGATCCAGTTCACCTTTGGAGTGCAGACCCTTAACAAAATCAGCAGAGTCACCCAAATGATCCATTGCGACCTTGCCGATCTTAGCCATGATACGCATATTCAGAACAACATACCGGCTGTCGGTAACTTCTATGCCTACCTTACTGAAAGGTGAGCCTACAGGCCCCATCAGGTAAGGGATTACATACATGGTTCTCCCCTGCATGCAACCGTCAAAAAGCTTTGAAAGCTTTTCATAGGCTTCCGTTCTTTCCATCCAGTTGTTTGTGGGGCCAGCTTCTTCCTTTTGGGAAGTACAGATGAAAGTCAGATGCTCGACACGAGCAACGTCATTAACATCCGTCCGATGGTAGTAACATCCGGGCAGCTTTTCCTGGTCCAACTCCGTCAATTCACCTTCTGCGATACACTCTTTAACGAGTTTATCCTTTTCTTCCTCAGAACCATCCAACCATACAATCCGGTCAGGCTGAGTGAGCTTTGCCATTTCTTCAACCCACTGTTGAACTGCTTTGTTTGAATACATTTTGATCACCACTTTCTCACAAATTTGATAGATAATTTTTTAACATTCTTTGCAATAAAATCCCTACATAACAAATATGCAGTGGGGTTTTGCTTTTGAACGATCGACCCAACATAGGTATAATGACCGCATCATTATACCTATGTGCTATCTCTTTTAATTATACTTTATATCTGGATATTTTGGAAGATATTTTCAAAATATTTTGTTATCTTTTACCAAATAATGCATTTGCTAACTCTGCAAATTGCAGAATAGATAAGGTTTCTCCCCTCTGGTTCTCCCCAATGCCTTTATTTACCAGAATTTCCTTTAATTCCTCTTTGCTTATATTGAAATATCCGGAATTCGCCAATGCATTTACCAGGGTTTTTCTCCGTTGTCCAAAGGAAGCTTTTACTGTCCTGAAAAAGGTATCCCTGTTCAGGAGCTGTACCGGCGGAGTCTTGTGAATACGCAGTTTGATCACTGTAGAATCCACCTCCGGCTGCGGAATGAAACTGTGAGGAGGAACGTTAAAAACCATTTCCGGCTGGGAGTAAAACTGCACAGCCACAGACAAAGCGCCATACTCCTTTCCTCCCGGCTTTGCAGCCATTCTCTCCGCCACCTCTTTTTGCACCATGAAGACCATGGCATCAATTCCCGGGTTCTCCTCCAGGAACTTCATGATGATGGGAGTTGTAATATAGTAGGGGAGGTTGGCAGCTACCTTGACGGATTTTAATGGAGTACCGTTAACCTCCTGATGCAAATACCTGGATATAATGTCGCTGATCTGCACTTTAAGGATATCTTCATTAATGATTTCTACATTGGAGAATTCCGACAAGTTTTCTTTCAGCGCCGTCATGAGATGCTTGTCGATCTCAATGGCAACCACTTTACTTGCTCTTCGTGCCAATTCCTTCGTCATACTTCCGATTCCCGGCCCGACTTCCAGTACCAGGTCCTCCGGCCCGACTTCCGCCGCATCCACAATTCTGCTGACTACGGAATCATCGTTCAAAAAGTTCTGGCCCAAGGACTTTGTAAGCCTTATATTGTGTTTTTGAATCATTTCTTTTGTATTGGATCGCATCATTTCTTTTCTCCCTTATATTTATATTGGTTTATTCATCCTATACCATTAAAAAAACGATGCGACAGTTGAGAATGCTCTCTCCTGTCGCACGAACATCAGCCCCTTATTTACCTTTGCTCTCCGATTATCGACACGTCACTTTTGTTCCAAATCTTCCCCTGGGTAAATCGCCCTAAAAACCGGACGCTTTATCCAAGGGTTATTATAAGGTTCAAAGTGCCGTATCCTTATTGGTCATTCAGGATGTATACCTTTACTCGTTTTACACCCCACCTGTCCACGTACCCTTGCTCGTCGTAGTACAGGTCAATCAAGTCTCCCTTGATCGCGCCTCCCGTATCGGCTGCCACTGCAAACCCGTAATCGGGAGTATCCCCTGCTACTTCGACATACACCCTGGTACCGAGAGGAATAACTCTTGGATCAACAGCGATAATTCCCTTGCGAACCGCCATACCTGAAGCGGTTATTCCAAATCCGGGGTCACCGGGCCCTTTTCCTGTATCCTTATAGGATGCAGTGTACGCTGTAGCTCTCATATCCAGGACATTCTTATATCTGACAATATCGCCTCTGGCTGTCTTGTGATTCAGAACGGTACCAAACTCGATAATTTTATCGATCGGATTTGCGATGATGGCATCGCTGATCAACTGTCTGGCAACTTCCATTCCATCTTCAAATGTTATCTTGAACTTTTTTTCTCTAACGCCCTCATTTCCTTGAACCAGGACATTTTCTTTCCCCATATCCATATGGGTGTTTTCTTTTCGTACTACATTGAATGGTACAGACAAGTTCTCAGCATATTCCTGTTCCGTAACCCTTACGATTTTTAATTTCATTTCCTTTCGGACACTGTCTTCCAGTACTGCACCTTCAAGTCTGTCCTTTTCATTAAGCACAATCTTTCCTTCATCCAGGGTTTCCTTAACGGTGTCCTTGTAGGTCATAAGTGTTACTTCCTGTCCATCTACCTGAACGTAAACAGGAAATGCTCTTTTTATGTTAATTTCATTCTTCTTCATCTTTTGTAGTTTGGAATCCAAAGAGAGGTTTATGTAGTCTATATCTCTCAAAGTGATTCCGTTCTGTTCAAGAACTTCTCTTACGGTAGTTTTCATTGTTTTAACTGCAATCTGATTTCCATCGTCATTAATTACGACTTCCTTTTTCAGGCTAAGGAAAACCGCAACTCCCACAGATACGGACAGTACAACTGCAAGTAGGACAATTGCAAGTTCTTTAAATGAAAAATACCTTTTAATATTTTGCGCAAGTGGTATCAATACACCAACCTCCTGTTTAAAATATTATAAGGGACTGGGATTATTTTATTCCAAAATTGACCTTTTGTCAAATTTATTGCCAGAATAAGGTTATATGTAAGATTATTACCGTAAACATTCTACCCTATACCTCCCCCCTAAAAATTTTTTCAAAGCAGAAAAAAGGCCTGGAATTATAGGCGTTCCAGGCCTCCCCCTTTTACTTTTATAAGTATATTTTAGGACTTGTAAAACAATTTATGTACTTTTATCGGCTCGGACTCATATAGGGATACATCATATACAAAGGCTGCTGATACATCGGAGGCATCATTCCCCCCATTCCCTGGCTGAACATCCCCTGTCCACAGCCCTGACTATACATCATCGGACACTGCATGGTCATCATGTACGGACAAACCGGAGTGGTGGCAGGCATACACTCAAACCCTTGCCCATCCCCCATCATGGGCATTTGCTGCATCATCGGCATCTGTTGCATCATGGGCTGCTGCATCACGGGAAATTGATTCATCCCAGGCATTTGCTGCATCATGGGCATTTGCATTTGCGGCATCATCGACATGGGCGACATATTCGGCATAGGCGGCATTACAGGCTGCTGCATCGCAGGCGCCTGTGATGCGGGAGACACATCGGAGCCTACATTCATGCCGGCATTTTTAACTTCCTTATTTTTAACATCCTTCTCCATAAAACAAACCCTCCACGTAAAGAATTGAAAATTGAAAATTGAGAATGGACAATTTACATGGCATCTCACATAAATTTACCACCCTACATAATATGTTCTATTTAGAAAGATGTGACACGGCGCGGCCCTGTAATTGAGAATGGAGAATTGAGAATTGAAAATTAAGAGCCAGCAAAAAAAGGACGGCATCGCCGTCCAAAAATCATTTTCCATTCTCCATTTTCAATTCTCAATTCTACTGTATTTCTCCAATCACCCAGACATTCTTCTCTTTCAAAAATACCAATGTAAACAGCTTGTCGGAATTTCCTTCTTCGAAAATGGCTTTTCCAGAGTTCGGCACACGCTTGACCTCCAAAGAAACCTTAAAGGCTATATCACCTTTTTTATCCTCCGTTGCCCCTTGTATGTTGAGCTTTATGGCATTTATCTTTATATTCTTAATATGGGTTTTATAGTAGTTGGTAAATTCCTCTAGCGTCATGTTCTGTTGATTTGAAAGTTGGGAGAGTTGTAGTGGATATGCCTGGTCATACTGGCCTTTGTCGATGCAGTCCGCCCATTTCGTGATGACTGCTTCAAAGCCCTTGGTGTCTATCATTTGTTTGAGTTGATTGATGATCTCATTCTTCTGGGCAAGGGTCCCCGTACTCTTGTTTTTTTCCTGCTGAAGTTCTTCGTTTTTCTGTTCCAGTGTTTTCGTACCGGCTTCCAGCTTGCTCACCTTCTCTTTTAAGGAGGCATTTGCGGCTTCCAGGTTACTTACTTCCCTCCCCAGCGTGGCAATGTTAATATCCTTGCGGGCATCAATATTCATTTTATTCTCCCTGTCCCACAAAAGGTAGTTCAGAGCAATAAAAAGCACCATAACCAGCGCACAAATCATAACCAAAACCAGCTTCTTCACGTATACACCCCCAACTTTTATAAATTGAGAATTGAAAATGGAAAATGGATAATGAACTGCTTGCCTATTCATTTTCCATTCTCAATTCTCAATTTTCAATTAATCCTAAACAGTTTCTTTCCGTTCTCCAAAGTAATCCTCGCTACTTCTTCGAAGGGAATTCCTTTTATTTCTGCGATCTTTTCTGCTACCAACCTCACATAACCGGAGTCGTTTCTTTTTCCCCTGTAAGGCTCAGGGGTCAGATAAGGCGAATCAGTCTCTATGAGCAGCCTGTCTAAAGGGGCAAACTTCACCACTTCTACTGCTTTTTTTGCATTTTTAAAAGTCACTACGCCGCCAAGGGAAATATAAAAATTATTGTCCAATACCTCTCTAGCCATTTCTACACTCCCCGCATAGCAGTGAAAAACCCCTCCTACATCACGGGCATTTTCCGAGGTGACAATTTTCAGGGTATCTTCATGAGCATCCCTGTCGTGGATGATAATGGGAAGTCCAAGCTCCCTTGCAAGTTGAATCTGTCTCGCAAACCAGTGTTTCTGCACATCTCTGGGGGCTGTATCGTAATAATAATCCAGCCCGATCTCACCGATGGCAACCACTTTCCTATGCTGTGCCAGTTTTTTTATCTTTTCGATCTTCGCTTCGTCCATTTCTTCTGCATTGTGTGGATGGACTCCCACTGCTGCATAGATAAAATCATATCGCTCCGCCAGAGCGATTCCCGTTTCAGAGGAATCCATGTCCGAAGCAGCATTTACTATATATTCCACTCCGCTTTCGTGAACCTTCTCTATGGTTTCATACCGGTCTTCGTCGAATCTTTCATCATCAAAGTGTGCATGTGTATCAAAAAGCATTGATTTTCTCCGTTGTTTATTGATTATTGGGAGAATACGTCCCCCAACAGGATTTTATTCATACTTCATTATATAATATAGTTGTCCACTGGACAATAGGTCATAATAATTTCGCACCCCTGTAGGGGCGGGTTCCAAACCCGCCCTGGATGGCTTGAATATTGGTGCAAAACAGATTGGTTGGAAACAAACCGGGCGGGTTTAGAACCCGCCCGTACGAGGATGTTTGAATTTATGTATTTTCCATAAAATTTTCGTCTGTATCCCAATTGGCAGGATTGTTTTTGATATACTCCCGAATTTTATTCAATTCATCTTCATCCCGTATAATATGTTCATAATAATTTCTTTGCCAAACAGGGGTACCCTGAGTATTTCGTCGATTATTTATCCTTTTTGCCGAAAATGTTTTCAATTGACGCACAATTTCGGACAATGGGATCCCCTCTGTAGGGGCTGGTTTGGAACCCGCCCCTACGGTGATAATTGCGTGGACATGATTGGGCATTATTATGAACGCATCCAATCCAATATTTGAATTATGATTTGGCAAATCAAACCATGTATTTTCAACGATAGTTCCATTTTCATTTAAAATCATAATTCCATCAGCAACTTTTCCAAACAGATTTCCCCTGTCCCAAGTGCATATCGTAATGAAATAGGCACCCACGTTCCTATAATTATAACCTTTTAGCCTTATTGACTGCCTATGATGAATATCCGGATTATATTTCACAGTTCCTCTCCAGTAAAACACTATTTAAGCATAACTATATAAAAAGAAACGGGTTGCCCCGTTTCCTTTTACCGCACCTCTGATCCACTGTCGATGGGCCTGTCTATCGTAGTCAATACCAGATCCTTGTCATTGGATGCCGCCAGTATCATGCCCTGTGATTCAATGCCTCTGAGCTTCACCGGTTTCAGGTTTGCAATCATTACTACATATTTGCCGATCAAATCCTGCGGGCTATAGTATTTGGCGATACCGGAAACTACCTGTCGCACTTCGCTGCCCAGCTCTAATTTTAGCTTCAACAGCTTATCGGCACCTTCCACCTTCTCCGCCTCCAGAACCTTTGCCACTCGCAGATCCAGTTTCGCAAAGTCATCAATGCTTATAAACCCGCCGCCCTGTGGTTTTACCTCTTCCTTCGCCGGTTTTTCCTTTTTTTCTTCCTTCTTCGGCGATTCAGCCTCGGCAGCCGTTGGCGTCAGCTTTTCCAATTCCTCCAGCTCCTTCTTCAGGTCAATCCTCGGGAAGATAATTTCTCCTTTGTTTACGGAAGTACCGGCCGGATAACCGCCCCAGACCTTCGCGCTTTCCCAGGCAACATTCTCATCCTGCTTCAATCCCAACTGATACCATACTTTTTCCGGTGTTTCAACCATAAAAGGCTGAATCAGAATGGAGAAGATTCTTATGCTCTCTGCCAGGTTGTACATTACTTCTGCCAACCGTGCCTTTTTTGCCTCATCCTTGGCAAGAACCCAGGGCATGGTTTCATCAATATATTTGTTGGTTCTGGAAACAGCTTTCCAGATTTCAGTAAGAGCAGAACTGAATTGAAGCTTATCCATGAGCTCTTCCACCTTCTGGGGAGCCTCCATTACCACTTTCTTCAAATCCTCGTCAAACTCTCCTGCTTCTCTCTCTGCCGGAACGGTCCCTCCGAAATATTTATCGATCATGGCAATGGTTCGGCTTACCAGGTTGCCAAAGTCATTGGCCAGGTCTGAATTCACCCGGTTAATCAACGCTTCATTGGAGAATATCCCGTCAGAGCCGAAAGGAACCTCCCTGAGCAAGAAATATCGAATAGCATCCAATCCATATTTTTGGATCAATATCACAGGATCTACAACATTCCCTTTGGATTTCGACATTTTACCGCCTTCCAGCAGCAGCCAGCCATGGCCGAAAACCTGTTTCGGCAAAGGTTCTCCCAATGCCATTAACATGGCAGGCCAGATGATGGTGTGGAATCGAACGATTTCCTTTCCTACCAGATGCACATCGGCAGGCCAGTATTTTTTATAATCCGCATCCTGCCCTGTCATGAAACCCAGTGCCGAAATATAGTTGGAAAGGGCGTCAATCCATACATAGACAACATGCTTGTCATCAAAGGAAACAGGAATTCCCCAATTAAATGTAGTTCTGGAAACACACAGGTCTTCCAGCCCCGGCTTCAGGAAATTATTAATCATTTCATTGGCTCTGGATACAGGCTGTATGAATTCCGGATTTTCCTCAATGTGCTTAATGAGCGCATCCTGGTATTTGGACAGCTTGAAGAAATAACTTTCTTCCTTTGTAACTTCTACCTCTCTGCCGCAGTCGGGACACTTTCCCTCTACCAGCTGGGTTTTTGTCCAAAAAGATTCACAGGGTGTGCAATATAACCCCTCATATTCGCTTTTATAAATATCTCCCTGGTCGTATAGCTTTTTGAATATTTTTTGAACCGCTTCCTCGTGCTGCCGGTCGGTGGTTCTTATAAACCTGTCATTGGATATTTTCATAAGCTTCCAAAGCTCTTTGATTCCATCCACAATTTCATCGACATACTGCTTCGGGGTAACTCCCTTGGCTTCTGCCTTCCTCTGTATTTTCTGGCCATGCTCGTCTGTTCCCGTAAGAAACATAACATCATAGCCCTTTAACCGCTTATACCTGGCAATGGCGTCTGCCGCAACCGTTGTATAGGAATGACCGATATGTAGTTTGTCACTGGGATAATAAATTGGTGTAGTAATGTAAAAAGTTTTGTTTTCCATTTATAATCCTTCCCTCTTTAAATATTTCATGGTTTTATCCTAGCACGTACGAACTTATCCCTGTACTTCCTTTAATAAAGCACCTGGAGATGGCTTAGAAATCTTGCTTTTTATTTCTGTTACGCGTGTTTCAATAAAACGTACCGATTAAAATTTTTATTTGGTATTATTATCGCCTGCATTTTACTTGTTAATAATACTACTATAGCGATTCGAAACTGTTTTTTCAAGAAGTTTTTAAAAACTTGGTACGTGAGAAGAAATTTAAGGGTATGAAAAACTATGGAAATAATTTACACTCTATGTATCTGATATAAGGAGGAATTGCCCGTGGCTGTGCAATGCGATAACGGTTTAAAACTCATAGTAAAATTTGTTGGGAGGGTTTTTCCCCAGGTTGACAGGCAAATGGACCGATGGGTGGAGGCCTGCAGCGAATGTCAGGACGAAACCTTAAAAACCCAAGCACTGGAAAGCATCACTGCAAAGAAATTTCATGCCCAGGGGGGAAGTGTATATGCGCTGTACCCTGGAGTAGACCTGTCAGGGGCCACAAACTTCATTGTTTCACTGCAGACCATCAGCGATTATCTGGATAATCTCTGTGACCGGGCCGGTGTTTACAATGAAGACTCCTTTCGGCAGCTGCATATGGCTTTAAATGACGCCGTGGACCCTGCATCGGAATACCGCGATTATTATTTATATTACCCCTTTAAACAGGATAACAGCTATCTGCGGAAGCTGGTGGAAGAATGCAGATTTCAGCTTCGGAAGCTTCCTTCCTACTCCAGTGTCCTTCCTGCTATGAAGAAGTATGTAAGCCTGTATTCCGAGCTCCAAAGCCTCAAACATCTGGAGAAAGGGATACGGGAGCAGCGCCTGGTAACCTGGGCAAAGAGCTACCATGAGGCTTACCCGGAGGTATCCTGCTGGGAATTTGCTGCCGCTACCGGCTCCACTCTCGGAATGTTTATGCTCTATGCGGCTGCCTGCAACCCGGAGCTTACGGACGAAGAGGTGGAGACTATCGAATCTGCCTATTTCCCCTGGATTACCGGCCTGCATATCCTCCTGGATTATTATATCGACTCCCAGGAAGATATGGAAATGGGCGATCTTAACTTCACCTATTATTACCGCAACCAGAAAACCTGTGAAGAAAGAATTTCCCTTTTTATTGAGCGGGCATTCCAAAGCTGCTCCCTTCTCCGTCATTCGGAGTTTCATACAACCATAGTGAAAGGTCTGTTGGCCATGTATCTCTCTGATCCGAAAGCACACTCCGGATTAAACGCCATTACCAGCCGAAACCTCCTGAAAAAGGGAGCTTCCGGGACCAAGACCTACTATACCGTGTGCAGGGCCCTGCGCGCTGTGGGAAAATTATGACAGGATAAAGATGTGTATGTCCGCGTAACCATAATTGCTATGGGGTAGGTTTTAAACCTGCCCCACATTTGATTATATAATCACTTCCGAGGCACCATACGGAAACGGTGCAGGCCTCTTACCCGTAAAAGTTTCCTTCTCCGCTATCTTTAGGGTTGAAATTCCTGCTTACAAGTACTACTATTAATAAAGGAGCGGATAGGTTCACTTATTAATTAGTGTTGTGCATTGAAAAGTAAATAATTGTATTACCAATAAGATGGTAAAACAAAGGCATAAGTAGACCAAATGTGGTAGTTTTGAATTGTCAAGAAACAAAACCATATCCACG
>JAEZXR010000151.1 GCA_023419605.1 Bacillota bacterium | reverse complement strand
CGGCGGAGATCGTGCGGGCGAGGATGCAGCTCATGCGTCGCGGCGAGTGAAGGAGGCGGCGGCTACGCCAAGCAGCCCGAGCGTCCAGGCGGTCATCACGAGCCCGCCGGTGAGCGGGTCCAGAGCGTCATCGACCGCGCTGAACGTCTCCCGTGCGAACAGTGGTGTGCCCGCGATATCAGGCAGGTAGTAGGCCAGCGGCGTGAGGTTGGTGAGCAGGAGGGAGACGGAGACCAGGGAGCTGTTCGTGACGAGGACGAGGAGCGGGATGACTCCGCTGCGGGTGAGGGCGGTGATCGCGAGCGCGATCAGCGCGGTCAGCGCCCAGTAGAGCGCAGCGCCCAGTGCCCGGGCGATCACCTCCGGGAGGTCGTGAGAGGCGGTGGCGTCTCCGACGACCAGGTGAGCGACGGCGAGGCAGGCAGGGATGGTGGCTGCGGCGATGGCGAACATGAGCAGCGTGACCGAACAGGCTTTCGCGGTGAGCAGCCTGAGCCGGCGTGGCGTCGCAATGAGGGTCGTGGTGACCTGGCGGCCGCCGCCGGCATCGGAGCTGTTTGGGGAGTACTCGCTGCTCATCGCGACGACGCCGAGGATGACCGCGCCTACGGTACCGAGCGGAACAGCAGCAAAAGCTGCCTCGGCCGGGGAGGTGTATGCCACCGTGTCGGGCTGCCCGTTCTTGATGGCCTCGCGCACACCGAACGCGTTCAGACCAGTGATCGCGAGCGAACCGAGCGCGGCGCCGGCGACTGCGGCGAGACTGGCCGGAAGGGTGACAGTCTTGCGGAGCTCTGCAGCGATAGCACGCAGAAGTGTCATCGCCGGCGCTCCGCGGCTGCGGTGCGGGTCAGCGTGAAGAAGGCGTCCTCGAGCGTGGCGTACCCGGCGGTGACCTCCTCGAGCGGCCCCGAACCGACGACCCGGCCCCCGGCGATGACTACGAGGTCGTCGGCGATCTCGGCCACCTCGCTCATCAGGTGACTGGAGAGCAGGACGGTCCCACCTGCGCCGGCGTGCTCGCGCAGCAGGCTGCGCATCCACCGGATGCCTCCCGGGTCGAGCCCGTTGACCGGTTCATCGAGAACAAGAGTGGCCGGCTGGCCCAGGAGCGCGGCCGCCAGGCCGAGTCGCTGACCCATGCCCAGAGAGAAGGTACCGACGCGCGTGCGGGACACCTCGGACAGGCCCGTCTGTTCAAGGACCTCAGGTATCCGGCGCTTGGGAATTCCGCCTGCTCGGGCCACCCAGGCCAGGTGGTTCCGTGCGGTACGCGAACGGTGCGCACCGGAGCCGTCGAGCATCGACCCGACCGTGCCGATCGGGTCACGGAGATCCCGGTACGCCTGCCCGCCGATCAGCGCGGTACCCGAGGAGGGCCGGTCCAGGCCGAGCAGGATACGAAGCGTGGAGGACTTGCCTGCACCGTTCGGCCCAAGGAATCCGGTCACCCGGCCCGGAAGTGCCTGGAACGTCACGCCGGAGAGCACAGTGCGTGCCCCGTGCCGTTTGTCGAGGTCGTTGATCTGGAGCATGCCACCATCGCAGCAGGCAGTGGTGTCGTTGTGATCGGACCCGGGTCCGGACCCGGGTCCGCCGATCCACCCCAGGTCCCTCCGACCTGGGTCCGATCCCGATCAGCAGGTCGAAATCTAGACTGGGGAGAATGCAGACAGATCGACCGGTGTGGCGGTCGCGCGCGTGGAGCGCGGCTCTCGTGCTGCTGGTGGTTCTCGCTCTCGTGCTGATGGTCATGGGTTTCAGCGGCTTCGACGCCGTTCGCACCGCGCTCGCCGGGACGACTGTGACCGCGGTGCTGGTGATCCTCTGGGCAGTCCTGAGCACCCGTGCGCAGCGTCGGCACTACCAGGAGGCACTCGCCGCGTGGGCCGCAGAGCGGGCGACGCAGGCCGAGCGACTACGCATCGCCCGCGACCTGCACGATCTCGTCTCCCACGGCCTGGGTCTCATCACTCTCCGTGCTTCAGCAGCCAGCACTGTGACCGGTCCGGACCGTGAGGCGGAACGCGCTGGCGCGCTCATCGATATCGAGAAGGCCAGCAGGCGGACCACGACCGAGCTGCGCCGCATGCTGACCATCCTGCGCACATCCGGTGCGCCGCTCCGCCCGTCCGAAGCACTCGAAGATCTTCCCGCCATCGTGCAGACTGCGAACGACGCCGGGCTGACCGTGGACCTCGATGTCGCAGAGCTGGGGAAGGTCTCGCCCGGCGTGCAGCTGACTGTCTGCACCGTTGTCCGTGAAGCCCTGACCAACACCAGTCGGCACGCGGGCCCCACCCGGGCGCGGGTCCAGGTGCACCAGGAGCAGGACGAGCTCGTGGTGCACGTTCGGGACGACGGGCCGCGGCCCGGCTGGCGGGCAGAACCCGGGGCCGGGCACGGTCTCGATGGGCTGCGCGAACGCGTCACCGCGCTGGACGGCACGCTGTACGCCGCACCCGCGCGGGACGGTTGGGCGCTGACCGCCCGCCTGCCCGATCGGAGTCCGACGTGACACCTGAGCGGCACCCGATCGGCGTCCTCATCGCAGACGACCAGCCGCTGTTACGACAGAGTCTGAGCATCATCGTCGACGGCGCCCCCGACCTCGTCACCGCCGGGCAGGCCGACACCGGTAGTGAAGCGGTAGCGCGCACCCGTGAAACGAAACCGGATGTGGTGCTCATGGATATTCGCATGCCCGGCGGCGACGGTATCGACGCCACCCACCGGATCACCAGAGACCCGACGCTTTCCGGGAGCAGGGTGCTCGTGCTGAGCATGTTTGAGCTGGACGAGTACGTCTACAGCGCGCTCCGCGCAGGCGCCTCAGGCTTCCTGCTCAAGGACACGCAGCCCGACCAGCTGCTGGACGCGATCCGCCGTACCCACGCCGGTGACTCGCTGTTCGCGCCGTCGATCCTCACCCGTCTCGTCGAGCACTACGTCAGGCGCCCAGCGGTGCCACCGGCGCGGCGCCCTGACGTCCTCACCGAACGGG
>JAEZXR010000131.1 GCA_023419605.1 Bacillota bacterium | reverse complement strand
TTTATATTCTTTTCTGAATATTATCGACAAGTCACAGCGTAAACTATGGAACCGCCGTATACCGAACGGTACGTACGGTGGTGTGAGAGGTCGGTAGGTGAAATAATCACCTACCTCCTACTCGATTCTGTGGTAAGCGTTGACAAATCTCATAAGGATACTTATAATTATGTAGAATTATATAGAATTATGTAAAATTATGAAAATTTCAATAACTCAACAAGGAAGGGAAGCAGCAGGGAATGAAACATTTTGTGAGGAACTTGAAAATACCTGTATTCGCGCTACTTATATGGCTTCTGTTCTGTCAAAGCCCGGTAAAGGCGGAGGGCGTCACTGTTATGGAAGGGGCAAACATGCTGAAGCTTGTCAATCCGGTGTATCTGATAGAAGGAACCAGCTACATGGAAGGGAGGGATGTCCTGCAATACCTGGGGATGGAAGTGAAAGAAGATTCCCTGCGAGTCATTGGCTTTGAAGAAAATATTACGGTAATCCTACCTGTAAACCAGAGTAAAATTTACATAAACAATGAGTATGCAGACATAGGTAAACCCATTGTAGAGATTGGCGGAAAAAAATATGTACCCTTGGCGGAGATGATGAAACTGGCAGGCGTTGAGTTCGGATATGACGCAAAGAGTCAGCAAATCCATCTACGAAAAGGAATGGAACCTATCGTTGCCATAAAGAACAGCGGCCGGCTGCAAAAAGTGGGAGCTGTTCATCTGATCAACACATCTGCGACTTACAAACTGGAAAGCATAAAAAAAGACATCCTTACGTTCTATAGTAATTACGGAAACCTGGTAACCTACGAATCCATAGGAAAGTCGGTGGAAGGCAGGGACATTTACGCTGTAAAGGTAGGCGTGGAGAAGAAGGCGGATAAGCCCTGCATCCTTCTGGTAGGCGGGATCCATGCCAGAGAGGACTTCTCCGTGATGTACATCATGCAGGAACTGAACCACATCCTTTACCACTCTGTTGACAAGACCTGGGGGGATTATAACATCGAGGATATTTTAAGCAAAATAGATATCTATTTTATCCCCACCATCAATCCTGATGGGCTCAACATTGTGCAAAACGGTCTGTGGGCGTCCTCTAACTACGACTATTTAAAAACAATACCGGACCGGGCCGGAAGCTACCAGTGGTGGAAGGCCAATGCCCGTGGAGTGGATCTGAATGCGAACTTTAATGATGGGAACTGGGAAGTGAAATTCATACCCGGGCAGTCCTCCAGAGTTCCGGCATCCGAAGGCTTTAAAGGGTTTGAGCCGGAAAGCGAGCCGGAAACGCAGGTGCTTATGAATTACTGTGACCGTAAAAAGTTCACCATGGCCATATCCTACCACACTTCCGGGGAAGTATTCTATTGGGCGGATACGGATACCCACGGGGTTTTCCGGGGAATGGATACAGGACTGATCGACCGGATGGCTGGCTTGACGGGATACTCCCCCATGCCGGTATCCACCGATCCGGCTGTGTTTGGCAGCGGATTCGAAAACTGGTTTAAAAAGAGGTACAACCGCTTTGCCATGTGCCTGGAATTAAGTCCTTTGTACCGGGATGCCTATCAGCAGTATCCCGACTACAGGTTTAACGAGCTGGTATGGGAAAAGGCGAAATACACGGGAATTCAGCTGACGGTGGAAGCCATCTATATTCAGGATAAGATGTATAATGTATATCAACTGGATACCTACCTCAAAAGCTTTTATGATTATAATGAAGCGGTAGAGTACGCCAGACTCTGGCAGCGATCCAGGGTGGAACGGGATAAAAAAATACTATGGTACAGCATGGATTGAACAGATGAAGACTAATGCCGT
This sequence comes from Bacillota bacterium, assembly GCA_023419605.1. Classification (GTDB taxonomy): domain Bacteria; phylum Bacillota; class Clostridia; order Acetivibrionales; family JAEZXR01; genus JAEZXR01. The sequence continues at coordinate 27,692 of JAEZXR010000131.1, read as the reverse complement.
CCTGTAATGTGTCATTGCCATGAGGATAGGAAAAAGACTGGGTTTGCCCCCGGGCTTTTTATGTATGACCATCTCATACTTTCGGCGAATTTTCCTTAGTAAAGCCAAATAAGCCATAGCTTGCAATCAGAGCGAATAATGCCATCGCGGGATAATGGTACCTTCCATGCACTTCAACAATAAGGTGGACGGCAGCCATGCCTAATACGAGGATGCAGGGAAGTACAATGTAACCGGTTTGCCTGCTTTTTATTGCCCGAAAGCCAGAATAGGCACAAAGCAGTAATATCGTATAATAATAGTAATTACACAGCTTAATCAGCAGTTTGAAATAAAACTCATAGTTGAATGGGGAAGGCTTCTCGGGGTCCAGCGCGGACCAGATGTACCAGAGCACGTCGTAATCTTCCGCCCACATCCCTTTGAATTTCTCTTTTAGCAGGAAAAAGTTCTGTGACATATGTTCTTTGAATCTTTCGATTCCCATCTTCAGTAGCGTAGAATGCACATTTTGGGCAGTGTATCCCGGTTCCTTCATCAAGTGTTCCAGCATTTTTGAATCTTCAGAGTTCCAGGCGCCGCGGGAATCCAGGTTAGCGCCGACATACACGTTAAACCCTATGGGGGATTTTGCGATTTCCATGTTACCGATGCTTGACAGGATATAGGTCAGGCCGTTGAAAGAAATAAGGTAGGAAAGGACCAGAATTCCATACAAAGCTGCTTTCCGGGAGAATTTTTGATTCGGCAGAACATTTTTCCTTGTACATAGCAAGTAATAGCAGGCGAGGGCAATCAAAAAGATCAGGCCAAATGGCCGTATGGCATTAATCCCGCAGCAAAAAATCCCCAGGAGGCCAAAATATAAGGCAGCCTGTCCAAAACTCTTTCCAGTCGTAGCTGCGGAATGAAAAAGCAGCAGGAAAAGCAGGAGGAGAAGGGTGTACAGGGGTTCTGTCGCCAGCAAAGTGGTATAGAATATTTGTGAGGGCCAGAGGGCCCAAAGGAGTGCAGCAGCAAACCCGCATTTCCTGCCGCTGAGAGCTTTTCCCAAAAAGAACAGGAGAATGGCAATCCCGCAGCCCAGGACAACGTTCAGATACTGGGCAACCATTACACTGGAGCCGAAAACCCGATAAAATGCCGATAATACAAAGGGAAACCCGATAACATGGGGAAACAGTGCAACATAACCATCGATTACCGGTTCGCCCTTGACCAGGGAACTTGTCAGGGAATAATACAATTTGAAGTCTCCTTTTGGGAGTACATGGAGGCTATGGATTGAAATCACCCGGGGTAGTGCCGTAATGCCGATGAGGATCAAAAGCAGGAGCGAAGTCCTGATTTTAAAAGTATGTTTTTTAATCCCTTTAGCGAAAAAGATTAGCAAAGCTGCAGATAACGCAGCCGACATCAGCAGAATACGCCACTGCAGATCCCTTACCTCGGAACGGAAGGTGCGGATAATAGGCCTTTCCACCAGGACTGTTACGAGGCTGGTAAGAATAAATAATCCAAATACTGTTACGAAAAAAGTATACATTTTATTTCTGGCGATTATAACCACGATCCTTTCCTTATGCAATCATAGGGGGTGGTACAGCTCCCGGGGCAATCGATAGTATTGACGGAATTACCACCATAATCCGGCTCAAGCTTCGTACATTAAAAAGGTGCTTTGGACTTTGGAAACGAATCTACTTCGGCTTTAAAATGCAACGATAGTATCTGGAAATATAGAAATAATGTATAAAAAAGCATACAAAAATGCCAAAGGGAGGAAGCTTTTCCTTGAATAGTTTAACAGAAAAGACAGATAATGAAAAGTCTTTACTTACATCAATTTTATGCTTTTGCAAAGGATGCAGTCTACAGGATACTGTACTCTCCGTTTCAATGAGTCTGCCTTCCTGCTGGGACTTGCAGGAGATACAGCCTATGCAGCACGGAGAAACTGAGGGCCAGAGGCTCGTCAATCTTTGTTAAAAAATAGATAAATTTTTGTTTCGCCTATTGAAATGGCAGGTAAAAAGATGTAAAATTAAAGCGGCTATATAGGTATTCTTACATTAAAAGCCGCGATAAATACATAGACGAAAATTCCCCCCCGCAGCCGGAATAAGCATCATAGCCTTTGGGGAGAATTTTAGGATAGCATAAATTTTTATTGGAGAGTGAACGCACATGGGTATGATGAACAAGAAGACCATTCAGGACATCGATGTTAAAGGCAAAAAAGTTATCGTAAGAGTTGATTTTAATGTTCCATTGGATGAAAACAGAAACATAACGGATGACAAGAGAATCGTTGGCGCGCTGCCAACCATTAAATATCTGGTTGACAATGGTGCAAAAACTATATTGGTTTCCCACCTTGGAAGACCGAAGAGCGGACCGGAAGAAAAATACAGCATGAAGCCTACAGCAGTTCGTTTGAGCGAACTTCTCGGCAAAGAAGTCATCATGGCAGCCGATGTTATCGGTGAAGATGCTAAAGCAAAAGCTGCAGCATTAAAAAGCGGTGAAGTTCTCATGCTGGAAAACGTAAGATTCCATAAGGAAGAAGAAAAGAACGATCCTGCATTCGCTAAGGAACTTTCCACTCTGGCTGAAATCTATGTAAATGACGCTTTCGGAACAGCACACAGGGCGCATGCTTCCACAGCGGGCCTGGCAGACTACCTGCCTGCAGTTTGCGGCTTCCTCATTCAAAAGGAAATCGAATTCATGGGCAAGGCGCTGGCAAACCCTGAAAGACCTTTTGTTGCCATCCTGGGTGGAGCAAAGGTATCCGACAAGATCGCAGTTATTGAAAACCTGATTGAGAAGGTAGATACCCTTATCGTTGGTGGTGGTATGGCCTACACCTTCCTTAAGGCAAAGGGTTACAAGATCGGTAATTCCATCTGCGAAAACGACAAGCTCGACCTCGCTAAGTCCTTGATGGAAAAGGCGGAGAAGAAGGGTGTAAACCTGATGCTGCCCATCGGAAGCATCGTAGCACAGGAATTTAAGAACGATACGGAATTCAAATATGTTCCTTCCGATGATATGCCCGACGGATGGTCCGGTATGGATATCGGATCTTTGACCATAGAAAAGTTCTCCAAGGAAATCAAGAAAGCAAAGACCATCATCTGGAACGGACCCATGGGAGTATTTGAATTCCCGAACTTTGCTACAGGTACAAAGGAAATCGCAAGAGCAGTTGCTGAATCCGGCGCTATCTCCATCGTAGGTGGCGGTGACTCTGCAGCGGCAGTTGAACAGCTTGGCTTTGCAGATAAGATTACGCACATCTCCACAGGTGGCGGTGCATCCCTCGAGTACCTTGAAGGAAAGGTTCTTCCCGGAATTGCCGTCCTCATGGATAAGAATCCCAGAAAGAAAATTGCTGCCGGCAACTGGAAAATGAATAAGACTGCATCCGAAGCCGTAGACTTCGTAACAGCCCTCAAGACCAAGGTTGCTGATGCTGAGACAGAAGTGGTAGTAGGTGTACCTTTTGTTACCATCGCTGATGTTAAAAAGGCAGTAGAAGGTTCCAACATCAAGGTAGCTGCGCAGAACCTGCACTGGGAAGAAAAAGGCGCTTTCACCGGCGAGATTTCCGGTCCGATGCTGGCAGACCTGGGCGTAGACTATGTAATCATCGGTCATTCCGAAAGAAGACAATACTTCAATGAAACCGATGAAACCGTGAACAAGAAAGCACATGCTGCATTCAGACACGGTATCACTCCTATCATCTGCGTAGGTGAGTCATTGGCACAGAGAGAGCAGGGAGTAACTGCGGATCTGGTAAGATATCAGGTTAAGATCGCTCTCCTTGGCCTCAACGAAGAGCAGGTGAAGCAGGTTGTTATCGCATATGAGCCAATCTGGGCAATCGGTACAGGCAAAACTGCTACTAACGAGCAGGCGAATGAAGTTTGCGCTATTATCAGAAATACGGTAGAAGAACTGTATGGCGAAGAAACTGCACAGGCTACAAGAATTCAGTATGGCGGAAGCGTAACTGCTGCCAATGCAAAGGATCTGTTCAACATGTCCGACATCGATGGCGGACTGGTTGGCGGAGCTAGCTTGAAGCTGGATGACTTCGAAAAGATCGTAAAATATAACGACTAGGAACTCTTTAAAGGACCCTCCGGTGGATATCGGAGGGTTCTTTGTTGTTCGCTCTATCGTTATAGAGTGCTTTATGGTATAATGGCTTCATATTTATAGAAACTGGAAATACGGGGTTATGGATATGAAGACCGGTAAAGGGAGATTTTGTCCCTTTGCAAATATTTGATACTTCCGGCGGTTATTCTGGGAGCAGACACTGGGAGCCGGGAGACACGGTATGAGTACTATGTAGCTGCCATTCTTTTATTTCTGCTGAACTCCCTTCTGAGGATAAACTACCTCAAAGGTTATTTTTTTACTCTCTATTTTCATTGAATTCGGAATCATCTATATTCTATATAGTAATTTTTCTTCCTTAGCCTTTTTTCTTATTATTCTCACTACTTTTTTTATAAAGGTTTGTTAATAAATAAACAGGGTAGTTTTCAAAAGAATAAAAGTGGTATATAATTTATAGGAACGTGTAAATTAACAGGTGAATGGAATTTTGGACGGAAATGCATGGACTCCCAATCACCAACTATAACGGAATGGAGTGTAGTTATGAAAGATAAATTGGTAGCATTGATCATTTTAGACGGTTACGGATGTAACCCCCGTGAAGATGGAAACGCAGTAAAGGCTGCAAAAACTCCCTACCTCGAAAAACTTTTTGCTAAAAGCCCCAACACCATCGTACATACCAGCGGTATGGATGTAGGTCTTCCCAGAGGCCAAATGGGTAACTCCGAGGTAGGACATACGAATATCGGCGCCGGTAGAATTGTTTATCAGGAACTTACAAGAATTACAAAATCCGTAGAGGATGGGGACTTCTTTTCCAAGAAGGAATTCCTGGATGCAATAGAAAACTGCAAAAAGAACAACAGCAAGCTTCACTTGTTCGGGTTGCTCTCCGACGGTGGCGTTCACAGCCACAACACACACCTGTATGCTCTGGTGCAGCTGGCAAAGAACCAGGGGTTGGAAGAGGTATACGTTCACTGCTTCTTTGACGGCAGGGATGTGCCTCCCGACAGCGCAAAGGGATATGTAGAAGAACTGGAAGCAAGACTGAAGGAAATCGGCGCAGGAAAAATCGCTTCTGTCATGGGCCGTTATTACGCAATGGATCGGGACAATCGTTGGGAGCGCGTGAAGCTGGCCTATGATGCCATGGTGCTGGGAGAGGGTCTACAGGCTGAGAGCGCAGGCCAGGCAGTTGCAGAATCCTATGCAAGGGAAGAACTGGACGAATTTGTCAAACCGACGGTCATCATAGGAAACGGTAAGCCAGTGGCAACCATTGCGGCAAATGATTCCATTATTTTCTTCAACTTCAGACCCGACAGGGCGAGAGAGATCACAAGAACCTTCGTAGACCCTGAATTCGCAGGCTTTGAAAGGGCGAAGGGCTTCTTCCCGCTGCACTACGTGTGCATGACCCAGTATGACAAAACCATGCCTAATGTACAGGTTGCTTTCAAACCGGAAGGACTGACCAATACATTTGGTGAATACATCAGCCAGCTTGGGTATACACAGCTTCGAATTGCAGAGACGGAGAAGTATGCTCACGTTACTTTCTTCTTCAATGGCGGTGTTGAAACCGTATACGAAGGTGAAGACAGGGCGCTGATCCCTTCACCGAAGGTGGCAACCTATGACTTGAAGCCGGAGATGAGCGCTTTTGAAGTGGCAGAAGAGGCTGTAAAGAGAATCGAGTCGAAAAAGTATGATGTTATCATTCTGAACTTTGCAAACTGTGATATGGTAGGCCATACCGGTGTGTTTGATGCGGCGAAGACAGCGGTGGAAGCTGTGGACGCTTGCCTGGGCAAAGTTGTGGATGCCATTCTGGCCCAAGGCGGAGTTGCCTTCATCACTGCGGACCATGGAAATGCAGAACAGATGATTGATTATGAAACAGGGGGAGTCTTCACAGCCCACACCACCAATGTGGTACCTCTGATCGCAGCCGGATTGCCGGAAGGAGTAACACTGAAGGAAGGAAGGCTGGCAGACCTGGCTCCGACGATGCTGGAGGTTATGGGAATCAATAAGCCTTCTGAAATGAGCGGAAGCTCTTTGTTAGTGAAGTAGATTCAATATCGTGAATAATAAAAGGGCAGTCAATAATTGATAAAAATGAGTTCTGCATTATAATCTCTTCCTTCCCCATATAAAACAGGCCGCCTGGAAATTTAAATTTCTTAGGCGGCTATAATTTTAGTTTAAGATCATTGCAAAATTTTTATTCTAATCTGTTCTTTATTCCGTCCCAGGTTTTGGTTTGCAGGAAGCAATCTTTTGCGTTTTCTTCCATTTTCAAATAGGCTTCATAGGGTACGGTAAGAGCAAAAATATCAGCGCCTAAGATAGGTCTGGCCCATATATCAATAAGGCCTATGATTGCTCGGGGATTTTCTTTTCTCAGCTCATCTAAAGGTAATCGTATCAGAGAGCTACAGCCGGAAGTCATTGGGGCAATTACATTATCTAAAATACTGCTTTCATAGGAGAAAAGCGTAATTAGCGCGGAAAGCTGATCAGGATTTGCAAGGAATACAACCAGCTTCGGTCGATCTCCCTTTAATGGTTCAAGCGGTTTTAAAACAATGTACTTTGCATCCATCACCTGTTTGGGAAGGCTATCAAAGTATTGTTTTGCAATTTCAGGTGTCTTTTTAAGCTTTTCTCCTTCCGGATACCCCTCACCTCTCCCGCAGGACAAAAAGTATTCAATTCCTCCGGGGATTTTTGTTTCATCTTGAAAGCCAAAACCTGATTTTAAACCGGGACATCCACGGGAAGCACCGCTAAAATACACTGTTTTTCCCTGTAATACTTCTTTTATAGCGGCTAAGGAACAAGCTCCTTTCGTTATCGATGAGTCAAAGGCCAATGCATTTTCAGGTGTTTCATCAGTCACCAGGATTGAGATCGGAGTGTTCTTTAATTTTAGTTCCTTAATAATTATGCTTTCTTGCATTTTATATCCCCATCCATGAAATTAATTACATTTATATTATATATTGTATAAATTGGAAAGTACATAGCGAAGACTCGGATTTTTAGACACGAAATCCAGGTATTATCACGGGGCTGTAGGAATAGCGAAGCAACCGGGGCTGGAAAAGAGGAAAGGATAAAAAGATGTGCAGGAATCTGGAAATGGTAGTGCGGTTGGGGTATAATAGGTTTAAAAATACGTTGTGATGAGGAAACAGTGCAACGATCGAAGCTGAGGGGGATAAGATGCATTTATTTAGGTATGAAACCCATGCACACACGTGTGAAACCAGCCCGTGCGGCAAAGTGAATGCCTGCGATTTGGTCCGGCAGTATAAGGAAATCGGGTACCACGGCATTGTTATTACAGATCATTATTATAATGAATATTTTGAAAAGCTCGGAGACATAAGTTGGGAAGATAAGGTGCATGCGTATTTGAAGGGATACCGGGCAGCTCTGGAGGAGGGACGGAAGGCAGGCGTTGTGGTTCTTTTGGGAATGGAACTGCGTTTCGAGTCGAACTGGAATGATTATCTGGTGTATGGACTGAACGAGGAAATCCTTTTGAGGAATCCGGAATTATACAGGATGACCCTGGAGGAGTTCCGGGAGTTGGCCGATAAGGAGCAGCTTCTGATCTATCAGGCTCACCCCTTCCGGAAGGGTATGACGGTTACCAGGACAGACTGTCTGGACGACATCGAGGCTTTCAATGGAAATCCAAGACATAATTCGAATAACACCCTGGCTTACCTTTTTGCCAGAGAGAATAGCCTCAAAATAATATCGGGTTCGGACTACCATCAGCCCCAGGATGCTGCCAGAGGAGGGATCGAGGCGGAGGAAGAACTGAAGACTTCGGCAGACCTGGTAGCCTATCTTAAAGCAAAAAAGGAAATGCGATTGATGGCCATGTTCTAGATACAATAGGACTGGTAACTGCTAATTTGGCGTTCGCATAGCCAATGGTTCCGGGGCTATGCGAACGTTGAATTGGCTAAGTTCCATCCTAAATTGTATAGTCATCCATCAGTTAGTAAGGGTTATAGAAAGAATTACAGAGGGAGGTGATGAAATGAAGGCTGTACATCTGGAGTCCAATCGACTGCAGGAGTTTATAAATTACTGCAGGGACAATCGATACGAACATGATGAATCCTTTCTGTCAGAGAAGGAGCTTGAGGAATTTGAAATCAAGGACAATCCGACAGTTTTGCTTACGGATGATAAGGATACCGTTATTGGAGCGGCATCCCTTATGCTGTCACAGCAGTTTCGGGACAATCGTAAAGGGCGGATTCGAATTTTACATTCATCCATAGCTTCCGTGGAAGTGTATCAGTCCATGCTGGAGCCTTTGGTAAAAGATACAAAAAACATCGATTATATTTATGGGTTTCTCCCGGAAGCCAGGGAGAGCAGCAGGGAAATATTTGAGAAACTGGGCTTTGGCGTCGAAAGATACGCCTGGGAGCTCAAAATACCCAGTGATGCGGGAAAGCCGCCTGCTTTTCCTGACGGCTTCAGGACTGAGGCCTTTGTGGAAGGCCGGGACGAAGTTGCATGGTGTACCATCATCAACGAAGCATTTAAAAACCTGGCAGGACATATGCCTATGACTCCGGAGGAGATAAAAATAAACAAGGATGATGAAGAATACCTTGAGAATGGAAAGATTCTCTTATGGGACCAAAATAAAGCCGTAGGCCTGATAAATATAGCAAAGGAAGCGGCAGAAGAAGGCGTAATCGCCTTTATAGGCCCTATTGGGGTTTTACCGGAATACCAGGGAAAAGGATTGGGGAGAAATCTCCTTAGAATGGGCATTGAGCTGGCTAGGAAGTCGGGCATCGACAATACTGTATTGACGGTAAATGCGGAAAACAGCAAGGCGGCAGACTTATATTTAAGTGAAGGCTTTAAAAAAGTAGCAGTTTTTGTATGCTATAGGAAATGGCTGTAATTCGTTGCTTTACCTTCGGTAAGCAGCATGTGCAGGCCCTTTTGCGCCTTTGAGGTCTGATGCCGAGTATAGGTCAAATACATAAAAAAGCGAGCCCTCTGGCTCGCTTTTTATACTATGAATATCACAGCTGCTTTTCGCCGGGCTTCCAATCAATGGGGCAAAGGCCTCCGGATTGCAATGCCTGGAGTACCCGTAGTGTCTCGTCTACACTTCTGCCTACATTCAGGTCGTGCACGACGGAATACCGGACTTTGCTGTCCGGGTCAATAATAAACAGACCGCGCAGTGCAATACCTTCTTCTTCAATAAGTACTCCGTAATTACGCGAAACGTCTTTGGTGATGTCGGAGGCCAATGGATAATCGATCTGTCCAAGACCGCCGAATTCCTGGGAAGCATTGATCCAGGCCTTATGGGAATGAACGCTGTCGATGCTTACACCCAGTATCTCCGCATTGAGCTTTTTAAAATCTTCTACTCTCTTACTGATGCCCGAAATCTCAGTAGGGCAAACGAAAGTAAAATCCAAAGGATAAAAGAACAATACCAGCCACTTGCCGTTATAATCCGCCAAGCTTACATGCTTGAAATCCTTACCGTTTTCAGACACCGCTTCCATCCGGAAGTCCGGCGCGTAGGTACCAACAAATCTTTGCATCAGAATAAACCTCCCTTGCGCAGTTGCGCGCTTTCTCAACTATATTTCCCAATAAATTTTTATTTTATGAACCCTTGTCCTCGTAATGAATTTTTACCACATAACTGGGAGTGGTAAACGGTAAAATGTTACTTGTTATGTGTAAATATTTTGTTAATGGAGAAAATATGAAATGTAAAATTTTGATTGGTCTACGTAGATTGCTAAAAAAATGACAAATGGTTATTTACATTTTATTGGACATGGGGTAGACTAGTAGTGTGTAAATTTATGCAATGGAGGGAAATTGAACGTATGAAACAGTATTTGGAAATTGAAAGCGTATTCGCGAGAGAAATCCTTGACTCCAGGGGAAATCCTACAGTTGAGGTAGAAGTTATAGTAGAAGGCGGTTTTGTCGGTAGGGCGGCAGTTCCATCCGGCGCTTCAACAGGTGCATTTGAAGCTGTTGAATTAAGAGATGGAGACAAGGGCAGATATCTCGGAAAAGGCGTTGAAAAAGCTGTTGACAATGTAAACAACATCATCGCTCCAGAAGTAGAAGGTATGAACGTATTTGATCAGGTTGCTATCGACAGACTGATGATCGCACTGGATGGAACACCAAACAAGGGCAAACTCGGTGCCAATGCAATCCTGGGTGTATCCCTGGCAGTAGCAAAGGCTGCGGCGGAGGCAATCGGATTGAGCCTGTACCAGTACATAGGCGGCGTAAACTCAAAAATACTGCCTGTTCCTATGATGAATATCATCAACGGCGGTAAACATGCTGACAACAGCGTTAACATTCAGGAATTCATGGTTATGCCCGTAGGTGCAACCAGCTTCAAACAGGCACTTCAGTGGTCTGCAGAAGTATTCCACAACCTGAAAAAAGTACTTTCCAGCAAGGGCTACAGCACAGCAGTAGGTGACGAAGGCGGTTTCGCTCCAAACCTGAAGACAGACGAAGAAGCGATCCAGGTTATACTGGAAGCGGTAGAAAAAGCCGGCTTCAAACCGGGTGCAGACTTCAGAATCGCTATCGATGCAGCTGCTACTGAAATGTATGAAGAAGCAAAGAAAATCGGTGAGGAAGGCAAATACCTTTTCTGGAAGTCCAACATATTGAAAACCAAGGAAGAAATGGTGGCTTACTGGGCAGAGCTGGCTGAGAAATACCCCATTATTTCCCTGGAAGATGCTGTTTCCGAAGAGGACTGGGAAGCATGGAAACTGCTTACAGACAAACTCGGCAGCAAGATCCAGCTGGTTGGAGACGATCTCTTCGTTACCAACACTGAGAGGCTTAAGAAGGGCATTGAGTTGGGCGTAGCTAACTCCATCCTCATCAAGGTTAACCAGATCGGTACATTGACTGAAACTCTGGAAGCGATCGAAATGGCGAACAGAGCTGGTTACACAGCAGTTACCTCCCATAGGTCCGGTGAAACTGAAGATGCTACCATTGCTGACATAGCAGTTGCTACAAATTCAGGCATGATCAAAACCGGAGCTCCTTCAAGAACTGACCGTGTTGCTAAATACAACCAGTTGCTCAGAATTGAAGAAGAACTTGGCGAAATCGCTGAATACCCGGGACTCAATGCTTGGTTCAATCTGAAAAACAAGTAAGATAAATTTAATAAAAAACAAGCCGCTCAGGCTTGTTTTTTGTTTACCCCTATGATAGAATATAGAGTGCATGAATTTGCGTACGCCACATGGATTATAATGAAGTTGGAGATTGGCTTAAATATACATACATGTTATTTTTCTAGTCTCTACTCTCTGATTTCGAATCACTAATATAGGAGGTGTTATCCTTGGTAGCGCTTAGAGTTATAATTAATATACTGCATATTTTATTTGCATTGTCTATCATCGTTGTCGTATTGTTGCAGTCTGGTAAACAGGCTGGTTTATCCGGTTCCATCGCAGGTGGTGCTGAAACCTTCTTTGGTAAAAACAAAGGTAGAACCTTAGATGCAATACTTAGCAAATATACTTCATTTGCAGCTATTGCTTTCCTTGTTACTTCCATTGTACTACAGATTGTAATCAGTAAACTATAATGAAAAAGCTCCCGGAACCGGGGGCTTTAATTTTTGCCTGGAAAAGTACTCATCCCCGGACAATAATAACATTGAATTTATGCACGTATCGGCTTTTCCTCATGCTTCGGAAAGGCACATACGCAAGCAAAAGTGGTAAAGCCACCTTTGTGCTTGACTTCATTTCGATAGAATCATAAGAGTATTGGAATTTACCGGTTGTTATAGCTGACCTGCACATCGAAGTACAATCGGATTGCCAACTGCTGATTTGGATATCGTACGGTCAAGGGTTCCGGGGCTTTACGATGCAGGAATCAGCTAAGTTCCATCCGAGTTTGTATAGCTTCCAACACTCTCCGATCATAATCCATCTGAATTTACATTGAATTACATAAGAATTTATGGATAAAAATTGAAATATGGATATAATCCGTAGTATCATATACTGTAAATACTAAAGAATACAGGAGTTGAGATTGATGGAAAGAACACAGGCGCTGCATGAGTTGAAAATACGATTGACCAATAAAAACCTGATTAAGCATTCCCTGGCTGTCGAGGCCATTATGCGAAAGCTGGCGGAGCATTTTAAGGAAGATGTGGAAAGCTGGGGATTGGCCGGTTTGCTGCATGATATCGATTACGACAAAACAGCCCAGGACCCGAGCCTGCACAGCATTATGGGAGCGGAAATACTGGAAGGCCTCGGCGTCGACAGCAGCATCGTGTATGCGGTAAAAGCGCACAATGAGTACCACGGACTGGAGAGAAGGCGGAAAATCGATAAGGCCCTGTACTGCGCCGATCCGGTTTCAGGCCTCATAACGGCAGGGGCATTGATACTGCCTTCAAAGAAACTGGAGGATGTCAGTGTAGCGTTTATTATGAAACGGATTCATGAAAAAAGTTTTGCAAAGGGTGCCAACAGAGAGCAAATCAAGGCATGCAGTGACCTGGGGCTGGAATTGGAGCAGTTCATTGGAATTGCTTTGGATGCGATGAAAGAAATATCAGGAGAACTGGGGCTTTAAACGACAGGCAAATTCAAATATTGATTTTTATTTAAATCTATCACTTATGGTTCATCGTTTGCGGTTAATTTGCAAATACTATAAGGAGAGTGATCTTAGGACTAGCTAAGGAATAACTTCTACTATTGCTTTGCTGCACCCTGTATGGATGCCATAGCTGTCGAACTTTATACTAAAATACTCCGAATCCAACTGTTCTTACTACCGAACATTTGGATGCTACGAATGAATTAAGGTAAAAAGTTCGTCAGCTGTAAAGGGGCCGCCAAAAAGTATAAGTAACTCTTTAGCGGGGTCTTGATAAAGGTAAAGGAGAAGGATATGAGAGAAAGAAAAGAACGAATCGTAGATTTTATGAAGCAGGATGCCTATAAGCCTCTGCTTTTTAAGGAATTGGTCACGGTGCTGGATGTACCGAAGGAGGACGTTGAACTCTTCCGGCAGGTCATGGACGAACTGGAAGCAGAAGGGAAAATATTTAAAACCCATAGAGACCGGTATGCAGTTCCTGAGAGGATGAGCCTTGTAGTAGGACGCGTACAGGGAAATGAACGCGGATTCGGGTTTGTAGTGCCGGATGATGAGAACCTGAAGGACATCTTTATCTCGGCTGACAGCTTGAATGGAGCCATGCACAATGACAGGGTGGTAGCCAGGATCAACCGGGGCTCCGCAGAAGACCGGCGGGCAGAGGGAGAAGTGATCCGGATTATCTCCAGGGCCAATACTACTATTGTAGGAACTTTTGAGAACAGTAAGTATTTTGGCTTTGTGGTGCCGGATAACAAAAGGATTCCGGGGGATATTTTCATTCCCAAGGATGAAGTAAATGGCGCGAAGAACGGATACAAGGTTGTGGCTGAGATTATAAAATGGCCGGAAAAACGCAGGAATGCCGAAGGAAGAATTGTTGAAATCATCGGGGATAAGGACCAGGTGGGAACCGATATCGTATCCATTATCCGTGCCCATGATTTCAGCGAAACCTTCCCGGAAGAAGTGCTTCATCAGGCAGAGTCCATCCCTGACACAGTCACGGAAGACATGATCAAGGGCAGAAGGGATTTGCGTAACCTGCGGATGGTAACCATTGACGGAGAAGACGCAAAAGACCTGGACGATGCTGTATCCGTCGAGCGCCTGCCGGACGGGAACTACAGACTGGGAGTTCATATTGCCGATGTAACCCACTATGTAACCGAGCATTCCCCTCTGGATAAGGAAGCGCTGCATCGTGGAACCAGTGTATACCTGGTGGACAGGGTACTGCCCATGCTGCCTAAAAAACTTTCCAATGGGATTTGCAGCTTGAATCCGCAGGTGGACCGACTGGCCTTTACAGTGATGATGGATATTGATCCTGCCGGTAGGGTATATAATCATGAAATTTTTGAAAGCGTCATTAAAACCAGTGAAAGAATGACCTATACCAATGTATACAAGATTCTGGTGGAAAATGACCAGGAACTGATGAAGCGGTATGATTATCTGGTGGATGATTTCCGAACCATGGAGGAACTGGCTCTGATTCTGAGGAATAAGCGGAGTACCCGGGGAGCGATTGACTTCGATTTCCAGGAAACAAAAGTAATTCTTGACGAGAAAGGCAAACCGGTTGAGATCCGGCCCTATGTCATTACCATTGCAAACAAGATCATTGAAGAGTTCATGCTGGTGTGCAATGAAACTGTAGCGGAGCACTTCTATTGGGCAAATACCCCGTTTGTGTACAGGGTGCATGAGGACCCGGATACGGATAAAATTGAGTCATTGAATGAGTTTATTCATAACCTGGGGTATCATATCAAGGGTATCAATAAAATTCATCCTAAAGCCCTTCAGGAGGTCCTCAATAAGGTGAAAGGATCACGGCACGAGCGCATTATCAGTACCGTTATGCTCCGGTCTTTGCAAAAGGCCCGATACTATCAGGAGAATCTGGGGCACTTTGGTCTGGCTGCAAAGTACTACAGCCATTTTACCTCCCCTATACGAAGATATCCGGACCTTATTATCCACCGGATCATGAAGGAGCAGTTGAAAGGGCGGATGGATGAGCGTAGAGAAGATCATCTGCATAATGTACTGCCCGATATAGCAAAACAGTGTTCTGAAAGGGAACGGGCGTCGGAAGAGGCGGAAAGAGAGACGAAAGACCTGAAGAAGGTAGAGTTCATGAAGCAGCATGAAGGAGAGACCTTTGAAGGGGTTATCTCCAGCGTGGCTTCCTTCGGAATGTTTGTGGAACTGGACAATACCATAGAAGGCCTTATCCGCATGAGCAGCCTGGAAGATGACTACTATGTATTTAATGAGAAGCAATATTGTCTCGTAGGCGAAAGAACCCGGAAGATGTACCGCATCGGCGATGAGGTTAAGGTGTTGGTGGCCAGGGCGGACATCGCAGCCCGGCAAATCGATTTCCACCTGGTGGAAGGGGAACCGGGAGAAACAGAGGGAGAAGACGGCAGCATCTCACTGGAACAGCCTGTGCAAAAGAAGAAACGCCCAAGAAAAGGCGATCGTATCGATAAAGCTGTTAAAGCCCATGTAAAAGGAAGGAAACCAAGGAAGAAAAAGGCGTAGGTTCCATTTACCAACGCCTTCGCCGAGCCATACTTTAGCCACGCCACTGGAAAAAGAATGAAAAGTATGCTTTAAATTAGCTTTTTCAGCGTTAACCCTCACCCTCCAGCTCCCTCTCCCAAAATTGGTAGAGGGAGAGAATGGAAAGGAAACCGATTTTCCCCTTCTACCAAGCTTGGGAGAAGGGGTTAGGGGATGAGGGTTGGACTATAATTAATGGGAGAGCCAAAAACATGATCATCGTAAGCGCATGCCTTGCCGGTGTAAACTGTAAATACAACGGAGGCAATAGTTTGAATAAAGAGGTAGAAAGACTGGTGGCAGAGGGAAAGGCTGTTCTTGTCTGTCCGGAGCAGCTGGGAGGCTGCAGAACACCCCGCTCGCCCATGGAAATCCAGGAGGGCAACGGAGCGGAGGTTTTGCTGGGTACCTGCAAAGTCGAAACAAAAGACGGAGAAGATGCTACCGAAGAATTTCTAAAGGGTGCTAGAGAAGTCCTGAACATTGCAAACATGACGGGATGCAGGCAGGCGATACTCAAAGCCCGGAGCCCCTCCTGCGGTTGTGGAGAAATTTATGACGGAACCTTCACCGGTATATTGCGTGACGGTAATGGAGTTACAGCGGAGTTGCTGCTGCAGAACGGGATTGAGGTCATGACGGAATTGGAGGGGGAAAAACTAAAAACCCTGTAAAAATACAGGGTTTTGTGTTTTCGTTTAAAACTTCCTACAAATTACACGATGAAGTTCTTGATTTCTTCTAAGAAAGTATCGCAGCTATCTGCATGAACTTCAACTTTTATGGGCTTGCTCAGGTCCAAGCTGAATATACCCATAATGGATTTTGCATCAACTACATAACGACCGGATGTAAGATCAACATCAAAATCGTACTTATTAACAGCGTTTACAAAATCCTTTACATCATTAATTGATTTTAAAGCAATATTAAATGACTTCATAAAACAATCCTCCCTTTCAATTAATAAAATCGCTGTATGGCTGGATTTTATTTCAATTTTATATTATCTTGTTTATCGCCCTAAGTCAATGACGATATTGTTAAAAAAAGTGTATTGTATTATAATAAAATAGCTGGAATCAGCTTGTTGCATATATTTTACCACACGTTGTGCATATTAAACAAACTTTTGAACGAAAATATATTAATAATTATAGGGATGAGAAATCAATGAAAAAAGCTGCATTTTACACCCTTGGATGCAAGGTGAATCAATATGAAACAGAGGCTCTCACGGAAATTTTTGAGAAGGATGGCTATGCCATTGTAGACTTTGAGGAAAAGGCGGATGTCTACGTCATAAATACCTGTACGGTAACCAACCTGAGCGACAGAAAGTCCAGACAGATGATCCGCAGGGCGAAGAAGAACAATGAGGACTCTATTGTAGTCGTAGTAGGGTGTTATGCCCAGACGGCCCCGGAGGAAGTGAGCAAAATTCCGGGAGTCAGCCTCATTCTCGGCACCAAGGAACGAAGCAGGATACTGGACTACATCCATGAAATCAAAGAGGGAAGAGAAGACCAGATCAATGCAGTGAATGATATTATGGGAACGCGGTATTTTGAACAGCTCCAGGTTGAATCCTATAAAGAGAAGACAAGGGCCTTTTTAAAAATCCAGGAAGGCTGCAGCCAGTTCTGCTCCTATTGCATCATACCTTATGCCCGGGGCCCCATACGAAGCCGGCAGCCGGAAGAGGTACTGGAGGAAGTGAGGAAGCTGGCAGAGGCAGGGTTTAAGGAGGTTGTCCTCACAGGAATCCATGTAGCTTCTTATGGGAAAGATATAAAGAATACTTCCCTGATCGATATCATACGCCGCGTGCATGAAGTCGAAGGGATTGAGAGAATACGGCTGGGGTCCATTGAACCCACAACCATTACGGAGGAATTTGCAGCCGCAGCCAGGGAACTGGACAAGCTATGCCCGCACTACCACATATCCTTGCAGAGTGGATGTGATGCCACTTTGAAACGGATGAACAGAAGATACACGGCGGAGGAATATAAAAAAGTAGTAGACCGCCTCCGGGAGAAATTGGGGGATGTTGCCATTACTACAGATGTGATGGTTGGATTTCCCGGTGAAACCGATGCGGAATTTGCAGAGACGCTGCGGTTTTTACAGGAAATCCAATTATATCAGATGCATATATTCAAGTATTCACCGAGAAAAGGGACTCCGGCGGCAACCTACCCGGATCAGGTACCTTCAGAGAAGAAAGATGAAAGAAGCAATACATTAATTTCACTTTCATCCAGAAATACCCTTGATTTCAATCGGCAGCATGTGGGTAAAATACTACTTGTATTGTTTGAACAGGATGTAAAGGAAAAGCCCGGTTTTATTGAAGGCCTTACAACAAACTATATAAGAGTCCTTTGTGAAGGCTCAACGGACATGAATGGAAAAATTTTGGGTGTTCGGATCGAGAAAGCGGAAGAGGATTATGTAGTCGGGGTGTTGGTGTAAAAACTTCAGGCGGCTTCTCTATAAAAAAGGCTCAGGGCGCGATAGCCATTTCTGATGGCTGCTCCAACAACCAAGCAATATCGCCCCTCCTTGCTATGGATAATAAAGTTATTTATGGTGGTTTATGTGTTGCATAATTTACCAGTTTGTATTAATATAATAGTAAAGAAGGACAACTTATTGGAACCAGGTAGGTTTGTATCAGGGTGGGAGAGTGATTCTAATGACAACAAGTGAAACAATGATGTTTAAGGTAGAAAAGGAAACGAAAGATGAGGCTGGTGAGATTCTAAAATCCGTATACCATGCCTTAAAGGAGAAAGGGTATAACCCTATAAACCAGATAGTCGGCTATTTCCTTTCGGGAGATCCTACCTACATAACCAATCACGGGAATGCTCGAAGCATAATAAGAAGGTTGGAACGTGATGAACTCCTGGAAGAGATACTAAAGGCCTATCTGGAGGAAAAAAAGTAGAAGTAGGTTTAAAACCCCCGTATACTGCGGGGTTTTATTTTTATGATTTAACTTGACGCTGGGTCTATTGAAATAAATAACAGGGACGATCCTTGCGATTTATTTCAAACGACGGGGGATTGAGAACTGTGAAATACGTTAAACTTGGACAAACGGACATTGAGGTTTCAAGGTTGTGCTTCGGAGGATTGGTCATCGGCCCCCTGCAAACGAATATGACAGTGGATGAGGGTGCCGAAGTCATTATAAAGGCCATGGAGATGGGGGTAAACTTCATTGACACGGCAGAGCTTTACGGCACGTATCCGCACATACGGCAGGCTATGAAAAAGTCCGGAAAAGAGCTTGTTATTGCGACCAAATCCTATGCCTATTCGGCAGAGGGAGCTGCAGAGAGCCTTGAAAAGGCCCGGAAGGAACTGGATGTGGATGTCATCGACATATTCCTCATGCACGAGCAGGAGAGCAGACTGACCTTGCGAGGTCACAGAGAAGCGCTGGAATACTATATGGAGGCAAAGGCAAAGGGAATCATTCGAGCCGTAGGCGTATCTACCCATAACATTGAAGTGGTGGAAGCTGCTGCGGAGATGCCGGAGATTGAAGTGATCCATCCGCTGGTTAATAAAAGTGGTATTGGCATCGGAGACGGATCCATTGCGTCCATGCTGGAGGCTGTAAAAAAGGCTTACGATGCCGGTAAGGGAATCTACAGCATGAAGCCTCTGGGAGGTGGAAACCTGCTGCATTCCTACCGGCAGTGCATGGATTTTGTTCTGGGAATTCCCTACATTCATTCCATTGCCATGGGTATGCAATCGCCGGAAGAGGTTATAATGAATGTAGGTGTAATAAATGGCGAGGAAGTTCCGGAAGAAATCCGGAATGCCTTACGCAGAAAAAACCGCAAGCTCCATATCGACTACTGGTGCGAAGGCTGTGGCAAATGTGTGGAGCGCTGCAAACAGGGAGCCCTTAGGGTAGAAGAGGGCAAAGCTGTAGTCGAACAGGGAAAATGCGCCTTGTGCGGCTACTGCGGGAGTGCCTGCCCCATGTTTGCCATTAAAATTTGCTAAGGCGATGTAAAATAATTAGCTGGTCTTTTTTGCGGGTCCGCCATTGCTACAATGAAGGGTGAAGCAAAATTATAGACTCTGTTTTATTTTACAAGTCCAAAGGCGCCAAAGAGAATGCAGTATCGGAGGAACATATGCGTGTATTGGGCATAGACTATGGTGATAGTCGAATTGGTATAGCGAAAAGCGATCCCTTTGGGTGGACGGCGCAGGCTGTGGAAACCATAAAGTGGAGCGGAAGTCTGGGGAAACCATTGGAGAGAATACAGCAACTTATTAAGGAATATACTATTGAGAGGGTCGTTATCGGATTTCCTCGGAATATGAATGGAACCGTTGGCCCCAGAGGAGAAAAAACACAGGAATTTATTGACCTTTTGGTTAAAAAAATACCGGATGTGGAAATAATAAAATGGGATGAAAGATTAACTACCGTTGCTGCTTCAAGAACCATGCATGAGCTGGGGGTGAAAACCTCTAAAAAGAAGGGGATTGTGGATCAGATTGCTGCAGTATACATACTGCAGGGCTATCTGGACAGCAAGGGAAACTCATAAAGTTTTGAGTGGAATCAAAGGTTAACAGCCTTTTAATTCGTAAGAGTTTTTCTTACTTTATAAAATTTAACAGGAGGTAGTGGATCATGGAAGAAAGAGAAGAAGGCATAGTAGTGTTGATTGATGAAAATGGCGAAGAGGTTGAGTTCGAGCATCTTGATACCATAGAAATGAATGGAAGCGAGTATGTAATATTAATGCCGTTGGAAGGTGAAGAGGCGGACGAGAGCGACACAGATGAAGTAATCATTCTCAAAATCGAACATAATGAGAATGGGGAAGATTCCTTTGTCACTGTGGAAGATGAAGATGAACTGAATGCAGTATTTGAAGAGTTCAAATTGAGAATGGAAGATCAGTTTGAATTTGAAGACGAAGAGGAGTAGTTTCCTTGCAGTTCGATATCAAAGAAATCCCTGCAATTTTTTATTGCAGGGATTTCTTTGATATCGAAGAAGGGCAACCCTGTTCTTTGTATTTTAGTCTTGAAAATTTTGGGAAAACCTGATAAGGTTAAAGGTATGTTGAGAAATTTGTGCATATATAAGATTGTTTATATAAGAAGGGGTAATGCAGTTGATGGATTTGAAAAAATATGATGATAAGGCGGAAAAACTAAAGGCTCTGGCACACCCGCAAAGATTATGTATTGTCAAGGGCCTGATTGAGAACCAGTGCAATGTTACAAAAATTCAGGAATGTCTTGGAATCCCCCAGTCTACGGTATCTCAGCATCTGGCAAAGCTAAAATCGGCGGGAATTATCGATGGAAAGCGCAATGGCCTTGAGATATGTTATAGTGTGGTAGACCAGGAAGTAATTGAATTGGTAAATCTGATGTTTAAGGAACCATAAGCGACTTGTCTGTGGAGACCGGACAAACGGATATTATCGTACAATTTCAATTTTTGATAAAAATGGAGAGAACCGTATACGCATACAGCCTCTCCATTTCTGCTTTCCTAAAACACTTTGCGGCTGAGCCCGACTCCACTATATTTCTATATATTCCTCGAAATTTAGTTCCTTTTCCTTGCAGAACTTAATTATGGCTCCAACCAACTTTTTGCCGCCACCGACACCTGTCGTTATAAATCTATGGAGATGAGAGGGGTCGATACTCAATTCCCTGGCAAACCGGTTGTAGTTTCCTTCACAATATATGGACATTAGCTCTGCAACTTTCTCTCTTTTCGCCTTCATCAGCATTCACATCCCTATTAATATAGTAATATATATGGATTTGGTAATATATATTATATAATACAATTGCGTGTAAAGTATATCCATTTCCATGAAAAATTATTTAAAAAAGTGAATAATGTAAAATATTTACGAGGTGAAGCCGGAAATACTTGATTTGGCAGTGTGTGGGAGCCGGGGCGAAACCGGGGTAGTACTAAAAAATTATTTAAAACAAGAATACTGAAAACATTGCCTGCATAGACATATCGTATAAAGATTAAAATGCGAGGTGGCCGGGGAATGCGTAAGGTATTATGCATTATTACAGCAAGTATTATGATATTGACGATGCTGTCAGGATGTTCAGTGTTACAAAAACTTGGACTTAAGGGTGAGGACGAACTTCAACCTGTAAGCAGCGTGGTAATGAATGAAGATGAAGCAATGAAACTCACCGACAAGATGCCCATCAGTCTGTACTTTGCTACAGAGGACAGTGCGAAACTAAAGCTGGAAGTAAGATACGTCGATATGAAGGAAGCAAAAAAGAGCGTTAACAACCTGGCAGGCCTGATTGTTAAAGAGCTTATTGCAGGACCGAAGGATAGCGGGCTTAAAGCGACAATTCCTGAGGGAACCCAATTGTTGGGAAATGTAGCTATTGATGCAAAGGTTGCTACGGTAAATCTGTCAAAAGAGTTTGTTGATAAGCATCCGGGAGGAGAGGCAGCAGCAAGGTTAACCATCTATTCCATCGTTAACTCACTGACGGAGATCAATGAAATCGAAAGGGTTAAGTTCCTTGTAAACGGTAAATCCACAGAAGACTTCAAAGGTGCTTACAAACTCAGCAGTGCCTTCCCGAGAACGGTAGCGCTCATCAGCAATGAAGTGGGAAATGCGGCGACTGCTGCCAAAGTGAACGAAACTGCAAAGGGAAAGGCTACACCAGCGCCTCAACCGGGCGGAAAGGCTGCACCGACGGCTCAGCCGGGTGGAAAGGCTGCACCGACGGCTCAACCAGGCGGAAAGGCTGCACCGACAGCACAACCGGGTGAAAAGGCTGCACCGACGGCTCAACCGGGTATAAAGGCCACACCGGCACCTCAGCCGGGTGTAAAAGCTACACCGGCACCAACAGTGGCGCCAAAGGCAACAAGTGCACCAAGTGCACCTAAAGCAGCAACCCCGACACCAAAGCCTTCAACAGGTAAAACCTCCAGTAACACACAGAGCCTGGAAGATGCTGAAGCAACCTATCTCGAAGTATTAGAGTAAAAATAAGCCCTAAGGGGCTTTATTTTTTTGTATAAAACTATTTCTATTGGTATAAAAATGCAGAAGTCCTGTCGACATTTGTTAGATTGTATTATATAATATCAGTAGTATGTCCAAAATATGAAAGACGAACAAAGAACACCAAATGATGAATAAAAATCGATAGCTACTCATTGTTACAGGGAACGGACTTTGTAGGATACTTACTAAGAGGATGGATTGAAATGCTGGAGTTCAAGAAGAACGAAAATGAGCAGGTACAGTTGGCAGGCCGGTTAAAATCTGCTTTGAAAAAACATTGGAAGATCATTATTTTGTTTATTGCTTTTGAAGCAGTGTTCACTGCTTTGACAGCTCCTTTCTTTATTTTCTTTGGTCCCTTTGAAAATCTCAAAAATGTTGCTGTAGGTTCCATTTACACAACATTCAGCCATCGATACATGGTAGATACCTTCCTGTCACAGCAGGCCATTGAGCGTATCATGGGCAAGGAGGGGTATTACGGAGCTACCGTCGCCGTACAGCCAACAAACGAAACGGAGCCTGTACAGGAGGTAGAAATTCCGACGGTCCGGACCGACAAGCTTGATTTTGTACAAATTGACGGAAGCAATCTGAAGGGATATATGGTTATTATTCATGATCCCACCAAGGTTAAGGTCGGGTATTCTTCCAAAATCCCCCACGAGGGAGAGAGTACCAGTTCCATAGCAAAGAGAAACAAGGCCCTTGCGGCTATCAATGCAGGTGGATTCTCCTACGATGAAGCCTGGACCAGTACGGGAGGCAAATTTGAAGGATATATTCTTCATGAGGGGAAAATCATCGGCAACGCCAATGCTGATAATGATGCAGTGGATGATGCTGTAGGTTTTACCGAGAAGGGGGAACTGGTCTTCGGGAAATATTCTGCCAATGAATTGCTGAAGAACGGAGTAAAAGAGGCGATAACCTTTTTTGGACCCCAGTTGATTGTAAAGGGGAGAAAAGTTTTTTCCAACGGGGAAACCGGGGGATTCGGAATCAATCCACGTACTGCTATAGGGCAGAAGGCCACCGGTGAAGTTGTATTTATTGTTATCGACGGAAGGAACATCTTCGGGTCTTTGGGCGCAACGATGTATGACCTGCAGGAAATACTCTTTGACCAGGGAGTTGTCAACGCCATCGCTCTCGATGGTGGGTCCTCCAGCACTATGTTCTTTAACGGAAAAGTTGTAAATAAGCCTTCAAACCCCATGGGAGAAAGGGCAATCCCATCAGTCTTTATGATGATTCCTGAAAATGGGGGTTCTAAATAAATGAAGAAAAAAGCATTAATCTTATATAGTTGGATACTCGTATCGGTTATAGCCCAGGTTGTTCTTTACCTGGCGATAGACAAGCTGTATCTGGGCAGCAGAAGCAACCTGGCGGAAACGGTAAAGGTGGTTAATGTTGATTCCATAGGGAAAAACGAAGAGGTTGAAGAAGCACCGGAGACAAGTATTGCGCTGCCTGCCAATGTTTCAAACGTAAAGATATCCCCCGACGGCAGCTATATTTCCTACCTCCTGGATAAGAAGCTATACATTGTGGATGTAGTCTCTAGGGAAACGAAGAAAACCATTGATAATTATTTCGTAAACGGCAATAACACACAAAACAAGGTGGAAGCCAATATAACCTCCGTACAATGGATTCCAGGGAGAAATGCACTCATGTACGGACTCTCTTCCATTCCGGGGAATCCGGGCAAGGTACAGATGTTTACCTATGATGTGGAGACTGGAAACGAGCACGTGGGAGTAACCTTTACCGAGTACTATGTACCTAGAGGGGGAGAACTCACGGATA
Organism: Bacillota bacterium; assembly: GCA_023419605.1. Classification (GTDB taxonomy): domain Bacteria; phylum Bacillota; class Clostridia; order Acetivibrionales; family JAEZXR01; genus JAEZXR01. The sequence continues at coordinate 3,375 of JAEZXR010000131.1, read as the reverse complement.
TTGTTATTTCACCGCTGACTCAGGTGTACTATGCAAAAATCAAAGTCAATCAAACACAGGAGAGACTCTTTCGAGTGAATCTAATGGACGAAATGAGCCCGTCCATTACCCTGAATACCAATGCAGTAACCCGAATCGGTTATTACTCCGAGGATTTGCTGTATGATGACGGCAGCGGCAAGCTTTTTGTAAAAAGTGCCTTCAAAAATCCAACCCAGACACAGATCGGTTTCAATTTCGCGCTACTGAACGTGATTGGTGCCGATCAGGGAGGAAAGGATGTTGTTTACCTGGGCCAGGTCAATGAGGAAAATAAAGTGGAGAAAATCTACTACGGAATTCATGGGACCGATGTGACGACCTGGCAGAGTATTGCAGTGGCAAAACCCCTTCCCCGGGAAGAGATCCTTATAAAGCAAGGAGGGGCTACCTATGGCATCGACCGTGAAGGCGGAAACATATATGACCTGCAAAGCGGAAGCATCGTAGCGGTAAAAGGAAAGTTTGTGGACGTTGTAAACGATCATATTGCTTATATGGATAACAATCAATTAAAATTCAAGCCGATTAAAAAGAAGGAATAATAAAGGAAAAATTCAAAAAAAGGTATTGTTATTTTTAAACATTGGTGGTATAATAATTTTTAGGTTTGAAATGAAGTTCAAACCTTATTTATTCCTCAATAGCTCAGTTGGTAGAGCATGCGGCTGTTAACCGCAGGGTCGTAGGTTCGAGTCCTACTTGAGGAGCCACTGGGGCCTTTAGCTCAGTTGGTTAGAGCAACCGGCTCATAACCGGTTGGTCCGCGGTTCGAGTCCGTGAAGGCCCACCACGTGAGGGAGTTACAAATGTAACTCCTTTTTTGTTGTCTTTTTTTACTCGTACTCCCATAGTCGTAAGCTTCTCTTACGGAGCTATCTTTGCTTTCAATCCTTCCTTGCATTATGGGTTATGTAGTACCTATAGTGATGGCAATAACAAATAAACAATGCTACATAGCATGATTGCTTCGGTTTATAAGCAAAAGAGTAGTGAAAAGGTACCTGCTCCCCCTGTCACTTTGTGACATCCCCCTCAGGGAGGGAGACTCTTAAAACCGTTTTTATGCTGAAGGCTTAAGAAGAAGTGCCTCCCCCTCCGAGGGAGGTGGCAGCGGAGCTGACGGAGGGAGTGCCATGGTGGCGTTTTAATCACTATAGCTTTTAACTCAAAAGCCTTCAACTCATTACAGCTTCACATGATGCACAAGCCCTCTGAATATAAATAGAGTAGTAGGTTTCTTTATATAAAGAAGGGGTCGGGATGAAAAAGTTTAAAGCCTTTCTCTTTTTACTGTTCACGGTAGCAGGGGTGATAGCCTTCTGGCAGTTGGATATGAAAGTAATGAAGCTGCAGGGGGAAGATTTAGCGAAACAGGAGGTTATCAAAAATGAGGTGGATGAGGCTAAATCTCGCCTGGATGATGCGGCTGTAATACGCAAAGCCTTCAAAGCTGTGGGAGTCCTGGGAGTGTTCGAGGGGAGGGAGCAGTACAAACAGCTCATTGAAGATGAGAATTGGTACTCCTACAGAAGTATTAATATAGACTGGCAGTATCGATTTGCCATCGCAGCCAATCTGGGGGACTTTGATATAAAAGTAGATAATGGTGTAGTTAATATAAGTATCGACAAATCCAAATTATTTATCTGGTTTTTGGAGAAGACAGAGGAGAGCGATTCCAGCTCCTACTCCAGCATACTTGCAAGGCGGTATAATTCCCGCGATATTGAGGTGCTGGAAAAAGCGGTAGCTCAAAAGGTGGAGGAGACAATTAAGGATACTGAAAACTATTGGAGTGAGGCACAAAAAAGCCTGGAAAGCAATATGATCAAACTGTGCAATGAGTTAGGCTTCTATACCATCTATTTTACTCTGAAATAAACATAACTTGCATAAAGCCGGACCTGTAAGTTCCCAATGGTTTACCATCTGCATATTATGTAGCATGCAAGTAACTAATGGGGTGATTAATGTGCAAAATTTACAGATCGGTGACATCGTCACAAGGAAGTCATACGCAGGAGATATGTTTTTCAGAATTATAAACATCACGGAAAAGCAGAATGGAAAAAAGGTATGTGTACTAAAAGGCGTATTATACAGAATTGAAGCGGATGCGGACATGGAGGACCTCTCTTTACAGGATTCCAGGGAAGTTTTTCTAAACATCCACAGGGAAATGGCAAAAATACGTATGGAAAACAGCAGTAGAGGTTTTGGAGGAATTATACCTGTTTTTTCATGGTTTAGAGGAAGAGCCGGCAGAATATTGCATGTCGACTCCAGTCAGGATTTTATGCAAAGATGTATTGAGTATTACCGTGAAGCCGGTATACGGGCCGCCGGGAAAACTGTAAAGGAGAGTGAGCAGCCCCGTGTGGTCAGAAAGCTTCTGGAGCAAGCAAAGCCGGACATTCTGATACTTACAGGTCATGACAGCTTGAAGAAGAACGCGGCGAGCAGAACTTCCCTGGACAATTACAGCAATTCGCGATATTATATTGAAGCAGTTAAGGCCGCCAGGAAATATGAGCCGGATATGGATAAACTATGTATATTTGCCGGTGCATGTCAGTCCTTTTTTGAAGCCATCATGGCTGAGGGGGCTAACTTTGCCAGTTCACCGGGAAGAGTCCTGATTCATGCATTGGACCCTGCTATTGTTTCTGAAAAGGTAGCTCTTACAGATAGCAGGAGGATGGTAACTCCCGACGATGTTGTGCCGCTGACGAAGTCAGGGAGTAAGGGGATCGGTGGAATCGATACCCGGGGACATTTTGTCGGCCGATAACCGACAGGGCCCAGGGTAAACCCCCTTCCAAAGGGAGTAAATAGATTGTCCACATAATTATTCACAGAATTATCAACAATCTGTGGATAACATTAAAATTTAAAAGGGAAAAAGTTTCTTTTGTACGTATAGATACCAAATGGATGGTAATACTATTTAATGACCTCACAAAATACAATTTGACCCCCTTTAAAATGCTCCGGCGACAGCTGGAGCAATTTTTTTTGCTAGTTGAAAATACCAATTGACATTTGAAGCAAAGTGTTCTATAATAAATTCTGCACATGAGAGATATAGAATAAATATGGGCGCTTAGCTCAGCTGGGGGAGCACCTGCCTTACAAGCAGGGGGTCATAGGTTCGAGCCCTATAGTGCCCACCATATTTGAGAACAGGTTTCTGTTCTCTCTCATTTGCTGGTGTAGCTCAGCAGGTAGAGCAATTGACTTGTAATCAATAGGTCGGGGGTTCGATTCCGTCCACCAGCTCCAAAAAGCCGCCAATCCTTATATATCAAGGGTTTGCGGCTTTTATTGTTTCTA
>JAEZXR010000124.1 GCA_023419605.1 Bacillota bacterium | reverse complement strand
AGTGATGCGATTATATTCCGTTTTCCTTCGGTCATTACGATTTTTTTCTTAGCCATAAAAAACAGCCTCCTATGATTTTATATTTTATCATAGAAAGCTGATTTTACAGACTTTTTTTCATAGTCTCGTATCTTCACAAAAAAGCCAACTTTATTTTAAAACATATGTAGCCAACACGGATTGCAGGGTATAAATATTCAAACTCTTGTTAAACTTCTTTTCAATGGGCACTGAGTTTCCGGAAATCCATATCTTCAGTTCCGCATCCAGATCGAAATGCCCTGCAGTTTCAATGCTAAAGTGCGTAATGCTCTTATAGGGGATCGAGTGGTATTCAGCTTTTTTTCCTGTCATCCCTTGTATATCAACGAGGATCAACCGCTTGTTCGTAAAGATAAACATATCTCTGATCAGCCTGTAAGCCTTCTCAATGTTTTCGTTTTCAGCCAGAACGCTTGCATATTCCTTTTGCACTTGTTCCAAATTCACTTCAGACGCATTGCCCATTAATCCATCTAATAAGCCCATGTTCATACCCCCAAAAATTTTTTAGTTACCATCATTATAGCATGCTGCCGGACAGTGTCAATTCCAGCACTATTTTATAAATGATTCATTTCTCCATTCTGCCCCAATTATTTCATGTCACATATAAAGCAAAAGAGACCGGTTTATACCAATCTCTTTTACGTAAGCACTCTAAGAAAACGGAATTTTACCTATATCTCCTTGGATTCTTTCGATACGATTCCACTCTTATCAAACTGGGTTGAGACCTCCCTGCAAGCAGCCAATATAACCATTTCAACATAATGATCACATCCTTTGTATTCTATGCTATCTATATACCACCTTTTTTACCTGCAAACACAGGGCTATTTGTTCCAAGCATAACTTTTCCTTCTATTCTCCCTTTTTTGAATCCGTGGTTTCAGCCGCTTCTACAGCCTGTGGTGCCTCTTCCCCTTCCTCTAAAGCTGCATTATTTGTGTCCGGCTTGAAGCACAAGTACCAATCGACACAGGAAAGCCCCTGTGGATTCTGAATCCGTTCTTTGAGCTGCTGATAGGTTGTCGGAGCTGGAACAAGAACAGGCATTCCCGGGAACCAGTTGGCAGGTGTTGCTACCTTATCCTTATCTACAGTCTGTAATGAGTCAATAATCCTGAGAATCTCAGGTATGTACCTTCCAGTGGTCAGAGGGTATTGCAGTATCGCTCTGATAATCTGGTTTTCATCGATGATAAACACGTTGCGCACCGCAGATGTATCGCTTACTGCCGGTGAAATCATACCATAGAGCGTGGCAACCTCCTTATTCAGGTCGGCAATCACCGGGAAGGGTACCTCAACACCTGTCGTCCTGTAGATGTTATACACCCATGCCAGGTGTGAATATATACTGTCGATGCTTAATCCCAGAAGCTGTACATTTCTTTCGGCAAAATAGGGAAAATACATGCTGAAAGCCAAAAATTCTGTAGTACAGACTGGCGTGAATACGCCCGTATTCTAAAGACTGAACGTCAAGACTTGTATAAATAAAGGATTTGAAAGTTATCGGATATTTTTATGGATTATATTGTTTCTCGGAAACATAAAAGAGAAAAAAATTATAAATTCTTGTTTAGAGTTCTCACCTCGGGGGTATCTATATAGTAAAACCTTCAGGGTTGGGAAAATGGAATAACTAATGAAAGGACTGAGTCCACCAGAAATGTAAGATCAGGACGAAGACCACAGTTAGGAAAGTAAGGGGAACCGCAAGTGAATGGTAGTGAGTCTCAAAACTGCTCAGTTGGAGCAGGATAACGGTCGGATTAATAAGTTGGATATCCGGCCGTTATTGCTGCCTGTCAGCCCCTTCCCATACCGACGAATAATATAACGAAACGTTCCTTTTTAGCTTTATTCATTTTCTCTTCTCCGTCGCAATAAGTTTTGTAAAGATCCAGCAATATTATAATACCGTATTTATTTTTACCGTCTAAATCGGGATAAGAAATAAAGCTCCCAGGTTCACCCAAGAACATCTATTATACATTAGTGATTATTCCTTGAAGCAGTCTACATAATAATCCGAAATTTTTACTTCTTATTTTTATATCTTACCAGTGCCTTCTTCTAAGCGCTTCCACGGTTCACATATTTATGTTAACAGAATATTATAAACCAGGTAAAATATTTATGGAGGCCTTTTAATGGGATACTTTGTAAGAGTACAGCCGGATGTGAACATTTACGTAGAAGACATTAATCCAACGGGTCATAAGACGATTCTTTTTCTACACGGCTGGCCCCTAAGTCATAAAGCGTATGAATATCAGTTTAATCAGCTTCCTAGAATGGGATATAGATGTATCGGAATGGATACCCGAGGATTTGGCAATTCCGATAAGCCTTGGAGTGGCTACTCCTATGATAGATTGGCAGATGATGTTCGTTGCGTAGTGGAAGCACTCAAATTATATGATTTCACCCTCGCAGGCCATTCTATGGGAGGAGCCACTGCCATTCGCTATATGTCTCGGTACAACGGACACGGGGTATCCAAACTCGCCCTTTTTGGTGCTGCAGCTCCCAGTGTTACCATACTTCCTGAGTTCCCATATGGATTGCCGAAGGAAGACGTGACCAAATTTATTCAGGAGGCATATAATGATCGTCCAAAAATGCTTCAGCAGGTTCGAGATATTTTTTTCTTCCGGTATATAACTGGACCTTTCTCGGAGTGGTTCTTGCAATTGGGCTTACAAGCGGCAGGTTGGTCTACTGCAAAATGCGCGGCTACCTTTAGGGATGAAAGCCTGTTTTCCGATCTTGGAAAAATACATGTTCCCACTTTAATTCTTCACGGTATCCATGATAAGGTGTGTTTATTCCCATTAGCGATTGCTCAAAAGCAAGGGATTCGAAACTCTATCCTTGTACCACTTGAAAATAGTGGCCACGCATTGTTCTGGGAAGAGCGCGATAAGTTTAATAAGGAGCTGGTGCAATTTATCGGGTAATACAGCTATACGACAAGCAAATGCCCCCGGGTCTTAACCCGAGGGCATTTATTATGCCGATTTATCTAACTTCATAACCTGTAACTAACAACGGATTACTTACCGTACCGGGCTAATCTTTCTGAAAGATTACCCGTATGTAGTTCGAAAAGATGGTTATCAAAATCATAAAAATACAATGAACGTCCTTCTCCTTCTACCCTTGCCCGAGGATTTCTCAAGTCTAACCCTAAGTCACGTACCCGTTTTTCATAATTATCGAATTCTTCATCGGGTATCTTAAACGCAACATGGTTATATGTACGGTCCGTCAAGGAATCACCTTCCATTATTGCAATCCATAGACCATTTATAAGAAAAAACTTTTCCCTTGTTAATGAAAAGGTTGCATCCCCGCTTGAATATATCTCTTCCGCCCCAAATATTGTTCTAAAGAATGTAGATGCACGTTCCAAGTCCTTTACAATAAAAGTCAAGTGGCTAATCCCTTCAATCATAGCAGTACCTCCACGATTTAAGCATTGAATAATTCCTATCGATCCTTCCTCAAACGATTCACCAGCGCGATTACCATCCCCTGGGATGCAGGCTGGTCCAGCATGGCAGTATGATCACTCTGAAGGAACCCTGCCGCCCGAAGTTCATCATGGTCCTTCTGCGCCCAGTGCTGCGGTACCGCAGCCGGAATATCCAGCCCTAAAAAAGCAGCAACTGCAGCATCAATGGCCTTGGCTTCCTGTTCCAGTTTCTCGGGTGTATCTACAGCTTGTACATCCGCCGTGTCCAGAAAAGCGTATTCGGTGATGACTGCCGGCATGGTTGTTTCCCGGATCACGCAGTAATAATCTCCATTGGTTCCCTGTCTGGAGAAGATTCTACGGCAGTTCTGTCCGGTCTTAGAGAATTTCTCTCCAATAGCTTCCGCCAGGGCTTTACCTTCTCCGGCATAGATGCTATGTATTACCTCATACCCATCTCCGCCACCTGCATTGTGGTGGACACTGATAAAATAGTCTGCCCCCCACGCGTTAGCCATGCGGCAGCGCTCACTGAGATCCACATATATGTCTGTTTCCCGGGACATTTTGACTTCAATACCAGGATGGCTCCGGAGTAGATCCCTCAGTTTCAGCGCCACCTTCAGGTTTAGATCCTTTTCTATAAATCCATTGGCTGCCGCCCCGCTTTCCCCACCACCATGACCAGGGTCAATAAATATCTTCATGCTGCTTTCCCACCTTCCAAATGTATCATTTAGGCACTTAATGCCTTTCCAACCTTCTAAAATTTTAGCGTTAATACATACATCGGTATTTCGCCAACCACTTGCTTTTTTCCTTCAACGCCAAAAACAAATTAGTCGAGCAGCAATACCCATAATCGGTTTGTTACAAAACTTTCCGTCCATGGGCTCCTCTTCTGCCCCTCCATTTATTGTATTAAAGCACTATAGGAGAAGCCCTTACAGACTTTCTCTCCCCTTTTCTCTCTCCTGTATCTCTAATTCCATCACTGTCATGATACAGTAATTTGCCATGTCCAGCAGCGTATCCCGGATGCTCTCATCCTTCACCTGGCGCTCTCCCACCTTCACCAGGTTCTTTAGCCTCCCGTACTTGTCCCCGATCCGGGTTACTGCGGTAATAATGCCCAGCTCCTGGAACATCTCTCCGAAGGAATCTCCATAATCCTTATTCTTTTTGATGTAAACCTCTGTCAGCATCCGGCATATCTCTTCATGCCGTTTATATTTCTCACTCATTCCTGCCACCTCATTTCCTGCTTTTGTTAATAATTTACCCGTTATGAGTCGTTTCTATCGTTTTCCTCATTCCATTTCTGCCGTCTATTTTCACACAAACGCTTAAATCTCACCGTTGTACCGCCTGGTCATCCCTGCAATCTAAAATCCGGCATTTGCAACCGGTTGGAATTTCTACATTTTGTGAAATAAGCACCCTTCGCTTCATCGCTGACGCATTTTATTATAACCTGTAATAATCCATCACCCCTACCTGGCAATTGATTAACTTGCCCATTTGTGCTAATATTATCCATATACGTCATGATCAAAAAGGGGGGCATTTAATGGCTAGCTGTAACGAAAAGAAATGTACTTGTCCATCTACTACTTGTCCTAATCATGGAAAGTGCTGTGCATGTATTAATAATCATAGGGAATCTAATTCTCTCGTATATTGCATGAGAGAAATTGCCAAGCAAAAGGGATTCACTTATAAGCGCCATAGGATTGGATATCCATGGCGCTTTTTATGATAGGATAGAACCCACGGCTTGTCCTCCTTTTCTGTAAAGAGATAAGAGAGGTTTTGCTTTTATTCTTTATCCCCTCTTTGAATTTATAGGAACTTATACTTTACTTTTCGCCTGCGAAGTCAGGCTATCCTTCCTGTCCATTTTCAGCAGTGCGGCCACGGCCTGTTTCATATGTAATTCCTTCTCCTCCCTGGAGGTTTGTACGGTAACGTGCTTGATATTAAAACCTGTTTGTTTTTGCATGCCCATCCCCCCAGTTCATTCTATGCTTCACTGCTTGGGCATTTTGCCAGGTTTTTTCAGTTACGCCGGTTAAATCACTGTCAGCATTTTGATTAATAACTTTACTGTAACTATTTTGTGTACTAAAATATATATTGGAGTGGGTACAGACTTTTGGAGTTGGTTTCGGACATGGACGGCTGAATCTTTTCACGATGATGCTTCTTCTGAACTACCAGAAGAAGCATCCCAGCAGGTTGAAGAGTATATTGAGCCGATTAAGTTAAAGTCTAGCCCTAAAGAAGTCTTTGAAGAAGAAATAAAAATTGTGAGGTAATACATATGATGCAGTTTGATGTAGGATTTCAAATTATGTCCATTATTGGCCCTATCTTTTTTCTTTTTGTTTTTGGAATGATTATATTCGGCATTATTAAAGGCATCTCCCAGTGGAATTACAATAAACAGCAGCCAGTTCTCTCCGTGGCGGCCAAAATAACGTCGAAGCGCTCACATACTTCCCACAGTACCAGCAATATGAATGATCATACCAGTACAACATCCTCCACCTCTTATTATGTGACTTTTGAAGTAGAAAGCGGCGACCGTATGGAATTTCATGTTGCTAGCCGGGAGTACGGCCTGTTAGCTGAGGGTGATGTAGGCAAACTCACTTTTCAGGGAACGCGGTTTTTGGGGTTTGAACGGGAAAGAGTGTAAACATGGCCTGCCTGGAAGTTATGGAGAAAAACAATTGTTTCAAGTATCAAAACTGCTCAGCTGAGACAGGGTAACGGCCGGATCAACAATTTGGATATCCGGCCGTTATTGCTGTTCGTTATGGACAATGATTTCCGGTGATTTATATCCTCTCCTCCACTTCTGTAACTTTTCTCCCGGTCTTTCCTTCATAGGAATCCTTTAGAATAATGCCCACAGAAATGATATCTATGGCAAGTCCTAGGGCCATAGCCGCACTTCCTCCGAATTGGGTAAAAACAAACCCAAAGATCGGCACACTGATCACCCCTGACAAACCTATAATGGATTCGCTTAAGCTCAGACAACTGGCCTTGTAATGCTCCGGTGCCAGTTCATAGATATAGGTTTTGTAGGAAGCTGCAAGCAGCCCGTAAGCAAATCCGGACAGTATACCCAGCAAAATGATGGCAAGGGCGCTATTAAATATGAGGATGAGGGAGAGTCTGACGATCTGCAGAAAAAACGCTATCAGTATAAGCTTTTTGCTTTGAAATTTACGCAGCAGCCTTGAGGCAAGAAAAAAGGTGATGACTTCCGGAGTGGCATCACAAAAATAAGTCAATCCCAGACTCAGGGGGCCTCCGCCATAATCTCCCACCAATACACCCAAATAATTGTAAATTCCTTTGAGGGTAAAGGTATACATAAATACGATAAGGATGATGGCTCTCAAGGGCTTAATTTTAAATATCTCCCTCAAGCCTTCCTTCAAGGAAAGCTTCCTGTCCGCTTCCACTTCATCTGGCTGGACTTCTTTGGAGAAAGTTCTCTTCTCTTCACGCATCACGCTAATGACCAGCAGCGTAAAACCAACAAAAACCATGATATACCAGTAATATATCTTCCATCCGAAGTTTTGCAGCAACAGTCCGATAAGTACACCTGAAAACCCATAGCCAACGGACCCCATGCCCCTTATTTTTCCAAAGCTTCCCAAGGCATTATCGGCTCTTAATTCTTCTATACACCAAGCCTCGGACAAAGGAACCGTCCCAAACAGGAAAAAGCCCCATAAAAATATCAGTATATTGATCTGCCAGGCAGCTCTGGCATACATTAAAGCGATAGCCACTACAATCCCCACACTGATGCAGGGAATCATAATTCTTTTAAAACCTCTGAACTTATCTACCAGATAGCCCATTAAATTTTGTCCGATCAAAGTAGAAAAGGTCATAATGGTTACAGCAATGCTTATGTCCTTTTTTGAAAAGCCCATTTGAGCCATATACATGGTATACATGCCTGAAACACTCAGCATCATCGCCCAATAGAAAAGCATTAAAAGCCTAAATCGATTAATATTATTTTTTATTTCAATCCCCACCTGACATTCTATAATAATTCAAATCTACAACCTGTTTTTGTATCTGCAGGTATTATGTGGGGTTTCAGAATAATTCTCTGTTCTATTCTTTTCTCTCACATAAACAAACCAATTATAGCACAATTGGTTTGTTTATGTGAGAGAAAAATTAAAACTCTTTAATTGCTTTGTGGAATACCGTATAAAAATAAGAAAGTGTCAGCTTCCTGTTCAAGTTGAAGACTCAGGATATTGATCGCCCTTCCCTGCTTTACAAAGCTTCTGCCACATTGAATTGAGACCCTGGATGCAAGAGGGTATTTATACCTTGGAAACTTTTCAAACATACATATTATTGAAAACTCCGGAGTATGTTCTTATATGGAAAGCATGAATCCAACCATATAACATTTCATAAAGTTATAAATTTTGCGATTATTTATATAGAGGCAATAAGGGGTGACAAATATGAAAACTGCCATCTACGCAAGACAGTCCGTAGAAAAACAGGATAGCGTGAGTATTGAAGCCCAGTTTGAAAAGGGTGAATTGATTTGCAGACTGAACAACTGGGATTCAGACCGTTACTCCGATGTCGGGTATTCCGGGAGCAATATTCATCGGCCGGACCTGGAACGGCTGATGAAGGATATAACGGAAGGCAGGATCACCCGGGTCATCTCCTACCGCCTGGACCGTATCAGCCGCAGCATTACTGACTTTGCAAACATGCTGCAATTCTTCGAAAAATATAACGTTCAGTATATCAGTGCCACAGAGAATTTTGACACCTCCACCCCCATCGGCCGTGCCATGGTGTATATCGTCATGGTTTTCGCCCAGTTGGAGCGTGAAACCATCACCCAGCGCATCACCGACAATTATTACTTCCGGGCAAAACAGGGCCTCTTCATGGGTGGAAACTGCCCTCTCGGATACCGCTCCATCAAAGTCCAAAAGAACGGAAAAAAAGCATCGGTCCTGGAAGTGGACCCGGAGTCCTCGAAGGTGGTAAAACACATCTTTGATCTGTTTGTCACAGAAAACTACAATGTAAATAGGATCGCCCTCCATCTAAATGACAAAGGCATAAAAACGCAAAAAAAAGCTTCCTGGTCCAGGAATAAGGTGACCCGAATACTGAAAAACCCCGCTTATGCAGCGAATACCGCAGATGTATACGTCTATTTTTCCCAGAATGGGTATATCATGGCCAATCCACCGGAGGAATATAATGGGGCGAGAGGCCTCGGGATTTTCGGAAAAGAAAAGGGGGACCGGAGTAAACGGAAGGCCACAGCCCCGGAAGAACAAATCGTATCCATCGGAGATTTCCCGCCCTTGGTAAGCGGCGAGGTGTGGCTGAGTGCCCAGTACAAGCTCGCCGGTAAAAAAGCACCTTCCCGGTCTGGAACCAGCCAGACGACCTGGCTGAGCGGATTAATAAGCTGCGCCCTCTGCGGCCACAGCATGAGCATTAAGTCCAGCCGGAAAAAAAGCAAAGATTACCGCTATATCCACTGCCGCGGCAGGTCCAGCCGGGGTGCCGGCGTGTGCTCCAACAATATGTATTATGACAGTACGGAACTGGAAAGCTATATAGCGGAATCCATCTTCGAAAAAATTAACAGCATCGAGTTCCTGAAGGGCATATCTACCCTGGCTCTGGTAAAGGACAACGAACTAATGATGAAGAAAAATTCCCTGTTGGCAAAGATATATGCTATCGACAATGAAATCAACTCCTATATCGAGCAGATTGGAAAAGGTACTGCTGTCATCGATAAATATATGAACCGGAAGATCGCCGACCTGGATCGGGATAAAATGATTATCCTAAAAGAAATTGATGAAATTGACTTGAAGTTGTATAGTGATGGAAAATCAGCTGTCAATGCAGAGCACTTCTCCCCTATGGCTGCGAGAGTCAATAGCAGCTTTAGGGAGTCCGACGTGCAAACCAGGCAAATGCTGGCTTCCGCACTCATAAAAAAGATCGTTCTAAACGATAATAGGGACATTACCATTGAGTGGTATATTTAGGTAATTTTCAGCATTTAGCATACGGGTGATAAATCTCCTGGATGGCTGAATAGCACCACCCATTTCCCCTTAAAATCGGATAGTTTAATATCTCCAAATGTAGTTCTAGCAGAAAAATCCGGGGCCTTGTACCCAATCTGGGGTAGGCTCGGCCTCAAATCGACTCCCTCAAACATAAAAACGCCTCCACACAAAAAATATCATTACAGTATACTCATTTTCTGTGTGGAGTGTGAGTGTTATCTCTTGTTTTAGGCTGTGTTCGGATATATCGGAGGCAGTCTGTTGGATGAATTGTAAATAACCTTTCAAAAACTCACAGCCTTACTTTACTACCTTGATTTTTAGTTCCTTAGACAGGTTCCCTTTACTTTCTTCAGGATTTTCAGTTAACGAGAAAGCCCTATCCACTTTGATGGTGTACTCCCCTTCGGGCAAGTATAAGTCTTTTTCTTCATAAAACTTTTTCCAAAAATCCGCTTTGGGGTCATCACTGGAATAACCACCGTTTTTGGAATAATCAAATCGATAGAGTTTGTCCTTTTCCAACACTGTAGACATTAGTACCGTATTTATGATACCGCCAATATTAAATTCCTTGCCGTCAGAAATATAAAAACTAATAGAGGGGTAGCCATGCCATATTTTTATTTGTTTATTATTTCCGATGTATTTAAGCGTTGCCCAAATGCTGATCTTATCCGTTGTTTTATATGTCTGCTTATCGGTATATAGCTCTAGTTCGAAGAGCTTATTATACTCCTGCACGGCTTCGTCTGTCTCCTTAACCGTTGAAATATTTTCGCGCTGACAGCCTGTCAAGAACACAGATAGGATTAGGAATGATACTGTCAGTAGTATAATTTTAATGCTTTTCATTATATACCCTCCAACTAGTTAATTTTCTTATATCCTTAGACATGTAACGCCTCAAAAAAGTTCCTATAAATTTCGCTGCAGCAAAAATACGTAATTGTAGTGGCAATGCCTGCATTGAAACCGCTCCTCTCTCCCATGTACAGCATGTTGATTCATAGCTATTAAAGAGAATATATTTTAATGTTGACAATAGTGTATGCCATACAGTATTATATAATCAAGAATATGAGGTGATGTTATGGATAATGAAGTCATACAAAATCTAATACAGGAGCTTCGTCGTGGCTGCCTCTCCCTCAGCGTCATGGCCTGCCTTAAGGAACCGCAGTACGGCTATTCCCTGGTCCAGGCACTGGCAGCTAAAGGGATGGAGATCGATCAGGGCACACTGTACCCGCTCCTGCGCAGGCTTGAAAAACAAGGTCTCTTAGACAGCAGTTGGGAATTGGCAGAGGCCCGCCCGCGCCGCTACTACACCTTGAGCAGCAGCGGCAGAGAGGTGCTGGCAGAACTCAAAAATGAATGGAAGGCATTGTCCGATGTGACAAACGCACTTCTTAGTGAGTTTTAAGGAGGAGAATCATCATGAAAATAATTGATAAATATGTCTATGCCGTAACCGCATTGCTGCCGGAGAAAAACCGTGAAGACATAAAAAAGGAATTGACTTCTCTCCTGTGGGATGCTGTAGAGGAGCGCGCAGGAGAGAATGAGCCGGATGAAAAAACAGCCATTGCCGTCCTCAAAGAACTGGGCCCGCCTGCAGAAATGGCTAAAAAATACACAGGCGAGACAGTGGCTGTCATAGGCCCACACCTGACCGATACCTTCTGGCTGGTTGTTCGGACCGTATTGCCTATTATGTTCATAATTGTAGCTGTAGGCTCTGCCGTTGAACTTGCCGTTGAAACACCCTTCTCGGACAAAATCATCCAATGGATTATACAAACAGTTTCTTCCTTTGTAGGGGCCGGTATTAATGCCTTTGGTATGATAGCGCTGGTTTTTGCAGGAATCACCTGGGTACAAAGGAACAAAGGGGAAACCAACAGCAAGCCTGACTGGAGCCCTGCCGACCTCCCGGAGATACCTGATTCCGCCGAAAAAGTAAAGCTTTCCGAACCTGTCATGGATATCATCTTCACTCTTATAGTCCTTGAGATATTCAACTTTATGCCGGATATCCTATTCTTCATGGTAGGTGGTTTCAATAAAGCAGTGCTATATACGCATTTGCCGCTTTTTAATATCGCTCTCATAGCCAACGTGCTGTTCAGTTTTCTAATGCTGTTTAAACGCCGCTGGACAACACCCCTCAGAGTATTGAACATCTGTCTTGGAGCCTTCGCTCTATTCGCAGTGGCTGCCCTTTTCCTTGATCCAAACATATTCACTTCCTTTGGGGATCAGGAAAAGATTGCCTATGGCTTGACTGTAGGATTAAGGATAACCGTCGCTGTCATAGGTATCACCTGGATCATTGACAGTGTAAAACATTTGAAAAAGATAATAGTAAAGAGTTAACTGCGCTGTGGAAGATCCTTCATGATAGTTTCAGAGCAAGATGAGCGGAACACCGTAGGAACCCGGTGATGGAAACGGGAAAGTTCCTCCAGTGATAGTAGAATAATTACTTATTGCCGGAGGAACTTTTTTGATGAAGAAACCCGAAGGTTTTTACCTTACCACTCCAGTTCCTTTAGTGTGTACTGCAGATACATTTTTTTACATCCGGTCTACAAAAGTATTCATATTCGGAACTTATATTCCTTTGCTGTGAATTTAGGATATAATCTATAGGAGGAGGAGTTTCATGTGAACAAGCAGTTTGGTGACAGGTTGAAGGAATTGCGTACGAAAAAAGCTTAACACAGGAAGAACTGGCCAAATTATTTAACACCGGTAAATCATCCATCAGCAACTATGAAAATAACAGCAGGCTGCCAGATGCTGTTACAATTTGTAAATACGCTGATTTTTTCGGAGTCACAGTCGACTACATGCTGGGGCGGTCTGATATTCGCAACCCCGAAGCCAGCTCTAAAGATTTGTATAACCTTGATGTTTCCGGGCTGCCCGAAGAAGCAATTCAACGGGTTGAGGAGTATATCGAATTGTTCAGGTTAAAATATGGTCTGGATAGGACTTTGAAAAATAGTAGAATATAAACTATACAGGGAGGCGCTTCATGAATACACCCATTACTCTTTCTTTAATAATTACTACGGGCGTAGTAGTAATCGTAGTCTTTGACTATATCAAAACATTTTTAGTAAAAAGAGAACAAATCAAAGCAGATACGATCGTTAGAACGGAAGAAGTCAAAGCAAAAAATCAGCTTGAAATCGAAAAGCTGCTCAGACAGGACCAATTCCAAGTCGGCAATCGTTTTGCAGCATCTGAGGACGAGCGTACTGTGAGGGAGAAGAAAAACGCTTGATCTATGGGAAACTTTGAAGAAAGGTGAGGTTTTGCCATGCAAAAATGGGAGTATAAAGTTATCATTCGCCAAAGGCAATCCGGCTTTTTCGCAGATAATAACTGGAGTGTCAATATGTGCGATTTTCTTCCTGAAATGGGCGAAGAAGGTTGGGAGCTCGTAAGCGTCATTCCCCTATCCTCGGAATATGGAGAGGGCAAAGCCGGCTTCACCAGTGATGAAAAGTGGGTTTTTAAGAGGCCGAAGAACGAATCCGCAGGCTGATGGAGCCGAGGGGATTTTCCGTATACCTACAGTTGGCATCCAGAAAAATGAGATTAATGAGTTCAAGGATGGTCAACCCTATCTACAAATTAACCAAGACCAAAAATAGCGGTATGGTAATCAAACACAGAAGTGTCGATAAAAACGTGCTCTTGGCCGCGATTACCGAATCTCCCTTGAAGTTCTTTGCATAAACTGCCGCAGACGCCTGAACCGGGGCCGCAGCCTGGATGGTCAAGGTAGATTTTAGCATTCCATCCATGGGGATAAAATATAGAACTGCCAGGAAAACAACTGGAAATGCAATGGTTTTAACAATAGCTACCAGCAGTACCTTCTTATCCGTGACAATCTCCACAAACTTATACCCATACAGCGTCGCCCCCGTCATCATAAGAGCCAGCGGTATGGTGATTCCGCCAATCCCGTCCATAACTCTTTCAATAATCATAGGGGGTCTGATGTTTAAAAAGAATAGGGTCAATCCAATGGAAATCGCGATGGTACCAGGATTAATCAACCGTTTGAGGTTTGAGAGCCTGATCTTTTCCTGCTTATAAATGTTTACTCCGGCTGTCCACAAAAAAACATTCTGCATAACAACAAATATGGAAGCATAGAACATACCGATATCGCCAAAAAGTGCATAGCACAGCGGATAGCCCAAAAAAGCCGCATTTCCGAAAATCATGCAAAACCGCATGGCCTTCTTCTGTGCTTCTTCCGCCCGCGCAAAACCTACCACCTTATTTCCCGTCAGGTAGGTAAACACAATAAATGCCAGCGCTGACGCAGCCACGTAGAAAATGTTTCTTACGTATTCCGGCTTATATTCGATATTCATTGCCTTGATTACCAGCAGCGGCATTGCCAGGTTTACCACCAGCTTACTGATATCATTAATCCCATTCTCTGTGATGAGGCGAATCTTCCGTAAAATATAGCCTATAAAAATATAGAGGACCAGAACTGCAATTTCTGACATGATACCTATATAACTCATCTTTTTCCCCTTTTCCCTACCAATGTAATAGCAAACAGTTCCTCACATAAAGATAACATGGATGCGGACATCCATGTTATCTTATATGAACTTCTATTACTTACTTAAATTTAACAAGACCGTCAATCTGTACCGGCAAGCCTGTAGCGATGGATTTATTCGCCGCTACTCCCGTAAGGATGGACATCGCTCCGTCCACGTGGGATGCAGCGCGTTTGAACTTATCTTCTGCCGGAACACCAAAGAGGTCGTTCAGCAGAATCGGGTCTCCTCCCCCATGTCCGCCTTTCCCTTCCTGGATTTCCACTTCATAAGGTTCTCCAAACATCGGGAATACACTGATGGATTTCTGTTTCAGCGCACCTTCCAGGGAAGAATGTCCCCCTGCATTTACATAGGTTCTCTCAACCACTGACATTTGAATTCTTCCCTTGCTGCCGTTAAAGCAGACTCGGAAGCCTTCCCATGGCATGTATGCATTTAAGGAATAAGTTAAAATCGCTTTGTTCTTGTATCGAACCAAAACGCCCATAGTGTCTTCGATATTGATCCCATCGCTGAATACGCTCTGGTCCCTTATATAACCATCGTCTTTTTCCGCATCCAGATACATGGCTTTGAGGCCCGGGTTGTTTTCCATATCCAGAGCAAATGGATCTTTCTTTGCCGCTTCATATCCATGTGTTCTTGGGTAGAACTCTGTCACGCCTCTTTTCTCTGCATTTTCACGTCCGTAAAACATCAAATCACCCATGGCGAAAACGGTTTTAGGCTGTGAACCCAACCAGAAATTCACCAGGTCAAAGTGGTGCGTAGATTTGTGAACAAGAAGACCTCCGCTGTTTCTTTTATCTCTGTGCCAGCGTCTGAAGTAATCGGCCCCGTGTTCTGTATTTAGCAGCCACTCGAAATGTACGGAAAATACATCGCCGATGACGCCATCCATGATTAATTCTCTGATCTTTGTATTGTGCGGTGCATACCTGTAATTAAAAGTCACTCGAACCTTACGGCCGGTCCTTTCGATAGCATCTAAAATCTCCTGCGCCTTTACTTCATCAACGGTCATAGGCTTTTCGGTGATAACATCACAGCCTAATTCCAGGGCACGGACAATGTAGTTGTGATGTGTGCGGTCAATGGAGGTCACGATTACAACGTCCGGCTTCTCTCTTTTAATCATTTCGTCGAATTCAGTGTGTTTATAGGTAGGTACAGGAGTAACGCCGTAGCTTTCCTGTATTTTTTTATTGGCATAATCCATGCGGGTTTGGTTCATGTCGCAGAAGCCTACCAGTTCTGAGGTTTCCTTATAGTCGTTTACGATTGCTTCATAAAAAAACCGGGCTCTTCCTCCAACCCCGACCTGTGCATATCTCTTCTTAGCCATTGTTTTGCCTCCCGTAAAATAATTTACTTACTATAGTCCC
Source organism: Bacillota bacterium (assembly GCA_023419605.1). Lineage (GTDB taxonomy): Bacteria > Bacillota > Clostridia > Acetivibrionales > JAEZXR01 > JAEZXR01. The sequence continues at coordinate 47,149 of JAEZXR010000124.1, read as the reverse complement.
ATTGTACTGTAGAGGCCAAACAAATTCAGCGCATATTTTGCCTATTCTCATTTTTTATGTGCATATTTTGCTTTAGTTTTTTTGCATTATCTGTTATACTATATACAACGCGCAAAGGTTTTTATATTTCTTCTTTTGTGCGCTTGTATTACCTTGCTTGTCCATCGCAAAAATCAATTTCATTCCTTGTAAAATTATTTTCGCGGTTTATATATCTTGAGGTGTTGAAAATGCGACTGAAAAATGTAGAGTACGAAAGCATAGAGCAGGATATTCATATATCCTATAGGGAAAAATCAGGCCATTATACAATGGCTGTAAATCATTTTCATGATATGTACGAAATTTATTATCTTCTTTCGGGGGAAAGATATTACTTCGTAAAAAACAGAACCTATCGCATTACAAAAGGGGATCTGGTATTTATCAATATTCAGGACCTGCATAAGACCATAGACGCCGGAGTGCCCGACCACCAAAGGATTCTTATCAATTTTAAGGAAGTCTTCGTTGCCACGCCTAACAGCTCCATACGAGCGTTATTAGAGTCTCTTTTCACACGGAACAGTCCTGTAATCCGCCTGGGGCTCCACGAACAGGGCCAGGCAGAAAATCTGCTCCTCAGAATGGTGCTGGAAGCACAGCAAAAGGGAATCAGCTTTGAGGTTTCGCTTCAGGCACTATTAATGCAATTTCTGGTGTACATCGGAAGGAATGCAGAAAGCAGTACCGACGATACCTTTGAGCATCCCAGCCCCATGCATAAAAAAGTATCGGAGATCGTGCAGTATATCAATAGTTATTACATGGAGCCCATTACCCTGTCCCTGGTTTCGGAACGTTTTTATGTAAGCCAATTTCACTTGAGCAGAATTTTCAAGGAAGCCACAGGATTTACATTTATTGAGTACCTGAACAGCACCCGGGTGAAAGAAGCCCAGAGACTTTTGCGGGAATCACAAGGGAAAGTGATTCACATTGCTGAGAAAGTAGGTTTCGGAAGCATATCCCAATTTGGAAGGGTATTCAAGGAAGTCACAGGACTCTCGCCCCTGGATTACCGGAAAAGCTCCCGGGTTTAGGGAGCTTCAAACCCGGTTTTAATCATACTTTCAGGCAAATAAAGCGTAAAATGGCTCTTCGTTCCAACCACCCACTTCCCCCCGTTAAACCCTTGCGTTGAATACTCCGCAGTACCATACTGGATATAGGGCTTAGTTTTCTCGGGATGAATGAAGGAAAAGATTTCAACATCTTTACTGCTTTCCCTGCGAATGTACCGCCGTCCGTTTCTTTTCGTATCCATAAAGTAGACATAGCTTTCGCCTTTGCTGTTTGGAGCCGAGATACCGGCATAGTAAGAACCTTCTCTGTCAATAGGGCTCAAATCACCCGCAGAAGTTATACTTACCCGTCTATCCAGATTCGGATTTGTTTCGATTATATAGGTACTTATAATGGGCCTCGCAAATGCCAGTACCAGAAGCATAACGGGTACGCCTACCATAAAAAACATGGCTTTTCTAAAATTAACCCGCGCATTTTTTATAAGCACTAGGATAATTACCATATAGAGAGCATATGCACCCAATCCTACCGGCAGCAATTTAAAAAACTCCTGTTCATACATGCTTTTACCCCCTCGCAGTATGAAACACAAGGTATGGCCATGCAGCCTCCGCCAGTCTCATACTCTATCTTTTATTCGAACTATTGTAATCCGCGCAGTGGCTGTTTACGGTACACTCCTCGCATTTCGGATTTCTTGCGGAGCAGGTTCTTCTACCGTGGAATATGAGTAAGTGATGGGCTTTTGACCAACGGTCTTTGGGTATTCCTTTCATTAACTGCTCCTCGGTATCTTCCACGTTCTCACTTTTAGCAAGACCGATTTTATTGGAAACTCTAAACACATGGGTATCTACAGCGATGGCCGGTACTCCAAAAGCGTTGGAAAGTACAACATTGGCAGTTTTTCTCCCTACGCCGGGAAGCCGGGTTAAATCCTCCATGGTTTTGGGAACTTCACTGTCATATTCCTCTATAAGCATCTTGCACAGAGCAATGATATTCTTGGCTTTATTTTTATATAAACCGATCTCCCGTATCGCCTTCTCCAGTTCTTCCTGATTAAGCTGCGCAAAATCTTGCGGCGTCTTATATTGATCGAATATCTTTTCAGTAACCTGGTTCACCTTTTTATCCGTAGTCTGAGCACTTAATACCGTAGCTATGAGAAGCTGAAAAGGATTTTCATGGACCAATTCGCAATGAGCATCCGGGTAAGTTTTTTCGAGCGCATCCAGTATTTCCACTATTTTGTCTTTTTTCATGTATTTCCACTTTCCCTTTCCTATTTTCAATATGACTCTACTATTATAGTAGCAAAGAAGTGAAAAAACATCAATTTACAATTATTTTACAGCCGCGGGTAGCTTCTCCAAAAGCTTCACCCATGAAAATGGAGCGTAAAAACGCCCCATTTTGCATCCATCTAACTATCCTCAATCCTGTATAAGGTCTATGGTCCCTAATACGATGTGTGCTACTCCTAGCCCAAGCAACCCTGCTCCAACGGCTAGTTTTGTATTTCTGCCTGACATATTTCTTCTTTTCATATCTTTTCCGCCTACGACTGCGCCCGCTGCTGTGACAGCTGTACCGAGAATTACCGGAATTAATCCTTCACGCATAAGATCCCTCCTTCACTATTGAAGACATAGATTTCGTTATTATTTTGTGTACCTTTTAATCAATTATCCTTAACATTTTTTATGATATTACACATGTATTAATAAGATATCCAGCTTTATACTTGAATGCATCCAGTAGTAAAAAACGCTCTAAAACCCGGGCATTTTTGTCACTGGAAATTATAAGGTTTAAAGTTGGATATCTGTAAATACGGGAACTTCTCTCTGAATAATTTTATAACGGTTACAAACAATAATTTATGTAAATCTGATTTTCAGAGGTGTCATCTATGGCTAAAAAGGATATCTATAGAAATAAGAAGGATTTCGCTCGCGAAGAGTTTGCGACTTCTATGCCGCCGAATTTGGCGGGAATCCCACAGCCGCGGGAAATACGTTCTCAAAAGGCACAATTTGAATCCCTGGGTACCCCTGGGCATGGCAGGAAAGATCGAAAAGTTAAGACGAGTGATAAGCGCAAATAGCTGAAACCGGAGAGGCATGCCTCTCCGGTTTTGTTTACGTAAGGTGCGATAGCATTTTGTTCACTATGGAGCTCCAAGGGCCTCCGGAATCAACTTAAACTCCAGCCCCTTCTCCTTGATTCCCTGAAGGGTTTTATCCAATGTCAGCACATCATAGGAATTAAAATGCAAAAGTATGATGGACCCGCTTTTTGCAGAAGCGGTTACATGGTCTGTAATTTGCCTGGCGATGGGTTCTACCGGCTCTGTTTTGAGATTATGACGGTTTAGCACCTCATATACCGTCTCAATGGACCATCCTACCGGAATATATCCCTTATCGGCCAGAATCCCCATGATTTTCTCACTGTTACTGCCCATGCCTCCCGGAAGCCGCAGGTAGGGGAACTCCCTTTTCATTCGATGCAGATACTCCTCTCCCAGTACATCCACCACAGCATCCTCCCACCCGGAAATCTCCTTTTCGATCCCTTCCCCCGGGAGTTGGGATAAATACTTATGCGTCGCCGTATGGTTACAGATTAAGTGCTCATCCTTTACGGCCTGCTTCCATAATGCCGGATAACTGCGCAGTGCATCCCCGATAATAAAAAACGTACAGCGAACTTCCCTTTTCCGCAGCACGGCAAGAGCAGTCGAAATTGCTTTACTATCATACCCATCGTCCATAGTAAGAAAAACGACGGGCTTCGATGTACTTATACTGAGGATTGGATATCGAAGGGGCCTTCCTGGCGCTGCCTGTTCCTGTGGAATTGGAGATATTGCAGGTTTTGCGGTCGGCGTGGGTATGGGTGTTGGTGCCGGCTCCGGTACAGGACTCGGAGTAATACTCACTGAAGGTGTTGAGGTTAGCTCGGGAGTAAGAACAGCAGCCTGTGTTCCATTCTGGTTCGAACGCTGATTTTCAATGCGCCATGCCAGCACCGGCTGCTGAATCCCCTTTGTTGAGGAAGACAAACAAACAGTTGAAAACATAACTTCATACAGAGCTATTAATAAGATTAGCATTTTTCTGATGTTTTTCTTTAAAAAAATATTGGCTGCACGTTCACGTAGCTTACACATAAAAACTCCAAACACCTACTATAAATCTGCTCCTTATATTTATAGTCCTGTGTTTGGAGTTTATTACTCATTTGCCCTATTCTTTTATCAATTGCTCCAGCGCCGACTGATCAAAGCCTACGATTACGGTTCCATTAAAATCAATAACCGGAACCCCTCTTTGCCCGGACTTCTCCACCATTTCAGCGGCAGCATCCCGGTCCCTTGATACATCGATATCTTCATAGGCTATGCTTTTAGAAGCCAGATAATTTTTTGCTCTCGTACACCAGGGACAGGTAGGAGTTGAATATACCTTCACTGCCATAATAAAACCTCCGATCAGAATATAAATCATTTATCCATATAGTATATACCCTGGCAGGATAGAATGTAACAAAAAATTGGAAGATTACCCCCGGTTATGAAACCCATGCACATGATAATGGACATGGCTTCCGCCTTCATGCGTGTGGTAATACCGGTCTACGAGGTTCACGGATTCCAGAAGCTCCACATCCTTCAGTACGGCTTCCGTTGGCGCATCGGCGGCAATCCTGTGGTTCTCGCTAAAAACCAGGCTCCTGTCCGAAACCTCATGGACCAGTTCCAGATTATGCGTCGATGTGAGTATGGTCCTTCCGGATTGGTTCAGGGTCAACAGCAGTTCCACCAGCCATCGCTGTGTTTTCGGGTCCAAACCGTTCGTGGGCTCGTCCAGAATGAGAACCTCCGGGTTCAGCACAAGCACCGAAGCAATGGCTACTTTCTTCATCTCTCCCCCACTGAGGCGAAAAGGAGTTTTGTTTTTTAAATGCTCGATATTCAGCAGGTGGAGCACATCCCCCACCCTCTTCTCAACCTCTTGCGACGATAACCCAAGCTGCAGCGGACCAAAGGCAATTTCATCCCGGGCTGTACTATTAAACAGTTGAACGTCGGAATTCTGAAATATAAAGCCGACTTTCCTGTGGTACTCCTTTGAAAAAGAATGGTTCGAAAGTGCCTTTTCATTTATATTCTGCCCAAAAGCCTTAAACTCCCCCTTACCAGGGAAAATCAGACCGCAAAGCAGTTTTAGCAGTGTTGATTTTCCACTGCCATTAGCCCCTAATATACAAATTTTTTCCCCCGGCGTAATGGCAAAGCTGATATCATTGAGTACGGGCTCTTCGTAGGGATAGTTGAAAACAACATTATTCAGTTCAAACACATTATTCTGGTTATTCAAGTGAAAAAACTCCTTGTCACGTCTCTATTCCGATCCTTCCTGTCATTTTAGAACCAGAAGGATAACGGCAATAATAATCGTATTCATAATCCAAATGTAGTCGTTGGCACAAAGCCGAAACTCCTTTATGGAAACGGTTTCTCCTGTATATCCTCTACAAACCATAGAATCGTAGATTTCCTCACTCCAGTGGCTGGCCTTGATAAACAGGAACCCGATGCTGTGCCCGATGAACTTTCGATTCTCCCTGTTGGTTAAAGCCCCCACAGTTCTGAGACTTCTCGCCTCAAACATTTGGGTAGCGACACTGCAAAGAACAAATATATACCGGTAGGTCATATCCAAAATGGCAATCAGCATCTTCGGAACCCGTAATACAGCCAGTGCCTTGGTTATATGCGACCAGCGGGTCGTCGTTATGAGCAGGTATCCGAAGGAGATGGAAATTCCTACCCGTAGTGTGGTTTTAAGCACTGCCTGAACTCCCTGGAGGGTAAAATACAAATTCCTCGGAAGCTCCAGGGAACCGATTCTTAAGTTTGTATCCCTGTAAATATACAGGATGGCTTCTCCTTTTATAAAAAGATTCGTAGCCGCGGGGATGGACAGTACAAGTAGAATCAAGGGAATTACCATCCATACCCGTTTTACATAAGTCCGGAAACCGATATTGGACAGGAACACCATCATTCCTACCATCGCTGTCAGCAAAAATAGAGTTAAAAAGCTTCGGGTCATGGCAGTAAAGAACATAAATATCAGTATGGACACCAGCTTTACCCGTGGATCAAAGGCCTGAAGCAGACCCTGTCTCGCTGCCAGACGCTCACTTGTCAGATCATACAGGATTACCTTCGATATGCCGTTTATAGTCTTTCGCACAAAGCCGTTAGTTTTTTGCGAGTCACCGGTATAGTCATTGCCGGTCTTTTCCCGCATCCAGTCCGGCAGCACCACCGGACCCAGGGTCTGTAACTTATCTGCCATTTCCTCCACCCATCTTGCAGGCAGGATGATTAGATCCTACCTGGATTGATTCTCTTCCGAATTTTTACGAACGATAAATTTACTTGACAGTAACATCACTATAGCAATTAATAAGGCACCGACGATTCCCGAAGCGATATATCCTGCGGAAGTCTGAAAGAAGCCTTCTCCCAGGCCTGGAACGGTATAGTCAGGCATAAACGCACTCCAAAGGGTAGAGAGCCTTTCAAATCCCTTCGGCACATACCCCAGCTGTTCCTGTATTTCATCAGCGCCCCACTCTCCCCAGGCTGTACCTGTGGCCAGAAGACCTAAGGGGCTTATCAATACGAGAGTAATAATTCCGATAAAGAAAGCTTTATACCGGCTGAATGTTGTTCCCACAGCAGGCTCTGCGTTTTTATTCTCCATCCTGTTAAAGAGCTCGGGACTGAATTTTGCCAGATAGGCAACGGCCAAAACAGTAACAATCCCCTCGATAGGTCCTGCAAATACCAGGTGCTCAAAGGCCATCACAGGAACCGAGACCGATAAGGGGTAAAATCCATAAAGAGGGGCACCTTCCGCCGTTTTAAACAACAAAGGCTGGATACCGAATTCTATGGCTGTTAAGAGAGCCGCTACATTGATGCCCACATAGCTTCCCGCAAAAACTCCTGTGAGGCTTCTTTTGGACTTGATGTCACTATCTCCTGCAATCAGCTTGTATACCCAATACCCTACAAAAGGCATGGCAAAGGCCATATTAAAACAATTGGCACCGACGGCAAGCATTCCTCCATCACCAAAAACAAAAGCCTGGATGATCAGGGCAACGGATACGGCAATGCAAGCAGCCCAGGGTCCCATCAATATGGCGATAAACACTGCACCTACGGCATGTACGGAACTGGCTCCCAGGGGAACATTCAACATCATAATGACAAAGGAAAATGCAGCGCATAGGGATAACAAAGGAATTTGTTTATAGTTTATTACCTTTTTAATTTTAGCCACAGCCACCGACCATAGCGGCAGCATCGCACCGATGAGCGGCAAACTGGTTTGCGGGCTCATATACCCGTCAGGAATATGCATACTATACCTCCTAATTTTTATCCTATAAATAATGAAAGACTACGAGAGTCTTTCATCTGATAGACTTTCATAGCCTATATAATTCGTTAAGTGAATATGTACCATGCCGGGCAACAAAAACAAGCTCGCCAAACACGGTAATAACAAAACAGTGGTACCTGCCTCCTTCATGGAAGCTTTTCAAAAATATAGTATCACACTGTAATCCGTTTTTCAATATAACATTGCATCAGCGCTTCTGAATTTTTTCCTTTTTATGTAAATTAATTCCATAAATGCTCTTTACTGCAACCAAAAATCCGTTTTAATTGACACAAACCCTGGCTATACTATAAAATATAATGCAGTACTGGCTGAAAAACACGAAGAAATCCGGCCTTCATTCTTGGCCCTTCCCCCATGGTATGGGTGGAAGGGTAAAAGTATGGCCTTCGGACTCCTCCTCCTTCCGGCGCATTGGGAGAGGGGCCGGAGGGTAAGGGTCAGGTAGCTTCACCATCGATTCATATTTAGAAAGAGGATACCAAATGGAAAATATAAAGGATCAAATTTGTAATGAAGTTGCGCGAAGGAAAACCTTTGCGATTATTTCCCACCCGGACGCGGGTAAAACCACCATGACGGAAAAGCTTCTGCTCTATGGAGGAGCCATCCGGCTGGCAGGTTCCGTTAAGGCGAGAAAAGCCAGCAAACATGCAGTTTCCGACTGGATGGAAATCGAAAAGCAGAGAGGTATCTCTGTTACTTCCAGTGTGATGCAGTTCGATTATGAAGGATACTGCATCAACATCCTGGATACCCCCGGTCACCAGGACTTCAGTGAGGACACCTACAGAACCCTGGTGGCAGCCGATAGCGCCGTCATGCTGATCGACGGAGCCAAGGGTGTCGAGGAACAAACCATTAAACTTTTCCACGTTTGCAGAATGAGGGGAATTCCCATCTTTACTTTTGTTAATAAGATGGATAGAGCCAGCAAAAACCCTTTTGAGTTAATGGAGGAAATCGAAAACGTACTGGGAATTCGGTCCTACCCTATGAATTGGCCCATCGGCACCGATGGAGATTTCAAAGGCGTTTATAATCGGAAGCTGAAACAGATCGAATTATTTAACGGCGGAGACCATGGCCAGACAGCAGTATCTTCCAATGTCGGCAGTGTAGATGACAGTGCTTTTGCAGATCTTCTGGGCGAGCATTACCATTCCAGACTCTGTGAGGAAATCGAGCTGCTGGATATGGCAGGGGATGAATTCGACATGGAAAAAGTGAAGAAGGGCGAATTGACGCCTATGTTCTTCGGCAGCGCCATGACTAACTTTGGAGTCCAGCCCTTCCTGGAAGAGTTTTTGCGGTTGGCTCCAGCTCCCGGAAACCGTGACTCCAGCATAGGTACAGTAGACCCGGACAATGAAAAATTCTCCGGTTTTATCTTCAAGATACAGGCAAACATGAATCCGGCCCACAGAGACCGTATTGCTTTTATGCGTATTTGCTCCGGTAAATTTTCAAGAGGTATGTCCGTCCACCATGTGCAAGCCGGCAAGGAAATCCGCTTGTCGCAGCCACAGCAGTTTATGGCGCAGGAGCGTGCCATCGTGGAAGAAGCATACCCCGGTGACATTATCGGTTTGTTTGACCCAGGTATTTTCAACCTGGGAGATACATTATCCGAGGGAAATAATCAGTTAAAATATGAGGGTATCCCCATCTTCCCTGCTGAGCATTTCTCCAGGGTTGCACCCGCTGATACCATGAAGCGCAAGCAGTTCCAGAAGGGCATCAACCAGCTTTCGGAAGAAGGTGCCATACAGGTCTTCAAGCAGGTGGATCTGGGTATCGAAGAATTTATTATCGGTGCCGTCGGTGTCCTCCAGTTCGAAGTCCTTGAGCATAGGCTGAAAAATGAGTATGGAGTGGCCATTCGAATTCAGCAGCTTCCCCTGCGCAATGCCCGCTGGGTGAAAAGCGAGGGTTTGGACCATAAAAAGTTGAATCTTACCAGCGGCACTGTGGTTGCTGAAGATAAAAAAGGCAGATTGGTCCTTCTTTTTGAAAACGATTGGTCCATTCGCTGGGCAGAAGAACGCAATAAGGGATTGGAGCTTGCAGACATAGCTCAATAATAATACAAATAAAAAAGCAGTAAAATAGTACGGGAGCCATACAGGTATGGCTCCCGTATCATAATACAGGATTACTTTTATGGCATATTTTACTTAGGCCGGTGAAAATATAACTTCATCTATAATTTTGCTACACCCTTCATTGAGACAATGGCGGGTCCGCAAAAAAGATGAAGTAATATTTTCCCTCTTCCTTAACATGAACTTAACACCAGATTAACCGCCTATTAATCTACTCTTGATATCATAGGGATAATGTTTACTTTGAATACAAAAGGGTATTATACAACAGTAGAAGGGTTGATTTCATGATAAAGAGTGATTTTAAGATCAGCACCAGAGATTTAAACCTACATTATGGAAATGTTCACGCTCTAAAAAACATCAACATGGATTTGGAAGAAAAGAAGGTAACGGCACTGATCGGTCCGTCCGGCTGTGGAAAATCCACATTCCTTAAGACCTTAAACCGAATGAATGATTTGGTAGCCAATGTTAAAATTACCGGTGAAGTCTGCCTGGACGGTTTGAACATTTATGAGCAGTATGATACGGTAGACCTCCGGAAAAGGGTCGGAATGGTATTCCAGAAGCCAAACCCCTTCCCTATGTCCGTATATGAAAATATTGCCTACGGCCCCAAGATACACGGAGTAAAGAACAAGGCCAAACTGGATGAAATTGTAGAGAGCAGCTTGAAAAATGCCGCTCTATGGGATGAAGTAAAAGACCGGCTGAAGCAGAGCGCTCTCGGATTATCCGGCGGACAGCAGCAAAGGCTTTGTATCGCGCGGGTCCTTGCCGTTGAACCTGAGATCGTTCTCATGGATGAACCAACCTCAGCACTGGACCCTATTTCTACGCTTCGCATTGAGGACCTTGTAAACGAACTAAAAGAGAAATACACTATTATTATAGTTACACATAATATGCAGCAGGCAGGACGTATCTCCGATAAAGCCGCCTTTTTCCTTCATGGCGAAGTTGTTGAATATGATGATACGGAAAAGATTTTCAGTATGCCGGCAGATAAGCGAACAGAAGATTATATAACAGGACGGTTTGGATAATGGAGGGTTAGCTATGGTAGCTAGACATTTTTTTGATAAGGAACTGGAAGCACTTCATTTGGATTTGATCAAAATGGGCAGTTTGGTTGAGGATTCCATTGAGAACACAATCAGCGCGTTAAAAAAACAGGATGTTGAACTGGCTAAGAAAATTTTTAATGATGACGATGTAATTGATGAGTGGGAACGGAAAATCGAAAAACGATGCCTGAACCTCATTGCCCGGTATCAACCTCTTGCAAAGGATTTGAGAGCCATTGGCACTGCCCTTAAAATTATCACAGATATGGAAAGAATCGGCGACCATTCCGCAGACATAGCAGAAATCACGCTGCGAATGGCGGGCCAAAGCTATATCAAGCCCCTGGTGGATATCCCCAAAATGGCTGAACTTGTGAGACAGATGGTGAACAAGGCTTTGGATGCTTATTTCAAACAGGACATCGAACTGGCCAGGATTGTTTGTGACAGTGATGACCAGGTGGATGACCTCTTTGCCAAGATAAAGGTTGAATTAATTGATGTAATAAGAAACGGTTCCCAGGATATTGACCAGATTATTAACTTCATGTTTATCACCAAATATCTGGAAAGAATGGGTGACCATGCAACGAATATCGCGGAATGGGTGGTATTTAATGTAACCGGCGAACATGATCACATGAATGCACACCTGTTGGAAAATGATATTATGGGAAGACTTACTAAAGATACAGAGTAAAGCAATGCAACCGGACGAAAGAAGGTGTTTACGATATCAAAGGAACTGATTTTCGCAGTAGAGGACGAAGTCCATATTCAGCAGTTAATCAAATATAATTTGGAATCCAGTGGTTACAGGGTTCTCACATTTGATACGGGAGAAGATTTGCTTAATGCCTGCAAAAGTTCATTACCGGATTTGTTTTTACTGGATATCATGCTCCCTGGTATGGACGGGCTGGAAGTTTGCCGGCAGCTCCGTGGAAACAACAGAACCAAGAGCATTCCCATTATCATGCTGACTGCCAAAAGTGAAGAATTCGATAAAGTCCTGGGCCTGGAGCTGGGGGCAGACGATTATATCACCAAACCCTTCAGCATCCGGGAACTTTTGGCAAGGGTTAAAGCCATCTTCCGCAGAATCACCACCAACACCACGGATGTAGACGCTGATATCATAAAGCACGATGATATCACCATTGACTGTACTCGTCATGAAGTCTATAAAAGCGGTACTTTCCTTGAAATGCCCCTGAAGGAGTTTGAGCTGCTGAAGCTTCTGGTTTTGAACAAGGGCAAAGTTCTTTCCAGGGACATGCTTCTTGAAAAGGTTTGGGGTTTTGACTATTATGGAGAAACGAGAACCGTCGATGTTCATATCCGCTACCTGCGGCAAAAGATAGAAGAGGACGACAGCAACCCCAAATACATCGAAACTGTCAGAGGCATCGGGTATCGTTTTAATGACAAGCCAACAAAATAAGGATATGCCACAGAATCAAAGTGACGTATCCATAGAAGCTTCCAAGCTAAAAGATATCTTTTAGCTTGTTTTTTCGTACTTGCAGCTTTACGGCATCATGAAATAAATGGTATTATTTTATGCAGATAGCCAACTTTAAACCTTATGATTTCCAGCAGCAAGAGTTCTGGATTTAGAGCAGTTTTTCCGCTGGATAAACCCAAGTCTGAAGTTGTATAGCCATATACCCTACGATTCAACGCCTTGACGAGAGAGGAGCAAACATGAAGAAGAGAATATTCATCTATTTTATCGTTTTAACGATCATCGGTATATCCATCACCGGTTTTTTTATTTCACAGCTGGCGCAGAAGTATTACAAATTTGAGGCACAGGATAAGCTGGTCGGTATGGCAAAACTAATCCAGAATCAAATAGCCACTGATCTTAGGAATGGACTTTCCGTAGATTATAATCAATATGCCGCGCAGTATTCCCATATCCTGAGCGATAACTCGTCAAGCCATTTGGATAAAAATACCACAAAGATAAGACTTACCTTTATTGATGTATCCGGAAAGGTTGTTGGCGAATCGGATACTGATTTTAAATATATGGAAAACCATCTGGATCGAAAGGAATTCCAGCAGGCCCTGACCGGAAGTGTAGGAAACGACATCCACTACAGCAAAACCCTTAAGACCAATTTTCTATATACTGCTGTATTGATTCCCTCTGCCAACGTTGTTGTAAGGGTCTCCTCTCCCCTCCTCCAGTTAAAAACCATTGATCAAACCATATGGAATTACACCATTGTCGGAATCCTGGCGGGAATATTGTTAACTTCCATATTGGCTGCGAAGTTTTCTGTATATGTTACTCAGCCCATCGACCAGCGGTTTAATGACATGAACCTTGAACTGGAAAAAACCGTTGCAGATCTTAAGGATAAGAATGTTAAGGTGGATGCAATTATAAACAGTATGGGAAATGGAATCATAGCCGTGGATAACAAGTTTAATGTAATGCTGATCAATGCCAAAGCCTGTGAGATTTTCGGGATAAAGAACGGTCCTGGCGTTATCGGCATTAACTTAATTGAGCTGGTTCGCAATCATAAAATCAACCACGTTCTTAATGAAACCATGCGAACCAATACCTCCCATACCGAAGAATTAACCCTTGCCTCTCCCAGTGAAAAGATGTTAAAAGTGTATACCTCCCCCATTAAGTCCAAGGATAATATAAGCTTGAATTCCGGAGGCGTATTGATTATTAATGATATTACCAGTTTGAAAAAGCTGGAATTAATCCGCACAGAGTTCGTATCCAATGTCACTCATGAGCTCAAAACACCGCTGACATCCATCCGCGGGTTTATTGAGACCTTGCGGAACGGAGCCATGGAAGACAGCGTAGTAGCTAAAAAGTTTCTGGATATCATTGATATCGAAGCGGAAAGACTTTATATTCTGATCAATGATATCCTTCAGCTTTCCGAGATCGAATCCAGGCAGCAGGACTCGAATATAGCGACCCACAACCTGCATTCCATTGTAGAGGAGACCATTTCCATCCTTCAGGGGGTTGCTGACAGGAAGCATGTCTCTCTGGACTGGGAAGTCCAAGAGGGTTTGAAAATCGTTGCAAATAAGGACCGCATTAAACAAATGCTTATCAACCTTATTGACAACAGCATAAAATATAACGTTGAAAATGGAAGTGTAAACATTCGTGCCTTCAAAGCGGATAAAATGATTGTATTCTCTATAAAGGACACAGGCATCGGGATACCCGATGAGCATATTTCAAGGATTTTTGAGCGCTTTTACAGGGTAGACAAAGGAAGGTCCCGGAATATGGGAGGAACCGGTTTGGGCTTGTCCATTGTAAAGCATATTGTAAACCTCTATAACGGCGATATAAAGGTACACAGCCAACCGGGGAAAGGTACGGAGTTTACCATCCGCCTGCCGGCTTGATTTTGAACGGGTGACAGATTTGAAGAACTAACAAAGGAGATGTGATTCCATCACACCTCCTTCGTTTTTACTGTCTATATAGTTAATCTACACTTTGAGTAATTTTATTCTCATTCGTACAAAACCCGCTTAAAAGTCAATTGCCGATCCAGAACCTCCTCAAACTCCGAGTAACACTCTCTACCCCGCTGACCTTAATATAGGAATCCCACTCCTTTGGAAACAGCTCCAGGTACCTCCGGTGCAGAAAACGGTCATCAATAAGAAACACGGTTCCCCGGTCCTGCTCCGTCCGGATCACGCGTCCCGCAGCCTGAAGCACTTTGTTCATGCCGGGATACATGTAGGCAAACTCATAGCCCTGGCCGTTTTTATTCTTAAAATACTCCATGATAATGTCCCTCTCCGGACTCATTTGCGGAAGGCCCACGCCGACGATGACTGCGCCTGACAGCCTCTCGCCCGCAAGGTCCACACCCTCGGAAAAAATCCCGCCCATGACGGCAAACCCGATCAAGGTCCTGCTGCAATCCGGCATGAACCTTTTCAAGAAGGCTTCCCGATCCTCTTCCGTCATCATACTTTCCTGTACAAGGGTTTCATCCTCCGGGAAAGACTCCGAGTACAGCGTAGAAACCTCCCGCATATACTCAAAGGAGGGGAAGAAAACCAGGTAATTGCCTGTCTTTTGCAGCGTCAGCGCCTTTATATATTCTGCAACCTGCCGGTAGCTGTTTTGCCGGTCCCTATATTTTGTAGAGATATTGTTGGCCACCAGCAAGCACAGATTATTCCTGTCAAAGGGAGAAGCCAGCCGCATGCTGTAATCCTCCGGTTCTCCTCCCAGAATCTCTCTGAAATAATCCAGAGGAGTCAGGGTGGCAGAGAAAAACACAGCCGTGCGTCCTCGCTTCAGTGCCTCCTTCAGCAAAAAGGAAGGGTCCAGACAAAATAATTTAATCCTTACATCCCGTTCTTCGCAAGTGATATATACTACATATCTTTCATCAAAAAACTCGGCTATTCTTGCAAAAGCCAGGCATTCAAAATACAAGTCCAGCAAGCCCTCGTGAACTTCCATGCCTCTGCTTTTCGATAAAAACACTTCACATTCCTTCACAAATTCCTTCAGCAGTTTATACAGTTCCTTAGGTTCTTCACTGGAGATCTGAACCTTCTGGCCATCGCGGCTTTTACGGATTTCAATAAAGTATTTATTTACATCCCCAAGGATTTTATAAAGCTTTGGCGCCGGCCGTTTAAGCTCTTTCCGGATATCCATAAAGGACCTTTTCGACAGTTCGGCGGAAAACATCTCCCGGGCCCGGTCCACCAGATTATGGGCCTCATCCACCAGGAAAGTATACTCTCCGCCATTGTCCATAAAAAACCGCTTCAAATACACTCTGGGGTCGAAAACATAATTATAGTCACAGATAATGCAGTCCGCCCATAGCGCCAGGTCCAGGGAAAACTCAAAGGGACAGACCCTGTGTTTAAGGGCATAGGCTTCGATAATTTCTCTTGTCAATGCCTCTTCCTGCGTTAAAATATCCAGCAGGGCCCCATTGATCCGGTCCAGGTGCCCCCTGGCGAATTCACATTCTTCCGGATTACACCCTGCACCCGGCTGGGCACAGATTTTATCCTTGGCAGTCAGGGTAATGGTCTTGCATCGAAGTCCCAATCCTGCCATTTTTGAAAAGGCCTCTTCCGCCACCTGGCGGGTGATAGTTCGGGCTGTCAGGTAAAATATCTTTTGCCCGACCCCTTCTCCCATGGCCTTCACTGCCGGAAACAGCGTGGAAATGGTTTTGCCGATCCCTGTAGGCGCCTGTACGAAAAGCTTTTTATCCTCCGTGATGGTGCGATAGACAGCAACGGCCATTTCCCTCTGTCCTTTCCGGTAGGATACAAAAGGAAAACCCAGTTCTTTAATGGACAGGTTTCTTTGCTTCGTCCAATTGCATGTATACTCCGCCCATACGGAGTAGCTGTCAAGAAGGGTAAAAAAGAACTGGCGCAGTTCATCAAGGGTATAGTTTTGTTGGAGCAGCTTGATTTCCTCGGTATCGATATGATAGTAGGTGAGTTGTACCCCTATTTCTTCCATTTCATTTTGTTCCGCATAAATAAAGGCATAGCATTTTGCCTGGGCCCAGTGAAGCGGGTTATAGTTCTCATCTATCATTTCCATGGGAGCCGTAACTGTTTTGATCTCATCAATCACCACTCCCGCTTCGTTCTGTATGATGCCATCCGCCCTTCCTTCCACCGTGACGAGACAGTTCTCATACTCGTGGGTATACACCAATGCAACTTCGGCACTGTAGTCCTCTCCTCCGCGTTTCTGAAGCTTCCGGTGAGCCTTTGTTCCTTCTACCGCTCTTTGGTTGGATACAAAGCCGGTTTGGATATCTCCGGACCGGAGAATAAATTCCACCATGCTGCGTACCGATATTTTCACCACAGGCTTTTCCATTTCACATGCCCCTTATCCTTCGTTCAGATAACCCACTTCCCCCCTGGCTATACAATGTAAGATGGAACTTCGCTGATTCGACGCCTGCATAGCCCCAAAAGCTTTGGCTATGCAAACGCCAAATCAGCAGTTGCCAGTCTTATTGTATATAAATCCAAGTTGAAAGTTTCATATCTACATCTGGGGATATTATACAGAACATTCGTTCCAGTGTCAATGCGTACCAAAGGAGAGTGAAAGATTTAGCGGCAACAGCAATACTGGCAGTATAAAGTTTTCTTTATAAAAAAATTTACGGTAAGACATAAACCTATTGCAACTATAGATGAAGGAAATTTTATCAGAGGAATAGCTGCGCCAGGGACTGCCGGATCCGGCAGTTGGAAACGGAGTTTATTGCCTGGGAGGAATGTCTGGAAGCAACGAAACTAAAGGAAGAGATATTGGCCCGGCTGGAGCCGTACATCCAGCGCGGAGGGAAAGAGATACTTTTCCAGTATGATGATGCTTTCAGTCTGCTCCAGGGCAGAGCGCAGGACTTTTTCTACGAGCGGGGCTTTGCAGACTGCTTCCGGATGCTTGTCCGGATTTTGGTCCAGGAGCTGGTGGCCCAGGAAATAAACAGAAAATAAGCTAAACTTAAACCCTGGTGAGCTGCTCGCCAGGGTTTTTCCTTGGTCTTCATTATTTACACGCTGCATGAAATACCATCTACTTTTCCCTCAAATACCCAATAGGATGGAAAGGAAAAATGTATGTGGTGGAAAGCAGGTTCCATATCCCGGTTTAAAATTACCGCAGTCATTCTGAGCGGGCAGGTATAATTTACACCTGTGGCGCTTTCCTTCAGCACATAGGCGATACTCCTGTGCATAGCAAACAGCTTTTCCTTTGAAGCAAGATCAGCCCGGAACAGATTACCCAGTTCCTCCAGTGCACGTTCAGCAAGTTCATCCTCTGTCAAATCTTGCTTCAATGTGCCGGTAACTGTAACCCAGGTAACTTCGCCGAATTTCGAGGCAATGGCATGTTTCAGGTCCAGAGAAAGAGTTACATCACCGTTTTCTGCAAAGAATTCTCTCACCTGCTCAATCCCGTAGCACCACTGATTTTCCGGTCCGATAACATAGGGCAGACTATCGGCAGCAAAATACTTGTTCACCGCTTCTTTCGAAACAGTTTTCTGCCCGACAAATTCTGTCTCTAACCTCTTCAGCAGGGCTTCCAGCTCCACAGTCATCCGGTTATTCCTATATCCATCAACCATGGCATTCTGCTTGTTGTAGCTCTCCAGATATTCTTTGGAGTTTTCGAAACGCTCATCAGGAAAATTAGCTTTGGAAATGGAAAATTGGAGATGAACAATTTTCCATTTGCCGGCATCCTTTAAAAGAACCCCGCTTAAGCACAGCGGCCATAAGTATTCCCTCTTCTTCTCCTCCCGCTGATGATAGCTTAGCGCTAAAACCCAATTGATAAAAGCAATTTTCTGTTTGGGCGTAAGTCCAGTCTCTTCAGCCTTCTTTTGGACAAAATTAAGATAACTGTCATACCTTTGCGGTGTATCTTCAAAAGTGTATTTGACAGAACCTATAGTGGCAAACCAGGCAACTTCATCTTTAACGGAAATATGCGCATTTTCCCAATCGATATTGACATCACCCCAGTATTTCCAGTCATCTTTAATTAACGTTTTTACTTGCTCACTGCCTAAAAACAGTTCGCCCGTTCCAGTACCAAGGACACAGGTGTCCTCTCCAGGGATAAAAAGCTCTTCAACAAAAGCGTCAGCTTTTTCTATATCCCGTCCGGTGTATCCAGCCTGAAATTGCCGAAGAACCTCTCTAATCTCAGTATGCTGCTTATTCGACCTTCTTCCTCCTAAAAACATTCCCATTGATTTATTCAAATACTGTATGCCAAATTTATTCACACTAAAATTCTCCTTTTTTATCCTTTATTGCTTTATATTGTAGTCTTCTATAATTTCGGCAAATAATTTAAAAACCCTTTGTTTGCTCAAATTTATCGTGAGTTTTACAGGTCAGTTTACTCAAACTTCAGGGTTAAAAAATCTAGCCGTCAATTTGAAGGCTCTTACGTTGTTTTGCACCCTCAACAGATTAAATCCCATAAAAAAACAGGTATAGCTGCCCATCGCAGCTATACCTGTTCACATTCCTTTATTTAAATATAATAGTACCTTCTTCCACGTCTACCGTGATCTGGCTTCCAACAGAGAATTTGCCCCGTAGGAACTGCTCCGTCAGTTCATCCTCGATAAACCGCTGTATGGTCCTGCGCAGAGGCCTTGCCCCGTATTTCACATCATAGCCCTTCTCCAGAATGAAGTCCTTCGCTGCTTCGGTAATGGTGATCTTCATGCCTTTGGACTCAACCTCTTCCGTCACTTCCCGCAGCATCAGCTCGATGATCTGTCGGAGTTCTTCCCGGGTGAGCTCTGTAAATACAACAATCTCATCCACGCGGTTCAGGAATTCCGGCCGGAAGATTTCCTTCATAACCGTTTGTACCCGATTCTCAAGGGCTGCGTAGCCTTCATTTCCAAAACCGATCCCATTGGATTTGAGGCTCGTTCCTGCATTGGAGGTCATGATGATTACTGTATTTTCAAAATTTACCACCCTGCCATGGCTGTCGGTGAGCCTGCCATCTTCCAGAATCTGCAGCAGCATATTGAATACATCCGGATGCGCCTTTTCAATTTCATCCATAAGGATTACAGAATAAGGCTTTCTCCGTATTTTCTCCGTCAGCTGTCCGCCGTCATCATATCCTACATATCCCGGCGGCGAACCGATGAGCTTGGAAACCGTATGCTTTTCCATGTATTCAGACATATCCAGCCGGATCAGGGCTTCCTCACTCTCAAAGAGCTCACTGGCCAGTGCCCTTACCACTTCCGTCTTACCTACACCCGTAGGTCCTACGAATATAAAGGAGGAAGGCTTTTTCTTCTTTCGGAAGCCTGCCCTGTTGCGCCGTATGGCCTTTGCCACACTGATCACTGCCTGTTTCTGCCCGATGACCCTTTTATGCAGTCTCTCTTCCAGGTTCAACAATTTCTCCGTTTCCACCTCAGTAAGCCGCTGCACCGGTATTTTCGTCCAGGCTTCTATTACATAGGCAATATCCTCAATGGTGATATCCGCCACCTTGTTCTTTTCCTCCAGCAGTGTGATCTCTTCCAGCAGCCTGCATTCACGAACCTTCAGATCAGCAGCCTTCTGGTAATCCTCGATGGAGTCGGCGGAAATCGCACTTTCCTTTTCCTCCTGAACCTTCTTCAATTCACTCTTAAGGGACTCCAGCTCAACAAGCCCATCGTTCTTCAGGTTTGCACGGGAACCGGCTTCATCGATCACATCAATGGCCTTATCCGGCAGGAACCGATCGGTGATATAACGTTCGGAAAGTGCTGCTGCTGCCGCTATAACTTCATCGGAGATTTTAACCCTGTGATACTCTTCGTAGTACTGCCGGATTCCCTTCAAAATCTCTATGGTTTCCTCCACGGAAGGCTCATCGACCAGAACAGGCTGGAAGCGCCTCTCCAGGGCCGAATCCTTTTCAATGTGCTTTCTGTACTCATTTAAGGTGGTGGCTCCAATGACTTGAATCTCTCCCCTGGCCAATGCCGGTTTGAGGATATTGGCAGCATTCATGGCGCCTTCCGCCTCTCCCGCTCCCATGATATTGTGAAGCTCATCGATAACCAGAATAATGTTTCCGAAGGACTTCACCTCATCGATGACTCCTTTCATCCGGGCTTCAAACTGGCCTCTAAACTGAGTTCCCGCTACCATCCCCGTGAGATCCAGCAGATATACTTCCGCACCAAAGAGCTTGGCAGGGACCTGCTTTTCAGCAATACGCACCGCCAGCCCCTCAGCAATGGCTGTTTTACCGACTCCGGGCTCACCAATCAAAACAGGGTTGTTTTTGGTCCTTCTGTTCAAAATTTGAACAACACGGTCAATTTCCCTGTACCGGCCGATCACTCTGTCGATTCTTCCCTCTTTTGCTTTATCTGTCAGGTTTATCCCAAAGGAATCCAGGTACTTTTTCTTTTTATTGCTCTTCTTTTCCTGGGTCTTAGTCCTGGCACTGTTATTTTTACTATCCTTATCCTCACTCACGTGCTTGTGATCCTGCTCAGAAACCTCACCAGCTCCATCATCTTTGGAAAATGCCTTATTCAAAAAGCTGAAAAACGGATTACTTTTTCCTGCCGGGGATTCCGGTAGATTTTGAACCTGCATGGCAGAGCCCAAATTCTCCATATCCATATCTCCGAACATTTCACCCATTTGCTTATTGAGATTATCAAAATCCTCTTCAGACATCCCTGTCTGCTCCAGGATCTGATTTACAGGCTGTATTCCCTGCTTCTTTGCACAGGACATACACAGGCCTTCCTGGGCTTGCTTTCCATTTATTATTTTTGTTACAAACACTACTGCAAAGTTCTCATTACAAACTGAACACATTATCATATTGCATCCACTCCTACTAATCGGGCGATCGGCTTCTGTCAACAAACTGCGGGCTTCCTACCTCACAACTGCCGATTGCCTTTTCGCCAATTGCCCACAGCTTATGGTAATAAATTACTTCTCTCACCAACTTATTCAGTACGTTCCAATAAGTCTACACTATAATACCAAGTAGACTTTTTTAACGCATATTATAAAGATCAACTTTCCTTACAATCCCTTTTGCGTTACATGCGTTTCAATAAAGCTTACCTTTAAATATTTTTTATAAGCTTTATTCTAATAGTATACCATAACAATATATATGCAGTCTAATATATAAGAATATTACCACTTATTCACAGGTTTTAAAAATTAATTTCTTGCAAATAAATAAAAATACCTGTGCAATAGTCAACAATGCTTGTCCTTTTGACTATTGCAAGGTATATATAAAATGCAAACTTTTCAGCCTATGCCATAAAAGCTTTAATAACAAGTGTAACAACGGCGCCTAAGGTTGCTGTGATAGGAATTGTCAACACCCACGCCCAGACAATATTCCTTGCAAGAGCCCAGCGGACTGCGGATAATCTCTTTGACGCTCCAACACCCATGATCGAGGAAGAAATAACATGGGTTGTACTAACAGGAGCACCAAAATGCGTCATAGTCTCTATAACGATAGCTGCACTGGTTTCTGCTGCAAAGCCATTGATGGGAGCAAGTCTTATCATATTGACACCCATGGTCTTTATGATTTTCCAACCACCCACCGATGTACCCAGGGCCATCGCAATGGCACAGGATATTTTTACCCATAGAGGCACGCCATGGTCTGGCGCATAGATTCCCGCACTGATCAATGCCAGCGTAATAATACCCATGGATTTTTGTGCATCGTTATTACCATGAGAATATGCCATAAGAGCAGCGGAGCAGATTTGCAGCTTCGATGCGACTTTATTGACCGTATGCTGGGAAAAACGCCTTAATATTTCATATAACAGCGACATTAATAAATACCCGAAAAAGAATCCTATTACAGGAGAGGTAAAGAGAGGTATGATGACCTTATCAAGAACACCCTTCCATGTAACGATATTGGTAGTTCCTGCATAGGCAATGGATGCTCCAACCAGCCCGCCAATCAGTGCATGGGAAGAACTGCTGGGTATTCCAAAATACCATGTAATAAGGTTCCATATAATCGCTGCGATCAAAGTAGCTACAATAACGTACTGCTCAACGCTTCCCTGAATCAGCCCCTTGGAGATGGTTTTTGCAACTTTCTCGCTGGTAAGTGCTCCAACAAAGTTTAAAACAGCCGCCATAATAATTGCCTGCCTCGGAGAAAGAACCCTGGTTGAAACCGTAGTAGCTATAGAATTGGCTGTATCATGAAATCCATTGATAAAGTCAAAAGCAAGAGCTAGTACAACAACTGCAATAACAATTAACCCAACCCCATCAAGCATGCTTCATTACAACCCCTTCTACTATATTCGCCACATCCTCACAAGCATCCAGAGTATTTTCCATATATTCATAAATTTCTTTCCAGATAATAACATCCAAAGTTTCTCTCTTACCTGAGAAGAGGTTGGACACAGCATCTCTGAAAACTGTATCTCCGTCATCCTCAACGCGGTTGACTTCTACGATTTTTTCTGCCAATACCTTGCTGCTTTTCATATCCTTCACTTCTGCCATGAGCAGCTTTAATTCCTTTGTAGACTCTGTTATTAACTTCGCAAGTTGAATGGCTTCCGGGGTAACTTCCTTCACGTTGAACATTACAAAACGATGTGCTGTGGATTCGATAGCATCCGTAATATTGTCCAATTCCTTGGCAATAAGGTATATATCTTCTCTATCGATAGGTGTAATAAAAGACTTATTGAGTTGTTCCAGAATTTTATGTACCTGTTTATCACAGGCATGCTCTGCCTCCTCAATAGCTCCTACCTTTTCCTTAACATTCACATAGTTTACCATGAGTTCTTCCAGCATTTCAGCCGCTTTACAGGCATTGTCCGCTGTTTCGACAAACATATCAAAAAAAATCTCTTCTTTTCTGGTTATTCTGAACATGAAGTTCTCCCCTCTCATTTTTCTTAGCGCTTTAACAAGTCCTAAATGATTATATCTCTTTGTTAAGTCGGATTCAATATGACTTAACACAAAGTTAACATTAATATAACATTTGTTTAAAATACATTTAAAGTCCATTACATATAATGTAAATTTGTTTCATGGTTATTCTGACTTTTGTAGAAAAAAATATAAGTGAGGCGGACATTTTTGTCGCCTCACTTATATTTTTTATATTTTTTATTTTTTTTACTATATTTTTCATTTTTTCAACATTTTCTTTAAGAAATGTCCTGTATAGGATTTTTTCACCTTAACCACTTCCTCCGGAGTACCCTGGGCTACAATCGTTCCACCCTTGTTTCCGCCCTCCGGTCCCAGATCGATGATATGATCGGATACCTTGATCACATCAAGATTATGTTCGATAACCAGTACAGTATTCCCTGTATCTGCAAGCCTTTGCAGAATATCAATCAAACGATGGACATCTGCTGTATGAAGTCCGGTAGTGGGCTCGTCCAGGATATACATGGTGCTTCCCGTACTCCTTTTGGACAACTCGGTTGCTAATTTCACCCTTTGCGCTTCTCCGCCGGATAGCGTCGTCGAAGGTTGTCCCACTTTTATATAGCCAAGGCCCACATCATATAATGTTTGCAGCTTTTTCTGTATTCTGGGTATGTTCTGGAAAAACTCCAGAGCATCCTCTACCGTCATATCCAATACATCGGAAATGCTCTTCCCCTTGTATTTTACCTCCAGGGTTTCCCGATTATACCGTTTTCCTTTGCAAACCTCGCAAGGTACATAAATATCCGGCAGGAAATGCATTTCAATCTTTATGATCCCGTCGCCGCTGCAGGCTTCACAGCGTCCGCCCTTTACATTGAAGCTGAAACGACCGGACTTATAGCCCTTCATTTTTGCTTCCGTCGTATTTGAAAAAACTTCACGGATCAAATCAAAGACGCCGGTGTAAGTAGCAGGGTTGGAGCGTGGAGTTCTTCCGATAGGCGACTGGTCAATGTCGATAACCTTGTCCAGATGTTCCAGTCCCCGGATGGCCTCATGTTCGCCGGCTCGTGTCCTGGCACGGTTCAGTTCTGCTGCAAGCTTCTTATACAGAATTTCATTAACCAGTGTACTCTTGCCGGACCCTGAAACCCCTGTAACACAGGTTAAGACACCCATGGGTATTTTTACATGCAGGTTTTTCAGGTTGTTTTCCTTTGCACCAACGACTTCCAGCCATTTTCCATTGGGCTGGCGTCTCTTTTCAGGTACTTCAATCCGCTTTCTTCCGCTCAGGTAGGCACCCGTCAAGGAGTCTTCGCTCTCCATGATTTCGTTCACCGTACCCGTGGCGATAACATTTCCTCCATGGATTCCTGCCCCCGGTCCCATATCAATGATATGGTCTGCCGCGAACATGGTATCCTCATCATGTTCAACCACCACCAGCGTATTCCCCAGATCCCTCAAACGTTTCAGGGTGGTCAGCAGCCGGTCGTTATCCCTTTGGTGAAGGCCGATGCTGGGCTCGTCCAATATATACAGTACACCCATAAGCCCGGAACCGATCTGGGTAGCCAGCCGGATTCGCTGCGCCTCTCCCCCGGAAAGCGTTCCGGCAGAACGGGTCAACGTCAGGTAATCCAGTCCCACATCCACCAAAAAGCCTACTCTGGCATTAATCTCTTTAAGGATTTGATGTGCAATCATTTCCTGCCTTTCCGTTAAATCCAGTTCATCAAAAAACTTTTTCGTATCGGCGACAGCCATACTGCAGATTTCAAATATATTCCTGTTTCCAACCGTAACGGCCAAGCTCTCTTTTCTCAAACGGGTTCCTTTACAGTCGGGGCATGGGTTGCTGCTCATATATTCCTCATAATACTGCTTCATGCTGTCGGACTGGGTTTCTTTGTAGCGTCGTTCCATGCTGTTGATTACGCCTTCAAAGGGTGTCATAAAAGAGCCGTTCCCATATTCTTTTTCATACTGTACGCGGATTTTTTCCCCTTTTGTTCCGTAAAGTATGATGTCGACAATATGAGGCGGAAGCTTTTCCACTGGAGTTTCAAGGCTGAATTTATAATGCTCCGCAAGGGCATTGATATACATTCTTGAGTAGCTGTCTTCGTTGCCGGTATTCCAGCCCCCTACACTGATCGCTCCCTCTGCCAATGATTTTGAACGATCCGGTATCACCAGGTCCGGGTCGATTTTCAACAGCGTTCCCAATCCGGTACAGGTGGGGCAGGCACCAAAAGGGGTGTTAAAGGAGAACATTCTGGGCGTTAACTCCTCGATGCTGATTCCACAATCGCTGCAAGCCAGATTTTGGCTGAAAAGTATCTCTTCTTTTCCAACCACGTCCACCAAAAGGATTCCGCCGCTGAGGTTCAGAACGGTCTCTATGGAATCTGTGAGCCTCTTTCTGGCATCGGGTCGTACAATGATTCTGTCAACTACGATTTCTATCGTGTGCTTTTTATTTTTATCTAGCTTTATATCAGAGCTGATTTCCATGACTTCTCCGTCGATTCTTACTCTGACATAGCCGCTCTTTTTGGTGTCCTCCAGCAGCTTCTGGTATTCCCCTTTTCTCCCTCTGACAACAGGTGCCAGAAGCTGAAGGCGGGTTCCTTCCTCCATGGCCAGTATGTTGTCCACCATCTGGTCCACCGTCTGCTGCGAGATTTCTTTGCCGCATTTATGGCAGTGGGGAGTTCCGATTCTGGCGTAAAGCAGCCTCATGTAATCATAGATTTCCGTCACGGTCCCCACGGTAGAACGCGGATTCCGGCTGGTGGTTTTCTGGTCAATGGATATGGCGGGAGATAACCCCTCTATGTAATCTACATCCGGCTTTTCCATCTGTCCGAGGAACTGTCTGGCGTATGCAGATAAGGATTCCACATACCGTCTCTGTCCTTCGGCATAGATGGTGTCAAAAGCCAGAGAAGACTTTCCTGACCCACTAAGTCCCGTAATAACTACAAATTTGTCACGGGGTATTTCTACATCGACATTTTTTAAATTGTGCTCCCTGGCACCCTTTATCAATATTTTGTCTCGATTCATAACAACCTCTTCCAAGATGGCTTTCCATCTGTATATACCTTTTTATCTCCATACATTATACCAGATTCTCCAGAAAAATCAAACATTTGTTCGAGGAAAATTTAGTATAAAAAATGGATAAAATTATCCCGGTACATACCTGGAATAATTCTACCCATTTACGGATGTCCGTAAAACTATTTCAGAAAATCTTCTCTCTGCGGTGTAAACACATCAAGAATTACAGAATCCTCCAAAGCCACGACTCCGTGCATAGCATCCGGCTTTACATAATAGCTGTCTCCAGCCCTGATAATTTCCTTTTTGCCCTCCAGTTCAAACTCGAAGCTGCCGGAAACCACATAGCTGATTTGCTCGTGGGGATGGGAATGGACAGTACCAACGGAACCTTTTTTGAAGCGAACCTCTACTGTCATCATTTTACCGTCGGAAGCAAGGATCTTTCTCTCAACTCCCTGTCCAACTTCCGTAACCTTAACATCACTATTTTTAACGATCATTGATGTACCTCCTACTTCCTCACTCTTCATTTTCCATTCTTCATTTTATTGTACACGCATCCGGCTCTTTAATCAAGTTTCTCCTTTAATTCGTTGATCTTATCTCTCAGTTCGGCAGCTCTTTCAAACTGCAGCTCCATAGCAGCAGTTTTCATTTCCCCCGTCAGCTTGTCGATAAGCTTCTGCAGCTCTTCCGAGCCCATGGAATCCTGATCTCCACGAATGAAATACTTCACATCTTCCTCTGCAACCTTTGTTGCCTCGATAACATTTCTGACACTCTTCTGAACGGTCTGCGGAACGATGCCATGCTCCTCGTTATATTCCATCTGGATTTTCCTTCTCCGGTTGGTTTCGCTGATGGCCCGCTGCATGGAATCCGTCATGTTATCCGCATACATGATAACCTTACCCTCTGCATTTCTCGCCGCTCTTCCGATGGTCTGTATCAAGGAAGTTTCCGAGCGCAGGAAGCCTTCCTTATCCGCATCCAGAATGGCAACCAGTGATACCTCCGGCAGGTCAAGGCCTTCTCGTAAAAGGTTGATTCCGATAAGGACATCAAAAACTCCCAACCGCAAATCCCGGATGATTTCCATACGCTCCAGAGTTTCTACATCCGAATGGAGGTACTTCACTTTGAAGTCCAGTTCCTTCAGGTAATCGGTCAAATCTTCCGACATTTTCTTCGTAAGCGTGGTGACCAGTACCCTTTGCTGCTTTTCCACCCTCTCCGTAATTTCCCCGATAAGATCATCAATCTGCCCCTTAACAGGACGCACTAAAATCTCCGGATCGATCAATCCCGTGGGCCGGATAATCTGCTCCACCATTTGTGTTGAATGCTGCTTCTCATACTTACCCGGAGTTGCACTGACGTAGACCACCTGATTGACCCGCTCTTCAAACTCATTAAATTTGAGAGGTCTGTTATCGTAGGCGGAAGGAAGTCTGAAGCCGTACTCAACAAGAGCATCCTTTCTGGAGCGGTCTCCATTATACATGGCTCCGACCTGGGATACGGTAACATGGGACTCGTCGATGACCATAAGGAAATCCTTGGGGAAGTAGTCGATGAGCGTGAAAGGTGCACTTCCCGGATCCCTTCCGCTGACATGCCGGGAATAGTTTTCGATTCCCTGACAAAAGCCCACTTCCTGCATCATTTCAAGATCATACCGGGTCCTCTGTTCCAGCCGCTGTGCCTCCAAAAGCTTTCCATCCGCTTTCAGTTCCTTCAGTCTTTCTTCCAACTCCTTCTCAATCGTAACCAGGGCTTTTTCCATCTTCTCCCGGGTAGTTGTATAGTGAGAGGCAGGAAATATTGCAATGTGCTCTCGCAAACCAATAATTTCACCCGTAAGATAATCCACTTCCGTGATCCGCTCGATCTCATCTCCAAAAAACTCCACCCGGAGCGCCTTTTCGGACGAGTAGGCAGGAAAAATTTCCAGCACATCTCCCCGTACCCTGAATTTTCCTCTCTTAAAGTCGATATCGTTTCTCTCATACTGTATATCCACCAGCTTACGGATGATTTCATCCCTGTCCCGGGTCATTCCCGGCCGCAGTGAAAGCATAAGGTCACTATAATCCTCCGGGTCACCCAAACCGTAAATACAGGAAACACTGGCAACAATAATAACGTCCCTCCGCTCAAAGAGGGCTGCTGTCGCAGAGTGCCGGAGTTTGTCGATCTCATCGTTAATGGAGGCATCCTTCTCAATATAGGTATCGGTGTTAGGAATGTAAGCTTCCGGCTGGTAATAGTCGTAATAGCTCACAAAATATTCTACGGCATTATTGGGAAAAAACTCTTTAAACTCACTGCATAGCTGAGCTGCCAAGGTTTTGTTGTGGGCAATGACCAGCGTAGGTTTCTGTACACGCTCAATTACGTTGGCCATGGTAAAGGTTTTACCCGAACCGGTAACTCCCAGCAGTGTCTGATGCTTGTCTCCCTTATTCAAGCCGCGAACCAGCTTGTCAATGGCCTGGGGCTGATCCCCTCTCGGTTTATATTCGGAACAAATTTTAAACTCTGACATTCCATTCCCCTCTCCAGCTATGGCATATAAAATAATTGCAGAGTCTTTTTTGCAGTCCCGCCATGGTATCCATGAGGGGCGCAAACAGTTGGTCTTGTTATTATTTTATAAGCCCTATGGTCTTGTGCCTTGTTTAAACAAAATAGCTCTATTTCAAATATTTTTATTATATCATATTCAGAAAATAATTCAAACATACGTTTGGCAGAAACGCATGAAAAATATGTAACTCCGTCCATTATTTCCGAATCCAATTATTGTTTAGGCCGATTTCAGGACGGGAATATACCAAATAATGAATTACAATTATGATGGAGGTTGAGTTTCATGTTGAAAGTTGGAGATAAGGCACCGGATTTTTCTATGATAAATAATGAAGGCAAAGCTATAAGTCTAGCAGATTTCCAGGGTGAAAAAGTGGTTTTGTATTTCTATCCTAAAGATGATACGCCCGGTTGTACAAAAGAAGCCTGCAGCTTCAGGGACGTATATGATGATATTCTTGAGAGGGGTGCCGTGGTCATTGGTGTGAGCCCGGATAGCCAGTCCTCTCATGAAAAATTCAGAGCAAAGTATAGTCTTCCCTTCCACCTTCTCAGCGACGTGGATCACACTGTATCGGAGGCTTATGGTGTATGGGGCGAGAAAAAAATGATGGGAAAAACCTATATGGGCGTGATCCGCTCGACATTTATCCTGGATGAACAGGGAACCATCCTAAAGGCCTTTCCCAAAGTCAGTCCGGACAATCATGGAGAAGAAATCCTTGAAAGTTTATAAAACAAAACAGAACAGGACACGCGCAAAACGTGCCCTGTTCTATCTTATTCCAGCATCCATAGAATAGGCTGCCGGATAGCAATATTCCTCCGTACT
Source organism: Bacillota bacterium (assembly GCA_023419605.1). Lineage (GTDB taxonomy): Bacteria > Bacillota > Clostridia > Acetivibrionales > JAEZXR01 > JAEZXR01. Next base: position 17,421 of record JAEZXR010000124.1, on the reverse strand, counting down.
TCCTGGTCTACAGGATCAGGATTTAATTTTTCCCACAGGTCGATATATTTTTTCTTTCCCAGGGCCGCTCCTGCAAACAGGAACCCGGAAATCCGTGCGGGCCATTCTTCGAAATGTTCGATATCGATGGGATACGGCCACTTTGATTTGTCTTCCAGGTAAGGATACAGGAATTCCAATCCCTTTCGGATTCCTCTTCCGTCCTCCAGTTCAAAATCCCATAAATCATTCTGCGCATCCGATAACACATGGCAAAGTGTCACCATATTGTCCAATTGGAAGATGGAATATCCATAAGGCTTGGTACGAGCAAGCTCTTTTGGAAAACTTCCGTCTGACACCATTTGTTCCGGCAGCATTACAGTTTTGTATCTCTCACGGCACTGGTCCAAAATCCTTTCATTGCCCGTAAACAGTGCAAATACCGCAGCCTGTACCGCCCAGCAAACACCATGGTTGTTTCCCTCCTTCATTTCATCCAATCCGTAGGGATGCGTGGTCATCCAGTGCAGGTAATCAGCAAACCATTTCGTAAGGCCTGAAAGCAGATCCGGTGTGAGATGTGGAGACTTTTTCAGCACTTCCACAGCTGCCGGCACATCGATGAGATGAAGAGTGTCGATAATGCCGATTCCTCTTCCTGAACAAATCCCCGGTATCGCCTGGGCATAAAGCAGGTGAGGGTTCATCTTCGTTTCTCCATCCAGGAAAAATTCCTTCAGCAATATTACAGCCTTTTCAGCATATTTTTCATCTCCTGAAACTGCATAACCGGCAGCCAGGTTTGCTACATTCGTTCTCAAACACCGCAGGATCTCTCGATGTTTTGCGAAAGAATTCGGATTGCTTTCTCCATCACGCCGAACATAAGGCAATCCATCCGGCGTTTCGGGATTCGGCCACCAGTAATCACCGTTGGAGTAAAAGTCATGGGGCCCTCCTTCACTCATGGAAGCGACAGCATCGGTAATGTGCATAGGCTCAATATGCAAAGACGCTTGTGCCTTTTTGATGATCCAATTGAAATCAAACTTCACAAAATCATTTGCATACCTTTTCTTTTTATAGAACTTCATTCGCAGGACATCCTTTTCTATCATAATGCAAAAATTTTATTTCCCATTTAAAATTCGTTATTTATTCCTTCTCCACCTTTAACGGAATTACCATGTTCCACGTTTTGGAGGCGTTTGCAAACCCTCCTGTGCCGTCCGCTGTAGCTGCAAACAGATGCGTGGGCTTTCCATCCTGAAAGAGAAGAAAAGGACGTTCCAGGTTTCCCATCCCCCGCACCTGACCGTCATCCCATAATACCTTACGGGAATAGGCTCTGGAGTTTTCCACCATGGTCCAATTCAATCCATCCTCCGAAAACGCATGGACTCCGCCGTACTTCTCACCACAGATATTTCCATCCATGTCTTTTGCAATCAATTCATACCCCTTGTCCGTTTTCCAGATGAACGGATCTTCAATATGGACTTTCTTCGGGAATACAGGCTCCTCCGTTAAAACCTTATAAGGACCTTCATAATGGTCGGCACGGGCAACACCAATCGTCATCTTCCCGTGGGTATACCCCTCATAGCGTCTAGCCTTGTAGATGAGCAAAACCGAACCATCCTCGTGGATGCAGGGTGCAGGATTTGATGTCAGAAAACTGTCGAACTTTCCGGGCCTTACGGGCAAAATCGGTGTATCCAGTCTTTTCCATGGTCCATAGACACTTTTTGAAGTAGCGATTCCAACTCTCTTGTTTGAGCGTCCTACTATACATCGAGCATCATCCATGACTAATATTTCTTCCGGAGTAACATCCGCAAAAGGATGGGTAGAACCGGTATAAAAAAGTATAAAGGTATCCTTGTGTTTGGTTATGTGCGGATTATGTGTCATCCGGCCATCCCAATATTCCGCACCTCTTGCCGGAAACACCACTTCCTGAAACTCAAAGGGTCCTTCGGGGGTGTCCGAAACAGCTCTTACAATCTCTGATGCCACAATCCATCCCGGATGCATGGGCAAATGCTTTGGCCAACGGGAAGCAAACATGTGAAAACGCCCATCTTCCCCTTTGACCACCGAGCCGCACCAAACCCAATAACCTTCCATCCGAAAGCCTCCATTTTGGGGTGCAGGCAGCATTTTTTCCGTAATGCCTTGTCTCATTTCCTGTGTCATATTCATCTTCCCTCATCATCATAATAATCTACTTCCAAATTACCTTAAGTATAAATCATAGAAGTAGCAATGACAATACAATCGGGGCCAATTTATCCCTGTAATGCCAGGATAAAAAGTATATGAAAGAAAAAAGCAGGATTGCTCAGCTAATCCTGCTCTGTCAGCACCCATGGTCCCTCTTTGGTTATAGCAATAGTATGCTCATACTGGGCGGAGAGGCTCCCGTCGGCGGTCCTTACTGTCCAACCGTCGGCATCGATTCGCACCGGGTAACTTCCCATATTCAGCATCGGCTCAATGGTTATTACCATTCCCGCTCTCAGTATGGGACCCATACCTGGCAACCCGAAATGCGGTACTTCCACTCCTTCATGAATAACAGCTCCGATTCCGTGCCCGCAAAAGTCACGCACCACCGAATACCCTGATTTTTCAGCATGCTTCTGGATGACAGAGGAAATATCTCCGATGCGGTTCCCTTCCGCCGCCTTCTCAATGCCCAGGTACAGGCACTCCTTCGTAACCCTTAGCAGTCGCTTTGCCTCCTCCGATACAGTGCCAACCTCATAGCTCCATGCGGAATCCGCAAGCCATCCTTTGCAATTTACCACCATGTCGATGGTAACGATATCCCCATCTTCCAGGGGCACTTGATTCGGAAAACCATGACATACGATCTCATTTACTGCCGCACAGGTTGCATAAGGATAACCCCTGTATCCTTTCTGTTCCGCTTTTGCACCATGCTTATGAAGAAATTCTTCAACAAACTGGTCCACTTCCAATGTACTAACTCCCGGTCCAATGAATTGCCTGAGTTCTTTATGGCAAGCAGCCAGCAGCTTTCCCGCGTCCGCCATAAGGCCTATCTGTTCGGGTGTCTTTATATCCGACATAGCATCGCTCCAAATCCTGTTTTATAAACACCTTGCTTCAATCTGTAATTTAGGGAACAAATGGATGAACCTGACCGCAGATCGAAGCTCCGTTAAAATAACTTTTGCTATAAAATTATATTACAATGCAGGTGGCATAATGCCACCGTCAGTTGAAAAAAAGATGTTGAGCCTTTTTCATGCTAACATCTTTTCCTTATTACAGACAGATTATTCTATATATACGGAAGTGCCACCGGCCGCCACCATCAGCATTCCTTCCCAAACCACTTCGCAGTCGGGACTCGCACCAGCACCTGCATTGGCCCCTTTTCTCTGTGCATCCTTGCACATTTCTGTGATAGCGACCACTCTTGCTTCAGCGGTAACAAAATTCATTCACACTCCATTATATCCTGTTATGTCCCTGCTGCGTAATGTTTTTACATAACAGGTATACGTGGCTCATCATCATAATCTCAAACATAACTTTTAAAAAGTGAAAAGAAGAATATGCCTCTAAAACTCCCTTTTCTTATAAAAAGCCACTGCCAATTGGTAGGAAACAAACTGAATAGCAAAAATTACAAGAATGATTAAAGCTGCGATCGTCCAATCCGGCTGTTGACTTAAAATAACTACATATTTGTTTAAATTCTCCAGAACTCCTCCACGCATAAGAGCATTCCCCAGAAACCCTGCAAAAGCAAAGGCACTAAAAAACAGGATAAAATTCACAAGTTTTGATTTCATATAACCGAATTTAAAAAATATCGGCAGGAATACGCTGCTCAGCAAAGCTGCTGCAGAAACACCGGAAATGAAAATTTCAATGCTCAAAGGGTATACCGTGATAGGTGCTTTCAGCAGCGGAAGTACGGTAGTTGCTGCGCCATAAGCCACCGCACTGAGAGCAATATACACATAAACCGAAAGGTATTTCGCTAAAACAACGGTTTGCCTCCGGATGGGCAAACTATTGATCACAATATCGCTGCGGTTTTTATCTTCATAGGCACAGGCCGTAATAACCAGCATATAGGTAGCGGCCGTAACTCCTGTAGCAAACGCACCCGCTCCCATACTTTGAAAAGCAAAAATGATAAACACTATATACGCCATACAAATTAAAAGAGTTTTTTTCATTAGCAGAATATCTTTTATAATCAGTCTAACCATGAGTTTCCCTCCTCGTATAATACACCATGATATCATCCAGTGTGGGCTTTTCAATGACCACACGGTCGCCAAACACTTTGCGGGCCGCATTCTTATCGGGAGTCAAGGCTTCAAATCCGAACTGGCTTTCCCGAATCCCTGAAAAATACTTTCTGGTCTCCGTATCCAACAGCTCTTTTCCACCTTTTACGATGCCATACTTCTCCATGACTTCATCCTTGGTTGTGCTGAAAATAATTTCTCCCTGATTGATAAAAGTAATATAATCCGCGACCCGGCTCAGATCGGAGGTAATATGGGTGGAAAAGAAAATCCCCTTACTCTCATCCTGAATCAGATACGACAGGATATCCATTAGTTCGTTGCGCACTACCGGGTCCAGTCCTGAAGTCGGTTCATCCATGATCAGGAGCTCTGCATTATGTGAAAGTGCTACCGCCATGGAAAACTTCATCTTCATTCCTTTGGATAAGTCCTTCAGCTTTTTATTGCCCGGCAGGTTAAAATCCTTCACATACCGCTTAAAGGCACCCTCATCCCATAAATCATAAAAGGGGGCAACTATACTTTTCATTTCATTCACCGTTAATTCTTCATAAAAGTAATTTTCATCATATACAAAGCCAATCCGGTTTTTTACTTTTTTCTCCTGTTTCGCAGGGTCCAACCCAAAAATCCGGATATCTCCGCCATCCTTTTTCAGCAGGTTCATAATAAGCTTGATGGTGGTACTTTTTCCCGCTCCGTTAGGCCCGATAAACCCCATGATATAGCCTCTTTGCAAACTAAAACTAATATCCTTCAGTGCAAAATCCTTATAATTCTTTCGTAATTTGTTAATCTCCAGAATATTGTTCATATCTATACCTCCTCATAGAAAAGCTTCAGCATCTCCTGCATCTCCGCCAGTGTCAAATCCGCTGATTTACCCGCTGCTACCGCCTCCGAAAGTTTTTCTTCCACGATCTTCAACCGGGATTCCCGCATCAGTTCCTTGTTCTGTGCCGCTACATAGGTCCCCTTCCCTGGAACAGTTATAATAAAGCCTTCCCGTTCCAATTCATCATAGGCCCTCTTTGTAGTTATCACACTGATCTGCAACTCCTTTGCAAGATTCCGTATGGACGGAAGAGCCTGATTCTCCCCTAATTCTCCCCGTAAAATCGAGTTTTTAATCTGTGTGATGATTTGTTCATATATGGGTTCCTGCGCAGAATTCGAAATAATAATATTCATACCGGTACAGTTTTCCTTCCCATGTGTATTTACTGTATATGTACATTATATACAGTAAATACACCTTCGTCAAGTCCATAAATAAAAAAAAGAAAGCCCGGTTAATCTGGAGGTATACCAGCCACCGGGCCCGATTCCAATAAATTATTCTCTTTCACGGTCCTTCATCGATTTAAATTACTTTGACAATATTGAACATGTCATTCAACACAGCCCAATTCTGTGGGAATTCTTGACCCAAAACCCAATAGCTTACACCGCGGAGCCCACGGTCGCTGACCAACCGGTATTTCTCCTGTACGCTCCGTGCGTCTTCAAACCAGATTACATGCTGGGCTCCGTTCCTGTCATAATAATAGAAAAACGGTGCCTGCGCCTCCTGATCATACTGTACCGCGGCTCCATACCGGTAAGCTGTTCTGTAAGCATCCTGCGGGCTTACGCGCCTTGCCCATCCACCGTGGGGCAGGTAAGGAAGCGTCCAATCATACCCATACAGCGGTACTCCGATCATGATCTTATTGGCGGGTATTACTGTCAAGGCATAGTCGACTACGGCCCGAACCTGCCGTATGGGTGCCACAGCCATGGGAGGTCCTCCCGACCAGCCCCATTCATACGTCATAAGAATGACAAAATCAACGATCTGTCCATGGGCCGGATAGTCATGGGCCTCGTACCATGCGCCGGTCTGGGCACCTGAGGTTTTGGGCGCCAGCGCCGTTGAAACTACGTAACCATTAGGCCGCAGTGCTGCTACAACTTTTCGGAGAAAGTCATTATAGAGCTCCCTATCCGCAGGGTCAATCCTTTCAAAGTCAATATTTAAGCCATAATATCCCTTGGTTCGAATGGTGCTGAGAACGTTATTGATCAGATTCTGCTGGGCAGTCTGGCTTGTGAGAATGGCATGCCCCAGATCCGTATCGAAGGTACCGCCTCTAAAGTTGGTTATGACCATTAAAGAAGCTACCCGCAGTTGTCTGGCCGTACGTATAATGGTTTCATCCTGCAGAGAGCTTAATGAACCGTCCTCACCTACTTGATAGCTGAAGGGGCTGATATACGTATGGAATTGCCCCACACTCCTCACAATACGCTCTTCCTCTTCGCGTGTAGACGGCTCGATGTACCCGTTTACCTCCACTGTACCGTAGTTCTTCGCCAGTTCCGGAATTCTCAACACTTGGCCCGGAGAAAGGGCAAAGGGCGGCGTCAAATTATTCAATGCAGCAATGCTTCCGACGGATACCCCATACCTCTGAGCAATGCTCCAGAGAGAGTCTCCCGGCTGCACCCTGTATGGCCTCTCCTCACTCGGTATCACCAAAGCCTGGCCGATCACCAGTCCCGGGATATCATTCAATTGATTGACCTGCGTGATGCGATCCATACTGACGCCATACCTTCTCGAAAGCTCCCACACTGTATCTCCAGGTTGTACAACATGAATTCTCAAGAAATTCACACTCCTTTCATATGCTTTTATACCAGTATATGAAAGGAGCGGAAAAATCGTTTACATAAATTCATTATATTAACAAAGAGAAACCTGATGTTTTCCCTTTCTTTTTAAAGGAAGAAGTCCTCATGGATACGTTGGAAAATCCTCGCATAAACCGCCGCCTATTGCGCCAAACTATTCCAAGAGGTGATTTTATGAGACAAAGGCGTAGAAACAGCCCGGATGTGGCGATAACACAAAATCCGGCGGAAAGCAGGGCCATTGAAGAAGGATTGAACCTTCTTCAGGCAGATAACCTGATTCATAGCAATGATGTCGTTGTCATAACTCCCAACTGGGTTCAACAGCAAAAACCTGAGACTGGCATTGTAGTAGGTCCCGAAAGTTTACGCACTGTCATACGGTTTGTAAAGAAAAATAATCCTAAGCGAGTTGTTATTGCGGTAGGTTCCGGTCAGAAGGAAACATCGGAAATCATGTCCTTCGCCGGGTTTGACAAGGTCGTAGCGGAAGAAGGCGTAGAGTTTATCGATCTGAATCATGGACCCTTTACCCGAATCAATCTGAAACACGATGCACCACCCGCTACCAATCTCAATCGGATTTTCGAGGAGATGACCCTCCTTATTTCCTTTACACAGCTTAAATACCACGAAGAAGCCACTGTATCGGCAGCCATCAAAAATATTGCACTGGGCTGGCCTCCTGCGGATGAACACGGCCATCCTAAGAAAAACCTGGGAATACATAGCAACCTTCACGGCTTTATACGATCCATGGCGGAAAGTATCCCCATTGACCTTTCCATCGTAAGTGCCAGCCCTGCGATGATTGGCTCAGGCCCTGCCAAAGGAGTACCGAGGCATACCGGACTGGTTCTATGCGGTACCGACCCCATTGCCATAGATACCCTCGGCGCAAGACTCCTGGGCTTTAAACCCCAGGCCATTCACTATCTGTTTGACTGTGCAAACCTGAACTTGGGAGAAAGTGCCGTAGAGAAAATAAACCTAAAGGGGCTTTCTCTGCAGGACGCAGAAAAGATATTCAGTAATGCTGCCTACGGCAGCGATGTTATAATCGACAGTAAGTAGCAAGAACAAAAAAGGTGCTCTGCATCCGAGATTTCTCTCAGAGGCAAAGCACCTCCCTTCATTTTATTCTGTTCCTTATTCTTTTACCTGTCCAACCACTTTTTTTGCAAATTCCTGGGCTGCCTTCAGTTCCTCCGCATTGGGATGCTTACGATTAATGAATACAAAGAATTTACCCTTACATAGAAAGGTGTCGTCCATCACAGGGATCCCCTGGGATTTCAACAAGCCCTTCATTTCTGCTAAAGCTTTGTCCTGCCCGCCGCAAGTGCCGAACAATGCAACATTCTTCACCCGGCTGGAATTCAGCGTCCGAATAAATTCAGCCATTTTAGGATCGATTTTTCCTCCATAGACGGCCGCTCCGAGAAACAGTACGTTTACATTCTCTAACGGATATGCCGGCGGAACTGCCTCCGCAGTCTGTCCCAGTGCCTGGGCAATGGCTTCTGCAACCTTTCGCGTATTACCGCCTTTGCTGTAATACATTACTTTTACTTTCATATGTAAATACCTCCTTATAAAAATCAAAAATAGCAACTTTTGGTAAGCTGCTATTCATTATACCATGATTTATCTTATTTTACACAAAGAATGTAAAATTTAGACTATCGGTCAAATATTCTTCTCCTGCTCTTATCCAAAAGTGTCAGCAGCGGATAGCCCAGCGCATAGCATGCAATGGCTTCCCCCAGGGCAACCCAACCCATCGTTATAAACAAGGGAGCCTGTGTCACATAGTAAAGTACAAAACCAATGATGACACCATTCACAATTACCGGCGGAAGCGGTGCAAGCCAGCGTTTCGGCGCTTTATAAGTCAAATAGGCAGCAATCAGCGTAGCAAGACTTCCAAAGATAATATCAATCGGCCCCTGCCCACCATAAATATTTGCCACTACACAGCCCACAAAAAGCCCCGGAACAGCCGCCGGTGTAAAGAAGGGAAGCACCGTCAGCACCTCGGAAACTCTCAGCTGAACCTGTCCATAGCTGATGGGTGCAAAAGCAATGGTCAGTACGGCATACATGGCAGCAATTAAAGCTGCCTCAGCAATATATCTGGTCGTTCTCATTTTCCTACATACCCCCGTAATAATTTTAATTATTACAGTTCTTTTCATCCTAAAACTATTTATTGTAAGTAGTTTAACCAACAAAAAAAGGGCGTATCCGCCCTTTTAAAACAACATAACTTGCAAGAATGCAATTTGGAAGTGCATCTTGAAAGACCCGTAGTTTTATTTATAGACAGGATGGTTACGAACTGTCTTATCCAATTGACAATCTCATTCTATCATTCATTTTATATAAATTCAAGTCATAAATACTGGAATTATCCCGCGTTCCTCATCTGCATCTCCTCGTGTTTTGCATTCAAATGCTTTAACTCCCATAGAAGCCAGATTGCGGTTATAACGGAGGAAACAAAGTCTGCAACAGGTCCGGCCAGAAACACCCCATCCAGCTCAAAAAACCTGGGCAATATCAGCAGTGCCGGTATCAGTACTAGAACCTGTCTTGAAAGGCTCAGAATCATCGCTTGCTTTGGCTTCCCTACCGCCTGGAAATAGTTTGCGCCTACGATCTGGAATCCAATGATCGGCAGCATGGCAAGGAAGAACCGCAAAGCTCTTGCACCAACATTGATTAAAGCCGCGTCACTTTCTCCAAAAAGGCTGATGAGCTGTCTTGGAAATAATTGTGTTACTACAAAGCCCAGCAGGACGACAACAGTTGCCCCTATGGTCGCATACTTCAGTGTTTTTTTAACGCGGTCATAATTATGAGCTCCATAGTTAAAGCCGATAATAGGTTGCGCTCCCTGGTTAATACCGAAAATCGGCATTAAAATCAGCATACTTAGGCTATTAACAGTACCCATGGCCGCAACAGCAATATCGCCACCATAGGTAACCAGCTCATGATTTAAAATGGTACTCAGCACACTCGCTGCCAGCTGCATGGCAAAGGGAGCGGAGCCGATTGCCAAAATGGACCCGACAATGGATCCGGCAATTTTCAGGTTTTTCCGTTGAAGCTTCAAAAGACTCTTCCCGCCGAGGAAATAGTATAATACCCATGCCGCCGAAACTGCCTGCGAGATAACGGTAGCTAAAGCAGAGCCCCTGATCCCCAAATGCAGGACAAATATAAAAATAGGATTCAGTATTGTATTTACCACAGCTCCAATAATCATGGTTGCAGCAGCGATTTTAGGATTGCCTTCGCCACGAATGAAGTTATTCATACCAAAACCGATATTCTGGAATATTCCACCCATCAAAATGATGGTAAGAAATTCCTTTGCGTAAGGCATTACTTCCTCACTGGCTCCAAAGAGCTTTAAAAGCGGATTCATGAAAAACAGTCCGCCTACTGTTATTACGATGCTTACAATAATCAGAAGCAGGAATGCATTTCCTATAATCTGCTCTGCTTCCTCCTTTTTCTGCTGTCCCAACCGGATGGATATCAGCGTATTGGCTCCGACGCCGATCAGCATGGCGAAAGCCATCATAATGATCATAAGAGGAAAGCTGATTGTAATGGCTGCCAAGCCTACGGATCCAACCCCATGACCCACAAAAATCCGATCCACCACATTATAAAGTGCATTTACCATCATACCGATAATGGCAGGTATTGAAAATTTAACGAGAAGAGGAAGTACTTCTCCTTCTCCCAACTGTTTTGATCTGTCCATTTCTCTACTCCTTTAAGATTTCTCTACGACGCATGTTTCCTAAACTCTTCCCTGGCTGCCCGTACTAGCGCAATTCATACTCCGCCATGCTCTTCATTTATTCTCATGCGAAGTATACTATATGGTATCAATTTTTCCAGACTTAAAAAGTTTAACCTTTTATTCCTTCAAAGTCAACTATTAAAATGATGTTTATCCTACTATAATTATGGTATTATTATAGCGTAAATATAATCAGTAACTCGTGGAATCCTATAAGTATCGAAGTAATAATTTTAAACTGCAACGGGAGTGAAGGCCAATGTATAAACCAAATAAAAAACGTTTTTTTACAGCATTACTTGTTCTCTTAATCATAGCAGCCTCGATTTACGCTGGATATCAGCAATTGCCCGCAAGTAAAACAAGCCCGGGTTTGTCCAATTCCCAGACCGGAACTGTAAATGCATTGATTGCTTCCCAAAACATCCGGAATAAAAATATCCTGTCCGCATACAAAAATACCAGCAGCAGCCAGTTTATACCGGATGTACTACAGTCGAAGGAAGAAGGAGAGCTTTCCAGAGATGATTATTTTAAAATCAGCCTTCGAGACGATATTCCCTTTACAACCCAATCCAGCGGAGCTTTTCCCTATCAGCGCTATAAAATCCGGATTGACCAGGATCTGTCCGCTGTACAAAAGCTCACCATAGAATGGGAAGGCCATTCCAACAGGATGGTTGACCTGTATGCCTGGGACTACATCCAACAGCAATGGACGTTCTTATCAAAAAATATAGGCAGGAATGGAAATGACCTGTCCCTGACCAGTGAATTAAACATACAAAACATGGTAAAAGATGCGACTGCCGAGATTATGGTGGCTACTGCGCAGAAAAATGACGTTATAAAAGGAAAAATACCCGATGTGAAGGAATACGACTTCACCTTTGCATGGCTTTCAGATACACAATACTACTCGGCAAGTTACCCTGATATTTATGATAAAATGACCCAATACATCGTGGACAAGCAAAAGGAAAAGAAAATCGTATACGCCATGCATACAGGTGATTTGGTGGATAATTCCGATGAAATGTATCAATGGAAAAATGCCGATCACAGCATGAAAATCCTTGACAAAGCCGGTATTCCTTACGGAGTTCTCGCAGGAAATCATGATGTAGGCCATACCGCCGTAAACTATACCAACTACTACGAATTTTTCGGAGAAAAGCGTTTTAAGGATAAACCTACCTATGGAGGTTCTCCGAATAATAACAGGGACCATTATGATTTGGTTACTGCCGGTGGCAATGATTATATCATTCTTTATCTCGGCTGGTCCATCCCGCAGGATACCATCAACTGGGCCAATGAAATACTGAAAAAGTATTCCAGTCGGAAAGCCATCGTTGCTTTGCATGGATATATGAGTATGCGTGGCAGCTACGTGGAACAGGGTCGCGAAATATACGAAAAGATTGCCAATACCAATAATAATGTTTTCCTGGTGCTCTGCGGGCATTACGGAGGCGCCGTTGTAAATGTCAAAAGATCCGGAGACAGAGTATTTTATGAAATGCTTTCCGACTATCAGTTTAATCCGGAAGGCGGCGCCGGCTATTTCCGGCTGCTGCACTTCGATACAAAAAACAGTCTTGTTTATGTAAATACCTATTCTCCCTATAAGGAGGACTATAACTTCTATGATGACAGTAAGGAGGAGTTCATACTCCCTCTTACGCAGGAAAAAGGAGATATTATACTGAGTACGGATTATATCGACATTAAGCCCTGAGGAGCAAACCCAAAAACGCTGTTATTCCCTATACCAGACGAAAGACAAGGGAGCATTTTTCCTGCCCCTTGTCTTTTTATTCCTTCCTGATTTCACCCGCCGATACATCCCTTGCCGCTTTGCATGCAGCCTCTACTCCACCGGCAAATCCGGCATCAAACCCTATTATGGCGTTTCACTTTTTCTATATTCTCCGGGAGTTTTTCCCGTAATCCGTTTAAAAATTTGAGTGAAAAACTGCACATCCCTGTATCCCACTTCCGCAGCAATGTCAATAACCTTTTTATCGGATTCCTTCAGCAGACTGCAGGCCTGCTCAATCCTTAGCTTCTGCGTATATTCAAAGACCGTCATTCCCGTGCATTCCTTAAAGAGCTTGCAGAAATAATTGCGGCTGAGAAAAGCCATAAGAGACAGATCCTCCAGCTTCAAATCCTGCGCATAATGATCCTTCATATAATGAATCACATTTTCAATAATTCCTCTACGCTGTACTTCGATACGGTTTTTAGAAGAATTCCCGCCATAAAGCCGGAAAATAATAATCAGCAGTTGGATTAGACAAGCGCGCAAAAACTGTATATATCCTTCTTCCTTCATTCCATATTCCCGGTACATTTTTTCAAATATCTCTGCGATCTCCCGGTTATCCTGCCCCAGCAGCTTTATATCTGCACGGTTTTCTATCTCCTCCGGAAAAAGGGAATTAAAAAACACATGATGTGTGATACCGGAAAAATCCTTGCAGTTTACCAATGAATAATCCAGGAATCCAGGCACAAAGACACAATTATAAACAATCAAATCAGCAGAGCCTTCCTTATTCAAGGACCGGAATTCATGAGGCACATCATAATTTATAATAAAAAGATCGCCTTTGGACACGGAATATTCTCTGTCCGCAATGCAATGTATGCCGCGCCCGGAGGCTACATAAGCGATTTCAATAAAATTGTGAGCATGCCGGTGAGATTCAACCGCCTCGTAGGCTCTGTTGATATAGATATGTTCGCCCTCTTTAAACAGCTTTTCACCGGTTGAATAGTAAGATAACTGCTCATTCATGAAAATCCCCCCTCACACATAGTAATATACCCCCACGAAATGAAAAATTCAAGTGTGTATAATGGAATTAATCTATAGTACTTCATTCCAATTTAAGGATACAGGAGACAGCGTCCTTTCCGTCGTTGGCTCCAACAGCCGAATAAAGTCTCCCCTCCGGGGAAAAGCCGTACAAATTCGGATGGAACTTAGGTGCTTTGCCAATCCGATTGTATATAGGATGACAAGCCAAATTGCGAATTGAAGGTATAGCATAAGGAGGTTCATACTATGGAAGAGCTTTTAAAGAAAATAAAAAATCCGACAAAGGAATACCGTGCAGTTCCTTTCTGGTCCTGGAACGACAAATTGGACCCGGAGACACTGAAATGGCAGATTCAGGAGATGGACAAAGCAGGCCTTGGCGGTTATTTCATGCATGCCCGCGGAGGACTTCAGACAGAATATCTCAGCGAAGAATGGATGAAGTGCATTGAAGCTTGTATTCATGAAGGAAACCGCCTGGGAATGAGCTCCTGGTGTTATGATGAAGATGGCTGGCCCAGCGGATTTGCCGGCGGTGCTGTCACTGCCCTCGGAGACCTGTATCATGTTCGATGGCTGGAAATGGAAGAAGTGCGGAAGGAAACTCTTTTTGACTCTCATGTTTTAGGTGTGTATTCCTTTGATGCAAAAAATCAGCACTGTTCACGGACCGGCCTGCCAGCGGATGTGGACGCGGTGCCCGAAGGGCAGCAACAATTCCTTGTACGGCATGCATCTAACCCTTACTATATTGATATCCTGAATGAAAAGGTAGTTAAGGCCTTCCTTGACTCTACCTATGAAGAATACCATGCCCGGTTTAAAGAAGACTTCGGCAAGGGAATGCCCGGTTTCTTTACGGATGAGCCGCAGTTTGCCCGGGGAAAGCTCCCATGGTCCTATATTCTCCCCGAGCGTTTTCAGGAGAAATACGGCTACGACGTACTGGATGTACTGCCCGCATTGTTTTTAAACTGCACTGGCTTTGAGAAGGTGCGGTATGATTTCTGGTCCCTGGTGAGCGAGCTCTTTGTCACTTCCTTTGCAAAACAGATTTTTGACTGGTGTGAGGCACATCATTGTCAGTTCACCGGCCATGTCATGCAGGAAGACGGCCTGCATGCGCAAATGAGTGCTACTGCCGGAGCCATGCCCTTTTATGAATACATGCATATTCCCGGCATGGACTGGCTGCGCAGAAAAATCGGAAGTCCTGTAACTCCAAAACAAGTGGGGTCCGTAGCCAATCAGCTGGGTAAGAAATTTGTATTATCCGAAACCTTTGCCTTATGCGGTTGGGATGTGAGCTTTGAGGAATTGAAGTGGATCGCCGAGTGGCAGTATGTAAACGGTGTAACTATGATGTGCCAGCATCTGGAAGGTTATACCCTGCGCGGGCTGAGAAAGAGGGATTATCCACCCTCCTTGTTTTTCCAGCAGTCCTGGTGGGAAGAGTACCGGCATTTCAACGATTATTTTGCCCGTCTGAGTATGCTTTTGACGGAAGGCAGCAGCGCTACCGACGTACTGCTTCTGCATCCGCTAAAAAGTGGATGGATTGCCTATGACGGTACTCCCGGTAAAAGGATCGAACAACTGGACCAGGACTTTGTATATGCAACAGAAACATTGTCGGCTTTACATGTTACCCATCATTATGGGGATGAAACCCTTCTGCAAAAATACGGACGTGTGGAAGGAAATCGTTTCATATTGGGCGAATGCAGCTATAAAGCCGTTCTGCTTCCCTCCATGATTTCTCTGGATCCATCTACAGTGGAGCTCCTGAATCAATTTATCCGCTGCGGCGGAAAGGTTATCAGCTTAGGGTTGTTCCCTACCTTCTGTGCCGGAGTTGAGAGTACGGTCCTAGAAGAACTTCGTGGCAAAGTGCAGCAGGCAGGCAGCCCTGAAGCGCTCCACGCCTTGCTGTTGGAACTGAGAATCCCCAGCCTCCGCATTGTCAATAAAGACGGAGAAATCAGCTCCATTCACTACCTCCAGCGGAATCTGGGCGCCACACAGGTATATTTTATGGTGAACCTGGACCAGCACCAAACCTTTCCTGCGGAGATTCGCATGAAAGGATGTGGAAAAGTGCTGCGATACGACGCATTAAAGGCAGAAACCGAGGATGTATATTGCAGCTTTGACGGGGAATATACCCGCTTCTCCACAACTTTTCTTCCCATGCAGTCTCATATCTTTCTTATGACTCTGCCGGAAGATACCGCAGCACTTCCCCACCCTGGCAGCCAGATCAGATTGAACCCCGGAAAGGAATGGAGTATCGAATCCTCGGATTTGAATTCCCTCACGCTGGATTATTGCAGTTATCGCATTGATCGTGGAGAATGGCAGGGCCCCATCCATACCATTCAGTTGATGGACCGGCTTTTGAATTTAAAAAGGGCATGTGACATCTCCCTGCGGTTTACCTTTGAAATAGACATGGATATAAACCGGAACCGGGAATTCTACCTGATCGTTGAAACAGCCGATGAATTCACCCTGTGCGTGAACGGTCAAAAGGTTGAATATCGTGATATCGGCTGGTGGAAAGACACTTCGTTCCGAAAGATCGATATAAAAAACCATATTCAGACGGGAATGAATGAAGTTCTTCTGGAAAGAAAATTTTATCAATCACAGAAGGTCTACGATGTACTTTTTGGTGAAAACGTGCTGGAAACCGAGAAAAATAAGATGACCTACGACGTGGAACTGGAAAGCATTTATCTGGTAGGTGATTTCGGAGTTAGGAGCAAATCCGGTACTACCTACGGCGAAAGAAAAGCAATTTTTACCGATGGGCCTTTTGTGATCACTGATATGCCGCAGAAGGTGATGCACGGCAGCCTGACGGAACAGGGCTTCTATTTCTTTGCGGGTTCCATAAAGCTAAGCCAGGAAATTCAGGTGAAAAAGGAAGCCGGCCGGAGAATTCTACTGGACCTGGGCCATCCGCATGCCATTATGAGCAAGGTATTTGTCAACGGACAATGTGCCGGACCTATTCTCTGGGCACCCTATACGGTGGATATTACGGACTCTGTAACGGAAGGTGAAAACAGAATTACGGTTCAGCTTTTCTCCGGAAACCGAAACCTCCTGGGTCCCCATCACAATGTAATTGGAGAATCCTATGCCGTATCCCCTTCCAGCTTTACCGACAAACCCGGTTGGGTCGATTCAAAAGAGACTACGGATATCTGGAGAGATCGATACTGCTTCGTAAAATTTGGGCTTGCAGACTGACATAAAAGAGGATTACTCGCCTGTCTCAAGGTGACAGGCGAGTAATCCTTTTTATCATTTTTCTGCTATGGAAGCAGTCAGCAAATTTAAAATTAATTTTTAAAAATTTATAAATTTATTATTGACATAACGTCTACTTACCTGCTATAATCAAAAAGCACTTGAGAACGGCCCATTGGTCAAGTGGCCTAAGACACCGCCCTTTCACGGCGGTAACACGGGTTCGAATCCCGTATGGGTCACCAATAGAATAAGAGAGGAAAGTTGAGAGTTTAGAGTTTTCGGTATTGCTTTTTATTGACTCTCGGCTGTCAACTTTCCTCTCTAAATTCTAAACTAAATACGGCCCGGTAGTTCAGTTGGTTAGAACGCTAGCCTGTCACGCTAGAGGTCGAGGGTTCGAGCCCCTTCCGGGTCGCCATACGCTGGTGTAGCTCAGCAGGTAGAGCAATTGACTTGTAATCAATAGGTCGGGGGTTCGATTCCGTCCACCAGCTCCAAAAAGCCGCCAATCCTTATATATCAAGGGTTTGCGGCTTTTATTGTTTCTA
>JAEZXR010000032.1 GCA_023419605.1 Bacillota bacterium | reverse complement strand
TAAGCTTCGCATTGCTGCGTTGCAAGATTCACTGCGGTGCTCATTTATATCATATAAACTCCGCTCCTCGTTCTTCTTGCGCCTTGCACTACTCGCTTCTATCGCTTTTGGCACTCTCTCGAGTGCTTGACTATCTTACCACGCTGCCGAAGCTTTGTCAACACTTTTTGTTAACTTTTTTTGCTCCCCGCAAAACCTTATTTATCAACTCTTGCGGCTCATCGCTGACAGCTTTGTTAGTATAGCACCGGATGGCTCTGTTTTCAATCGAGCCATCCGGTCATTTACCATAATGAATGAAATTTAACGTTCCTATTCTCTATTTTTCTTATGAATATTCTATTATTCTACAAATTTCTACATCTCGAATCCACTTTTCTTACAATACCTTCTGTAAAAATGATCGAGTCCTTTCATGCTTTGGATCGGAGAAGATTTCTTCCGGCTTTCCTTCCTCTATAATCTCTCCGCGATCCATAAATATGACTCTGTTGGCAACCTCTCTGGCAAAGCCCATTTCATGGGTTACAACAATCATCGTCATACCTTCTCTTGCGAGTTCTTTCATTACTTCAAGAACTTCGCCGACCAATTCCGGGTCCAGCGCTGAAGTAGGTTCATCAAACAACATAATTTTAGGCTTCATAGCAAGAGCCCGGGCTATGGCCACCCTTTGCTGCTGCCCTCCGGATAAACGGGAGGGGTACTCATTCCTCTTTTCCTCAAGTCCAACCTTTTTTAATAACTCTACTGCTACTTTTTCCGCTTCCTCTTTGGGAACGTTCTTAACAGTAATCGGTGCTTCCATAACATTTTGCAGAACCGTCATATGTGGAAACAGGTTAAATCTCTGAAATACCATTCCCAGGTTGGTGCAGATTTCCGAGACCTTTTTATGGGACACCTTAAGCTGGTCTTTCCCATCGACCCTTTCATCCACCAATTCCCCATCTATATAAACTCTTCCTCTTGTAATCCGCTCAAGATGGTTCAAAGACCGAAGCATTGTACTTTTACCGGAACCGCTGGGTCCTATGACACAAACCACTTCACCCTGCTTAACTTCCATGTTTATATTTTTCAACACTTCCAGCGCACCAAATGATTTGCATACATTTTCAAGTTTAATCATGGTTCATCCTCCTATTACTCATAAACTGAATATTTTTTCTCCAGCTTTTCAAAAATGTACGTAAATATGGTTGTCATAATCAGATACAATATGGCTGCCGGTATATAAATACTTGCATTACCCGTTTTGTTTGAAATCTGGGAAGTTGTTCTCAAAAGCTCTGTCATTGCAATTACTGAAACAAGGGCAGAATCCTTCAACAGCATGATAAACTCATTTCCTACAGGGGGAATCAGTCTTCGGTAAGACTGTGGAATGATAATCCTTTTCATTGCCTGTCCATAACTCATACCCAGCGCTTTTGCCGCTTCCATCTGACCTTTATCAATGGACTGGATTGCAGCTCTGATAATCTCAGCCAAATAGGCTGCGGAATTTAAGCTCAAAGCAATAATTGCCGCCGGAAATTGCGGAAGTGTCAGCGGTGGGTAAATCAGTGGCAGTGCATAGTATATGAAGAAAATCTGCATTAACAAAGGGGTACCCCTGAATAGCCAGATATAAACCCAGCTAAGCCGATCAATAATACGATTTTTCGATAATCTTCCCAGTGCAAGAAATAGTCCCAAAATAAGTCCCAGGACCACAGCAAGGACCGTTAGTTCAATTGTTAAAAGACTTCCTTTTAATAGCGCTGGAAGTGCAGTATATATCTGCTGTAAATTCAAGATAAACAACTCCCTGTTAAAATAATTAATTACGATACATAAGGCTAAAACTTAGAGTAAATTAAATACTACAAAGCTTCAGCCTTACGTATTAGAAAGATCTACAATTTCCGCATCCGATTGTATTATTTATTTTACATTTGAAGTCAAATCTTCACCAAACCACTTTTCAGACAATTTTTTCATAGTTCCGTCAGCTTTTAAATCGTCAATTGCTTTTTGAACCTTATCCCTTAATTCGGTATCGGATTTTCTCAAACAAACTCCGATAGGCTCATTGGTGAGTCTTCCACCAGTAACCTTGAAGCTCTGCTTATCCTGAGCAGCATAATACTTGCCCACTACTTCGTCAACAATAATGGCATCAATTCTACCCACCTTCATATCTGCAAAAGGCTGAATAATCTGATCATACTTCTTGATTTCAAAAGGTGTTTCCTTAACGAATTTTTCAGCGGATTCGTCTGCAGTTGTACCTGTCTGTACTCCCACTTTCTTACCCTTTAAATCTTTCTCGGAGGTAATGCTTGTATTGTTTTTACCTACGACAATTACCTGTGCATTGGCAATATAAGGATTGGTAAATATATATTTCTGCTGTCTTTCTTCATTAATACTTACGGAAGAAATAATACAGTCAAATTTCTTTGAATCCAGAGAGGTAAAGATACCATCCCATGCAGTGGAAACAAATTCAACTTTCTTGCCCATTTTTTTTGCTATTTCAGTTGCCAGTTCTACATCAAATCCCACGATCTTACCGGCATCATCCTTAAACTCCATCGGCGGATAAACATCATCTACGCCAACACGAAAAACATCGCTCTTCGCACCGGAGCATCCAGTCAGCGCAGCCATAAGAACAGTCAATACAACGAGAGTCAACAGCAGTGACTTGCATTTTAAAATCTTCATACCTCAAATCCCCCTCTAAAAGTATATAGGCTTGTATATTTATAGCCCCATATGTATAATTACATATTAACCGAAAAGAAGGAAATTTGCAAGAATTAAAAATTAAAATTGCAAGAAAAAATATGGGAATTATTTATTTAGTTTCTTAAATATTTCATCCTTAACCTTGCTGCTGACGTGTATCGTATTTGATCCTTCATTAATAAGAGCCTTTCTTATGTATTCTATTTCAGTTTCTGTCAGATATATTGGTTTTCCTTTATGCTCAGGCTGCATTTCTCGCAGCAGGGCCTCAATGGTTTCCTTTGCATTTTCAGCACTGGGAAAGTAATAAATATTCAACTCCTCGTCGAAACTCCCACCATTCTCGGAATATTTCATTTTCACGTCTACGGGGCTCAGACCGGTAACCCTTGCAATTTCTGCAATTTTATATTCCCCTGCATAGTCGATGTAGTAACAATTTTCTTTTCTTCCGGATACCCTGACAATGAAACTTGATTCGTTAAACATATCAAATACCTCCAAAGATAATATCATATTTATAATATACTATTTTCTGGTAAAAAGAAAAACTATTTCACCAAATTTCTTTCCAAATTCACAAGAAAGTCCTGAATATTGGTTACGATCGAAGTCACTGCCAGACTTCCCCTATCGCGCAACTTGTTTACCGCAAACTCGGACACATCGATGCAGTATAAAAATACAGGCCTGACCTCTCCATCTACTACTTGATAGGACGGCGTCATATTTCCGGTCGCAATGGAATGAAGCTGCGTAGCAAGTCCGAGTACCGTCGTAGCCTTCCTGATATGTTTACGCATGGCATCCTGTGCAGCATACACATCTGAAATCACCCCGGGAAGAGGTCCGTCATCTCTTATGGAGCCTGCCAGAACAAAAGGGATTCCCTTTTTTGTACAGGCATGGACAATTCCATCCTCTATCGCATAATCTGTTATAAACTTTTCCAGTGACCCTGACCTTCTTGCTTTGTTTATCACATCAATGTGGTGGTAGTGCCCATTGGGTTTCGAGTGCTGCGTATATATATCCTGTCCCAGCGCCGTCTGAAAATAGGCTCCTTCCAAATCGTGTGTTGCCAGAGCATTCCCCGCAAATATAACATCTACAAAACCGTGTTCGATCAGAGAAACCATGGCTTTTCTGGAATCGGAATCAAACACGGCAGCAGGTCCTAACACCCACACCACATGCCCCTTTTCTTTTTCATGGCATAAAAGCTCGTATAATCTGTCATAGTCTC
The DNA here is from genome assembly GCA_023419605.1 of Bacillota bacterium. Taxonomy (GTDB): domain Bacteria; phylum Bacillota; class Clostridia; order Acetivibrionales; family JAEZXR01; genus JAEZXR01. The sequence continues at coordinate 82,513 of JAEZXR010000032.1, read as the reverse complement.
TGGAGTAGGACGTTTCCCTTGATCTTCCGGTTCTAAAAGCAAAGGCTTCATCATCAGAGATTCCTTCACTGAATCCATGGGTATAAACGTAAATCCCTTCACTTCCGTCTTCTGTCCTGCCCAGAACCACCTCGTCCCCTGCCTGAATATTTCTGAATTCCTTAATTTCCAGCTTATTGGCTTCCTTCAGTACCACAACACAGTCCATTCTGCTTTCTTCCGCGAGAACCCAGGTATCCCCTATCTTAAAATATTCCGGGAATATCGTTGTAGCATGGTATCCTTCCGGAGCTACTCCACTGATTTCCACTCTGTCGGTTTTGACAGAAGGTGCGGATTTGAATAATTCTTGTGAAAAATCCGGTTCTTTGAACTTCGGCATTTCAAAATGCATGTTTTGTTCCTCCATCTCTATTTCTGTATCTAAAAATTATGATAGTATACCGCTAGCGCGTATAAGCTCAATAGCCTTTATTATTTTTTCTTCCGGCTGTACCAGCGCCAGCCTGACATACCCTTCTCCCATTTCTCCAAAGCTGCTTCCTGGAACTACGATAATTCCCGTCTTTTCGAGCAGGTCAAAGGTAAACTCTACGGATGTCTTATACTTTGAGGGTATGGGTGCCCATACAAACATGGTTGCAGGGGGCTTGTCCATTACCCAGCCGATTTCCGCAAGACCTTCCACCAAAAGATTTCTTCTTTTTTGATAGGTTTCCACAGTTTTTCGTACCGATTCCTGAGATCCTGTTAATGCTGCAATTCCCAGCTTCTGAAAGGGAAGAAATATACCATAGTCCAAATGGGATTTTAGATTCCGGAGCTGCTCGATAACTTTTCTGTTCCCTAGGGCAAAGGAAAGCCTGCATCCAGGTATATTATGTGACTTGGACAATGAATTGAACTCGACACCTACGTCTTTTGCACCGGGAAAGCTGAGAAAGCTCATCCCTTTTCTTCCGTCAAACATCAGTTCACAGTAGGCATTATCGTGAACAACCACAATATCGTATTTTTTAGCGAACCAAACCAACTTTTCATAAAACTCCGGAGGTGCAATGGCTGTAACCGGATTATTCGGATATGAAACAATCATAAGTTTTGCATTATGGGCTACCGTGGCTGGAATCGCATCCAGGTCAATGAGAAATCCCTTCCCTTGCAAAAGAGGCATTTTATATACACTGGCACAGGCAATGGAAGGTCCGACATTAAATATGGGATAACCCGGATCCGGTACCAGAACATGATCACCGGGGTCAACCAAGGTAAGGGAGATATGGGCCAGACCATCCTGGGACCCCATTAGCCCTAAAATCTCATCCGGAGCCAATTCTACCTCAAATCGCCTCCGATACCATCCCATCACTGCTTCTATCAGTTCCGGCATGTCTTTTACTGCATACCGATAGTTTTCCGCACATCCGGCCTCCTCTTGAAGCACCTGCATCAGATGAGAGGCTGGAGGAGTATCCGGTGTGCCAATACTGAAATTAATCGCTTCCCTTCCGGAATCAATTAATGCATTCCTCTTATTTTCCAACTGGGAGAAAATAGCCGAAGCCAATCCATCCATTCTTTCTGAAAATCTCATATTCATCACCACTTATCTCTATAGTATAAAACGGATTGGAAAATTTATATAAATTATAGCAAATAACATTTTTAAAGTATATATTTAAAACAAAATTGAGCAGCATGCCTTTTGTGGAATGCTGCTCCTGTAAACAGTTTTTTTATAGTTTTTATGAAAGCTTATTCTCCGATAATTTTAACCAGAACCCGCTTTTTCCTTTTACCGTCAAACTCCCCATAAAATATTTGTTCCCAGGGACCGAAATCCAGTTTTCCATTGGTCACGGCCACAACGACCTCTCTTCCCATAACCTGGCGTTTCAAGTGCGCATCGGCATTATCCTCATAGCCATTGTGCGCATACTGTCCATAAGGTTTTTCCGGAGCTAACTTTTCCAGCCATTTTTCGAAATCTCCATGCAGTCCGCTCTCATCATCATTAATAAATACGCTGGCAGTGATATGCATGGCATTGCACAGCAGCAGTCCTTCTTTAATCCCACTTTCCTGGAGGCACTTCTCAATCGTAGGTGTGATGTTGACATATTCCCGCCTTTGTTGTGTTTCGATCCATAATTCTTTTCTATAACTCTTCATTGGTTTTCCAGCCTTTCACATATGTTTTCAAATCTTTTGCCTTTAAAAGTCCAATCTATTCCTATTCCTTTAGTTTTTTTCCACAATGGGGACAATAAGTGAACCCTTCGCTCTCTCTCTTTTCTTGCTCCTCATTCCCGGACTGCTTACCTAACTCCTCCATAAAACTGGAGCTGATAATTCCTGTGGGCAAAGCCACCAATCCAATACCGAGCATTGCGATCACAGCACTTAGAAACTTCCCTAAACCAGTCACTGGGTAAACATCTCCGTATCCAATAGTGGTTAAGGTAGCTACAGCCCACCAGAATGCTGCAGCGATATTCGGAAAAGCATCCCCATGAACCTCATGCTCAATATTGAACATCAATGCTGAAGCTACTAAAAGCAGTATAAAGGTTATAAAAACCGTTACCAGCAGTTCATCCTTTTTATCCCGAACCACTTTCCCTATCAGCTTCATTGCCTTTGTATACCGATTCAGTTTAAAGACCCTCAAAATTCTCGTTATAAGACGTAGAATCCGAATAAATAGCAAATCACTGTTAAAAAACATAGGAAGCAAAAAGGGAGCAATTGCCAGCAAGTCGATGATCGCCATAGGCGTAACCACAAACCGCAGAACTGAATAAAACCAGTTTTTTCCTTTAAACCGCAAGTCTGCTGTCCATATCCGCAGTATATACTCTATGGTAAAGACGATGGCAGAAAAAGTTTCAAAATAACCAAAGTAATTGCTATATCCTTTTGAAATCCATTCAAATGACTCCAGAATAATAACCGCTACATTGGCAAGAATCAAAGTTACGATAAAATAGTCAAAGAGCTTGCTGGCTTCGTTTTCTTCTTTATTGATTATGTCATCAACGATGCACTTTATCTTTTGGTATTTACTTGTTATCATCCGATCACCTGTTTAATCTTTACAAGATCCCCGATAGACTCGAATTCACATTCAACCTCTTTCCCTACCTCAGCTTTATCATGCATCTCCTTGCTTACCTTTACTGTCATGGTCCGATCTTCAACAGCTAAAACCAAGAAAGCATCCCCGCTTTGGGTCACTTTCCTTTTGGCTACCTGTGCTTTGGCTTTATAGGTCTTTTGAGGATTTTCCTGCTTTGCGACCTCTAGAGTATCATAAACCTCTTCCACTCCCCAGGTACTTTTGTCAAACTTTTGCCCTGAGCCCACGAGTTTCTTTTTAAATACATCATAATTCCCGAGCAGAACACCCACACTGTCATTAAAGACATGCCTGCTGTAAAAGTCGTCCTTGACTTCAACCCATAAGCTGTCCATATCAGTGTACTGACCGGGCGCATTTTCGGTTAGGCTAACACGTACATAGTATTTCCCGTCATTAACACTTTTTTCCTCCACCTTTGCACCGCAAACCCGCGCATCTTTCAAATAATAATTGGTTTTACCGGATCCATCCATGACGCTGACAAAAACAATTAATGCAACAATAGCAATGCTGATGGCTATCGCGATTCCATAGGCATGCCTACGACCTTCCTCATCTTTTTGTGAAAATTTCAAATTTGAGTTTCTTTTACCGCTCATACAACCAACTCCTGTTTAAAACAATATCGGTCACCCTATAGCCTTAATGTACTTATACACTTATTTTCACGGCAGCCTAGCCACCATCTGCTATGTAGGTAGGTACATAGATCGCCCACTTATCCGTGATTCGCCCCCCTGCCCGGGCATAGATCCCTGCAAACTGATTCCCCGTCACATAGGTACCTATCACCGGATAAAGGGTCTCATGCTTCTTTCCCATGGTAGAATAGACGTCCATCTGGATGGGTTGGATATCTATCCATTCCTGAAATACGCAATCACTGTACTTTTGCTGTTTATCCGGCTGTTCGAAACTAAAGGCAACTTGCTGGCCTTCTCTGCCAAATCCCGGCTTGATACAAAAATCACGGCCTTCCATCCTCTTCGGCGACAACGCCGTTTCCGGCACATATCTTCGAATCGTTTCAGCCTCTGTGATAGTATAAAAGCCATTTTTCAACAAGTCCCACACCAGCGCCCAAAATGCCTTGCTCTGGGAAATTAAGGTCGAAGGCGGGTTTATGCTGGGAGTACCCTGCTCCATAGCCTGAATCACACCGGAATATTGGGGATCAGCATCAAACCAGTCCAAAGGGTAATATCGGTACACTGCATCCAGTGGAGTACCGTATAAATAAAGCTTGCCACCTTTCTCCTGCAGCCCTGACACTTCGCCCAGTATCAGGTTATAGGGCAAATGCTTCAATTTTTCATACAGAATCGTTGTATTATACCAATCTTCATAATAAGCAGTTGAAACAAATCCAATGTTTTGAATGGATCGATGTACTGCATATCGGTCGACTATATGGTTAAAGGAAGCCATTATTCTGTCGTCGAAGGCATCATTGGGGTTTTTATAAGGCAGGTGAAGCTCCTGGCGAATCAGATCTGCAAGAATGAGGCCTTCCATCAGACCTGCCGGAGTCTCGGCGTTAAACTCCAATAACTTCAACGCACCCTGTGCATCCATAACCCAGTCGAAACGTCCGATGAAAGCCAGGCTTTGGGCCTCCTTCTTCGAAACCAGTTCTGCCAAACTGTCTTCGATTCCCAGAACCGGACAAAACAACGGATAATTCTCCTGCACGAACGCAACCGTTCTCTCCAGGATACTACCCATGGCTTCGGTAGCATATCGTAACTCCTCAAAGGTTTCTTGCTCCAGCAGTATGGATTGGAGCGCAAAGGATTTTTTCGATCCTGTATATCCACCGGTAAAGCCAAATTCAAACGCTGCTTTTTCATTTATATTTCTCCAAGCTTTGCGGTAATCTATATCCGTAGGAGAAAAAATATGAAGCTTTCTTTTCCTTATGCCAATTCCGCTGGTCCAAACAGTTTCATCATGAGATAGATAATCCGTACTCCACCGGACACTGACACCGGCATACTCTCCATTTACAAGATAAATACCAAAGTTGCCGAAAGCATTTTCATCCTGGTAGGCAGTTCCGTTAAAACGCTTCACACGCTCCCTGCGGATGGGGCAAAACTCCTGAACGATATGCAGTCTTTCACTTTGCTCAACATATGCAAGAACCTCCTGCCATTCTTCCATACTGTACATATTTCCAATATAGACCTCTTCACTATACCGCCCATAGGCGGCTTTAACGACATATCGATCCTTATGCACCTGCAATTCCCCGATATCCATTTCCTCATAAATCTTTGTATAGGGTATGGTGTCTTTAATCACTTGCCTCTCCTTTTCCGAGAGGTAATCCCTGCTTTCTTCGACCAACTGCCATAGATAGGCGAATAAGCTCTTGGTCTGTCCGAAAATTGCCCTCGGGTCATTCAGCAGGAGTACTTTCCCTTCATTAAACAAACGAAGAATTTCTACTGCACACGGAATTTCCTGAAGAAATTCCGTGGGATACTGCCGGAGCAATATATCCACCTGTTTTCCAAAAACCATTACTTTATCATTCTCGATAACAAGGTTACTGCCCCCTGCACTAACAACATCATATCCTATCGGCTTCAGTAAATCTCTATACAAAAAACCTAGATGGACCTCCTCATAATGGGCTGGATCCACCAGTAATACAACCGTCGGAAGCCCTTCATGTGTCTTGTGATCTTCCCATAGTTGTTTTATTCCATTTTGAAATTTTGCCGCAAACTCCTTGGAGGGCCAGTCATCCGGTACACCCGTTGCTGACATAAGGGTTTCTCTCTGGGCACAGGGTTTATCGTAGTTGAATTCGCTGAAAAAGATTCCCCCATTTTCTCTTTGAAAGGCATCATACCGGACCCAAAAGAAAGGCAGCAAAGGCATTGTATGGGAAATAATATGCTGTTGAAGAGGAAATTGTCCATATTGAAAGAAACTATGATTTCCATTACAAACGATTTCCCCGATAATGCGTCGCACCAATGGATCCAGCACCTCTGCAGACATAACCATCTTATGGTAGACAGCAGAATCAATATAATAGGGAAATCTGGAGCAGATGCTTTCTTCTCTGGCAGAACTGACCAGATAGTATTCAAATAGGGCTTTGTCTGTCAAAGCCCTTTGTTTATTCTGCACGTTCTTCTCTCACCTATCCTCCAATACTGCCGCCCCGCGGCGAAGAGTATCCGATTTTATCACCTGTTGAAGTCGTCGGTTTGGCCCAGGAGCCATGGATAAAGGACCCGCCACCCCTGTAATAATAGCCGCCGCCTCCCCCACCTCCATAGTAATAGGAGTCATCCTCTTCCTCTTCTTCATTATGCACCCTACACCCCGTCAGTGAAGTACTCAGCGCTAGAAAAACAGCCAAGCCAAGTGCAGCTGCTCGGTTTTTACCTGCAAGCTTTTTCACTTGATCCACAGGATCATTTACCGAATCCTCCTGCAAAGAATTGTTTTCATTTTCTCCCCTACGTTCCATAAACACCACCGCTATTTAAATGACAGTCCTTTATTCCTATAACTGTACATTTATAATTTGATCTCTTGCATAAGAACTAAAAAACCATTTTCGCCCAGATATCCTAGATAAGCTGCCATATCATCCTTTACTTTACCCTGATGAATATATACAACCCGCTCCAGCAACATATCGCGAAGCATTTCAACCGAAGGTAAATCTTCTTCCGTAATTTCATACTGGTTATTAAAACTGTTCTTCAATTCATCCTCGTTAAAATCACTGTACCGATCTGCATCTACTACAAATACCCACGAACCTGTTTCCTTTAGCCGAATAGCATCGGCACAATAAAGCAGATGACTGATATACTCCCTTCCGCCAATCAATCCATGAGAATGCAAAATACAGTTAAAGGTAAGAATTGGATTTAGCTGCCGTTCCGCATTCAGTGTGCAAGCACATCGAATTGCCGCTGCACCGGGCAATTCCAGAATATAAAGTGTCCCTTTTGGGCTATGAAGATCCACAGATTTTAAAACCTGCTCTTCATACACACTTTTCTCGCAGGGTTCACTCAATTCAAAATCTGGATAATGCTGCAGCGATACAAAGTTGGTGGTACGGAAAAAACACCGAAAAACCCCGGCAGTCTTACTCCATTTTTTATATTGCTCGTATACATCTATATCTTCGAGTCTTTTTGCCATAGATAGCTTCAATATACCACAGCAAAAAGCCTGGTAAGGTTTAAAATCTGCGTGTAACCTTTTTCATCCTGGATCTCTATGTAGCCTTCTCCCCTGTAGTTGACAGTTCCTTTCAGTACAACATCGGGAGACTCATCCAGCCACGATTGTGCATCCAAATAAATATTAATGTCTTTTGCGATCATAAAAATGCCTCCTTATGAGATACTGGCTCCGATAATAAAGCTAAAAGCCAGTGAAAAAATGAAAGAAATAAAGCCTACTGCCTGATTGCCTTTACCGATTTGCTCCGAAACATTCAACTTTGGTGTTAAAATTTCAAATGCAAAATAAACAATCAAGAGAGCCCCGGTTCCGATGCCCCCCCACAAAACAGTCATCGCCAGACTGTCGTTGGCGGAAATCGCATACCGCATGATGTTGGACACACCCAGTGCAATTCCCCCTGCGGCAAAGGAAACTGCCATATTCCCCCGGTTGATCTCCTCCCAAACCCTGTAGCGGGTGAGCAGGTCAAATATGAAGACAGCGATCAGGACCATTACGGATGTTCCAATAAAATATATACCTGCATTCAAAAACCCTTCCATAAAACCTCTCCTCTATTTTATATTGTACTCATTATATAATCCCTTCTATCCAATGTCAATTTTATGGCTTTCTTCATTTTTATGGAATTCATTTATAAAACCTGGCAGAAGTACTACCGCAATATATATACTCTATGAATATTGAAAAGTCTGTCTATTTATAAAGGAAATGCAATTCATTCCCCGCCAAGTCATTTCTGCGGTCTATATAATAAAGTTTTCTATTATTAACATAAAATACCCTTTATAATATTCGCCGCGATTCAAAGAATAAAGATGGGAGGTTGTAAAAACTATGAAAAAGAAAATTGCACTAACTACTTTAATTTTTCTAGCACTGTTCTCCGTTCAAGTCTTTGCCCAATCCGTAACCTATACAGTCCAGCCGGGAGACAGCCTATGGAAAATCGCAGTGAAGTATCAGGTCGGGTTAAGTGAACTTCGAGCTGCCAATCCTAAAATTACAAACCCGGCGCTGATTTATCCCGGACAAAAAATAACAGTCCCCAGTATGGATGCTGTTAAAGCACAGGAAAATGAAGTTATTCGTCTTGTAAACGTGGAGCGCAGTAAAAGGGGATTGCCGGCTTTGAAAGCAAACTGGGAACTGTCACGAGTTGCTCGCTATAAATCACAGGATATGATTAACAAAAACTATTTCTCTCATACTTCACCGACCTACGGGTCACCCTTCGCCATGATGGAGTCTTTCGGCATCAGGTACACTTCCGCCGGTGAAAACATTGCCTATGGCCAGCAGACACCGCAGGAAGTAATGAATGCCTGGATGAACTCCACCGGACATAGAAACAATATCTTAAGCAGTTCCTTCTCGGAAATCGGTGTAGGCCTGGCAAAAAACAAAAACGGAGTGTGCTACTGGACACAGATGTTTATTCGTCCATTGCGGTAAAAAAGAAAACTACAGGAGCAGCAAGATCACTCTTTCTCCTGTAGTACTATACATACACACTTTTTATTTTCCTGAGGCTTTTTTCAAAAACGGAGCATCTCTCCGGTCATGACTTTAACGACCTGTCATTCTATCGTCAAGTCCATATCCCGAATGATTCCTTTTACTAAATTAATAAATTTCGGCCTTGCTTGTTCTGCCATCCGAACTACCATTTCGTGTTCCAAAGGCTCAAGGGATTCCGGAATCGCCATATCCGTAATGCAGGCAATTCCCAGCACGTCCATACCCATATGTGCAGCCACCGTCACTTCCGGCACGGTAGACATCCCCAGCGTATCCGCTCCCCACTGCCGCAGCATCCGCAATTCCGCTTTCGTGCAATATCCAGGCCCGCTGATGGCACAGTATACTCCACTCTTCACGTCCAGTTCGAGTTTTTTCGCCACTTGCTTACCCAGTTTCAGCAGCTTCTCGCTGTACGATCTGGCCAGATCCGGAAACCTCGGGCCCAATTCATCAAGATTTCTTCCAATCAAAGGATTGGATCCCATAAAATTTATATGATCCTCAATAAACATGAGGGCACCCGCATAAAAGTCCGGATTCATTCCTCCACAGGCATTGGTAACGATCAGATTGTTAATGCCCAGAGCTTTCATTACCCTTATAGGGAAAGTAACCTCCTGCATAGAATATCCCTCATAATAGTGGAAACGTCCATTCATGGCCAGAACGGTTTTTCCTTCCAGTTTTCCTACGACTAATTCCCCTGCATGCCCCGCTACTGTTGAAACCGGGAAATGCGGTATTTGCTTGTAAGGGATTACTACTTTATCCTCAATTTCATTTGCCAGAGGCCCAAGGCCGGAACCCAGAATAATACCTATTTGGGGCTGCTCCTTTAATAATTCCTTTATAAATTTACTACTGTCACTTATTTTGATCGACATATGCCATCCTACCTTTCATTTATGTATACTGATTTACAATCCCTAGCGCAAATTTGCTGCTTATCTTATTTAGATATTAACACATATCTTAGATTTTATGTAGATAGTAAAATCATATGCATTATACAACAACTTACATAAAATGGCAACCTCAATTTTTATACATGACTGCTCCCATTCAACAGTATACCCCCCCCTCCTGTGGCGCTATTCCATCGAAGCAAGTACATCCAATGCTTCATCGCACCATTCGAGATAGGCTTTGTACACCTTTTTACCGCAGGATACCGTCAGCCAATAAAAGGTGTGATCTCTGCTATGCTCCAGGGCATTTTGCAGATTTTCCTCAAACAATGTGACCTCTGAAAGCTTTATTTCCTGCCTTCGTTTAAAGTCCGCTATGTGACGGATGCTCTCCTGAACAGGCATTGTCCCGGAAAAAAACAGCTTAAGGAGGACTTCATAGCGTAATTTCTCCTCCTCAACCGGTTTTCGCAGCCATTTCGCCAGCTCATTCCTTCCGGCTTCCGTTATGGAATATACTTTGCGTTCCCCACGCGATTCATGCTCTTCTTGAATCAGCGTCACCAGCCCTTCACTTTCCATCTCCTGCAAGGCAGGATAGATCTGTCCATAGCTCTCACTCCAGAAATGGCTTAACTGCTGCTCCACCATCTTCTTTATGTCGTATCCTGTCCAACTGCCATGCATCAACAGTCCCAGGATTACATATTGGGTTTTTCGTGTTTTCGCCACTCTTTTCCACACCCTTCTTCCATAATTCCAACCTTATACCGCAAAACCTTCTTCGGACAGGTATCAATACACTCTCCGCAAAGTATGCATTCGGTATGAAACACCTTCCCCTTCTCCACCATACCGGACACATCCAAACTCATGACACAGGCTTTATTGCATTTTTGGCAGCCAATGCATTGGTGACTTTCTGCCGCCAGATGCAAAGAGGGAATATGAAGCTTTTTCTTTAGCCAACTACCAATCACCATAAATGGAGCCATCCAGCAGCCATAATGGCAAAAAGCTCTCTTCCCAAAACAAATCGCAAGAACAAAAACCAAACCGATAACTCCGTAATATATAATATACGCCATCGGCCCGGAAACGGATATCCCGGACACGGTTTGGTACAGAAAATCAATCTTCAGTGCTTTCTTTCCCTGTAGAAAAAAGAAAACAATCATCCCCATCCATAGAACCCAAATAATGTATTTAATCCAATTCAACCTTCCCCCTTTAGCTTTCCTGTCCACTGCCATCATACAAGCTTCCTGTAGGCCTCCGGCGGGACAAAGCCATGCACAAAACGCCCTTCCAAAAAACAGAGCCGAAAATAACTGAATTGTAAATACAATAAAACTGCCGGTGATAATCCCTTCAAAAGCTCCCTGCAGAATCAGTGCCGGTGAAAAATAATAAAGTGTAATGGGAAATGCCAAAAGTGAAATCAAAAGAATCAATTTTCGGACCCGCTGCCTAGTCATGTTTTTCTACCCCCAAATCGAATAACATATATCATAAAGATATATCTTTATGATATATGTTATCATCATGCCGGAAGCGTGTCAAGAATTATCTTTCTTGCTGGTAAATGGAGGGATTTATCCCCATTTGCTCGGCTGCAGCAGGGTCATAGGTCAGTCCAACTCTCCCTAGCTGCGTCCTCGCCCTGTATCGAGCTACATTAAAACTCTGCCAAGTACTGCTTTTTCTTTCCAATCGTTCTTTTCTCTCATACAGCATATTTTCCAGCTGCTTCACAAACTCCTTATCCGGACCGCTTTCCATGAATTTAACCAAATATGGAACTGCATCATCGGACAAGGAAGTCAGATAGCTGATGTCTATGCTTTTCTCTACGGCATACCTTTCTATGTTCTTTTTAGCAATTACAACATCAATGTTCGCATAGTTTATACCCGTATAAGCGATAATTGAAATGACAATGTATGCTTTCAGCAAGGACATCTTTTCCTTCCAAACCTTATAGAGAGTTGCAGCCAGCAGTATAAACAGGAACAACATAAAAGCATGTGTCAGAACCCTGAGATACGTATACCCATAAGCTTCTTCATACAATGACATTCTAAAGTGTGCCGAGAACAGCATAATCAGCGTACATACCACCAAGGCCGAGTTTAAAACCTTTGCCGCTTTGTCAACCCTGGCTCCGACAGCCTTGATAAAATTAATATTGCCTAGCAGTATAACGAGGTTTATCAGTGTCACAGCCACAAGTTCAAAGAATCCCCGCCTGGCATACTGCGCATAGGTAAAATTATCCGGCAATCCTATGCTTAAGCTTCCAAAGAGATAGGAAAACTGGATTATGGTAAAAAGAATGTAAATACCATCCACCAACGCAAGGATGGTAATCACAGTGACAGGGTCCATGAAACGGTAAGATGGTGCGGTTTGGCTTCTTACCATACCTTCCGTCACCCGCATCCTTTGATACAGAAGACTCCATAGGTAACTGAACACAAGACAGCTTACTATAGTAACAATAAACACCTTTGCAATGAAATCATCAAGGTTTATATTTCCAAATAAATTCGGTATGCGGCCTACAAAGTGATTAAAAACCTCATCGGCAGATGCCAGAAGAGAAACAATAACCATAACCAGTGGAATCGAAATTAAAAGTCCCAAAAGGACCTTCCCTGCAACCGCAAATCTTCCCGGTTCTGTTTTACGTCGCGTAGCTCTACTGATGATGGAAAAAGGCTTAATAAAGTTAAGCAAAGGCCTTGCAATCATACCATAAACCAAATCCGCCAGAAAACCCGATTCAAACCAGGAATACCGATGGTTAGGGGTCAGAAGAAGGGTATTGGCTACGATCAAAACCGGGATCGCCAGGAAGTTCAGTGCCATAAAGAGTTCATTGGCGAAAAAAAGGTATGTAAAGGAAAGTGCAAGAATAGGAATACTTAGCAGCCATTTAAAATCAAGCTTGAAATCCAAGCTTCCACGCAGATTCCAGAACAGTGTGGCATAAAAAGCGATAGTAAAAAGGGGATAGGATAGCCCTAGGGGCTTTTTATAAAACAGGACCTCAAACAGTATCCCAAGTCCAACAGAGCAGAACAAAAGCACTATGTTTTCCTTTTTAATCAGCGGGTCATCACTACTCTTTATTTGAGTCACCCGGATATCTTCCATATAGATACCTCCTCAATTCTTGATAATTCTCTCGAAACTCCTGATGCTTTCGAGGCCTATGTTTTAAGGTATGAGTCTTTTACATGCCTCTCAACTTTTCCATATATTCACTTTAAATTTTCCATCAAACATTCCCCTATAACCCCATCGCTGCACAGCCCTCAAATTTTCAAGGGGCAGAATGTCTCTAAAATTGTTGACTTACGGACTTATATTTTCAAACATAATGATTATAAATTCATTTTGTATCCCATATTAATAAGAAAATTATGAAAGACATTTACCCTAGAAACCCATAACCGTTTAATAATCGATTCCACTGAGTAGAACTTTTTTCTAAACCACATATATCCTTCAAACAACTCATCTGCAGTCATATTTTTGGGTCTAAAGGCCACTTTCGTTTTTCCGTTATAATATGTCCAATCTGCATACAACAGCCTTTCTTCCTTATTCAGCCTATCGTATATGGGAGTCCCCGGCAGCGGCGTTAATATACTTACAGTCGCTCCGTCAATGCCTAGCGCATTACAGGCATCCAGAGTCTGTTTGAATACATCCTTTGTATCCGTATCAAACCCAAAAATAATTCCTGCCTGAACGGATATCCCCTGCTTATGTATTAAATTTATTATATTTCCGTATCTCTCGACCTGATTTATGTTTTTATTCACACTCATAAGGCTATGTTTTGAAAAGGATTCCAGACCTATGAAAAGGTAGGTACATCCTGATTGCTTCGCTAATTTTAAAAGTTCTTCGTCTTCGCAACAATCTAAGGTTACTTGGGCTGCCCATTTTTTATTCAAAGCTTTCAATTTTTCCATAAGCTTTTTGGCATAAGAAATATCTCCAAAGAAGTTATCATCCCAAAACACAAAATACCTGCTTTTTATACTCCCGATATCTTCAACAACCTCATGAACAGGTCTCATTCTAAAGGAGTTATGATATATCTGCTTTAAATTGCAGTAACTGCACTGGTAGGGACACCCTCTGGTGGCAAAGACCGCGCCCTTTGTAAATAGTCTTTTCTTTACTAACTTCCTTTTAGGAATTGGCAATCCGTCAAGAGATGGAGCATAAGTACTTTTATATACTTTTTTTGCACAGTCATTATAAAAATCATCAAGAAATTGCGGCCAAATAACTTCCCCTTCTCCAATAAGAATATAATCACAATGCTCTATCGCTTCATCCGGTAATAAAGTTACATGAGGTCCGCCAAAAACCACCTTTGAACCTTGCTTTCTAAACTTATGGGAAATACCATAACAGTGCATGGCATTTGGAGTATTTACAGTTACGGCTACCAAATCAAAATAACATCCATAGGGAATTTTCTGGTTATATTCATCAACCAAGGTGATGTTATATTTCGACTCGTCAATAAATCCTGCCAAATAGGGCACCGTAATTTGAATAAAATTATTCAATTGCCTCTTCCTGAAATGATGAATCTCCTTATTTTCTGGTGTAATCAATAGAATCTTTTTCATTCCTTACCTCACGGAAACAATTTGCGCATTGTTTACTTATATTTCAATCGAATTTCTTAACTTACCTACAGTCATTCGAAATCAAGCGCGAATGCCAAACCCCTTATGTAATAAGTAGGCCGTCACTACTATTTATTTGAACCTGAATCTTTATCCATGCTTCATTTTTATACTCCTTTCCTACATATAACTATTATCCATCCGGACCATCGTCCGGCACATACTCCAGAATATCCCCCGGCTGGCAGTCCAATGCCTTGCAGATTTCTTCCAGGGTTGAAAAACGTATGGCTTTCGCCTTGTTGTTCTTTAAAATCGATAGATTTGCCAGGGTAATATCCATCTTTGCTGCCAGCTCCGATAGACCTATTTTACGTTTGGCCATCATAACATCCAAATTCACGACTATCGCCATTGTCAGCCTCCTTCCCTCAGATGGTCAAATCATTTTCTTCCTTTACTTCCACGGCTTGCCGGAATACCTCCGCCAAAACAATGGAAAAAAGCCCGGCAATGATGAAAACCATGGTAAGAATCATCGTTAATACTGAATTATAAAAAAATATTTTAACGACATAAGCAGCAGCAATTAAAAAACAGGATACTGCGATGCGGTTTAAACTCTTCACATTATCCATCATAAATGGATTTCTCCGGTTAAGAGTCTTAAAAATCTTACGAACTTCGTTTACCAGTACCAAACACACAAAGCCTGATATGTAAAGGAACCCAAGCAGAAAATAATAGTTTTCATTGCTATCGCGGTAAATGGTTTCCATATACCATGGCAAGGACCACGGAAGACTTATGAATATACCAATACCTCCTAAAAAAATCAGATCAAGCAGCCGCTTTACAATACCCGACAGCCCCTTCTCCCCAATAATTACCATTCTGTAACCTCCTCCAATATCGCAATGGATCACGAATATTAGTATATTCTAAAATTCATCATTTATCAATATATTATTATCGATAATCAATAAATTTTTATTTTTTATTAATAAAAAAGTGAGGAGCTATGTTTAACATAGGCATGTTAAACATAGCTCCTCACTTTTTTAATTTCTATTTTACTTTCTTTTTAAAAAACCGCTCATAAATCAACACACCCAGTACCATAGGCCCAGAGAAAGCCGCTGCCATGGAAGCAAATCCCTGGCTACCTCCATTGATCATCTTCGCACCTAGGTTGTTAATAAAATAATCATCACTAACCATATAGGTCCAGGTAGAAGTAGGTCTTTTCAGACCCTCCTTTTCAAAATCTACGCCATCCTTCGATAACCGGACGGTATTAAAGGTTTCCACAACTGCTTCGGCAATACGCTTACCCATATCTTCAAAGGCTCCAATCACCGATTTGTGAAACTCATCCAATGGATTCTTTCCACAAATGCCTACCAGATGAATGCCATCCTGTATATAGGTCGAAAACTCCAAGTGATCTGCCCAGAACTTATCAATCTGGTACAGCACAATATATTTCTCTACCCTACGTAAAACCGTTTCTCCAATTTCCATTTTCAGCCGTGCATACATTTCCGGGCATTCCGCAGCCAATACCGATACCGGCCCTTCCCTCAGCAGTACCGCCAGTCTTCTGTTTTGGACAATTTTCCGCTGTTCCTCCAAAACAATGGAGTATCGGCCCAAGGTACGGCGCGTATCCGTGTTTTGGCCTTCGATCAACTTTTGAACATGATTGATTCTATGATTTACAAACCGGCCGTTTAGGAAGTTTCCCTCCTCTGTTTTTTTGAACTCCTCCGGAATTAGCCGACCGATTCCATATTTCTCGGCCAGATCATCCTCCAGACTGATAAAAAAACGTGACTCACCCGGATCTCCTTGACGACCGGCCCGTCCTCGAAGCTGATTATCAATTCTCCTGCTCTCATGACGGCTTGTGCCGATCACATACAACCCTCCCAGTTCCACCACTTTTTCCCTATCGTCTTCCTGGGGTCCGCCAAGGCGGATGTCGGTTCCCCGGCCTGCCATGTTGGTAGAAACTGTAATAGCTCCGAGCTCTCCAGCTCTGGCGATGATCCCCGCTTCCAACTCATCATTCTTTGCATTGAGAACCCTGCATTCCATTCCTTCTTTGAAAAGCAGTTCCGCCAGGTTTTCCGACTCCTCGATACTTGCTGTACCAATCAGTAAAGGCCGGCCAGCAGCATGTTCCCTTTTTATCTCCTCGATGACTGCATTATTTTTATCCTCACGGGTCGCATAAACCATGTCCGGGTGATCTACCCGGATACAAGGCTTGTTGGACGGAATCATCACAACCTCCAGTCTGTAAAATTCCATCAACTCCTCTGCCGAGGTTCTGGCAGTAGCCGTCATCCCGCAAATTCCTTTGTATAACTTCAGATAATTTTGAAGCGTTATGGACCCCAGTATCCTCCCTTCGGACTGAGCCCCCAGTCCCTCCTTTGCCTCAATGGCAGCCTGCAATCCGTCCGGCCAATGTCGTTTGTCGGCAACACGGCCTGTAAACTCGTCGATCAATTCAATATGGTCATTTCGCACGATATAGTCCACATCTTTTTTAAGGAGAGCCTCTGCATGAAGCGCGGCATTCAGTGCCGTTAATTTATCCAGATTCCGGGTAGCGTATAGGTTCCCGCAGTGCAATATCTCCTCTACTTTTGAAATACCGCGTTCTGTTAAATTGACATTTCGACCGTACTCATCCAGTGCAAAATCAATCCCTGTTTCAAGGCTTTTGACCAACACTGCCATTTGCTCCGAAAGACCTTCTTCGGCAGAAACACTCCCTGCGATGACAAGAGGGATCCGGGCCTCGTCAATGAGAATGGAATCCGCCTCATCAAGGAGGGCATAGTGAAACCCCCTATGAGCCATCTCTGTTTTCTCATAGCATAAACAATCCCGCAGGTAATCAAAGCCAGCCTCCTTTGCAGTCAGATAGGTGATATCACAAGCATAGGCATCCTTTCTTTCCGTTATGTCCATTCCTTCCCGCACATACCCTACCCGCAGCCCCAGGAAACGGTATACAGGCCCCATCCATTCGGCATCTCGTTTTGCAAGGTAATCATTAAAGGTTAATACATGCACGCCGCTTCCGGGAAGTGCGTTCAAATACGCCGGGAAAACAGCCGCAAGTGTTTTTCCCTCTCCAGTCTGCATTTCAACCATCCTTCTTTTATTCATGGCGATGCCCGCCATCAACTGTACATCAAAGGGAAAAAGCCCAAGGACACGCTTGACAGCCTCACGTACCAAAGCAAAAGCTTGGGGTAAAATGCTGTCCGGATTCATCCCGTTTCTCACCTGCTCCATGAGCTTTTGTGACTTTTCCTTTATTTCCGTGTCATTGAATCGGCTGAAATCAATTTGATTAACTTTTCCAAGGATTTCTCTGTATTCGTAAAGATCACGCTCAACAGGACCGTGCTCCAATCTGTCCTTTATTCTTTTAAAATCCGAAATGATTCCCAAAATAAAAACCTCCCCAAATTTTCAAGCTCTGAACAAAACAATTAAAGCCAAACAGCTTTTGGCATGTTTGATTTGGTCATGCTCTTCAAAGCATTGCAAAAACTGCATCGCCAGTTACATACTTGAACAAGGGAGGGTCTCAGGTTCCTTTAAATTTTGAAATATAATAAGCATCAGGAGGCTGAATTTGTACAGGATGTCCAGCGTAATAATCCTGTGGTTGGATATGGAATGAAAGAAAAAAATAACGGCAAGGCCCAACTGAATTGCAGCCAAATAGACAGCATACTCATACACCGCTGCCGTCTTTTCCAAAAGAAGCTGAATCCCGCCTGAAACAGGACCTTTTCTCAGAGAAGTCGCACCCGCCACTATCGCAGCAAGCAATATTATATTAAATGCAAAAGTAAATAATATCAGCATGCTGTATCCTTTCTCCATAAAGTTTGTTCGCATTAATATCTTCTATATTACTATTTCTTCAAAAGATTTTCAACCCTGTTGTAATTTTCCTATTGCCAACGGCCCTAGTGGAGCTAAAATTGCTAAATTTTTCTTGACATGTTGGTATATTGTGGCTATAATTATCTTGGATATGGACTGGTCATCTATTATCCATTCTTCATGCTAATAAATAGGAGCCGGCTGATTTTATCAGCCGGTTTTGTTTTATATTCTATTTTTCAAAGGAACAATACAGTGCAGTCCGATTCCTTGCAGTTTTAAAAAGATAGTGATAAATTTTTTCCGCTTTGTCTAAACAATGATCTTTCTTTTACCGCTTCACGGCTTTTATGTGAACCTACGGTATGTTTCAGTATTATTGCAGCAGATTTTTAATCCGTACATAAAATTGATGTATACAAAAAAGGAATGCGCAGCGCATTCCTTTTTTGTATAGCTATAAATTATTAAAATTAATTCCTTGCCAAACAAGCCGGTATATTATGTTCTCCTACAGTCCCAACATAAATTGGTACGTCATATCGTTAAATCCCGGAAGTCCCTCATGTCCGAAATCAGGATATATGACCATATTTTTAGGAGCTGTTATTTTATTATAGGCAGCAAACTGTGTAGAAGGCGGACAGACGGTATCCATGAGCCCTGTTGCCATCAAAACCTCTCCACGAATTCTCTTCACGATATATTGCAGGTCGATGTAACCCAGTTTTGTAAATATTTCATCTTCTCTCTTATGCAACGGGTCAAAATTTCTAAAATAGATTCTCAGCTCTTCATAAGCGTCTTTTGCCAAATCCATCTGCCAGACTCTTTTATAGTCGCACAAGAAAGGAAACACCGGTGCCAGTCTCTTAATTTTTGGTTCCAGACTCGCGCAGACCAAAGTAAGCGCACCTCCCTGAGAGCCTCCTATAGCGCCGACTCTGTTCTCATCGACTTCCGGCATGGACATAATAATATTGGCCAACTGGGCAGTATCCAGGAAGATATGCCGAAACAGCAAATTTTCGGGTTTGTCATCCAATCCGCGGATGATATGGCCTCGAAGGGTATTGCCAACTACGCCTCCCACATCCTCGGATTTGCCACCCTGCCCGCGACAATCCATGGAAGCGATTGCATATCCGTTTGCCACGTAAGAAAGTTTATCCTGCCAGTCTCCACTGCTGCCAGCGTAACCGTGAAACTGCAGTACGGCAGGATGAGGCTTTGCAGCATTCTTAGGACGCAAATATTTTGCGTGAACCCTGGCTCCCCTCACGCCTGTAAAGTACAAATCAAAGCACTCTGCAAAAGGAACTTGAAACTCGCTGGGCACCAACTCCACCTGAGGGTCTACTGACCTCATTTCCGCGATGGCATCCTCCCAGTATTGATCGATATCAGCCGGACACGGGTTGATTCCCCGGTATTCCTTCAACTTCTCCAAAGGCATATCTATCATTGGCATTTTATTTTCCCCCTTATTATAAAACAAAATATACCATAATTATACTTTATTCGCCTTTACGGTACAATCACCCACTATAAAAAAATAATTTTCATATTGCTGAAAGCAGCCTACTCCCACCCATTTTCATCCATATAAGAATCAATCTGCCTATAGCCTTCAAAGGGAACAAATTTGTATTTCTCCCTGCGGAGCAATTCCTTAAGCTCGCTTTTTGCAAAAGCCAGATCAGAAGCTTTTGCAGCTTCCAAATCCGGCTCGCTGTCTCCGGCAAAAAACACGCGGTCATATTCCTTTTTAAGGTCCTCGATCACCCGTCGCTTATTCAGTCCGAATACTTCAGAGTAATAGGGACTGGTTGGATCCGGCGTTATTTCAATCCCTCCATTTTTATAGCAGCCTTTCATGGATATGACTGTAACCTCTTTTATACCCAGGTGCTCAAGCAAAATCTCAATATAATAGGAAGTACCGGCACTGAGTATATAAAAGCGGCCACCCTTCGCCTGTACTTTTTTAATAAACTTTACAGCATATTCATCGATCGGGATTTGATGAATATCTTCCCGTATCTCCTCTTCCAGCCTGCCGATGGAGCCGAATATCTTATTCAGAAATTCTACATTGATTTTGTTATTTCTTTTCCAGTCCTCGTAATATTTTCGTCCCCAGTCCTCCAGGTATTTATCGATGATGATATGATAAAAATCCCGCTGGGTCAATGTTCCATCAAAATCCGAAACAAAGGCAAAAGTTGCCACAAATGTCCCCCTCCCACACAAAAGACCAGCTAATTATTTTGCATCACCTTATGAATAACGAACTTTAAAGTTGAATTTACTCCGCAGAAAACCATCCCAACTGCCGGATGTTTTTCTGCTCCGATTTATTTAGGTTTAAAGTTCGTTACCTATATGTAAACTCAAATTTATTTTTAATATTTTTTCCCCGGCTTAAACACCTTTTCCTTTTTTGCTCCATCCTGCGGACGAGGTGCCTTTTTCAAGGCTTTTCTGTCTCCTGGAGTAATAATCTGTCCAGAGTACATATCTTTAGGAGCAATACTGATTTGAAAGGACTTCTCATACATCTGAATCAAGGGCAGTTCCCGGTCAGTCACAATGGAGACGGCAGTTCCGGTCAGGCCCTTTCTGCCGGTTCTTCCTACACGATGTAAATAGTCCTTCGGATCTTCCGGCATGCTCACATTTATAACATGGGTAACCCCTTCAATATCCAGCCCCCGAGCAGCGATATCGGAAGCTACAAGAACCTGTATCTTCCCTGCCCGGAAATCCTCCAGGATCTTTTTTCGCTCCAGTTTGAAATTGGCTCCATGAATTGCTTCCGCGTTTAATCCGTGATGTTTCAGCTTTGCAGCCAAAATTTCAATTTCTTCACTTTTATTTACAAATGCAATGGCACGCTGCGGATTCATGATCCTTGTGAGCTTTCGCAGCACCTCCACCTTGTCTCTTTGTTCTGCCATAAAATAAACATGCTCAATGGTTGACGGAACGGAAGCCTGTGCCTCCGCACGTATAACTTCCGGCTCCTTCATCATTTCCTTTGCTTTATCAAGGGTCTCTTTGGAAATGGTAGCGGAAAACAGCATCATCTGCCTTTCCTTCAAGGTGCTTTTAACGACCGCCTTCACACTCTCCAGGTTATTTTTATCCATGAGCCGGTCAGCCTCATCCAGGATAATGGTTTTAATGGTATGCGCCGATATTTTCCGTTTTTTAATTAATTCCAGAATCCTTCCGGAAGAACCCACGATAATATGAGGCTTTTCCTTTAATTTTTCAATCTGCCGGGCAATATTAACATTCCCGATGATGGGCGTTGAACTTATCCCGATTTCCGAGTTTTCGGCCAACCGTTCCATCTGGCGCTGGATCTGTATGGCAAGCTCATGGGTCGGTACCAAAATAATCGCCTGCATCTCCCGAAGGTCGGGATTTATCTTTTCAAACAAGGGAAGCAGGTAAGCCAGAGTTTTGCCGGTACCCGTCTCCGATTGTGCAATTATATCCTTATTCTTCAATAATTCCGGAATCACCTTTTGCTGTATTTCCGTAGGGGTGGTTATTTTCTCTTTTTCCAGCGCTGTCACAAGTGCCGGCTTCAAGTTCAATTCATAAAATGTATCCGCCATTCCGATCTCCTTACATACCTTTCTTATTTTTATCGATTTCTTCTGCAAGTTCATTCAAATAAACCCAGCGTTCCATTGCAGTTTCAAGCTGCTTTTCCAGTTCTTCCTTTTGATGCAGCAGTTCTTGCAGCTTCCCGAAATCACTGGAAGATTCATTCATCCGCCGGCTTACTTCCTCCAGCTCTTTTTCCAACCCGGCAATGACGCTGTCAATCTGCTCGAACTCTTTTTGCTCTTTGTAGGAAAATTTCAGCGGCTTTTCCTTCGTATTTTCTGTAGTGCTGCTTTTTTTATCCGTTTCGGTTTTTAGTCGGGTATTATCCCGTTCCGACTCCGTTCGCTGTGAGATTTCTCGATAATCGGAATAATTGCCTGCGAATTGTTTAATTTCCCCATTTCCCTCAAAGGAAAAAATTCTTTCCGCTACCCTATCCAGAAAATACCGGTCATGGGAAACTACCATTACAGCACCCGCAAAATCATCCAGATAACTTTCCAGCAAAGTGAGCGTCTGAATATCCAGGTCATTGGTCGGCTCATCCAGCAGCAGAATATTCGGAGCCCCCATCAATATGCGCAGAAGATAAAGCCGCCGCTTCTCTCCTCCGGATAGCTTGCTGATAGGAGTCCACTGTACACCCGGAGGGAATAAAAACCTTTCCAGCATCTGCGAAGCACTGAGGCTGCCCTCCGCCGTCACAAGGTACTCTGCTTCCTCCCGGATATATTCAATCACGCGCAGGTTTTCGTTCATTCCCTCATTTTCCTGGGTGAAAAAACCGATCTTAACCGTCTCTCCGGTCGATATACTTCCTTTATCCGGGTTCAATCGACCGGCAACGATATTCAGCAGGGTTGATTTTCCCCTGCCGTTGGGACCGATGACTCCGATCCGGTCATCCCGCAGGACAATATAGCTGAAATCTTTAATGACTTCAACCCCTGAAAAGCTTTTGCTGATCTTCTCCAGTTCAATGGTCTTTCTACCCAGCCGCGAGGAGCCTGCAATCATTTCCACATTACCCAGGCTAGCCGGTGCCTGTTCATCCTGCAGCTTTTCAAAACGCTCGATTCGAGCCTTTTGCTTCGTGGAACGGGCCTTTGCCCCTCTTCGAATCCACTCCAATTCATTGCGCAAAAGATTTTGCCGCTTTCTTTCGGAGGACTGCTCCATTTCCTCTCGTTCGGCTTTCATTTCCAAAAAGCTGCTGTAGTTTGCCTGATAGCTGTAAAGTTTTCCCCGATCCAGCTCGATTATACGATTTACAACCCTGTCAAGGAAGTATCTGTCATGGGTAACCATGAGCAGTGCGCCCTTCCTTTTGTGCAGATAGTTTTCCAGCCAGTCCACCGTATCATTGTCAATATGGTTTGTAGGCTCGTCCAGAATCAGTAAGTCTGCCGGACTGATCAAAGCACTTGCCATGGCAACTCTTTTTCTTTGTCCGCCGGACAAAGTTTTGACATTGGCCTGGAAATCGTGAATTCCCAACTGGGTCAGAATTGCTTTGGCCTCGCTTTCCAGCGTCCAGGCGCCCATGCTGTCCATCCTTTGGGTTAAGGCAACCAACCTTTTTTCAAAACGGTTATCACCGGGATTCTCATTCACCTTCCGGAGCGTGTCTTCGTACTCCCTGAGCAACTCCATCATAGGAGAATTCCCTTTAAAGACTTGCTGGAGTACTGTCGTACCTTCTTCGAAAAAGGGATTCTGCGGTAAATACTCAATAGTTGCACTATTTCCGGTTATGATTCTACCGGCATCCATTGTCTCTATTCCTGCAATCACCTTCAAAAGTGTTGATTTTCCTGTTCCATTGACACCGATGACGCCGATTTTGTCGCCCTCATTAATGCCTAAGGATATATCATCAAATAATATTTTTTCACTGTAGCTTTTCGATATTTTTTCCGCGGATAATATATTCACAGTATCTTTCCCTTCACCTTATTATACAGCGCGGACACTCTCTTATTCCCTTGTTTTCAGTGTCCCTTCCCGTGCACCTCGCACTCTGCCTTTTGCTTACTATATGTAATAGGACCGGTAACTGCTAATTTGGCGTTCGCATAGCCAATGATTCCGGGGCTGTGCGAATGTCGAATTAGCTAAGCTCCATCCTACATTGTACAGTTGGTCTGCGGAGTACACTTTTGTTCCTATTATACAGGAAACAAGCACGGCAGTATATATTGTTCTTCCAAATTACTATTCTTTTTCAGTAAATCTTTTAGAAAGCAAATTTACCAGTGTAAGACGCACTTGCGACATGATGGTAAATTGGAGGATATCCGAAATTGCTTACCATGCCCTACGGTTTAACGCAGTTTCTTGTATTCCGTTGGAGAACAGCTCATATATCTCCTGAAAATTTCCGAATAGTAGCTTGCATTGGCGAATCCAACCCTTTCGGCGATTTCAGTAATATTTAAAGTTTCATCCAATAATAAGGGAATACTTTTTTGGATACGATAATTTAAAAGGTATTCAAAGGGCGTTTGCCGTATCATTTTTTTAAAGAAGCGGCAGCATTCGCTTTTACTGATATTACAGGCAGAAGCAATATTGTCCAAAGTAAGTTTTTCATTATAATTGTTATGAATATAGTTTAACATTTGTTTTAACCGCGAAATATCCTTGGAAGCGGGTATAGTAGCGTTTTGAAGCATGGATTGGAATCCCTTATATAGAATCGACCAAAGTTCACACAGCTTGCTCTTGATTAGCAGTTCATAACAGATTTCCTGGTCTTGATAAAGAGTATTGATATCCAGAAGCAGCTGTATTATCTGCTTCTGCCAGCCACAGGCCGGATCCAGGTACAAGGAGGAAAACTTAGGGGAACCTACGATGATATCCACGTATCTTTTTTCAACGGCACTATTTTCATGACCGAAGATTAAAACCGGATTAAATATGACAGCTATATAAGTACAATCCTGGCCTTCGCAGGCTCTGGCTGTATGGAGGCTATTTGCATTAGTAAAGATTCCGCAGCCTTTTGTTGCTCCATATACAGTGTCATTTACCTGATATTCCATGGCTCCATCCAAAATAACTGAAAACTCCAGTTCCGGATGCCAATGACAGTCTAAAAAGCCGTGTTCAAACGCAGATAAGGTATCATAACTAATCTCAAAGGGAAAGCAATAATCACCATGGATTTTTTCTTCAAAAAAATTCTCTCCTATTTTTAATATCTTCTTCATAAAATCCTCCATGCGCAATATTGTTATGAATATAGGCAAGATTTTTATAGATAACAAACCACAATGCTATTATACTGATAATAAGAAAAGAATACAAGTTCTACTTTTTAAAGGTGTGATTGCATGAAACAAGTAACAGACGATGCCCTTAAGGAAAGTAAAAAGGTAAGATGTATAACTTATTTCAAGAAAATGATCTTTTTAATGCTGGGTAACCTGATTGTATATTTCGGTTTTTGTTTGGCTATAAAAGCAGCCGTTGGGTTAGGCCCTTGGGATGCTATGTCTTTAGCGGTATCCAATATGACCGGCGTTAAAGTGGGAACGATATCCATCCTGTTTAATTCCGCCTGCATAGTAGGGCAATTATTGATGGAAAGGCAGAATTTTAAGTTGATTGAATTACTCCAGTTTTTCAATGTTTTCTTAGGCGGAATCGCACTTAATTTTTTCATCTATATCCTGTTTGCCAATGTATATATCGTGAGCTATCCGCTTCGTATCTTAACCAGCATAGCTGCCTATATTATTGTAGCTTTGGGAGTAGTGATCATCATGGAAACGCGGTTTATAAGAACTCCCTTGGAAGGGTTCTGCCATATACTCGCGGATCGATGTGGAAAGCCAATGGGAAGATTACGGCAGACAGCCGATATTGGCTTTATTATTACCATACTAATTTTTACTTTTCTATTTAAGACAGAACTTACTATACGCGAAGGAACAATTATCTGCGTGTTAATTTTCGGACCTGTTTTGGATTTGTTTAAAAACCCGTTGAGAAAGGTAATGGACAGATTGGCCGTATAAAGCTCACAACCAACAAAAAACATGTAAAATCCTTGCGGAAGAAAGGAGGACTCCTATGGAAAACGGAAGCCTTGAAAACATTATTTATAACATCCTTTGTGATTCGACATATAATGAAATATCATCACTGGAAATGGGTAATACTGCAAACAAGTTAAGCATTTGGAATGCAGAATATAGAATTATTCATGCGAAGGAACGTATGGATGCCTTTCTTTCCGTTGAGAAAAAACAGGATTACAATAGCATAATGAAAAAATTTTTAGCTTCTGCAAACGGAAGTGCAGCTTATAATATAGAAATCAAAAAAATATTAAGCAGGCTAAAGGAATATAAAGACATAGAGAAATTACCCGAAAGCAGCAGTTTGGTGCCTATGACGCTTATCGCCTATAAGATTGTGTCGGGTCACGTTTTTTGCAGCGTGGAGAGAGTGTTCTGCAAAGGGGATCATCCTGCAGCATGGAAGGAAGATATAAATAATAATCTATATATGGAACAGGCAGCGGAAATAGCTAAAAAGTTTGAAAAGGAAAAATACGAATCCATTGGCGCCATAGGAAAAGGAGATTTCACTAAACCGATTAAAAAGGTTTTCAATGAGAAATTTAAATATATTCTGCTATGAAATATTTTATAATGCAGCAAACTGTCATTATGATTTCGAATACAAGAGAAAGGTGGAACAATGAGTTCTGAGTGCCACTTTTGATTTTCATGGACCAACGTCGTTTACTTCGGATGTATATATAAAGCTACGAGGTATGCTTTATACCTCATAGCTTCTATAATTCCCCCAGAAATTTACAGTATGCAATCGCTTAGCCGATTCATCGGCAGCATTGGATTTGTCCCCTCCCTACATATTTTCTACCGTCACTCTATTCCATACCGGGATGCGGCACTTTCATAAAGCCATTCTCTTGCGATCCATAAAGCTTCATTTCTATCCACCCATCCCTTTTGTACCTGCTCGTAAAGATAATCCGCCACCAGCTTTTTTATTAAGAGGGTTTTACCGTAACACCATTCAATACACCGCGCGTCCGATACAATTAAAGAGCTGCTGGAAGGCGGTAACGCCTCAAAACGTCTTTGCATACACTCCATGAAAATACTGGGCCGGAAGGTAAACCACCAGAGTCCCCCGGCATGTACATTGGGGAACAATCTCGCAGCCTGGACTACATCCATCGTATTGATCTCCGTAGCTACAACCAGCTCAAATTTACACTGGTATTGGTCGAAGAGTCCATGCAGGTTGAGGATTCGATTCGGATCGTTTACCGGTGCACCCGTATTACTGCTCCAACCATGCTCCACACCAAGGAAAAACTGAATAAAAAGGTTATGCTTTTCTGCTGATTTGCATAATTCATGAAGAAGAGCTACAGTAATTTCATCTTTTGTATTTCCTGATCTTTTCAAACTTGTTCCGTTCCCATAAGTTCTCAGAGCAAAGGGGCGAAGTGTTGTCATTATACCCTTGCAGCCTCTTAGCCTGCAATCGGCCAGCAGCTTTTCCATCTCACCGGATACTTCCGCCATCACATCTGCCTGATTCTCAGATTCAAAAGCTTTTCTGGTCCACTGATTCAGCAGCCCATCAATTCGCGGAATAAAAACACAGGTATTGGGCAGATTCTTGAAATCCATATGTTCCGGGTTATTTACAACCACCTTTTTGATAGAAAGACTGTCCGCCACCTTCTGCGCCCAATCCGGCTGCAATACAGTCGAACGCACAGCCTCGTCCGCCAGCCGTATGCTTTTTTCATTCTTTATATCGATATTGTACAAATTTTTGAATATTTCTCTCACAACCCAGTTCATAGAAGTATTCCTGGTAGAATTAAAGGCCTTTACATAGGCTTCAATCCTTTTTTCTTCCGATAATTGTGCCGGGTCTTTCGGATATCCCCCTGCCTGGAGTTCAAGCAGCAACCAGAAGTATTCCCCAATCTGCCAAAAATCCTTGGCAGCCAGACGATCTCCTATAAGATGGGAATGTGTATCTACTACATCAATTTGCATTATTTCACTGGTAAAATCTTCCTTGTTCATAGCCGATCCCCCCTTTTCATTTCTACCGTTCCCTGCACTACCTATGCATTTGTGCGAAAATGTCATTGCTTTTAACAAGGTACTGTTAGTTTTTACAACGAGTTCATTATATCATCACATACAAACTGCTGCAAATTGACCAAAAGCACCTTTTCCTTACCACGAGGGATTACGGGAGGTTATTTCTGCTAATTCTTATCATTTGAATACTTTTCCTGCCCCATACTCATCTATTTATAATATAAACAAGACTGCCGGTTTCCGGCAGTCTTATTTGAAAATCTATTCATCATTGAAACTGAATACTTTTACTCAAACTTTACTTTGTAGGTATATTAAATATGGTACCTTCACTACCACCCACATACTGCGGCATTTGACCATTCCATTTTTCAATGGCTTTCATGGTTGCCTCGATCTCCCTTAACTTCAGCAAGTCAGGTGTAATCTCCTGTCTTTGGGCTTTCAAAGCTCTTGCTTCCGCCTCAGCCTGTGCCACTTTTTGCTCCGCCTCCACCTTTACCCTGGTCAAATCCTGTTCCGCCTTAAGCGCCAGCTGTTGTGCAGTTTGCTTCGCTTCAATGGCCTTGTTGAATTCTTCGCTGAAATCAAAGTTAATCACGTTGAGATTATCGACGACCAGCCCATAAGCGCCTACCTTTTCTGTCAGCATTTGTTTCATATCATCACTGACCTTTTGCCTGTCGGTAATCAGCTGTTCCGCCGTATATCGCGCAGTAACAGCCTTGATGATTTCCTGTGTGGCAGGGGAGATGATGGTCTCTTCGTATCGAATACCGACATTCTTATAGAGATAAGCGGATTGTTCCGGTTTCACTCTAAAATTCACGGCAATTTTGCTTTTTACCGTCTGCAAATCCTTTGAAGCGGAGGCTGTATCAACTTCCAGTTTCTGAATACGGTTATCCACCTGCTTTACGGTTTGAATGACGGGCACTTTAAAGTGGAAGCCTTCCGTGAAGGTTTTATCTGAAACAGCACCCAGATTAACAACAACACCTGTATGCCCTGCATCTACCACTGTAAACGGATTAAACACCGCAAGGAGCACTGCACATCCTACTACAATTACTGCTGTTGTGATAAGTTTCTTCTTCATATAATTGTCCCCCTAAAAGTATTTTACTACTATATACGTAAAAAAACAGAGATTGTCGGCTTCTATTTAAAGTGCGTTATAATGATTATATGATCGCTCTTATTGACAATTTTACATGATTACTTTATGTTAATCAACGAGCAGATATTGGCAAAGAATCACCCCATTAAGGGACAAGCAGCTACCGGCTAATAAAAAATGAGACTCGGACACATGTTTTATTATGCATCAAGCATGTCCCAAGTCTCAGCGGAGTGATTATTTTGGTTTTTTTCCCTGTGCAGATTTTGAAGCCGAAGCCGCTCCTTTTTTTTCCGTTGCCTTCGCTTTCTTCGGTGTCTTCTTAGGATTTTTGTCCCCCATGCAAAATCCCTCCTCCCTGCGATTCTAAGAATGGTACATAGTGTATTAATATTCGGTTCCCATAAACAAAATAACTTCAAAATGCCCGCAACGAAAAGTTTTTCAAAACAAAATACAAATAGAAAAATAGAAGCTGCAATAATATCTTCCTGCAGCTTCCGTTAATTTTACCTTTTCTATTCGTTATTGCTATACAAATTCGGATGGACCTTAGTCGATTCGATTGTATATAAGTCATTTCCGGGACAGTCCCCTCTTACTTTTTACTTACACACAAATTCACCAGATCATCCATATGTGCAGTTACCAGGCATTCTACCGTATCCGCTGCACCATAGTATATCTTCACTTCCCCGGATTCTTCCAAAATCATTCCGCCTGGGAAAATAACATCATTTCTAAATCCGTCTTTGGTTTCATAGTCAGCCTCCGGTGCTATGAGCGGCTCCTTGCTCATACCGATGACCTTTGAGGGATCATCCAAATCAAGGAGCATGATCCCTGCTGCATAGCGTTTCTTCCAGAAATCCTCCCAGCCGTTCTTTCCTCTTTCAGGATCGATATCCACTGTATGGAAAGTAGTCAACCAGCCCTTCTCCGTCTTAATGGGCGGAGCGCCAGGTCCGATCTTGTCATTGGCATAGGGAACATTCTCCACAGCCAGTACGAGATTTGAATTTCCCCAATATTTCATATCCGGCGAATCGGACATCCAAAGGTCAAATCGATCTTTACCCCCGCGGCTGTAGACAGGGAACGGGCGCTCCAGTCTCACGTATTTTCCGTTAACCTTCTCTGGAAAGAGTACCATATTTCTGTTATCGGGAAGCGTCATGCTCAGAATTTCGAAATTTTCAAAGTCATCGGTAACAGCGATCCCGCCTCTCAACCCATGCTTCGTATCTACTGCAAAACACATATAGCAGCGGCCATCGATAACCGTGAGTCTTGGGTCGTAGGCACGAATGATTTCTTCATCTTTTAACTCAAAGCATGGCTTTGACTGAACTTCCCAGTTAATCCCATCCTTGCTGTACGCCAAGCCCAGGTTTGTCCCTTCAAAGCCGAAGGGACCGCTTTTTGTATAACCATAATCATTTCTAAATACCATTACATATTTGCCTTCATACTTGGTTACCCCTGCATTAAATATGAGATCCGCCTTATAAGGCACATCTTTAGCCGTAAGTATCGGGTTTGCCGGATGCCTCACAATTACATTGCTGGATTTTAATTCTCCTTTAACCATTGTTGTTTTCCCTCCATCGAATTATTATGCTTTAATTCTAATATAATCTTTTTTTATATAGAATATCAAAACAAGACATATTTTTATATTTTGCGTCCTAAATAGAAAGGATTTTTATGTCCGATGCCGAATATACTAGTATGTATAAAAATATTGGAGGTGAGTGGGATGGACAAGAATAAGAGGCTTTTGTTCAGCGATAAAAACATAAAATTTCTATTGGGGTATCTGGAAATCAACATTGTCAACATTAATTACGAACCTCCTGTCCCCCACAGATATTTCGGCTCTCATAGCCACAGCACCTATGAGCTTCACTATATTCCACAGGGTGAGGGACTTCTTAAAGTGCAGCACCAACAGTACAACATAACACCCGGTACTTTTTACCTTACGGGACCCGGTATACTTCATGAGCAGGTCGCAGACGGCAACCAGCCCATGTCGGAATATTGCTTGAACTTCGAATTTGAAATCAAAAAGGAAAGACACCCGAATTTCAACTATTATAACAGCAGTGAGATCGATGCAATTACCGCCATTCTGCAGAAAACCAGCTTTTGGTATGGAAAGGATGAATTCTCAACCTTTTCGCTTTTTGAAAAGCTTTACTGGGAAATTGAAAACCGGATTCTCGGATATTACAGCAATATGCAAAGCCTGGCTGCACAAATCATTGTAAATGCGGCAAGGAGCTTTTCCGCCGTAAAAAAAGCCGGATATGATATCCCTGGAAAGCTTTCCTACGATAAAAGGCGGGTAATGATCGATGATTACTTCAGAAACTATGACAGGAAGCTGAAAGCGCCAGTACTGGCTAAGGAACTGGGCGTCAGCACCCGCCAGCTTGACAGGCTGATGAAACAGTTTTATTCCATGTCTTTCAAGCAGAAGCTGCTGCATACCCGCATGGAAATCGCCTTAAACCTCCTTCGCGATACAGACCTATCTGCAAAAGAAATTGCGCAGAGCGTTGGTTTTTCCAACTACAGCCATTTTTATAAAGCCTTTATGGAAAGGGAAAAAGTTTCTCCATCCGAATATAAAAAGCAGATGCCATTGGAGTAGTTCAAACCGCTCCAACGGCATCTGCTATAGGTCTTTATCAAAGGCGCAAAGTATTTTTGCCGTACCTTGACGATATATATTCAGTTTTGTTAATACGGTCTACTGGTAGGATTCCAGTTATCGGTTCCTTTCATATAGTTTATGATGGTGTGGCTTGCGGCCTGAGTGCCGGTAAGTATTTTTGTCCATGGCACCCGTTTGGAAACATCCCATCCTGCCCCGGAGTTCTCATATTCCATAAATCTTGCTGTGGCCTCATTTGCTGCATTGCCCCAGTTATTCCAGCCTGTAAGGTTGATATGGGAACCCATGGTGCAGTTTCTAAACAATACGCTGGCATAGGGTCTCCACGGCCTGCCCAAATACACGGATCCGGTGGTAGCAGACCCGGTGCCGGTAAGCGTACATCCATGAAAGAGAAAGCCGTACTGCTGGGTTTGGGGAGTGGAAGCCGCAGTGATATAACCGCCGCTGTTAGACCGGATTTCACAGTGATCAAAAGCACCAATCATCCCGCCATAGATAAAATCCACATCACCTTCAATTGTACAGGTATTAAAGTACGCCCTTTGTCCGCCACTGGGATACAGGTACAAGGTATCCTGACCTCCGATAATTCTGCAGCTATAAAACGCAGCTTTATCGGCATTTATTTTTACTGCATTGGCACGCTCAATCTGTCCTGCTGTATTTTCAAACTTGATGGTATCCGCTGTAAAGTCCTTTCCCGTAATGATTACTGTAGGCGTTTCCGCATTGTAGGCATCGGATTTGCTGGTGTCTACATGATCATCATAGGTGATAATGGTACTGTCCTTGCTTTGGCCGATCAAGCTGATATAGGGTTTGGTCACCCGTATCTTCTCCTTGTAAGTACCATTTTTTATATAGATTATTTTTCTACTTGAATTATTGGACGGGATAGAGTCCAATGCAGCTTGAACCGTAGTGAAGTTTCCGCTTCCGTCCTTGGCAACAGTGATATTGACCGTATAGGCAAAAGCTGCAGATGGAACAATCAGAAGCATTAACGCTGCTATAAGAATACTATGCAAAGCGATTTTTATTTTCATACAATACACCTCCTTGTGATGTTTTTGTTAAAAGGTAATTTTACCTCTCCCAGCCCCATTTTCCACAATGGAAGGTATATTGGCGGCTGAATCGCAGGCATAATTATAAAAAGTGGCCGGATTGAAGACGGTTCCTCCTGTTGCAGGAGTCCCACTGTTTACATAGACATTGTTCTTTTCGTAAATGTTTGCAGTATCATCACTTCGCAAAAGGGTTTTCGGGCAGTTGGAAAGGTAGTTGCTTTCAAAATATAATTCCCCGCCCTTCTCTACTGCAGAAACATATCCTCCCTGCTGCCCTATGTCTGTATAATAATTATTAAAAACATGCACCTCTCCGTTGTTGATTCTGGGATTTCGCTGGTTAACACCCTTAAACCAGTTATGGTGGATCGTTACCCTTGTCTGTGCAGTATCCACATCAGAGGTGCCGATGGCCAGGGTTTTGTTGTGGTTTTCAAACTTAGTCCATGAAACAGTTACATAATTAGAATTCTTCACTACATCCAACGCACCATCACAATGATGGGAGATGGTACAATGATCCACCCAGATATGGTGAGCCTGTTCCATATTAATACCGTCCCAGGGTTGCGTCTTTCCATCCCAGTCACCCTCAACATAGGTATCCTTGATCGTAAGATTTCTAATGATAACATTTTTAACGGGGTTTGCCACCGTACCTTTCATCTGTAATCCACCATAGTTCAATGTAGCTCCGGCCGCTTTTCCCAAAATTGTCTTATCCGATGCAACCTGTATGAATTTGCCTTTTGGTGTTATATCGATAGTTCCTCCTACATAAATGATATATTTCCCTGATGCTCCGGCATACTTCTCCAAATCCGCTTGCGTACTCACCGTAACCGTAGTTCCTCCTGCCCCTCCGGTAGTACCGTTCTGCCCCAAGGCATTATAAGCGGCCCACCCTATAGGTGCTGACTCTGCTGCCAGGACCGTTGACGGGTTCCCCTGGAAGCTGCCTGAAACTAAAAGCCCTAGTACGAATAAGATTGTAATGAGTCGTACCGATACTTTTTTACCTTTTACCATAGAATTTCCCTCCACATTTTAGTTTTCTATACCAAACCGGTCTTTCAAATATTCCTGATTCAGATAACCTACGCTCCTCCTTTCTTCCCTCATAAACTGTTTTTTGCACATGACAAACACATAATAAAAAAACCGATTCAATATGCATTGGAAACGGGTTTAAATAGTAAATTCATTCATTAAACAAGATATATTCAGAAATCGTTCCACCGACAGATGATTTGGTGTACAATAAAAGCCGTTCTATAAATCGTTGTCACTGTTGAGATGGCTTCATTATATTTCCAAACCTTTCCATTGACAAGATACAATATCCATGCCTTAAATTCTTTTTATTAGAAATCACCTAAATATTTTCATAGTTTTACTTTTGGAACAAACACTTTATTAAGCAACAAATCAGATAATTAGAATTTTGCAATAAAAATTTCTACTGCCTATAGGAGAGTAAAAAAATAATGGTAATTTCATCGTGGCACTTCATTGCCTTCTCTTAATTACCATTACAATCTATTATTTAAAGGTTTCCGGTATTTAAACTACTTAAAACCATCAGCTTTCCTACAAATCTCCAAGTATTTTTCCTACTTCTCTGCTTAAATTCTCTCCCATGATAATATGCCCGTCATCGGATGGATGAAGCAAGTCCGTACTTAAGCCGGAGTAATCCGTCAAAATATCCTTTCCCTCAATAAAATGCAAGTGGCTGCTTTTTTTCTCAGCTACAATTCTTCTGGAAATATTGACAAACTCAACGTTGTTTTTTGTGAGCACATTCTCCGGGTTCAAGGAATACTGTGCCCCATTGGGGTAAATGCCAATTATTATAATAGGTTTATTTGGATTTTTATCCATAACGGTGTCAATTAAGAACTTCACACGCTGCTCAAACTCTTCTTCTGTAAACCTCCCTCTCATATTGACACCCAGCTCGAAAGTAGCAAAATCCCAATCCTCACTTCCAGCAATGTAATGTACGATGGATTCATCACAAAAACAAGATCCTGCAATCCCTTTATTCATAACATCTACCTTCATTCTTCTCGCAGCCTGCTGAACGTAGGAATTCGTGTACAGTACGCTATCTCCCCCGAATGTGATGGAAGAGCCGTAAGCCAGCCATCGTAACCGGGGAGTTTCCTTCTTTTCAGGGGGCCTGACTCCATGTCCAAAAGTATCGATATGGTGAAAAGTCATGCAGCAGTCCTTCCCGCATAATATCCTCCATACCCCGGAAGAAAAAGCATAGCCCTCCAAAGCTTCCGGCACAACTTCACCGAATTTCGGAGGCTCTTCCAGGTGCAGTGTGGTAATAACCCCTGCCTTTAATCGATAATATGAATGAAGGAAATTCCCTTTATATACAAAGATGCTGCCATCTTCTTCTACGGCAGAAAGTGTAATCCTGATGAACTTTGCAGTCGTGACAAACCTGATTTCACAGCCCACTGAACGTTGCGAGTAAAAACGGCCGCGTTCGTGTTCCTTATGCCCCAGACTGTTTCTTACTTCCTCCGGGAATCTCTGAAGCCTGAATCCCGGCACTCCTTCCACTGCTTTCAGCTCTGCTACGTTATAAAACTCCAAGTTATTATAAATCATTTTCATTCTCCCTACTCTTTTAGCATCTTACAGTCCATATCATGCTGATACTTTTTTCTAACCAGTATTCTACCAACAGCCTCCGTAGAACCACAAGGTACACTTTGTATTATACCCCGACATTTCCTTAGAAACTAAGATTTATGCAGTAGTTCCAGGCAATTGCATCTTGTTCATTTCTTTAATGTATTCTATAATTAAGGCCTGTAAGTAAGAAAAATACATACCATAAGGAGATTACGATGATTCTGGGCGTTCGAGCACATGATTTTGGAAAACTGACTGTAGAGGAATTGGCAGACAAAATATCGGAAAAAGGCCTTACCCACATTCAACTGGCTTTATCCAAAGCAGTGGCCGGGTTTTCTACCGATGTGGGATTTTTAAGCCCCGGTCTGGCCTGCCATATCCGCGAAACCTTTTATCGAAAAAATATACAAATCGCTATTTTGGGGTGCTATATCAATCCAATTCACCCGGATG
This sequence comes from Bacillota bacterium, assembly GCA_023419605.1. GTDB lineage: Bacteria > Bacillota > Clostridia > Acetivibrionales > JAEZXR01 > JAEZXR01. The sequence continues at coordinate 46,412 of JAEZXR010000032.1, read as the reverse complement.
AGACAGAGAGGAAAAAACACATCTCCCGGTTCAAAGAGCATTTGCGGTATGCACGGGAATTCGGATGCAGTATTGTAGCCACGGAAACGGGCCATGTGGCACCGGATAACCCGGAGGAAAAGGAAAAAGCCTTTCAACTGCTGGTGCATACTGTACGGGAACTTGTAGAGGAAGCGGAAAAGTTTGGTGTTCTGGTGGGCATAGAGGGAGGAGACAGGGATACGATATCCTCTCCTCAATGGATGAAAAGATTGCTGGATGCCATACCCTCCAACAATTTGCAGGTGGTCTTCGACCCACTGAACTTTGTCCCGGAGGAAAACTGCGAAAAACAAGATGACATGATTAAAGAATCCTTTGCTCTTTTTAGTGATCGCATCGCAGCCATTCATGCAAAAGACTTCATTATGAGTGATGGGAAGAAGAAAGTCATTGACAGCATCGGAGAAGGGCTTCTTAACTATGAGCTGCTTCTCTCCATGATTAAAACGAAGAAGCCTTATATAACAGTATCCATGGAGGGAACCCGGCCGGAAACTATGGATGGCAGCATTCGCTTTCTGCAGGGCCTTTACCAAAAAGTATGAATAAATCAATAGAAGGGGCTCCGGTCAACGTATATGACCGGAGCCCCTTCATATTTTTAAGGAATTCTGCAATCGGATTTATTATAAGTGTTATCTTTCACTTTCATTTTTCAGTATCCCGGCGTTGGAAGCCGCACGGTAATAATAAGCAAGAGCATGGAAGGACTGCGCAAAGGATTTAGGTCCCGGAGCTCCCAACATCACCACTGCATCGCCTTCCTTCTTCTTTGTTCCCCCGGTTCCCCCTTTATTGGAGGAAGTTGCGGAGTAAAATGTTGTCAACCCTGCTTTGAGAAACTCTTCCTCTCCCGTGAATTCATAAGCATAAGCCAGTGCTTCCAGGATCAACGTATTATTTCCCAGCCTGCGAAGACTGGGCAGCTCTTTATAATAAAATACGTTTTCCGTCATACAGTTTTCCACCAGATCCCGGACCGCATCCACTACCATGGTCATGATCCGCTCCTGGGGTCTCACCTGGTAATAGCGCATCAGACTGTTCACCGCTACAGCAATCATGAAGGGTACCCGTATGGTTGTATGATCGGTATAGGGAGCCAGCCATCCTCCGTATTCCTTCTTCCAGATTTCAAAATGCCCTACGATTTTTTCCGCCGGTTCCAGCCATTTTTCATCATGGGTTTCCTTATAAAGAGCCACTAAGGTTCGCAAAGCCCACCCGGTTTCCCGGGCATTGATTCCTCCTTCTCCCTGGTACCTGGGCTGTCCCAGCAGTCGTACCACATTTTCTCCGATTCCTATGGCAGCTTTATAGGCGGATGCCTCTCCCGTCTGATGATAAAAGTCCAACAATCCTTCCACCCACTCATGGCAAGGAGTAACCTCTCCCGTAACATGCTTTGCGGAATGTGTAACCTGCCCATGAATTCTCAGTGCATCCTCACTGTAATGGCAGATATCTACATCCATCCAATGCTGTGCCGTTACCAGCATATAATCCAGCATTCTTCTTTCGGCAGTCCGTGCATAGATCAACATAGCTGCATGGGGAAAATCATATTCGTTGTTTGTCCACACCAGTTCTCCATTTCCACGCCCCTGCAAGGTATACCCCATGTCCGGTGCATCCCCCCAATGAAGCATTCCATAGGCCCTGGCCCTGGCATCTGCCAGGTTGATCAGGCTTCTTTCAACCCTGGGAATTTTATTTTCGGTAAATATATTCTCAAAGACTTTGGCTTCCTTATATACTTCCGGCATTATGACAGGGCGATCGGGCATCTGGAACTGGAGGCTCCGGATGTTCAATTCCTCCGGGGTGGCTTCAGGACCATGAAAATGCAATAACAAACGATGGGTTTTTGCAACACCCTGTAGAAAATCGATTCCTTCCCCATCCTTTGGTAAAATTCCGACGGCAAGCTGCTTTTCATCCACCGTCAAAGCCTTTGGGAAATTCTGGTAGGCCTGATACAAGGTCGCACAAACACCTCCGCGGTCCTTGCTGTTCCAGTCCGCCCAAAAAGTACCGTACAGGGTCTCCGGAATATGCTCATTGGCATCGTACAACAGGTAATCCGCATCAATGAGAAAATCAAGCTTCTGGCCTTCTATGCCCTTCTGAATATCACTCCGGTAATTGGAGGTGGCAATAGCTGTATTCACTGCGGTGGAATTTCCATGAACAGGTCCGAATCGAAATTCCATTCCCTTTATTTTTACTTTCGAAGTGTTTTCCTTGTTGATGATCTGATACTCCATCTGCACCCATGGTTTTCCGGCATAGGCGTATAGCCGCAGCACATAATCGATCCATGCCTGTCCGGAGGAATCACGGTGCTTTCCTTCCGTTTCCACAACGGCCCGTACAGGACCATTCTCTATGATCTTCCAACCCTTCTGTCCCACTTCAACAGACCATGGTTTACCTTCTGGGGAATAGACCTCAGGCCCTTTGAATTCATTCTTTTCAAACCCATAGCCTTCAACTTCCACGCTGTGAAAAATTCCTTTTTCTCCGGCATTGCTCAATTCAATGGACGCAGTACCTGTCCGGATGCTCATCCTTCCCTCTGCTTCCGTTACGAAAACGGGGGTTTCCGGGAGAACTTCCACGGGTTCCTGAATACTAAAATAAAAACTCTTTTTCTGATTTCCGGGCAGATCAGCTAAAAAATGGACCAGCAGCCATTTAACCGAGCCATCCGGCCACGTAGCAGTCACTTTTCTCTGGAGTGGCACGGGCCTTTCTCCCTCTACGATCAAAGTCTTTGCAGGGTCCGTCAGGGCTCCTTGTGCAAAAGGAATTGCAATAGAACAAGGTTCTCCGATCCGCGGGTACCTTGATAACTTCTCAAATAATAGTTCTATCATGCTACATCCAATCCTTTCTCTCCTGTTTCAGCAGTAGTTAACTCTTCTCCAAACAGTATTCTATCAACCGTATCGCAGAGCAGCAAGACACATTTGGCATTCTACCCTTGCATTTTCTTAGAAACCGGGATGTATAATAAACGAAGGATTTACTCAAACCCAGAGTAAATCCTTCGTTTCAATTAATTTTTACAAATGTTTTTCAATTTCCGCAGCAGCAAGAATAAAAGCACCTATTCCTTTTGGATCGTTCTTTACAACAGGCTCACTGATGTAGTATTCAAAAGAGCCATTTCGATAAGGGTTTCCCCCCAGGCCTGCTACAGAACAGGTACCATTCAGATTTACCAACCCCTGGTCGTCAACTTCGATAAATTTCTCCAGCACACCTGCATAGGCCCTTTTTGCCATCTCAATGTTCTTTTCGTCAATATACCCTTTATCCACAGCTTTTGCGATGGAATAAATGTACATACAGGAGGCGGAAGCTTCCAGGTAGTTTCCTTCTCTGCCTCCCTGATCCACTACCTGATACCATAATCCGGTTTCCCGGTCCTGCACTTGGGCCAGTGCTGCAATCATACTGCTGAGAATTTCAATGATCTGACCCCTCTTCGGGTGATCTTCAGGAAAATAATCCAAAACGTCCACAATTGCGACGGCATACCAACCCATGGCCCTTCCCCAGAAATTCGGCGAGCAGCCTGTTTTATCATCCGACCATTTCATGCCCCGGCTTTCATCCCACCCATGGTAAAGCAGCCCTGTTTTATGATCCCTGGCATGCTTATCCATAAGGATGATCTGATTTGCAATATCATCAAAGGCTTCCGGCTCGTTAAAGGTCTTTGCAAACTCGGCATAAAAAGGCGAACCCATATAAAGCCCATCCAGCCACATTTGGTGCGGATAAATAAATTTATGCCAGAAGCCGCCTTCTGTAGTCCGGGGATGGTGGAGCAGCTGATGCCGTAACAAATAGGCTGCTTTTTTATATTTTTCTGCCTTTGTTTCCTTATACAAGGGAAACAGCAGCTTGCCGTTATTTATGTGGTCAATGTTGTACTCCTGCAGCCTGTAGTGTCCGATATTTCCATCGCTATCCACATAAATATCCATGTTGGTCTTGATGTAATCGAAATAAGCCTTTTCCCCGGTTTTCTGCCAAACCATCTCGATTCCCTTCCAGATGACACCGTAATCATACGCCCATTTCACCGGCAAAATCGGGTCCCTTCTCATTACAGACTCCGTCATCCTCACAGACCAGGGGGCCTCCGAAGGTATTACTCTGTTTTGATAGCATTCTGCTTTCATTTTCTATCTCCTTATAAGAATTTTATCGCGCTTTCCTATACTGCAATTCTTTTGAGCGGGTAATAAGAGAAGAGCTTTGGAGGCAGCAGGATAAAATTATTCCTGCACCTCTTTAGCTCTTCTCTATGCTTTTTATCCTTTATGGCGAATCATTTCCTTATTGTGCAGCACTATTAAATTCAGTCAGAATCTTATCTACACCAATCTTTTTAGCATCGGTGTTATAGCGTGCCATTCCCTGCTCCGGAGTGAGTTCGCCGATGATGATCTTGGATGCAACTTCCTGTCTCAGCTTGTACAAGTCACTGGACACTTTGGTGTAGGTATCGGAAGCCGGGAAGATTTTAACTTGTTTAAAGTTTCCTTTGAATGCATCAATTGCCTGTGTGATTCTCGGATCAAGAGGAATCAACGGACCATTGGTGTACGGAGTCACCGTATTGTCCGCGGAGAACCAAACCTTATCGAACTTCTGCTTTGGATTGTTCAATATAGGAAGTGCTTCCACCTTATTATCCTTCTTCTGCCAGTGAACATTTTCTACTCCGTAGGAGAAGAGGGTCTGTCCAGGGCCTCCATCATGCATGTACTCAACAAACCATTTGAACACTCCATCAACATTTTTGCTCTTTGATGTAATGGCGGTTGCTACAGGAGCGCGGTTCAAATAATAGCTTTCCTTGATGGCCGGAATAGCAACTAATTTTGCATTAGGAGCAGAAGACTGTTTTGTAGTATCTTCCAACCTTGACGCCCAATAGTTATTCCAATAAGGGAAAATTCCCACTTTGCTTGCAGTAAATTTATCTCTGGCCGTTGAAGTTTGGTTGGTGAACAACTCCTGGTCCAGAATCTTGTCCTGGTAAGCTTTCTTTACTCTTAACAGTCCTTCCATGTACTCAGGCTGTGAAAAACCATCCACCCATTTTCCATCTTTCAAAACGAAATCAGGTGATGAATCCCAGTAAAAATCCCTTAAATATTGTTCCTGCAGCTTTCCTTCGGCAACAAGAACCGAGGTGTATCCGATGGTATCATTTTTACCGTTTTTATCAGGGTCATTAAAGGTAAAGGCCTTCATAACGTTATAAAGTTCATCATAGGTGGTCGGAACCTTCAGTCCCAGATTATCCAGCCAATCCTGGCGGATATAGGTTACACATCCTCCACCGGTTTGAAGCGGAACGCCGTACTGCTTGCCGCTTACTTTTAAAGCATCCATATAGGCCGGCTCTACAGCCTGGAGAACCTTTGAATTCTTAACCTGCTGCGTCAGATCCGCCAAACCGCCCTGTGTTGCATACTTCAAATAATTTTGCTCGGCAATTTCCACCACATCCGGAATATCGCCCGAAGCAAAGGTTACATTTAAAACATCATAATACTGGTTATGCGCCGGCTGTGTGATTTCCAGTGTAATACCCGTTTGCTTTTTGTATTCTTCAATGAGCTGGTCATGTCCCTGCTCCTTCACCATGAAGGTATCCACAAAAGCTTTTATCTTATCGGGTTTTTGAGGTTCTTTTGCTGTAGTACCCGGTGTTCCGGCTCCGGGCTCTCCTGTTTTTTTCTGGCACGCTGCAAACACAGATGTCAGTGAAGCCAGTGTTAGAAGGAGGGCTAAGGATTTTACAACATTTTTTCTCATGTGATATCTCTCCTTTACGATTTATGTTATTGCCTGTTTAAGGCGTATAACCTTTACCAAAGTGCAGCGAAAATAATGCTTCCATTTTGTCTCAATCTCAACCCTATCTGAACAAGGTAAAGATAGTGGCATGGAGCGCTGTAGTGGAAGTTATACTTCCGCAGGAGTAAGTACTTTGTGCTTTCTGAACAAAATCGCTGTCACTCTGTCAGAGGCTATGAAAAGCATAGCTGTTTTCCAAGCCCCTCGTAGGACTCCACTCCAGCATAGTGAAACCTATAAAATGGCTTTCTCCACAGCCTCCTACTGAATTTATTTTATTCAGAAAGCAAGATCTTATCCAAGATAACTTTATAACTATAGAACTTTCCCAGCATAAAGCACTGTATATTCCTATTATCCCTTTACTGCTCCCAGATTCAGACCTGTTGTAAAATACTTCTGAATAAACGGATAGATGATCATAACCGGTATAATGGCTACAATAATAGTCGCATTTTTCAGGGTATTGGCAAATACCGCGATATCCGTGTTTGAACCCATGTCATCGGTTAATACCATTTCCCGGAGCTTAACCTGGAAGTTTTTCAAGTCACTGTTCTGAATGTACATGGTAAAATTGAACCAGTCATTCCAGTACGCAACAAAGTAGAACAGGCCTATGGCCGCAATGGCCGGTTTTGACATCGGTAGAACGATTCGGGTAAAAATCCCCATGGGGGAACAACCATCCAGGTCTGCCGATTCGTAAAGACTTTCCGGTATATCCTGGAAGAAGTTTTTTAAAAGAATAAGGTTGTAGGTGTTTATACTTAAAGGCAGTATAACCGCCCACAATGTATTGGTTAAATGCAAATCCTTCACCAGCATGTAGGTGGGAATGATACCACCGTTAAACATCATGGTAAACATCATCATATACATAAAGACCTTTCTTCCCGGCATATCTTTTCTCGTCAGAACAAAAGCTCCCATGGTCGATAAAACCAATGCCAGTACCGTTCCGATGACCGTTACGTAGAAGGACACTCCAAATGCCTTATACAAGCTGGGTTCTGTCAGTATACGCCTGTAGGCGTCGAAGGATACTTCCTGCGGAAACAGCCTGAATTCATACCCGCCCTTAACATCCAAAGAGTCTACAAGTACCTTCAGGAGAGGTATCAACATGACTGCAACCACTAATAACATAAAAATGAAATTACAAATCTGAAATATCGTCCTTGCACGATATCCTTTTGCCAAACTTAACTTGTTTTTCATTGCCTATCTCCCTCCCTTTATAGAATACTTTCCCCTTTGACCTTTTTGCTTAACCGATTGGCCATCATAACAAGAACCAATGAAATTACGGATTTAAACAAACCGACGGCTGCTGCATAGTCGTAATCGCCCTGCACAAGACCTACCCTGTAGGTATAAGTTCCGATAACATCGGAAACACTATAAACGAGCGGATTCTGCATAACCATAACGGATTGGAATATATCCAGGACCTTGGCCATATCCAGAATCAGCACTGTCAGTATCGTGGTCATTATGGAAGGAAGCGTGATATACCATGTTTGCTTCAGCCTTCCTGCGCCGTCAATCTCAGCAGCTTCATACAATTCTGGATTTACATTTGATAATGCAGCCATGTAGATAATAGCAGCCCATCCTGTTTCCTTCCAACGGTTAATCGCGATAAATATACCTCTCCACCATTTTTCCGAAATCAGAAAGTATATCTTTTCGCCTCCCAGACTGTTTATAACCGCATTTACAACACCGTACTCCGGAGACAGAATCAGGGTAAATACTGCAGCAATAACCACCCAGGAAAGAAAGTGCGGAAGGTACACCGCCGTTTGAACGAACTTTTTAAAATAGCCCGTCCTAACTTCATTTAATAAAAGAGCAAATGAAATAGTAATTACCATTCCAAGCCCTAGATTATAGAAGCTGAGAATCAGTGTGTTTTTCATGGATATCCAAAAATCCTTATTTTGAAAAAGCCTCTCAAAATTTTCCCATCCTATGAACTTGGTGGGCCCGAAGATACCATATTCGTAAAAGGCCATCTTTACACCGATCATAGGAACGTAGTGGAATAGTACATAGAATATAAATACAGGCGCAAACATCAAGTAGAACAATTTGTATTTATTGATTCTTTTAAACAAGTCACTACTTTTTGTCGCTTTTTTCTTACTTTTGGTATTCAACATAACTGTTTCAGCATTTTGCATACCTTTTACACTCCCTTCAAACAAATTAAATTCAATTCATAGCATTACCCTTCTCTATCTCTAAGCTCTTTGTTCATTTACTTTCCGTTGCTGAACCATCGAACCTCTTATATCCCTATTATGCTTTATAAATATTCACCCGTAAAGATTCAATACTCGATATGATCATACCTGAAATGATATCCGTCAGAATACCGCATTTGATAGGGTTTCAAGACTCCCTTCCCTGCCTCCATACAGTTTTCGATGTGCCGAACAGTATTTGATACAGCCGGTATTATAAAACCGCAGGTCTTTTTCGCTATACCGCAGCAAAAAAGGCATCCAAGCGTATTTGCTTGAATGCCTTTCCATAAATGTTATCCTGTGAATAATGATTACCGTCCCCTACTTATCCCCGATAAGCGTTTGGTGATACTCCCTTAACTCTTTTAAATGCTCTTCGAAAAGCCTGATCGCTATTGTAGCCAACCTTTTGGGCAATTTCACTGATGGAGTGATCCGTTTCTTTCAAAAGGTCACAGGCATGCTGCATACGAATATTTTCCACGTAGCTGATAAAATTCTCCCCTGTCTGATCCTTAAAAAAGTGAGACAGGTATCCTTCTGTCAAGCCTACATTGGACGCCACACTCTGAAGACCCAGATCGGGATTCATATAAGAAGAATGAATGTAGGCGATGATCTGCTCCTTTAACTGTGTAGTACGGCACTTCTTCTGTTCGTTGAAGATAGAACAAATTTTGCTGTAGATATCCAGCATCTGCTCAAACACTTCATCAAAGGGCTTTGAGAAATTCAGATTCTCTATCAGGCCTTTTATATCCGTATCAACTTCCATGCTCACAATAAGCCGGATTAAGGAACCTCTAAGCTGAAAAGCCAGATATTTCAGCATGGTTTTCGGAAGTTTCCGATTCACTACATTTTCCTGGTAGATGGCTTTTAATGTTTTCTCCAGTTCCTCCTGCTCACCGGCTTTAACACAATTCATCAGCTTGGTTTCCATGTCAACGGGATAATAATAGGCTTTAATTTCCCTACTAATATCATTGTACCATACAATTTTTGATTCAGCCTTCTGTGCATCGGCATACTCCATAACCTGCCTGGCCTCTTCAAAGGATCGGCTCACATCCAGCAGACTGTCACAAAGGCTTCCGCCTGCAAAAGAAACCCGTATACCATGTTGGGCCTGCAGCTCATCATGAATTCCGTTTGTGATGATTTCCGCATTTTTTATGCAGAGCTCCTCATCCTGCGAGTAAAAGTAAATAAGCAAAGCGATTTTCTTCTCGTCAATATCGTACGTGAGCCCTTTGTTGCCCAAATATTTGATGATGGTTTCCTTCAGGAAAATTTTAGCCATATCAAGCTCTTGCACAATATCCCTGTTTACAGCTACGTCTCTGTCGTACATGTGCATAATAACGACCATATATTTTTCTGCTTCAATATCCGTTTCCAGGTAAGATAAAATGGCTTTCACCTCACTCAGGTCACTCATCTCCCCTTTAAACAAACGTTCATAAAACGCTTGTTGTATGATGGGCATCTGCCTGTTCATCTTCTCCCGCAAAAGCACATTGCTGCTGATGATCTGAGAAACATTTCCTCTGAGATAGTCATACTCATTCCTGTCTGTCTCTGTTTCGTCATCCACAAACTCCCGAACCATTTTCACTATGCTTTTTACCGGTTTGGCCTGCCGGTAGGATAAATACAAGGCAATGAGGAAACCGATCAGCAAAGCAGCCAGCATGATAAAAAATGTAGTTTTTTTGATATAATCCACTTTAGACAGCACAAAACGGGTCGGCACAGCCGCCACATACACCCAATTATTATATTGCGAGGTTGTATAGGTCACCACCATGTCTTCGCCTAGAATTTTCTTCTGCATGGAACCGCTGTTTTTTCCCGGGTCTATTTCAATAGGCTCCACCTTTTGGCCTGTCGACGATGAGGAAGCCAATATACGGCCTTGGGTATCGGCAATGTAAACAAACCCATTATTCTTTGACGTAATTCGATTCAATAATTTATGGAACTCGTTTTCATCAATAAGCACCCCTATATTTCCTATGGGCTTTTTCAGATACTCTATGGGAACGGATCTCATGTATGTGACTACTGAAAAGGGCTGATCCGCCAATAAAACAGGTGTCGCCGGCAGGTACTCCCCCTTGTATTCTCCCCGGAGAAGTTTCTCCTTCCACTCCTCAAGACTGATATTCTGGTACTGCAAAACCCGTGTATAGAAAAGTTCCGGATCATACAAGGACTCGGGGGTTATAATATAATTGCTGTTTTCCATATATATAAAAAGCCGCAGGATGAAATCGTTATTGATACCGTATTGCGCCAGGCTTTCAATAAGACTCCGAAACCGATAGTTATCCATTTCCGCCGCCGGATTGGTCATTTGAAGAGCGCGATTCAATTCCGTGTTAAGTGCAATCTGCATCGTCAGCTTATCGATCTGCGACAAATGCCTGTCGATGACTTCCATACTCTGTTCCAGCATCGAAGCATTTCTTTCCCTGCTATCTGCTTCTACCACCTTCGCAGCCTGATAATATGCAAAGCTTCCAACAATAAGAGTAATGATCATCATAAGCAGATAAGATAATACGAAATTCCAAAATACTTTATTTTTCTTCCAAAAACCAGCAAAGTGCAACTTTTTTACCTCCACCCCAGATTGCCTGTATGACTTATTTATATCCTTATTTATTGACATTATATTAGTCTACCATACAATAACTTTGGAGTCAATTTTGAAAAGAGACAGCTTCAATTCGTAATTTGGCTTCTGTTCGGTGGTCTGCTCCAGAAAATTTCAACAGCAACGGAAAGCTGCCTGGCAGGGAAATGTCTCTAGGGCACATCATCAGGCACTTTCCTTAGAGGTATTCCTTACGGGTCGGGAGAAATTTTCCTACGCAGATCACTCTCACAGCCAAATTACGAATTGAAGAGAGACAGGCAGCCACTTTCTGCTTGCCTGTCTCTTCTGAAAAAACCGATACGGACTTATTCCTTGTCCCCTTTTGAAGGAAGTTTTTTGGCCACGGCCATCATATATTTAATCAATAGATAAAACAGAATCAGCACGAAAAAGACCCCGCTCAATCCATAAAGCACAACCTGCAAACCCGCATACAATGTACTAGTCTCAAAATTAAACATTTTTCATCCCTCCTACTTTAAAAGTGCAGGTACAAGAGCCAGCAGCAGTCCGCCGGCGATAATGGAACCAAGCTGACCTGCTACATTTGCACTAATAGACTGCATCAGTATGAAGTTGGTGGGATCCTCTTCCTTTGCCATTCTCTGAATAACCCTTGCCGACATCGGGAAAGCAGATATGCCTGCGGCCCCCACCATAGGATTGACTTTTTGCTTCAGGAACAGATTCAGGATTTTTGCAAAAACAACCCCCCCTGCCGTATCGAAAACAAAAGCCACAAGTCCCATTCCCATGATCATCAGCGTATCGGCCCGCAGAAAATCCTTCGCGATCATAGTGGACCCTATGGTAATTCCCAGCAAAATAGTTACCAGATTGGCCAACTCGTTCTGCGCCGTACTTGAAAGCCTGTCCAAAACACCGCACACTCTAATGAGGTTGCCGAACATCAGTGAACCTACCAGTGCAACACTAATAGGCGCTATTATGCCTGCCACCAATGTGATGACAATGGGAAACAGGATTTCAACCACTTTTGGTATCCCCACCTGCGTATACTCCATGCGAATCATTCTCTCTTTCTTGGAGGTCAGCGCTCTAATGACCGGAGGTTGGATGATGGGAACCAACGCCATATAGGAATACGCTGCAACAGAGATGGGTGCCAGCAAACCTTCTGCAAATTTCAGGGCTACATATATGGAAGTGGGTCCATCTGCTGCACCGATAATGGCAATGGAAGCCGCTTCCTTTAAATCAAATCCTAACACAATTGCAATGATCAGTGTGGCAAAAATTCCAAACTGTGCAGCGGCGCCGAAAAAAAGCATGAAGGGATTCTGCAGCAACGGTTTAAAATCAATCATAGCACCCACGGCAATAAAGATCAGTACCGGAAAAAGTTCTGTCTTGATTCCTGCTTCATACAGGATGGACAAAAACCCCTCTCCGCCAATCGCTGAGGATAACGGAATATTGGCCAAAATAGCGCCAAACCCGATGGGTAAAAGCAGCATCGGCTCATATTCCTTTTTAATCGCCAGATAGATAAGTATCCCAGCTACTGCAAACATGATGAGATTCCCTGGCTGCAGATTATTTATTCCGGCTAATAACTCATTCATTTTTATAAGCCTCCTAAAAATCAATATAGTTGTATCATGCTATCCGCCTTTATTGAATTGCAGCAAGCACATCACCGGTTGCAACGGATGCTCCGCTTGCAACTGCAATCGAAACAATGCCGTCTTTGGGTGCAACGATCTCGTTTTCCATCTTCATGGCCTCCAGAATGAATAAAACATCACCTTTTCTAACGGCTGTTCCCTGTTTGGCCTTAATGGACAGTATGGTTCCCGGCATCGGCGCCTTTATAGGCTCTCCTGCCACATTAGATTGTACAACTGTCTGAGGTGCCGGTGCCGCATTGGTTTGAGCCGGCGTTGAAACAACCGAAGACTGTGCAGCCTGTACAGTGCTTTCCGTCGTTCCAACAATGCTGGCCTTTCCTCTTTCAACCTCAACCTCATAATTTTTACCGTTAATGGAAACAATGTATTTCATACCGATTCTCCTCCATATCCGTTTTTCATCACGATTCATCAAGGGCCTTGATTGATATAAACTGCAATTCTGACAATGTAATGCCTGATTCATGACTAACAATGGCCATAATCATTGCAGCAGTTTTCTCGTCAACTCCGATCAGCTTCAATTGTCCTGTTGAGAGGCCAGCATCCTCCTGCTCCAAAGGAACTCCACTTTCCTCTTTTGTATTCTCCGGGTTCGTTCCCTGACTTTTTTGCATCTTATCAAACCGGTAAGATATAACTATATAAAGAATGCCTAACCCAACCAGTACAGCTAATAGTGTCACAACTCCAAATCCGGGTACCTGAAAACCATCTGTTATCGCCATACACACCCTCCTTTACACTTTGACGATCGTGTAAGAGACCTTGCGCGCCGAAAGCTCTTCCTTTTCTTTGAAGAACTTTTCTGCAACCTGCGGGAAGAGAATGTAGGACAATACATCCTCATCGGTTTTTGCCATGCTTTTAACCTGATTTTTTATCTTGTCAAACTCCGGCTCCAATGTATCTGCAAATCTTCTCGTAATAGGCACTTCGTTTCCTAATACCCTTTTAACAAGCTCCGCATCAACCTCACCGGGAGCTTTACCGTATTCGCCCTTTAAATAGGATTTAATTTCCTTGGATACACTCTTATATCTTTCTCCCAGCAGGACATTGGTGGCTGCTTGAACACCCACCATCTGACTCATGGGTGTAACCAAAGGAGGATATCCTAAATCCTTTCTCACCCGGGGCGTTTCCTGCAAAACCGCGTCAAGCTTGTCCATCGCATTTTGCTGTTTAAGCTGGGCAATCAAATTTGACAGCATTCCGCCCGGAATCTGATACACAAGCGCATCGGTCTCTGTTCCCAATACATAGGTATCCAACACATTGGACTGGATGAACCTTTCCTTGACGGGTTTGAAAAAATCGTTGATTTTCTTTAACTCTCCTTCATTTAAGCCTGTCTGATACCCCATCTGTTTTACTGCATAATGCAGCGACTCCGTGGCAGGTTGGGAGGTTCCGCCGGAAAACGCCGATATTGCAGTATCAATTCCGTCACAGCCAGCTTCAATGGCTTTAAAATAGGTGATGGGTCCGAGTCCCGTAGTTGAATGCGTATGCAAAAATACTGGAATTTTAACGGTTTGCTTTAAAGCCTTTATGAGGTCATAAGCCTCCTTGGGTCCCATAATACCCGCCATATCCTTTACACAAATGGAGTCTACCCCCATCTTTTCAAGCTGCTCCCCCATCCGGGTATAGCTCTCCAAACTATGGATGGGGCTTGTGGTATAGGCAATGGTTCCCTGGGCGTGGCCCCCGCATTTCAATGTTTCCTCCACCGACACCTGAATATTTCTAAAATCATTAAGGGCATCGAATATTCGTATAATGTCCATCCCATTTTGTATGGAACACTGGATGAATTTTCTTACGACATCATCCGGGTAATGCTTGTATCCCAGTAAGTTCTGCCCTCTTAGGAGCATCTGGAGCTTTGTTTTTTTCAATTTTGATTTAAGTTTCCTGAGCCTTTCCCATGGGTCCTCACCAAGATATCTGAGACACGAATCAAAAGTCGCACCACCCCAGCATTCAATGGAGTAATATCCAGCGTTGTCCATTTCTTCAAGAATAGTAGCAAAGTCTTCATATCGCATTCTTGTTGCAATAAGGGATTGGTTAGCGTCTCTCAGAACGGTTTCCGTAATGTTCACTTTCATAGTAACCACACTCCTTTTACTAGTATTGCTTCATTGCTAGAAAACTGTTGTTTCAGCCTGTTCCTCCACCCAGTTGCAAATCCGTTGAAGGAATTTGCTTGGGTAAAAATTCCAGGTCTTACATAATTCCATTATAATAGATAATAGACAAATAATCAACTTAATAAATCGTAAAAATGTAGAATAACAAACTATACAATGTTGTTTGTTGTGCAGGAATCAATGTTGGCTCCCTCACCTTTAGAAGAATACCCGGAACCCAGATACATCTCTCCGGATGATCTTCCAGATTCTTAGAATCCCTTTGATTATTGGTGATTTTGTAGTATTATAAGAGAATTGGTGCAAGGCGTTACCGCATCCCTACATTTTAACAAATTGGAGGAATATAATTCATGGATATCGACAAATTAAAAGAAGAGGAAAGCCTTCAAAAAAAGAAAATTATGAAAATCATTTGTTTCGGTGATTCCATAACCAACGGTGGTTGGCCCGGCATATTGCAGACCAAGCTCAATGGATGGGATAAATATAGGTTTGGGGTTATTAACAAGGGTGTTAACGGAAATACCACTGCAAACGCATTTGACCGGCTGGATAGCGATGTCATTCCGAATCTGCCGGGTACTCTACTAGTGGAATTCGGAGTGAATGACAGCAATCACAGGCCCTGGGCCAACGTTCCCCGGGTAGGCATTGCAGAATATGAAAAGAACCTCCGGGAATTCCACAGGATTGTCCTGGAGCATGGGGGCAGCTGCATTTTCATCGTAAACCATCTGTTGTTGCCCTTTGAAGGAAAATTCCTTCACCAGGGTAACGGCAGAACATACCAGGAGAATATCGAGCCTTATAATGATACGGTACGGAAAGTGGCGTCGGAATTAAACGTACCTACTATTGATATGCCCGTAAAACTTCGGGAAAAAAATGTGGATCTCGAAAAATTTCTTGATATCGATGGCGTTCATCTCACCTCTTTTGGAAATGAAGTTTATGCCGGAATCGTATTCGAGGAACTCGTCCGCGTTTTCCAAAAGGATTAGAATTCTTTTACCCATTCCAGTGGTGTACTTTGAGAGATAGCCACGGGCTATAAAAATAAAATGGAGTCGGGGACCACATTCGGGTCCCCGACTCCATTTTATTTATGATTAGAACTCTACGGATGCTTCCAGTGCTCCTCCAGTCAATTTTACATTCTTCCGGCTTATATTTTTAGAATTGCCCGCAAACTCAATTCCTGCTGTATCCGCACCCACAAGCTCTGCAAATACTTCCTTCTCCCCGGTGGACCTACAGCCATGAATAAATGCATTCCTCACACAACTGAGGACAATCACAGGCTCTCCATTATGAATTCCTTCTCCCGAACAGCCGGCAAATTCAATATTTTGCGAATCCTCGATATGGAAAGCCGGCCCGTCCTGCCCGGTCACCTTAACATTGTTGAACCGTATGTCCTTTGTGTTGCAACCGAAAAAGCCTTTTTTAGCCACCGGTTCCAGATTGCTCATCATGGCAGGCATTCCTGGAACTGCATTTTCTGCCATTTCCACCGAAATATTATCAAAGGTGATTTCTTCCAACGGCATTTCAGGGAGTCCATAGATAAACCCTGCTGCTGCATGAACATTTCTGGCTGTTATATTGCTGAAATGAATGCGGCGGAAAGCAGGAGTCCCCTGATCTACAGGGTAGGGGCTCTTGTCCCAGACATATTTATCTTTTCCTTTTGGCCCACAGTAGTAGAACAAATGGAGAACGATAGGACTTATAACGTCCTTCATCACAATGTTGTTGATCCTGATATCCTCCACAACACCGCCGCGTCCTCTTCTGGATTTCATTCTAATCCCGCGGTCCGTACCTTCAAAAACACAGTTCGTGATTACAACATTGCGGACATCACCACTCATTTCACTACCGATGACAACTCCGCCATGTCCGTGGACCATGGTACAGTTGGTTACGGTAATATTCTCACAAGGCACTCTGACAGAGCAGTCTTCCGTACCCGATTTAATAGTAATACAGTCATCGCCTACGTCCACATGGCAGTTGGATATGCGGACATTTTTGCAGGAGTCGGGATTGATTCCATCCGTATTGGGTGAATCCGCCGGATTTTTAATGGCAATCTTATGAATGGTAATATTTTGACTCCGTATTGGGTTCACGGTCCAGGCTGGAGAATTTAACAGCGTGACCCCTTCAATAAGAATGTTATTGCAGCTTTCAAAGCTGATAAAGCGGGGTCGGGGATTTTCCAGACTTTTACTTCTCTCCAGCTTCCACCAGTATTCTCCCTGGCCGTCCAGGATTCCTCGTCCCATGACAGCGATATTTTCCAGGTTGAAGCCATAGATTAAGGGAGAATAGGCATGATGCTCCGCTCCTTCCCATCGCGTGTAAACCAGCGGATATTCCTCCTTATTCTGAACGAAGAGCAAACGGGCTCCGGCATCCAGATATAAGGTCATGTTGCTTACCATGTGGATGGGGCCTGTAATAAATTCTCCTGCCGGAATGTACACAGTACCTCCTCCCGCCTTTCTACACGCCTCTACAGCACCCTTGACAGCTTCCGTACAGGAGGTACCGCTTCCCGGAACCGCACCGAATGCAGTAATATCAAATATTGTACTTAGATTTTTATCGTACATTTATAACATCTCCTATTTTTAAAATTCAAAAAGCTTCTATAGAATTTTTTCCATTTCCGCACAGCCCAGGATAAATGCTCCGATGCCCTTTAAATCGTTATACCGGATCGGTTCATTGATATAGTACGCATAGCTTCCATCCCTATAGGGAGTTCCCCCCAAGCCCGCTACCATACAGGTTCCTTTAAGGTTCACCAGGCCCTCTGCATCCACTTCAACAAAATTACTGATGATTCCTTCATAGGCTTTATGTGCTGCATCCAAATATTCCTTACCGATGTATCCCTGGCGAATCGCCTTTGCCATGGCGTATAGATACATACAGGAAGCAGAAGCCTCCAGGTAATTTCCTTCCCTTCCCCCTTGATCCAGTACCTGATACCACAGACCTGTTGCTTTGTCCTGGACTTTCACCAAAGCTGCAACCATGTTATTCAATATGTCAATGATGTCTCCCCTGTTTCTGTGGTCTTCCGGTAAGTAATCCAGAACATCTACGATGGCCATGGAATACCACCCCATAGCACGTCCCCAGAAATTCGGAGAACAACCCGTTTCCTTATCCGCCCATTGCTGTTCCCGGCTTTCGTCCCATCCGTGATATAGCAAACCGATTTTCGGATCTCTTGCATGCTTGTTCATCAGCAGAACCTGCTTTGCAACATCATCAAAGGACTCCGGTTCATTAAAGGTTTTTGCAAATTCCGCATAAAAGGGAGCTCCCATATAGAGACCGTCCAGCCACATTTGGTGGGGATAGATCTCTTTATGCCAGAAGCCGCCTTCACTGGTTCTCGGATGTGTTTTCAACTGGCTTCTCAATAAAAATGCCGCCTTTTTGTACCGCTCATCCCCCGTTCGCCTGAATAGCAGGAAAAGCAGCTTTCCGTTATTGATATAGTCAATATTGTTAATGCTTGGACTATATGTTTTGATGTTTCCCCCTTCATCAACGAAGACATCCATACTCCTTTTGATATAGTCAAAATATTCCGCTTTTCCTGTCTTCAACCATACCTGTTCCATTCCTTTGAATACAACGCCATAATCATAAGACCATTTTTCCGGAAAAATCGGATCCCGTTCCATCACGGAGTCGGACATCCGGGCCGACCAACTCTGCATCTTTGTTGTAACTTCGTCATCCCTTTGTTCGTTCATAACAACCTCCACAAAAGTTTTCCCTTACTCTAACTATAATGTCACAGGCCCATCCATACATTCAAGGAACATTTTCAGTTATAAGCATACACTATTTTAGAATTACGGCTGTTAAGAACGGATTGCAGATACAATCCTATGATCAGGGTGCATTTTATTAGAAAAGCCCCGGACTTACGGATACTCTCTTATATCGTTCTAAAAACAAAGCAAAAGAAGCAGGTCACCCTCCCTACTCACGGCAACCTGCTTCCCCACATACATCGATTCCGATTTTAATAGGCCATATCTACATTGTGCTTGTCCAAAACCAGCCGAATCCAGAACAACGCCATAGCATCTTTAGCGTTCAATCGTTCTACAATGTCCCTCATTCGTCTACAACTGCCTGCAATCAATAAATCTGTCACTCTTTTTTCCAGTTCCTCCGGTACACTTACATAATGCAAATAGTTATACCCATATTCCGTTCGGAGCTTGGCACAATAATTTGCGAGAGTTCCAGGAGTAATACCCACAGTACCCGCAATGCTCTCAATATCCGCACCCGACTCCAGTAACTGCATTGCTTTTGTCATCCGCTCCAGGTAAGCCCTGTTTTTTATCTCCTCAACCAACCTGTTTTCCACTTCACGTACCGAAATACAGGTTTTGTGATCCGCGCCAGTGGTCCTATTCCTGCCATCTTTATTGATCGCTCGCAGCTCTATGTATAATTTTGCCGTTCCCATAGCATCATCCAAAGCCCGATGCTTGTTTTTTATGTCGATACGAAAATGCCTTGTCAGGTTTTCCAGAGAATAGCTGGGCAATCCCTTTAAGACTTTTCGGGCAATTTTCACTGTGCACTCTACGGGATTTCCAAGAATCATTCTTCTTTTTCGTGCCTCTTTATTCAAAAAACCCATATCAAATTGTGCATTATGAGCTACAAGTGTTGTTGAATCAATAAATTGTAAAAACTCTGTAAAAACAGATTCGATATCGGGGCAATCTTTCACCATTTCATCCGTAATATGATTGATCCGGGACGCCTGCAAAGGAATTTTCACACCCGGATTCACCAGCCTGTGGAACGTATCTGCTACAACTCCGTCAACAACTTTTACTGCTCCAATCTCAATAATCCGGTGATATTCCGGACTTAGCCCTGTGGTCTCCAAGTCAAAAGCTACAAAGGTTTCCATGGTAAATCCCCCTACATTTTATACTGCTTTTAATTATAAAGGAATCACAGGCAAATCCGCAAGACTTATTGTACTTCGCGGCAGACCACAGACTGGGGGGTTACTGAGATTCCGGAGTCAACATTTGCATGAAATCTAAAAAGAGTTATGTTATTTATAAGACGAAAATGAATTCTGCCCGTACAATACTATAGTGAAGCGAAAATATGAAACAGATACAGCTGAAGGTTAGGTGGGTTAATTATGTGGTTCAAGGATTTTATGGGGGTTACGATCTACCAACTGTTTTACTACTTTATTTTCTACAGCTTTATGGGCTGGATCATGGAAACCTGCTATGCGACATATAAAACCGGAAGGTTTATTAACAGAGGCTTTTTAGCCGGGCCCCTTTGTCCGATTTACGGCTTTGGGGCCGTGATTGTAGTGATTATTCTTTCCCCTTTAAAGAATGATGCCTTTTTGCTCTTTACCGGAGGTGCATTCCTGGCTTCCGTTCTCGAATACATTACCGGTTATGTCCTTGAAAAAGCCTTTAACATTCGTTGGTGGGATTACAGCAGCAAACCCCATAACCTACAGGGTAGAATCTGTCTGCGCTTTTCCGTTTTATGGGGAATTCTGTCCGTAGTTTTGTTAAACACTCTGCATCCGGGTGTACAGTATTTATTGGGCCTGCTTTCCAAAGAAAACGGTATAATTGCAGCACGGGTTATTACCGCATGTTTCGCTGTTGACCTGGCAGTTACCATCGCCTCCATGCTTCATTTGAATATAAGACTCAAGCAGTTAACGCTTCTTTCCAATGAGATCAGAGGGAAAATAGAAAGCCTTAAGGCCCTGGAGCTTTCACTGAAAGTAGAAGAGCTGCAAAAGAAAATTCGGGAACTTACCCATCAGCAGGAAGCTTTACTAAATAAAATGTTCCTTTTGCATGCAAGACTTCTGGATGCTTTTCCTCATATTCGTTCCATCCGCTTTGAAGCCACGCTAAAGGAAGTAAAGGAAAGGCTTCCATTACTCCGAAAAAAAGATAGAAAAACTAAAAGATGACTCTACTTTTACGTATATAGAATTTTTTAACTGCTCATATGTTTCGGATATGCAAGAGATCCTATAGGAGGTACTGTCATGCCTCCTATAGGATCTCTGCCTTTCCATGAATCAGCCTACCTGTGTACAACTTATATTACTTTTATAAGTTTTCTTTCTGCCCTATCCAAATACTTCACGCTTTTCATCATCGTGCAGCTTAGCGTAAACGCCAGGTTACGTCGCTCCACCGCAGTTCATTGCGGAATTCACGAAGTTTTGTATCCTTATTAATCAGCACATATTCGATTCCAGCCATTTCCGCCCAATCCATCAAATGCTCTGCTGTCACTGCAAAAGAGAAAGAGGTGTGATGCGCCCCACCGGCAAGAATCCATGCTTCTGCGGATTCAGCGAGGGACGGCTGAGGCTTCCAGAGAATTCTTGCTACCGGCAGCTTTGGCATCACCGTTTCCGGTTTTACCGCATCCACTTCATTAATAATTAAACGGAAACGATCCCCCATATCGATAAGAGATGCACATACAGCAGGACCTGAGTCTCCATCAAATGTTAGTCTGGCCGGGTCCGCTTTTCCCCCAATGGAAAGAGGCTTTACCTGGATTTTGGGACGCGTTGCTGCGATGGTAGGGCATACCTCCAGCATATGAGCACCCAGCACCAATTCGTTCCCGGGTTCAAAGTGATAAGTATAATCTTCCATAAAAGAGGTCCCCTTTGGCAAACCTTCCGCCATGATCTTCATAGCACGTACTAGGGCAGAAGTTTTCCAATCTCCCTCTCCTCCAAAGCCATAGCCTGCCGCCATCAGTCTTTGAACGGCCAGACCCGGAAGCTGCCTGAGCCCATGCAAATCCTCAAAGGTGGTGGTAAAGGCGCCAAAGCCCCCCTCTTCCAAAAATGCTTTCATCCCAAGCTCGATCCGTCCCTGCTCGCGGATGGATTCCCTCACATCTCCCCGGGTGGTGGCTTCCGGTGTAATCTCGTAAAGCTCCGCATATTCCTCCATAAGTTTGTCAACGTCCGCTTCCTGTACTTCCTGAACCCGCTTTGCCAAATCTCCCACACCATAGCCATTTACAGACCACCCCAGCTTGATTTGCGCTTCCACCTTGTCACCCTCGGTTACAGCGACTTCCCTCATATTGTCTCCAAACCGCGCTACCTTCAGATTTCTACCTTCCGTATAGGCAACGGCAGCACGCATCCATACCCCCATACGGCGCAGCACTTCCGGATCTTCCCAATGACCCACCACCACCTTGCGTGCTATCCTCATTCGAGCCCCAATAAAGCCATACTCACGATCTCCATGGGCAGACTGGTTCAGATTCATAAAGTCCATATCAATGCTGTCCCATGGAATATCGCGGTTAAACTGGGTATGAAGATGCAGCAGAGGTTTACGCAGCTCGGAAAGGCCTCCGATCCACATTTTTGCCGGGGAAAAGGTATGCATCCATGTAATGATTCCCGCACAAGTGTCATCGGCATTTGCCTCTACGCATAGCCTTCGAATGGAATCCGGGTTTGTCAAAACCGGTTTGAAAACAACCTTACATGGGGTACTTGCGCTCTGGCTTAATCCATCACTGATAATTTTAGAATGCGCTTCTACCTGCTTCAGAGTTTCTTCACCATACAGGTGCTGGCTTCCGGTAGCAAACCAGAATACGTAGGATTTTAAATTTTGCATACTGTAATCCTCCCAAATTTAAAATATATAATGACTTTATAGCATTATTTACCATCCCGAGCTCCTTGTACTAACAACACCAAAAATGTTGTACGTACAACTTATATTATAATCGTACTCTATGAATTTGTAAAGTAATAGCAACAAAGCTGCTATATTTCACATTGCCGGACAGGGATTTACAACTAGTTTATTATTTAATTTTGCAGTTGAGAATAGGCGAATTTGCAGATAATCAAACAGCAAAAGTTTTTATTGACATTAAGGCAAAAATATGATATAATATTTTGATATAAAATGTACATATGTATATTAAAGAAAGTAAATAAAAACGGAAGCAATAACCAGCTATTTTTCTTTTTCGTGTCATTTTCTCATTTGTTTCTCACTATTATGTTTGATATTATAGCTAAGGAATATTCCAACAATAAACTTTATCCAATTTAAATAATAATTTTGTATGGTAGTCAATAAATTTTTTATCTACGGGTCTTTTTCGGTTATTTCATTTTATATCTGAAAGGAGAAAAACAGATGAGAATAGCGAACGGAGTTGAAGTGCTTGAAATATCAACAAATGTGATGGGAACGACCAATACCATCTATCCAACGCTGATTTATGATAACGATGCAGTTATTCTGGTAGATGCAGGATACCCGGGCCAACTCACCCAATTTCGTGAAGCGATGGAGAAGGCAGGTGTACCATTTGACAAGCTAAGCAAAGTAATTCTTACCCACCATGATATTGACCATATCGGAAGCCTTTCAAGCATTCAAAAAGAGTCTTCGGATAGAATCGAGGTGCTTGCCCACAAAGAAGAAGCACCTTATATTCAAGGCGATGCGATCCCAACCAAGCTTGCCCAACTTGAAGCGAATCTGGATACATTACCGGTAGAGAGGAAAGCACTCTACGAGAAACTAAAAGCAGGGTTTCAAAATAGCTACGCTCCTGTAGACGGGACACTTTCTGATGGTGAGGAATTACCCTACTGCGGCGGCATCACTATCATTTATACGCCCGGCCACACCCCGGGGCACATTTGCCTGTATCTGAAGCAGAGTAAAACCCTCATTGCCGGAGACATTTTCGGTGTTGAAGAGGGTAGGCTGGTCAAATCCCCACCCCATATTAATTTTGACCTGGGCTTAAGTGCAAAATCTATAAAGAAATTAACAACATATGATATTGAGACGGTAGTCTGTTATCACGGAGGTCTATATTCGGATAACGTCAACGGGCGCATTGCAGAATTGGCAAAGGAGTAAATGCAGCCTGCGCTTCCTTTCTACTCATGAAGGGGGCTGTCTCAAAATAAAAATTTTGAGACAGCCCCTTTATGCGAATCTAACGATAATTACGTTACTGCTTTAGTTTCCCATATCCATTTATGAAATCAGGAATGTGTTTTACTTGTTATAAATTCTATACATCAGAACAGCGATTTCTGCTCTTGTTGTATTTCCAAGCGGGTTGATGCTATTGCCGCTTCCCTGGATCAGACCTTCCTTAACCAGCTTTGCAACACTTTCTACTGCATATGCTGAAATGCTTCCATTATCGGTATACCCCTTCAAATCGGGCAGGCTTCCTGCTGCTGTAAGTTTATTTGCATACGCCATTGCTTTTGCAGTCAGAACCATCATATCCTGTCTGGATATTTCTCCACTGGGATTGAACCTGTTGTCTCCCTGCCCTACTGCGATTCCCAATGCTTTTGCTATTCCAAGCTCCTGATAATAGTAGTCTGCCGGGTTTACATCGGCAAAGCTTGCCTCTACCTTTGCAGTAAGCCCAAGGGTTTTAATCAAAAGTACCGTATAGTCAGCGCGAGTAATCTCCGCACCAGGGTCAAATGCCTTTTCGGATTTTCCGTTGATGATTCCCTTTGAAGCTAATATTTCAATGGATTTCTTCGCCCAATCATAGTTCGCAATATCATCAAATGTCTTTTCTACATAAGCTACTGCATACTGGCTGAAATGAGTGGTGGCAAAGGTAACGGCACCTGTCGCTGCATCGTATCTGCTATTGGATACAGGCACTATTTTACCTGCACCATCGGTATACCATACTACAATGTGTTCCGGATTTGCCAACTCCGCTGCGGTTGCCTTGTAGGGTATCTTCACGATGACCGGCGCGCTGGGATTGTTAAATTCCAGGATTTTTCCATCCACTGTCACATTCAGGTTAACTACAGGCCTGTTTGCGACTTTCTTTTGTACATCCGCCGGAAGCGAAGCTGTATCAACTGCTGCAACCTTCACACCGACTTGACTTGCTGCTGCGAGGCTTGTTGTGTTCAACATATTGTCAGGTACTGTAACTGTTGCAAATTCAGTTTTAATTTCAATTTTCCTTGTTGCAGCATTCGCTGTAACAAACTCTCCGGGGATTACTGAAGTGTAAGCTTTAGCCCCATCTACTTTTGGAACTTCAATGGATACCTTCTTCTCGTCTGTAGAATCTTTAATGCTTGCAAAAGCATCCTCCAGTGATTTCTTATCTATGGTTGTCTTATATGCACCTTTTTCAGTATCTGCAACCGGTGTCGGAGCTTTGATGACATCGCTTGGAGGCGCTATTACCGGCGGTACATATCCTCCTGAAGAGGACTGTGTCAAAGTATAGCTCTCACTCATGATGTCACTGTTGTCCATCCCCTCCATCACTGTTATTGCTTTTATTGTCATAGCTTTATCCATGGTTATAGCTGTTGTATAGTACATTGCACTTGCTACTGTCGGTATACTTCCATCTGTCGTATAATATACGCTTCCAGAGACGGTACTCGTTGCAAGAGAAACTTTTGTACCTGCTGTAACTGCTCCACCTTTAGGGTTTGCTTCCGGTGTTGCCGCCTTACGATAGAAAGCCTTAACCTCATTTACGTTAATATCACCATCTACCGAATCCACTGTAAATTTGATAAACCTTGCATTTACAGGAACACTGAGGTATTTGCTCTCTTCGATTTTTGTAATGCTGGGGTTCTCGTATCTACCATCAGCCGCACGGTCATCCGTGAGAATTTTTATCCATTTATCACTGTTAGGGTTTGTGAAGGCCTCACCCTCTGCGGCATAATAGAAGGAAACCTTCTTTAACTTGTTCTGGAAGCTGTAGTACTCAAGCACATTAACAGGAGTTACTTCTCCAATATCAACCATCAGCCACGCCGTTGTAGACCCCTTTAGCGCAACCCATCTTGAGCCATCTACATCATTGTCCAGTGCCTTTGCACCACCGAAGCTTGCGGTATTATCACTCCAGACTCTTGTATACTGTACTTCCTTATTAAATAAAAGATTATCGGAACCATCCCTTATCCCCGTAGTTGTCACTGTTCCTGCCGCTGCAGCCGAAGAAGCACCTCTCCTTACTGAGTAAACATGTACCGTATAAGGTGTACCAGGGGAAAGGTCCTTAATGCTATAAGTCGTAGCTGTAAGTCCGTCCACAATCATCCTTTCGCAAGCGTCGGTAACTAGTGCAACTCTATAAGACTGAGCATCGGTCACCGCATCCCAGCTTACATCTATGGATTTGTCCGATGATGCCGTAGCTGTCACAGACGCTGGGGGATTCGGAATAATTGGGCTTCCATCCGTCGTAAATGAAGCTGCTTTACCTTCTCCTGAAACCATGGATTTGAAGGAGTACGGGTCGGTGTATACTGTCTTAACAGAAAGATTGTAAATTGCTCCAGGATCCAAATTCGTTATTTTATATGTATTGGAAGCAATATGATCTGCAAGTATATTCCCTTCATCATAAATGATGAAATAATCATGCGGAGCATTATCCCAGGAAATCGTCGCTTCCGATCCTCCAGAATAATTCACTTTTATATTCTTGGGCGCCTGAGGTGCATTATAGATCTCAAGCTCGGATATGCGCGGTGGCCCGGACAAAGTAGTAGCATTTGCCGAACCGGAGCCATTTTCGAAAAAGAATTTTATATACCTGGATGAATACGTTTTACCAAGGTCAATGAGGTATTGTGAATCTTTTGTGTCATCCCCGGTATTATTGGGATTGAAATATGTATATCCGGTTCCGGTTACTAAATCAGGTACCTTTGTAAACTCAATGGTACCTATATCTGCTTCTGCATAGGCAGCCGAGGTGACAGAGGTGTAGATGTTAACCCCTTTTAGTCTCGCAGATTCAGCATAAAGCTTAACTTGGTTAAAATCCATTACCTTTCCCAAATCAATAACAACGCTACCCTTTTTAGCACCTTCCGTGCCCATCCAGCACAATCTGCCAAAAAGAGTGGAGTAAACAGCCTCCGTTACTGTCAAACCTGTAATCGGATAAGTAATAGGGTCTATTTGTACTCCATCGGTTAATCTCTCCGGCTTTGCATTCGCTGTTTGAATGCCAGTACCTGTTACAGGGCCTGCATTGTATGCTTTTTTACCATAAGCAAGATTCACCGGTGAAGCACCTACCACAGACTTATAAAGAGTTATATCGGAAAGATAAATTTTTGCTCCCTGGAGGTTCACGTTGCTTTTATCCGCCTTACGGTAGATTCCCCACTTTGGGCGGTTAAACATATTACTGACAGCAGGATACGGACCTTCAAAGGTTGCCCCGTTATACTTAACCTCAGGGCGCCTCCACATATCCAGTACTCTGTTAGGATCGTTGTATTCCATGAGAATCTTACCGGTCAGACGATCTTTCATGGTCATGGTAACCCATCCACACTCCGAGTTAAGAATCTTAACTGTTACATCCACCCATCGATCCTTAACTTCACTGAGCGGAACACTGACAAGAGTCTCCATACCGGCATCAGAACCGATTCCAGCCCAACGAAAATCAAGGGTCGAAGATGAAACTGTCAGGGTAAGGATCGGATTTCCGTCCTCATCACTATTGAAATTCGGAAAGTTAGTCTTATCATGCAGCGGATACTTATCCGAATCCTTTATACCTTCTCCTAAGGAATTCACCGCCTTGTACTGGAATATATGGAAAAATCCATCCGGCTTTGGAAGATCCTTATCGATCTTTAGCTTCCAGTCGTAGACCGTAATATCATTTTCTAAACCCACCGAACTACCCACCAGGGCCTGATTTTCATCACTGGGTCTTATCTCAATTCTCTGTCTGTCAGTATTACCACCGCTGAAAGTGTCAGTGGCGCTATCGTATGTGGTGTTATGCATGTAACATCCATCAGTGCAATCATTACCGTGAACTTCCACCTTAAAAACGTTACCTAAAACCGGGTCCACAAAATTTTCAACGTGCCTTGCTGCAGTCGGTCTCTTTTCTCTTACGAGTTTTGTAACACCTTCCACCGGATTATCCGTGCCAAAAGCTTCACTCAATACTTGAAAAGGGGATTTTCCTGCATCAGGTTTTGCCAAGATAATATTACCGCCATGGCTGCTGATAAAATTCGGATCCAACAAATCAACAGAGGATGAACTGCTTGAGGCTGTGGCTACCGGGGTTCCCTCTGCTGCAAGCGCTGTGACGTTCGCCATACCGGCATTACCTGCAATTAGTGCTGCCAATAATACCGCCGTCAGTTTCTTCGCGTGTTTTGATACCATCATTACTTTTACCTCCTGTTTATAAAATTCTTACTCATTGAAAAACGTACACCCTTCATTGGAGTATACAACCACGCCCTCTTTCCATAATCAAAACACCTCATAATAAGCCAAATCCTCCAAATCTGAGATTTAGAGGATTTGAGCAAATTATGAATTAAGATTGATTAGCGCTTGAAAGCCTTTCCTGCTTTATATGCTTCGGTAGCTTCCTTGATCATTTCATCTCCACCGCGCTTCAAGTATTCTTTTACAAAGTCGTCATGTGCAGAAGCAGGAAGCTGTCCATAGAATATCTTTGCAGCATATTCAAGGAACAAGTTACAGTTCTTCTCACCCGGCTTCAAATCAGGATGTGCATCCACGGATTTCAGATTAACGGGATCAAACCATACCAGTCCTTCTTTTGGTGCAATTGTGTCCCTGAACTCTTTTTCTTCTTTCGCTGTCGGCTTGAAAGGTTCAACAAGCGTATTAAAGGAGTCGTTTCTCAACAGGTTCAGCGTCTTTTCTCTGAAGGAAGCTTCTTGCTGCTTCAATGGATCCGTAGGCATAGTGTACTCTATTTTTCCATCCTTCTTTTGATAATCCTCTCCGAGGATACCAAAAGTAAAGAATTCCTGTGCCTCATCCGTACCCATCTTATCGATGAGCTTCAGCAATCGAAGAGGTTCTTTGAAATTTTTATTAATGAACAGTGACTGGCCAACCTGTGGGAAATTCCTATACCCCTTGCGTCCATTCGGTCCTGCCGGTGATGGGATCAGTATGAGGTCCGCATCCGGTGCATTCTTTTTAAGGTTGGCTTTAAAGCTGTTTAGCTGCCCTGGCTGGTGCTCAAACATACCCACCTTACCGGTATAGATTTTGTTCAACCAGTCATTGGGGTTGGTTGTAAGTGATTCCGGGTCCATCAGACCTTCTTTATAAAGCATTGCATGGAAAGCCAAGGCTTCTTTCATTTCAGGTTTAATCATATCCGGAGTCAGTTTTCCATCCTTATCAGGGCTCCATATGGTGTAATCAACGCCAAAAGCACCGAAGAAAGTACCTGAGAAGAGCCAAGCCTCACGTCCTGCAAAAGGGTACTGTACGCCGGCTTTTTTAAATGCTTTCAAAACAGCAACAGCCTCTTCCAGATTTGTAGGAGCCTTCATGCCCACTTTATCCAACAAATCCTTACGAATATAGGTTGCCCTTCTGTTTGGCACGGATAGGTAAGTAGAAGGTATACCATATATTTTTCCTTCGTATTTCATTTCATTCCATGCATTTTCCGGCACTTGTTTCATAAGATTCGGAAGGTCTGCCTTATTTTTTGCAAGCAGTTCATCCAGCGCCATGAACACACCATTTTGCACGGAATTAGCCATATCAGGCCTGAGGTAGCTTTCGTATCCCTTTACAACGTCAGGTATATCGCCGGATGCAAACAACATCTGCATGTTTTCATTATACCTTCCGTGTTCGATAAGCTTCAGGGTTATTTCACAGTTAAATCTTTTGTTGATTTCCTGCAGCCACTTATCCTTGTTGATATCCGGTGATTTCATGACATATTCGTTCAGACCGTTGGATACCGACATAGTAAACTTCAATGGTTTCTCCTCTGCTACCAGGGTAGCAGTACTGGTAGTTTCGCTCTTTTGTCCACCTTCATTCTTCTGAGAGCTACAACCCGCAACCGCAGTTGAAAGGATTGAAAAAGCGATCAGCAGTGAGGACAATTTAAGCAGCTTCTTTGATTTCATACGATTCCTCCTCCATTTTTTATTAAATATTTTAAAGCATTTGCCCTAAAATCCAGATTAATAATAGAACTCTAGATGTGCCTATTCTTTAACGGAACCCAATGTAGCACCTTTTACAAAATATTTTTGCAGGAAAGGGTATACCATAAGGATCGGTATCATAGCCACAACAATGGTCGTCATTCTTATGGATATCGGTGAAATCATAATCTCGCCGATATCGATGCTATTCCCACTATCATACTGCAAAATTTGAAAAAGCTTAACCTGGAGTGTATGATACTTTGCACTTCGAAGGAAAATCAAGGGTCCTTGCAGTGCATTCCAGTGCCCGACTCCATAGAACAAGCCCAATGTAGCCATGGAAGCCTTGGATAATGGAAGAATAATGCTCCAGAGTGTCCGCATTTCAGAGCAGCCATCCATACGGGCTGAATCGATCAACTCTCCGGGAAGTCCCATGAAGAACGACCGCATTACAAAAAAGTTAAATCCGCTGATGGCATTTGGAATAATAACTGCCAGCAGTGTGTTGTCCATTCCCAGCTGCTTGACCAACAGATAGGAAGGTATCAGCGGTACTGAAAAAATCATAGTGATGGTTACCATCAAGAGTACTTGCTTTTTAAAAAGATACTCATTTCTTGAAAGCGGATAAGCAAGTAAAGCAGTCAAAAAGAGATTGAAAAAGGTTCCGCCTAAAGTAACAATGACAGAGTTCTTTAAGGCATTTAATATTCCTTGGTCTGCCAACACTTTGGCATATGCATCCAGATTAAAACCCTTGGGTAGGAAAAGAACCTGGTTTGCCTCTATAAACCGGTTTGCGCTCAATGACTGTGCTACAACCTTGAGAATGGGCAAAATCATAAGAAAACAGAGTAACATAAAAAATATAGTGCTCAAAACCACATATAACTTCCGTGAAAAACTAACCTTTACCATTCCTACACCTCCTCTAGTACAAGCTTTCTCCAGTAAGTTTTTTGCTTAATTTGTTTCCGCCAAATAGTAGGATGAAGCCTACAACAGATTTAAAGATACCTACTGCCGTAGCTAAACTATACCTACCTTGTTGAAGGCCTGCTTGATACATATAGGTATCGAAGATCTCAATGGTCGTACGGTTGGTAGGCGTCAGAAATACCCATATCCTATCAAAGCCCGAATCCATAAAATGCCCTATTCTAAGCAAAAACAGCACGGTAATAATAGGGATTAACGATGGCAAGGTTATGGAAAATAACTGTCTCATCTTTCCTGCTCCATCCATACTCGCCGATTCATACAAGCTTGGGCTTATTGATGTCATTGCAGCAAGATATACTATAGTTCCATATCCTGCATTTCTCCATATATCTGCTGCGACTACAATCCCCCGGGCCAATTCCGGTTTTATCATAAAATAAATAGAGTCATGGCCGAAATACCGCAAGATTATATTGATCAATCCATCTGCCGGAGATAAAAGCTGGGAAGTTATTATACCCCCTAGAACCGCCCAGGATAAGAAATGCGGCAGATATACCGTCTGCTGGACAATTCTCTTAAAGGAGTTATTTGTTATTTCATTAATCATTAATGCAAGAATCAGCGGGGCTGTAAAACCGAAAATAAGATCATATAAGCTGATCATAATGGTATTCACCAGTATATTCCAAAAATCTCCATACCCGAACATGACGTTAAAGTATTTCAACCCCACAAACTTACTGCCAAGGATCCCCTTAAAGATATTGTACTCCTGGAATGCGATGACAATACCGATCATGGGCAGATACTTGAAAATTATAAAATAAAGTATGCCCGGCAGCGACATAATATATAAAGCTCGATATTTTCGGAAATTTGATAGTATTGCGGCTTTTTTACTCTTTTTGCTTTTAACGCTGCTAGTTTGTGGATGGCGGTTACTGGTATTCATTACGTTTTCCATAAATTCCTCCTACTCTGAATGGTTGTAAACTTTAGTGCATACTATCTTATTGCAGCACAAATTTACGCTTCTATGAATTCTTACTACCACAGTTTCTTATAACGCCGGAAAAACTTATTGTTTCCTGCTGCTACTTTCCATTAAACGTGTTTCAATAAGACAACGGTACTGATGATTTATTGTCTTATTATTACAAGCAAAAAAGATGAGTCTTTCCTTAATTTCACTTTCCGATCCGTGCGTTTCAGCAAACTTTCCTTTTTAGTAATTTTCATAGTCTTATTATAAAATGATAACGCAATGAATACCTTAAGTTTTTTCATATTTTATAGGACTATTTTCAGAAACTGTACTGCAGTGCTAAAAATAGTCCCAGTTCAATTTATAAATTAATCATTCTGTCATTCAGTGGCAGCAGCATTCTTACAGTAATACCCCTCCCTTTGTTTTTGCGAATAATCAAACCATATTTGGGTCCATAGGCAATTTGAATTCTCCTGTGCACGTTTTTAAGTCCGATTCCTACCTTGATTTTATCGCTTTCCGGTGTATAAAAACCGTCATATTCAATTCCGTCAATCCCACAACCATTATCCGCTACCTCCATAATAAGAAAGCCATCTTCCTCACCGGCTGATATTGAGATTTTATGTTCCGGCCTTATCCCGTCGGAAAATGCATGCTGAAATACGTTTTCAACCAGTGGCTGCAGCGTCAGTCGAATAACCGGGAAATCTACATACTCCGAAACTCTCCATTCAATCGTCGGCATATGTTTATTCCGATGGTTTTGAATAATAATAAAGTTACGTACATGCTCGACTTCATCCCCTATCCTCACAGGCTCCAAGGGGTTTTGAACCGCATATCGGAGCATCCGGCTCAGAGCATCCACCATCTCCTGTATATCCATTTCTTCCGCCATAAGGGCATAGGTGTTAATGGCACTTAATGTGTTGTATAAAAAATGCGGGTTGATCTGTGTTTGCAATGCCTGAAATTCGGCTTTCTGCCTGGCGAGCTGATACTCCCGTTGTTCAAGTTCGGTTTTATATACTTTCTCAATTAAATCAGAAATCTTCTGCGTCATCTTATTGTATACATCCATCAGGTTTCCGATCTCGTTTTTTGGTATTTCTCCTTCGATCTTCTTCCATTCCTCGTTTCCAATCTTCTTCATTCCCCGTTCCAAAACACGAATAGGGCGCAAAATGGAGCGTATGAACAGGTAGCCCACCAATAAAGCAATGGGCAGCGCAACTAAAAAGGTGAAAAGGATTACTCTTCCCAGGTCATTCACCGGCATATTCAAGTTCTGAACAGGCATTTCCGCTACGATCTTCCATCCGGTATTGGCGGAAGTATGATATACGAAGAAACGACTTTCATCATTCCACATTTTAGTAAAACTGCCCTTATCCTGATCCATTGGTTCCATATTGAATATCTCACCGGACATGGCCCCTATTTTACTATTATCCGGGTAATAAATAATCTGTCCTTTATTATCAATGATCCAAATAAGGCAATTCTTCAAGTCCATTTTTCCAAAAACCCGGTCCAAAGAACTTGCCCGTATATCAATAAGCACCGTACCTTTTGTCACAAATGGCGTCGTGGAAAATATTCTCCTGGCAAAAGTCAGATAGTGACTTGTCGTGTTCCCATTCTCATCTTCAAACCGATTCATAACCACCTTCATTGAACCGTCTGAGGGTAATATCTGTTTATAGTTTTCTGATCGCTTACCCAATTTATCCTTTTCATATAAAAACGGATTGTCATCCCCCAATCGATTGTTAAGGGACGAGTACATCATTCCGCCATCGCCTACGATACTGACTCTGCTGATGATAGGGAATCGTGAAAACATTTCATCGATTAATATTTCCTTATCGCTCCACTGCTTGAACTGATACTTATTATAGTATTCATCCGGCATAAACTCTATAAACTGACGCACTTCAGCCTTATTGGCTATTTGAAGGGACAGCCAGTTGTTATCATTCATGATCGTGTCGAATTGTGAGTTAATATTGGCAACAAGCTGCTCAAGGAGCTCACTCACCATATTCTTTATTTGATATGTACCCTTAAGATAACTTATACCGCCAATTACGCTAATGGGCAAAAAGATCGTTATGATAAAGGATATGGCAAACTGCTGAAACAAGCTTCTGTCCCTGAAAAAGGATTTCATCCCCTTATAGCCCCCTTTTTCTCCTATATTCATTCGGCGTTTGGCCGGTATAATCCTTAAATGCCCGTATAAAATAGGTTAAGTCGTTATATCCTACATCCATGGCAACCTCCGTAATGGTTTTATCCGGCCGGGCCAGCAGCTCCATGGCCTTGGTAATGCGGATTTCACTGCGGAACTGAACAAAGGTTTTCCCTGTTTTCATTTTAAATAACTGACTGAAATAATTGGGGCTGAAGCCGGTCTTACGTGCCAGTTCTTCCAAGGTGATATCACTGCTGAAGTTGTCTTGTATATACTGTTTTGCCATTTCAAACAAATTATAGTTTGCATTGTTTTTGCGCTCTTTTAATTCGCTGCTTAATTTGTTCATTATGGTATTCAGCCACATTTCGGCATTCTCCTTGTTTTGGTCCGGAGGATCAGGAAATTGAATCTTTAAGGTATATCCTATTTTTAATGAAAGCTTACTGACCAATAATTCAACCACGTCATTTACAATTTCCACATAATGGTCCGGAGGTGCCTTTACTAAAAGCTCCTGCAATTTACGAATCCCCTCTTGCGTTTCTACATCCGCACAATTCCAAATGCCGTTCTCCAGTTTGTTTATCACCCTATCCATTTCCTTATGGGCTATATATTGAGGCTTTTCCGTATTTTCCTTCTCCTCAATGATACTGGCAACTGCGTTGATCAGTTCCGTTTTCTGTACAGGCTTTAGCAGGTACTCCCTAACCCCATATTTCATGGCTTCTTGCGCATACTTAAAATCATCATAGCCGGAAATAATCAGAATCCTCGTATCGGGACATTTCTTGTAAATTTTCCTGCAAAGTTCCAATCCATCGATTTTTGGCATACGAATGTCCGTAATAAGGATATCGGGAATCTTTTCTGCAATCAAGGATATCGCTTCCTCTCCGTCGTCCGCTTCCCTTATATCATCGATCAGTAATCCCGACCTCTCAAGAGTTATTCGTATACCTTTTACTACCAATGGCTCATCATCTACTAGAAGTACTGAATACATTCATAACACTCCCGTTTTGAAAAATTAAAAACGCTGCTAATGCTAAACAACCTGATACATAGCAGTAGCAGCTAAATTCATGGACTCAGTTGAGTTTTTGCTGCATCCGACCAGAATATACAAATTATATCACTTTTTTATCCTATTACAAACAATAGTTTTTATTTTCACTAATAAAAAAGCAAAGAGCTGGCCATCCGGCTGAAACCCTTTGCTTCATATATCTAATATATTATTGGTTTTATTTGCTTTGTTATGGGTATTTTCTTACTTCTTTACTTCCTGCTTTCCGGTTACCTTACTTGTAGCATCCATTTTGAAGGTAGCCTTAGCATCATCGTTAGTAAAGTATAAGTTTCCATCCACTGTAGCATCCACTAACTCAAAGTTCTTTGCTGTAACATAAACGTCACCCTTGAAAGTACCGCTTTGGATTCTGGCGTTTGGACTGTTAACGGTTAACTTCGGTGCTGTTAATGTAAATCTGGCAGTTACTTTTTTGTTAGCATCCTGTGTGTAAAGACCGATTTTACGTTGAATAACATCCTTGCCGTTAGCATCCTTCTTACCATTTTTGAATTCGCCATCCAATACGAGTTCCTTATCAATGGTCATATCCTTTAATGTACAAATGATCCAAGTTCCATCTTTGCTGATAGCTTTTATAAAAGCAGCCTGATCATTCACTATGGAAGCTGTTGTCACTGCATCTGCCTTCGGTGTTTCCTTTGCTGCTGTAGTTGGTGCTGGTGTTGCCGCAGGTGTGGTTGTTGCTTTTGCTGTAGGTGCAGGAGTAGCGTTAGGAGTTCCTTTTGCTCCGCAACCACTCAGAATTCCTAAAGCTAAAACTGTACTTAGAGCTAAACTTGCAATTCTCTTTCTGTTCATTGTTTTTCCCCCTGAATATTTTAGAGTTTTTATATAGGTATACTATTATTATACAACCCGTTAAAAAAATATCAACATATTTTTTATGTATTTTGCATACAAACGATAATTTTCGTTTCTCCTCCTTACGCAGCAAGCAGGAAGACAATATACACCGCCTTCCTGCTTCCATTTATTCATCTCTTTTATTATATCCTCTGTCCCCGTAAGGTTGAAGCTTTTCAAGCCACTTGGCTTCAAGTTTTTTAAGTTCCCCTTTCCTGTCAAAAAAGCCCTCTGTTTTTTCCTCTAAAACTTCCAGCACCTCAAACTCAAAGGCATCTTCTCCGTACTGCTTCCACTCCTCCGCAAGCTGTTTGTTATGATGTCCTCCACCCATTGTAAGCTGAAAGCGCTTGCCGTTGATGGTTTTCAGATTCGGTGTAGCCTCTACCAGTATCTTTTGATTTTTTGTATTCCTTATTAGATAAACACCGGCTTCCGTTTTCATCTCCTTATATTGTTGAATCAATTCCTTTTTACGATCCATATCCTTCGCATCCTCCCTCTCCTCCGGATTTTCTTTCACCCAGTACTGACTGCCGTCAGGCTTCCGGTCCATAAAGCCATACTCGATAAAGTATCTTCTTATTGTTGCAAAATCCTCGTACACGTCTTTAAGTATTTCGTTAACTTCCTTTTCGCTGTATGTGCGGTTCGTTTCAAACCGTTTGATGATCTGCCGCAAAACAACCAGTTTACTCTTTTCCTTCATGGCAAAGGTCTTTAAGGGTCCATCCAGTCCATAAGGAAAATATCTTTCCAGTACCTTACTATTTTCATCCTCGGTAACACTATACCGGTCATCCACCATTTTCGCTGCCTTATGAGGAGGAACCATCCTCGTTGATTTTTTATCGATTCCTTTCAAGAGTTCCATCAATACCAAAAATACCTTTGCCTGATGCTCCTTTTCCTTTAGGACAAAACGATGATTCCTTATGGTAGAACTACTTCCGATTCCCATTTCCTTTTGTATCTCGGTATCACTTTTACCCTGATAAAAAAGTCGTAATAAACTGTTTTGATGATCTGAAAGCCCTGTTATTTTTTTATCCAATCCGATTAAGAAGTCAAAAACGGACTCATGAACCTTTTCAATATGGGCTTTCATATATTTTTCCGCATCGTGGAAAATCCCACCCTGTTGATAGATAATCCCTTTTTCGGTCTTTTCACCACAAAGCAGACAAACATAGTGCTCCGGTTCTTCTACATACCCACGCTTCATCTCTTCAAAAGAAGCATTCCAAAACTTTTCCATATCGTTCATTTATGATCACCTCTTTATCGGTTACATTTAAAACAAACATTCAGTTATTGTGTTTGGTTTTATATAAACATATTACACTTTTGATTGTATTTTGTCAAGCAAAGCTTAAATTCCTCCATAATAAAAACCGGGTAATCCTTTATTCGACCACCCGGTAACACATCCTTACCATACAATGTAGGATTGAATTAGCAGTTACCAATCCTATTATAGTATTCTATTTTTCATGAACAATTATTAAATCCTTGTTTCTATTTCTCTTGATTCATCCATCAGGCCTTGCTTTGTTTATAGGCGATTGCGCCAAGCATGCAAAGGCATGACGGAGTTACAAAATCAGTTGTAGTTGTCATTCTGGCAGGAAATCCATTCTTAAAGTATTTATAGAACACATCCCTTGCCTGGCTGAAATCTTCAATATTTCTGAGATATAAATTAATTTGCACCACATCGTCAAAAGAGGCCCCTACGGACTCTAAAGTCGCTCCTAAACTGTTAAAGCTCGCTTCCATCTGATATACAATGTCATTTGACTCATGTCCACCCGCATGATGTGCCATAAAAATGAAATCTCCCGCCACAACACAGGAAGAACAAGTATCATCTCCGCAATTTGTCGGCATTCTTTGTATCATTCCAACTCCCCCAATTATTTTCCTTCATATTTTTCTTCCAAGAACATATGTTCTGGATTTAATTATAGATCAGAAGAAACGTCTTGTAAAGGTAGAATTTAGAAAATAGTATCCTTACCCTTTAATGGCTCCTACCATAACTCCTTTTACAAAATACTTCTGCAAGAACGGGTACAGGCAAAGAATGGGTACTGTCGCCACCATTATAGTTGCATACTTCAAGGTTTCGGACATCTGTGCAACATCGGCAGCATTAGCCCCTCCGGTCATACTGGCGGTATCATTCTGTATCAGAATTTCCCTTAGGATCAGCTGCAGCGGATACAAGGCCCTGTCCCTAAGGAAAAGCATGGCATTAAACCAGGCATTCCAATGACTCACGCCATAGTAGAGGACCATAACTGCAATAACCGGCTTCGCCAATGGAATTATAATACGGAATAGAATGGTAAAGTCATTGGCTCCGTCCAACTTGGCGGACTCCTCCAGACTGTCCGGAATTGCCTCAAATGAAGTTCTCATAATAATCAAATTGAAAGTACTGATGGAGGAAGGAATGATTAAAGCCCATAAGCTGTTGATTAAGCCTAAGTCTTTCACCGTAAAATAATAGGGAATCAATCCTCCACTGAAATACATTGTAAATACAATAAAAAGCATAATGGGCTTTTTAAAGCGGAGGCTTTTTCTGGATAAAGCATATGCACCCAGAGCGGTCAAAAGCAGGTTATCTGCCAATCCTGCCAAAACAATAAAAATAGTGTTCAAATAACCTTTCACGATCATTGAATTTTTAAATACAGCCTTATACCCATCCAAGGTAAAGCCAAGGGGTTTGAGCATAATTCCCTTATGCCTTAACAGCTCTGTACCGTCGCTGAAGGAAGCCATCGCAACATGAAGAATCGGATATAATGAAAGTATCATCAGCATTATCAAAAAAATGGCGTTGAATATGTCAAAAACTTTTCCGGCTACTGATTTATTTGCAACCATGCCTTATTCCCCCTTTACCACAAACTGGTTTCATTTAACTTCCTGCTAATCCAGTTTGATGATAAAACCAGACAGAAGTTGATGACCGAATTGAACAGCCCCACTGCCGAGCTGAAGCTGTAGCTGAACTCCTGCAACCCTTTTCTATATACATAGGAAGAGATTACATCCGCAGTATCATAGGTCATAGGATTATATAGCAGTATGACCTTTTCAAATCCCACGTTCATAACTTGCCCGAGTCGTAGTATCAACATGATAACAATCGTGGGCATTATGCCGGGTATAGTGATGTGGATTAACTGTTTCCAGCGCCCCGCTCCATCTATCATTGCAGCTTCATATTGTTCATTGTCAATAGATGTAAGTGACGCTAAATATATTATGCTTGCCCAGCCCACATGCTGCCATATTCCGGAAGAAACAAAAATGGTCCTGAAATATTCCGGTTTGAGCAACAGGCTGATCCGCTCACCGCCAAAGTAAGCCAAAACATCGTTGATGATACCGTCAGCGGCAGTAAATTCTTTTACCATACCGCAGATAACTACCAATGAAATAAAGTGCGGCATATAGGTTATAGTCTGAACAGCTCTCTTAAAAAGTGCATTTCTAATTTCATTCAATAACAGCGCTAGTATGATCGGCGCAGGAAATCCGAAAATCAAGTCGTATACGCTTAGCAGCACTGTATTCCTTAATACACTCCAGAAATTGTAGCTTCCCAGAAATTCAGTGAAATGCTCAAATCCAATCCACGGACTTTTCCATATACCCAGCATGGGGCTAAAATCCTTAAAAGCTATGATTGCCCCATACATAGGTTTATAATGAAATATAAGATAAAATAATAATACCGGTACCAGCATGATATAAATATTTTTATTGGACTTCAAATCCTTTAACACTGCCTGAAACAAACCTGTGTTGGGATGCTTTTTCAGAGATATTGCTGCTGCATCTCTTGTTTTAGTCATAAATTTCACCTTGCATTCCTAATAATTGGTTATCTTATTTTAGCTGTATGCATGGAGTGGACGTACGCCCACTCCATGCATACAATGGATTCCTACCTGTTTTTATATCTGTCAACACAATCCTGCCTGATCTTAATTGCCTTTTCAATACCTAATTTTTTCATTTCATCTACATATTTATCAAAGTTCTCCAAAGGTTCTACACCCATGACAAACTTCACATACATTTGCGCAAAGTAGGCGTTGGTCTTTCCGGTGATAGCCGCCAGTTCCTTGCTTTCCTCCGGTGTCGGAGTAATACTTTGCGGTATATTGTGCTTTTTCGCTTCTGTTTTGGTCCATTGCGCCTGTGCCTCTTTCATCTGCGGGTAAGCATAGGATTGCTCGGAAGCACGTGGGTCCACTGCAAAGGCACCGTTTAATTTCATGAACTGTGGCTGCATCACCGCATAAGTCTTGCCTTCGGGATTTTTCATAATATAATCTGAAAATTTCGGATACCCCTTTTCAAGGTTATAGCTTTGCCCTTCAATACCGAAGTTGTAAACCAAATTACCTTCTTCCGAGTATGCGTAATCCAGCCATCTTGCAGCTACTTCCACGTTTTTACAGCTCTTTGTTATCGCTGTACTTGCCTTTGGATTGTATTTATCATCGCATTGTCCGGAAAAAGGAGTTTCACCCTTTTTCAGAGTAGGATAGGTCGTACCTACCAGATTAAACTTCGGGTTCTTCGTCTTCATATTATCCAAATATCTGCCAATGGCTCCCGATAAAAGGCCCACGGTTGCACCTGCTTTATCTCCCAGCATTTTAGAGTCTACAGCCTTAGCATCTGCAAGAGCAAATTCCTTATCAACCAAGCCCTCAGCATGCCATTTTCTAAAAGTGGTCAGGAATTCCTTGTATTGTTTTTCTATCGGGCCGTATTTTACCTTTCCCTCATCATCCACATAGAAACCATCGGACGTCTTGTAGGCGCCTATAAAAGCATCATACAATGCCATTCCCGAATTGTTGATAAAAGAGGCACTACCGCTATTCTGGTTGTAGGTTGCTACAAAGGGTGAATCAGCACCTTTTTTCTCTTTGAACGCTTTTAAAGTAGTGTACCAATCATCGATGGTCTCAGGTAAAGGCAATCCCAGGTCATCCAGCCAATCCTTTCTTATTATGGGACCTCTGAATACCCTTGCCGTGTCGGATACTCTTATCATAGGGTAATTATAATAGTTTCCATTATCCGTTTTAATCTGCTTTTCCAGGTCCTTATCTTCCGTTAAGAGTTTCTTAAGATTCGGCGAATATTTTTGAAATGCATCGTTTAGTGGAAGAATCAGGCCATCCTTGATTGCTTTTTCAGGGCCGCCTGGATATTCTACAGCCCAATTGTATTCTATTATATCCGGGATATCACCAGATGCTACCATAATATTGAATTGATCTCTTTCCTGTCCCTGACTGGGATGAAGATAGGTTACTTTGATACCGGTCTTTTTCTCCAATTCCTTACCCAGGGGTGTTTCTCCCAGATTCGAAACAATCCCTGCAAGATTTGTATTCAGAGAACTCCAAAACTTCAGTGTGTAATTGGTTTTTAATGGATAAACACTGGATGTATCCTTTGAAGTGGACGGAGTGTTGGTAGGACCTGAGCTGGAAGCCTGGTTCTTATTTTGAGTACAGCCTGCTGCAAAACCTAAAGTAATAACTGAATAAAGTACTATACAAATGCCTTTCTGCACATACTTGTTCATTTTTTTCCCTCCTAATTTTTCCTCGAGTGCGCTCTCCGGTAATTTAATTATAAACCAGCCGTACAAAAATAAAATGGTCAGATCCGATAAATCCGACTCCAAAAAATAAAATGATTAAAGGTCAAAATATAAAATCAACTCCCAAAACCTAAAATTCCAACGTATTTGCGCCCTGCTTACCACAGTCTCTATAACTAACTGATATCCTTAAACTTTCCTGGAGTAACCCCTTCGAATTTTTTAAAATACCGGGTAAAGGTTTTACTGTCATTATAGCCTACCAGATCCGCTACTTCCTGAATCGTATACCGTTCCTGCCCTAATAATTCCTTTGCCTTCTCGATCCGGATCTTATTCATATAATCCAGTAAAGATTCTCCTGTCTGCTCTTTAAAAAGCTTTGATACATAGGCCGGGGTCATATCAAAATATTCGCCGATTGCACCCACGCTCAAATTAATATCCTTATAACTTTTTTCTATAAACGTCCTGACTTTTTCATAAAAATTGCTGCTTTCTTTCCTTCGCTCCTCCTGAACATACCGGCAGATCATTTGCAGGATCCTTGCTATTTCGTTTTCCATCTCATTTACTGTTTCACAACCGAGCAAGCGTTCCGCCGGATTTGATTCCTTTAAAATATCACTGCGGTAGTGGGCGGACAAGTCATTCATGGTTTTCAGGATTGTCCCTGTAAGATTGAACATTACACACTTAGCCAGTTGTATCGAGCGAGCCCCCTCCTCAAAATTGCTTTTTAAGACTTCATCAACAATGCTTATGGCACCTTTAAAGTCTCCAACCTTGATGAAATTTACAAGCTGTTGTTCTACCAGCATAGGATAATAATAACTGTAGCCCGGGTTTTCATTATATCTTCCGGCTACATTTTTATAACAGATAATCTTACCGCTCCCCATAACCATTCTGTGCTCCAGGGCTTCCATACACTCACCGTATGCCCTGGGTATTTTGTCTATGGCATCATGGACATTGCTGACAGCTACAGTAAAATAGATATTAAACTTCTCACTTATGAATTTCTGTGCTTCACTTGCTGCCGACAAAAGCTCCTCCAGGCCTGCTTCTCCCTGCTGTGTCTTAAAGTTTATCAGACAAGCCGTGATGTCATCAATCTCTACCATGTAGCAGGGGTTATTTCTATTGATAAGTTCTTCTACTACATTACGTATAATAAACTCTACCAGCCTTAATTCATCCTCGCCGTTCCCTGTCGGAAGCTTTGTGAATTCATCATAATGGTCTATATAAAAAACCATAACAGCAAAACGCTCCGTTTCAAAATTGATATCCAGTGCTGATAGCGATTCATAAATTGCCGTGCTTTCGTTCAATCTTCCCTTTAGGAGTTTAATCATCAGATTATCCCTCATGATGGAATTCTGCTGTTTTAATTTTCCTGATATCTCTTTATTTTCATTGATGGTATTTGTCAGCACCTTCTCTATAAACGCATACTCGTTATATTTATTATCAACCGTTACACTCAGCTTTTCAGCAATTGTTTTAATCAACGAATTTACAGAGCTGTAATTGCTCTTTAGCAGAATAAAGGTCGCAATTCCTGCAAGAAGCATACATAGTAAAAAGCTTATAAATGTAAAGTTTCTGATATATACTGCTTTTTCCCAAAAAACTTTCTCCGGCGTAACCATAACATATTTCCAGTCAACCACCTGGGAAGCAACGTAGGATATAACATTTTTTTCGCCCTCATAGCCATGGTGAATCATCCCGCGTTCATTAGGAAGCTCCTTGTACTGCAGTCCTATGGGCGATTTCCCCGCAGTGCTGGAGGCCATTATGTTTTCCTTACTGTTGATGATCACCATCTTTCCATTGGCAACGGAAGGGTTTTTCTGAATATTATTCAAGAGGGCGGATTCGTTGATGACAATAATGGCGATTATATCCGGCTGTTCCAGGCTGGTATCTGAGATGGGACTTGCATAAACAATGGACCTGTAGGGCTCATTTCTGTCATTATTGCGTTTTACCGCCTTGATGGAAGTCGACGCAACACCTTTTATAAACTCCGTTGCATCTTGATACTCCATTCCCAGATATTCTTTGACAATATCATTTTGCTCCTTCATCCTAATTCTCGAATTAGGGCCCCAGATCGTATCGGTTTTTCTATAGTAAAGATATAATCCGTCGATAAACTCATTTCCAGCTTTAAAAATTCTCAGTTCACGGGCAAAACTAACAAACCTGTAAATTTCCTCGTCTTTTACAGGTTCGGGTAAGCCGGCTGCCTCAATAACATTCTTCTCTATGCTGAGTTCATAGCATATCCTTTTAAGATCTCTTAATTTGCTGTCAACTTCCTGTTGGACCTGCATGAGTATAGACTCGTTAGCACGGTTTATTTCCGCTTCAAGGGTGCTTATTGTTCGAAGGTATATTATACTGCTTATGGCAATAGGGATTAATAGAATAAACAAATAGGATATAAGCCAGGTAAAAATGATGCTGTGCCTTTTATTAAACGACAGAACACTTACTACTTTTCTCTTTGTGAACAATTCTTTTTCCCCCATTTTTAACTTATTGTGCAGACGTGTCTCATATTTGGGATTATAGCATATATTTGAGAAATTCGAAATGGCAGAAAAAAGGGGTAGGACAAATATTTCTCAACTGCATTCCTTCTAATTTTCATTATAAATAAAGCCCGTAAAATAAAAACGGGCAGATTCATAATTCTGCCCCAAAATGTAAAAACGGTAGCGTCAATATCTAAAATTAACACCCAGAATGTATAATAAATTTGATTGGATCAATGTCAAGAAAGGGTTTCCGTTAGGAAGCGCGGGAAGCGTCTTCCGTTTCATAAGGCCAAGCAACAATACCTCCCAGATCAAAAATTTCCGTATACCCCGACTTCACCAGCAATTCCGCTGCTTTCCGGCTTCGCTTTCCGGTAGCGCAATAGAGTATTATTTCCTCATTTCTATTTTTCACGAGCGTTGCTATCCTACTCTCCAGTTCATCCAGAGGAATATTGATACTGCCTTTTATATGCTTCGTCCCATATTCTTCCGGAGTTCTGACATCGATAAGAAAAGCACCGGAGGATATGCGATGCAAAACCTCTTCGGGAAGGATGGAGTTGACAGCAGCATAGGAGCTAACAGCAGCCGTATTGGAATTTTCATCCCAGCTCACATTATACCGGAGGCTTTCAAAGACAAAACGAACGGGTATATAAGCTTTTCCGTTAATATATGCCGGCATTGCATCCAGGAATTTTTTCTCTCCGTTAACATAGGCTATATCGTCATCTATTTTCATAGTAATGTCCAGCTTCTCTCTGTATACCGCGATAGACCTGTTGGTTTCATCAAAACTCACTTTAC
The DNA here is from genome assembly GCA_023419605.1 of Bacillota bacterium. GTDB lineage: Bacteria > Bacillota > Clostridia > Acetivibrionales > JAEZXR01 > JAEZXR01. The sequence goes on along the minus strand of JAEZXR010000032.1, from coordinate 1,581 downwards.
AAACACTGGATATATCGTTGTATGGAATAAGGATTCTGTTATTTTTCGTAACAACAACTGAAATATCGGGCTGCAATTCATTACCATCCACTGTAATCCGAATATTTTTCAGCGATGCAGTAAGGACAGTTCCGGAACTTCCCACCACTACAAGTTTATCTTCGTGTTTTACAATACCTGTAAGATCCTCCGATGATATTGTTTCCACTTTTCTGCACCGGTGACAGCTGGGCAGCATAAAGACCTTCCCCTTGTCGCCTACTGCTATAACCTGTGTGCCATCCCAGGACAAGGCTTTCAGATGGACACCGGCAATGTTTTCTCTATCGAGATTATCAATTACATTTTCTATCCAGACCTGGGTATCCGTTGATTCTAACAGGACAGGAAATATTTCATCGGAGGACTTATACCCGCCAATGAAGAAGCTTTCTCCGGTCCATATAATGTTCTCCAGCACATACTTCTTGCTTTCTTCATCTTCCTTGTATTTTGAGGTTTTCCACACAATGCCGTCGATAGAAGTCATTATTGTCGAATGGCCACCCACAGCAACAAGGAGGCTGCTATTGGCGGCTACCCCTTTAAGGTATGCCTTTGAGGGACATTCCACTTGAGACCATGTTATCCCGTCAGGCGAGTTCAATATCGTCCCCTTCTCACCAACGACAACAAATTTATCTTTTTCCCACAAGGCTGCTGTGAGGTTTGCATCTGTTACGGGCATGGACTTTTTCCACTCCTTGCCGTCATAGGACGTCAGGATTGTCCCATGATCGCCCACAGCGATAAAAAGGCTGCCATTCCATGAAGCCCCATAAAGTGACATGTCCGTTCCTGATTCCCTATTTTCCCAAACCATGCCGTCATGAGACATTTTTATTGTACCCTTTTCACCTACTGCAATAAAAAAGTTATCATAATAAAAAACGCCGTTTAATCCCTTCCCTTTTGGCTCTTCCCTACCGGATGCAGCCACCCAGGCAAACTCTCCGGCATTCACCTTGACTCCGGGCATACCTGCAATAGCTGCCGACAGAATGCAACACATACATACTATTATAATGAATCTTTTCAATTATTTTCTCCTCCTTTGTGGAGCTAACCTATCGGTCATACCTGCTACCGTCATAGCTGCTTGAAAGCTAAAGCTCTATAGATGCAGCATATAATCGGCTTGAAAAGCTATGGCCCTTTGTTTGTAAGGGTCATAGCTTTTCTTCCAATTTTTTTGTACTTAGTAGACGATATGGTTTGCCACCATCATCTGGTTGTCGGCGGCTTGCGTTCTTACACAGACCTGGCCAAGGTCATCGGTAGCAGGAGCGTCCGACCGGAAGGCATAGTTGCTGGCAATCTGGATGGGGGAACCTCCCGGCGGTGTTACCCATACACTGTAGGTCTTGGCATTCAGATCCGTAACCATCTTGAAATGGTAGGTGTTGTTGGCACTGTACGGGACTGCGGTCAATGCAGCATAGGCAGCACCATTTCTTACCTCAAAGGTACCGTTGACATTGGTACGGGTAATCATGGCAAAGTTGGTTGCCGCAGTTACGGTAACGGAGGTATCGGCATAGC
>JAEZXR010000074.1 GCA_023419605.1 Bacillota bacterium | reverse complement strand
TTATTTTTTACAATCCGTTCTTGTGTTGTCATAGTTTTAATCTCCTCCTTACAACTTTGATTGTTGCCAGGGGAGCTATTGCCCAATCACTATTCACACACTGTCAAGTCAAGTTAATTCTCTAACAGATAAAACAACCCGCCTATTTTACTTTTATTCTTCTGCGTATTCCAGAATTCTGGCCATGGTACATTCCCAACACCGCTGGATAGCTTCAAAGTCCATATTCGGTATATAATACTGTTCCATCTTATCGTGCAATGCTTTAGCTTTTCCGATGGTTTCAACCGCCTTAGCAAGCAGCTTATCAAACTCCCTCTCGTTATATTCCAGAACTTCCTTATACTCTTCAAGTACTTTCTGATCCAGAAATGCATTAAAGTCAATAATCCCATCGGCCTCAAGCTTTACATCATGGTATTTGTTTTCAGTAGTAAAAGCTACATCAATATCCGGCAGTATTAAATGCTCAATCTTACTAGGGTTCATGGTGCAGTAATAGGCTTCGGCATCCAATCCTCTTTCTATAGCTATACATTTGATTTTTTCCAGAACTTTTTCCGTGTCCGTACCCTGTTTTCCTTTGAAAATATACACCTTTTCAGTAGTTAACAGGGATTTCAAGTAGTTTTTTAACCCATCCGGTGTGATGGCACTTGCGAAAAGGTTTCGCTGCTTTCCTTCGCAATCCGATAGAGCCAATCGACCAAAAACATTGTCGATAACATCCGCTGCAGTTTCATTCACCTTTGATTTATCCAGTGCCCAGCTATGGATCACGCGTGTGTCGTCATAGATGGCAGCTGCAGCCTTTAAATATCTATAAGCCCTTGCAAACTGCCACCCCACCTCTTTATTGTACTTAGTTATGTACTCTCGATTAGCTCGTAGTCCCTCTTCGTTCCAAAAATCTCCCAGGTGAATGATTTCATCAACAGCACCAGGGTTTTTGGGATCTATTACATGAGGTGCAGTACCGTCCATTAAGGCTACCTTTATTGAGGGGATTACAAGACCATCCAGGCTGCTATTATCACTGGAGCAGTGCATGTACTCTACATTGTACCCTCGGTCCAGCATTTCTTCTGCAATTTTTTTCATAAACGTGCTCTTTCCTACACCTGGTCCACCCTTAATGATAATGATCCTTGTAGCCTCATCCTGTGTTAGTATATTATCGTAGTAACTAAAAAAGCCCTGTGAAGTATTCCCTCCCGGAAACATATGTCTAATAGTCCCTTTAGACATGAATCATCCCTCCATCACAAATTATACCATCCTTGACATTTTCTATAGCTTCTATATAGTATGCTGTAAAAAAGGTTAGGGTGATTGATCTTTGCCTGATGAAAGGTACTATTGCGCTTCACTAGCTTAATTTTTTCTCCCTGTTCCAGTATGATGGGTGGAAGCTGTTGTATCCATAAAAGCTTCCAGTATTGAGTATATAAAGGAAAATCAGTGAAAAGTGAGCCCGGCAAGGAAATTGGATACAAAGCCAATCTCCACAGCCTATAGGCATTACTTTTCTACGCTTCTTCGTCTTTCCGCTTCAACCGACTGATTCGCCTTTGTTTTGCTTCTTCAAAAAGACGTTGTTCCTCTTCTGATGCTAAAATCAACTCCGGTACCGATGTCGGCTTGCCCGCATCATCCAGTGCAACAAAGGTAAGAAAAGCTTTATTAGTCAAAATTGTCGCTCCTGTTTGGAGATTCTCGGCGTAAGCCTTAACCATGACTTCCATAGAAGAACGACCCGTCCAAGTAAGCTTTGCACTTAGGGTAACCAGTTCCCCCATGCGAACCGGATGTTTAAAATCCAAACTGTCCACAGATGCTGTAGCTACTGTCTTTCTTGAGTGCCTCATGGCAGCCATGGCTCCAGCGATATCAATCCAATGCATCAGTTTTCCACCTAACAGGTTTCCAAGTAGATTTGTATCGTTGGGTAACACCAGTTCCGTCATTGTAACTTCCGACTCGCTGACTGTCTTTTTCAAGCTTGTTGTCTTTTCCATGCAGTGGTTCCTCATTTCCTTTTTCCTTCATTTTAGAGTAATAATTCCCCCAGGATATACTTTTTTAAACAATAAAATAAAATTATTGTTGGAAAACTTTAATACATAATAAAAGGGGCGTATCAGACTTCTTCAGTCTGACACACCCCCGGCCATCAAACGATGGCCACCTCCGTTGTAATCTTCACTTCTTGATCACTCCTTTCTTTACGAAAGTCGGCTCCGGATGCCGCTCTGTACACAGTACCATGTACAGTTTCATTATAAGCCCAACAACCCTTTTAATTCAATCTACTAAACAGTTATAACTAAAGTCTCCTACTATGGTTTCCTTATTATCATAAATTCAGGATCATCTCATTATCTACCTCTTTGAAACTGAATTTAGTATATAAGGGCTTTCCGCTTTCCGTAGCATGCAAAGATATTTTTTTATAACCGAGGCCTCTTGCTTCCTCTATTACTCTTTGGAATAAACGGGCCGCGATCCCCTGATTCCGGTATTCCCGTATCGTGTACATATTCATGATATAGGCAACTTTCCCTGATAAATTCTTATAAGACGGCGGAAGAGTATAAAAGCATAAGCCACTGGTTGCCACAATTCGATTATTATCAAGGGCCAGCCATGCGATAAAAGTGTTTTCGCTGATTGTGTCCATAAAATAATTGTAAAGAGACTCCTTCAAACTGGATAAATCAAATTCTGTCTCAAGATTTTGTACCTCTTTTATAAATTCAATCCGAGTACGAACCAAATCATCAATATCATTCATGGTTGCTTTTCTGTAATCAATCATTTTAACCCTCCAATTTTAAATATAAGTAAAATAGCAGCATCAGTACAACCTCTTTAAATCACCCTTGCCAAAAAAACTATAAAATATGAAGCCGGTAATAATAATAATGCAGCAAGGAATGTTCCTGCTGTCTTACTACCGACCATTCCTACTACGCACGCTCTAAACTGTTCTTGAGAGCATTTACCGTCGATGACGTCATCGGTCATTATGGACAACTGCGGATCAATAAAAATAGACATCAAAATAGTTGAAAAGCCATTAATCACAGAGGCTAAAGTGATACATGTAGCACTTAGGTCAGGTTCAATACTTCCGGCATATATAGGTGCCAGCCCCCCAACGGTCATAAATGCTACGGCTATTAAATTGCACAGCAATATTCTTTTTGGTAATTTATTTATGGTAAGTCCGGAAATATTTTTTCTTGTAGGTACAGCTACAGAGTCCTTTATATATCGGATTCCCGATTTTGAAAAGCTATGCAGTATTAGCTTAGGGATGGATTTTTCTGTAGAAAAGGCTTGTACTCCTTTACTTAAGACTTTTTGAAATGTAGGGATTAAAAATGCACCTAAAATAGTTGCCATCCCTGAAATCACTATAATTATATTAAAAATACTATATAAATTGCCTGAGACAGTACTCGTCTCGACATACTTCGTGAGAATAGGAACTTGAAAGGTAACTGCTGTTCTTGATACCAGCATTAAGATGTTAAACAAAGCAATCGATATTGCTATTTTACCTGTTCTAACACCTACAAGTCTTACTGAGTATGCTAATGTCCCTATGAGGGATATGATAAAATTTAGAACTAAAACGATTATAATCTGCCCATCCATAGATATCACCTTTTTATGCTTTTTTAGCAAGCTATTACTAAACTGTACTTTCCTTAGCCACTTGTTATTAAGTAATGGGTCAATTACACCGAAGCTTTCTAATGGCGCAGGTAGTCAAATAAACTATACACATTATTACTAATGCACAAAAGAGTTTACCCAAAATCCCTTCCAGTATAGCAATTCGTATGTACTCTCTTACTCTATCCCAGGTAGTTGCGGCTTCATCCCATTTGATTCTAATCAAAAGCACATGCAAAAATCCTAATAGAGAATATGTTAATAAAAATATAACTAAAATATACGTAAATCTTTTCAAAGCATTCCCTCTTTTTGTTTAAGTAAATAATTCGAAAACTGTTTAAATTTTCTTTTCACGCCATGCATTCTCCTTAAAATTTACCATACAATCCTATAATCTGCAACATTCCATGCTGAAATAAAATAGGAAGGAATCGGTTAATCTCCGTAACAGAGCTCCAATTCCTTCCTATTTTATTTCAACCCACAAATATACTCTCATTTTATTCTAAACTATCCAGAAATTTTTCAGCTTCCTGTAAATCCGTAAACACATTTTTTATACCGGGAAAAGGTTTCAATTGGTGAAGCTCATATGCTTCTTTCCCTAAAACCGTAGCTACACTTTTAAAGCCACGAGTCGCTGCATAATCTCTTATAACCTGTAGCTTTCCGCTATCCTCCAGGAATGAAACGTCACTTTGAATAGAATCTGCAAAGACTGTAAATCCCGGTTGAGTTCTATTTACTATATCCAATAGCTCTTCCTTATAGCTTTCCAACTCTTGTTCGGTTAGGGCCCCAGTCACTTGTATATAAATTCTATTTTTCTCTTCACTATATGAAAATTTATACATAATACCTCCATCAATGGGATCAATCCCGATAATCATACACTCGTTTAGTTTTCTTCTCACTCCGTGGTAAAACACCGATCCCGACAGTCTCCACAAAGATTTGAATGCCCACCGCTTTTTTAAAGCCCTCTTCCACACATTTTCCGAGTTCAAAAGCCAAACCTTCATTCTCGACCTCAACTCTTAATGTCATTACATCCTTACCGTCATTATGTTGAATTACAATATTGTATTCGCTGCTGACGCCGTCGATTTTACTGAGTACTTCATCAATCTGCCCGGGATAAATATTCACACCTTTGACTTTAACCATGTCATCAGTACGTCCGATAATCCTATCAATCCGGGGATACTGTAAGCCACATTTGCATTGACCCGGAATAATCCTTGTCAAATCTCTCGTTCGATATCGAATAAGAGGGGCGCCTTCTTTTGTGAAAGTCGTTATAACAAGCTCTCCCACTTCCCCCTCGGACAACGGCTCTTCCGTTACTGGGTCAATAATTTCAAAAATCAAGTGGTCAGTCCAATAATGCATGCCTTCATGGTATTGGCAGTCAATAGCGATTCCCGGACCATAGATCTCTGTGAGCCCGTAGATATCAAAAACCTCTATCCCCAACCCCTTTGTGATTCTTTCCTGCATCTTCTGGCCCCATCTTTCAGATCCGAAAATACCTTTTTGCAAGGCAACACTGTCTTTGATATTTCTTTTCTGAATTTCCTCGGCAATAACCAATCCGTAAGACGACGTACCGATAAGAACAGTTGTCTGCAGATCAAGCATCATTTGAATCTGTTTATCGGTATTTCCCGGTCCCATAGGTACTGCCATGGCCCCCAAGCTCTCAACACCAGCCTGAAATCCTATTCCTGCAGTCCATAGACCGTATCCAGGTGTAATCTGGATACGATCCCTCTTCGTGACACCTGCCACTTCAAAACATCGCCGCATCATCGTAGTCCAGTTATCAACATCAGTTCTTGTATAAGGAATAATAATGGGTTTCCCAGTCGTCCCAGAAGAAGAGTGTATTCTTATAATCTCTTCGTCACCCACCGCCTGAAGACCCAAAGGATATAAATCTCGGAGTTCTTCCTTTGTGGTAAACGGCAAGTGTCTCAATTCTTTAATAGTGTTAATTTTCTCCGGCTTAACGCCAAAACGGTCCAGCTTATTTCTGTAAAATTGATTATTTTCGTAAACCCTATTCAACATTGCCTTCATAAATTCTGCACCTCACACTTTACGTCAATAGCAATTTGTTTTTAAGTCTGGTTTACTTCACGCCCAGGCTTCTCATCTTCTCCTCCAACCTGGCTGTAAGTTCCGTCATGCTGGAAATCTGCTCAAAAATAGATTCGATAACACTCTGCTGCTCTTCACTTGCTGCCGATACCTCTTCTGTTGCAGCTGCATTGCTTTCAACAATTCTGGCCACAGTTTGAGCCTGATTGTTAATCTCATCAATAGCTACATTTACTTCTGTCAGTGTGTTACTGGATTTTTTCATTTGGATGGCAAACTGTCCGATTACATTCTTTGTTTTGGAGAAAATTTCTTCAATCCTATGTATGATATCCTCCTGGCTTCCAATAATTTTGTTGGCCTCAGACATTTTCTCTGCCGCTAATCTCGTATCGTTCAGCGAATCTGTAAGTATACGTGTAATTTCCTTTGCAGACCCGGTAGATTGCTCGGCCAGTGCTCTAATTTCATCAGCTACCACTGCAAAGCCTCTTCCTGCTTCTCCTGCTCTTGCTGCTTCAATCGCTGCATTTAATGCCAGAAGATTTGTCTGTGAGGCGATCTGTGTAATCAATCCCACGATACCGCTAATCGCTTCCGATTTACTGTTCATTTCATTGATAGTGGAAGAAACTTCATTAGATATATTAATCGTCTGTTGGGTATTTTCCTTTAGATTCGCTACAATTCCTTCATTGGTAGCAATCAGCTCCGCAGAGGTCTTCGCATCATTTTCAACCTGTGATGCATTACGGGTTACTTCACCTATGGCTTCAGAAGCCATTTCGATCAAATCGGCAGTTTCCTGCATACTTCTGGATTGCTCACTGCTTCCTTGAGCAATCTCATAAATCGTCGTTGTCACCTGTTCTACGGATTTACCGGTCTCTTGTGTTGACTCCTGTATACCGGCAGCCATCTCCGATACTGTACCGGTGATGTCCCTATACTCTTTAAGCGCCTGGTCCATTTTACCGATAAAAAAATTCATTTTCAAGCCTAACTGACCTAAATTGCCTTTTTCTTTCGTTTCAAACCGAACACTCAATCCATTGTCATTTACATCTTCAAAGAATGAGTTTGCCTTTGTAATAAACCTCTGAAATGAAAAGCAAGAAATAACAAGTGCTAATGAGATGAATAATAGTAATCCGGAAACGATAATTACAGCAATCGTATTTTTTAGAAATAAATGCTGTACCACATTGAAAACCAATAATGCTATAATCAAAACGCACAGCAATATCATTCCAATGCGTTTTCCTGTAATCTTATTTGTAAACTTCATCATATCATCCTTTACTCCTGCATTTTGTCATGAAATAACATATAAATTCCAACAACCTATATTTTTAAAGGTATCCTACTTTGAATCTGTATTTTCCCGTGAGAAAACTGTCCAAAAATCCGGCCGTTTTATCCCCTGGTTATTTATGAGCTTCAAAATAGGATACCTTTATACTTCGGCTATTGGAATTCTCTTACCATGGCAAATTATTCATTCAGAAATTGTTCTGCTTCTGCTATATCATTGAATGCTCTGTCCTGTGGACCAACATCCTTGAAATTCCTGTTCATCTGCATTTTCAATGTAGCAGACTCAACTACCATTGCGCTTTTGCTTAAACCACCTGCTACGGCAATTTCCTTAGTTCCTTGGAGCTGCATCATGGTATCCTGGTCAAAAACGGATGTTTTTCTTAGATCCAGTAAAGCAGTGAATCCTGATTTCAACATTGTTACATTTTTCTTCATACTAGCTCTGTAAGCATCCAGCTCATTTGCTGTAATAGTACCATCGACTGTAACATACAGTCTGTTTTTCAAAGTATTAATCTTAATTTCAAACATTTAAAACGACCTCCATATTTTTATTTTTAGGAAACGAGCAGATATCACATGGCGAATAACAAGTTTATAGTACATCTTGTCCTGAAAACTTGTTATCTTACTGTAATATCTTTCAATTTCCAGAATTCCGAAATAAATTCACCTATTTACCCCATTTGAACAGTGCTGCTGAAAAATTCTCTCCTGCACCGGAGGATGTCATCAAAACAATACCATCGTCATGGAGAAGTCCTTTTTCTCTCGCCTCAAACAAATTGACAGGAATAGTAGTAGAGGCAAGATTTCCGTACTTTCTAAAGGTCTGGTAGGACTTTGTAGCTGGAATTCCCAAGGCATCTCTCCACGCATCATGAGACCAATGAACCGGCTGGTGCGAAACAAAGAAATCAATGTCTTCCGGCCTTACCTTCGCTTTGTCCAACAAAGTATTTAGTACCCCTACCATATCTTTTAACGAGTTTTTACCGATTTTATATGCTGTCTCATCATTAAATACCAAAACCGGCTTGGAAGGAGAAGGCTTGTAATGCACCCACTTCTGTCCATCCGGAATGCGTTCTTTCAAAGTAAATGCATCGTGGTATGCACCGTTGGATGCGCAATGGGAGGTGATATATCCTCTTCCTTCGGATACACGACCCATAACAACTGCTGCTGCACCATCTCCGAGGCTAGGACTTATGTAGTGTGAAAAATCCAACATATGACGGTGGAAAACGGATGTAACAATTAAAATATTTTTAAATGTACCCATCGCTATAAGATTAGAAGCCGCAATAGACATGGTAACAAAACTTGAACAGCATGTATCCATGTTCCAGGCACCGGCATTTCTCAATCCCAACTTGTGCTGTACCAAGCTTGCATTTCCAGGTATCAGTTCATCCTGAAGCATGGAGTGCACCATAACAAGATCAATTTCATCAGGGTCTAACCCAGAGTCTTTAATAGCCCGTCTTCCTGCCTCTACTTCTGCATCGGAAGGAATAATATCCTCGGGAAACACTCTTCTTTCATCGATTCCTTCAAAAGGATTTCTTTCCTTTCGTGTGAGATTGACAATGTTCATATTGTCCCAAAAATCATTTTTTCTGACTTCTTCCGGCATATTGCTGCCTAATCCTATAATTCCTGCACTATATACCTCTCTTAGCATAAGCTACCCCCCTGTTGTATTTGTGTAAATCGGCATAAAAATAGCCCAATAGGCACAGTTACCCCACTGAGCTAAATCTCCATTGTGGTAACCTGGCAGTCATAGTTGAATTACTTTAGACCCATGGCTTTGCGTCCCTATCTTTCGATAAGTTTGCCTTTTTCGACAATTTTATGAAATTGTTCCAACGAAATTACTTACATGTCAGATTATAGCATAACATGTCAAATTATACAAGACGGTTCCTAGCAAATTTTTAGTAATTATTTTAAATAATCTACAGCTGCTTATCGAATATTTGCTAAATTTGTCTAAAAATACAGACAAATTTATATTTATTACTTCATTGATGTATTGTAGACTCATTTAGCATGCCATATTTTTTCTATAAAACTTAATGTTCCTTATCGAATTGCAATCTGCAGCTCTTCCTCTCCTATCAGTGCAATATTAATTCCTCCACGGATAATAGTTCCGCTATGCAAAACCGTTCCCGGGCAAACGATGGCTCTGTCAATAACTACATTATCTTGAATAACTACATTGGGCATAATAACCGAGTTACTGACAGTACTGCCTTTTCCAACATAAACCTCCGGAGATAGTATGGAACTTACGACTTCTCCGTGCACAATGCATCCATCTGCTAAAATAGCCCTTTTCACCCGAGCAGTATCTCCAATATACTCAGGAGGCCTGGTTGGATGAAAGGAATAAATAGGCCAACTCTTATCATACAAATTTAGTTTCGGTACCTCTGTCAGCAGATCCATATTTGCTTCCCATAAGCTTTCCACAGTACCGACATCCTTCCAGTACCCTGTAAAAGGATATGTGTACATCTTAACACCACTCTGAAGCATCGCAGGTATCAAGTCTTTCCCGAAATCATGATTCGAAGCCTCACTGCATTCGTCCGCTGCTAGATACTGTCGAAGCACACTCCAATTGAAAATATAAACTCCCATAGAACCTATATTGCTCTTAGGATTCCTTGGCTTTTCCTCAAATCCGGAGACTCGATTATCCTCATCGGTATTTATTATTCCGAATCTTCCCGATTCCTTTAAAGGTACGGTTATGGCGGAAATCGTAACCTCCGAATTCTTATCCTTATGGAACTTGAGCATTTGAGAATAATCCATTTTATAAATATGATCTCCGGATAAGATCATGACATACTGTGGATGATAATGCTCAATAAATTGTATATTCTGATACACTGCATTCGCAGTGCCTTTGTACCATTGCCCCCCATTTCTTCTCATATAGGGTGGCAGCACCTCGATCCCTCCACGCTTTCTGTATAAATCCCATGTCGTTCCCTTCCCTATATAAGAATTTAAGGAAAACGGTTCATATTGAGTCAGCACTCCTATAGTGTCAATTCCTGAATTCGCGCAGTTACTAAGAGTAAAATCAATGATTTTATATTTCCCACCAAAAGGAACTGCAGGTTTTGCAATATTTTCAGTCAGAACACCTAATCTTTCACCTCTCCCGCCTGCAAGTATCATAGAAATACATTCTTTACGCATAAAACTCCCCCTATGCTAAATTAAATCATCCATCGACTACAAATCTTCTATCAAATTTGGTAGTGATTATAATGTTGAAATTCAAGTATCGGTTATTGTTAGCATTTATTTTTTATTCAACAGAAGCTATAATATGCGTTTTAATTTATATTTAGAACACATTGTTATATAAACTTTTACAAATTAAAAAAGGATTTTTTGTATATTATTTTCCTCCATAAATGGTATCACAAGAATTTTTGTATTTTTTATTTTATACACAGGAATGATACGTGTCTATCAATATTTTAAAATGTTAGTTCATATTAGACTATATAGATCTTGAACAAGTGTACTTACTTACAGCTAAAAGCTACTTTGAATAGAATTAATTTTTTTGTAACCAACTTTTAAGTAAAAGAATACTATGTACTGTACTAATCAAATAGGAGGTAAAAACAATGGCAGACGGAAGAGGTTTTGGACTTTTTGGCGAAAACAGCGAGATACTGTTCTTTATTCTGGTATTCTTGTTCTTGTTCTTTAACGGCTTTGGTTTCGGATACAGAGAGGAATAAGAAATAACCGCGTTATGTACTTAAATGGATTTGTATAGGAAATAGACCGAATAAAAGTAGGACTTTCTTATACTACCGACTAAAATGGATATCTATTTCAAAGATATCCATTTTATTTATTTATAACTATAATTTATATTCAGCAGAAAACCTAAAAACATAAAAACCTCCTAAAAGAACAGATCTTCTAAGATGTACTTTCAGGAGGTTTTTATGTTTTATGTGCAGATTAAAAACTAAAAAACCCGAAACAAAAGTTTCAGGTTTTGGCTCCTCAAGTAGGACTCGAACCTACGACCCTGCGGTTAACAGCCGCATGCTCTACCAACTGAGCTATTGAGGAATATAAATCTGGCAGCGACCTACTTTCCCGGGAGGTTTCCCTCCAAGTA
>JAEZXR010000133.1 GCA_023419605.1 Bacillota bacterium | reverse complement strand
CACTTGTAGTCCCTCAATAAAGCACCAGACCAGTTCATACAACAGCCCAGTCAGGGTTAGCTCTGTTTTCGACTCCGTCGGGAGTTCCAGCAGAAGCTGGAGCAGCGCGAGGCTGTAGTCTTTTCTTATTCCACCTCGTTACCCATAGCAAATGGCTCCGCCACTATGTGTGAACCTTCTCCCTAGTTAAGCTGTGCCAGTATTCGACGGCAAGAATCTTTCACCGGGAGTACGAATCGGCCAGATTGATTTATACGGTAATAGAGACAGGAATTTTAGATAGTTAAGATTAAAAAACATTTTATATGCTAACAATTTTCATTGTACCTCTATTCTTGATTCATTATGATAATAAATTCCTCCTTATAAATAAGAACTAGATCGTTATTAACCCAGTTCTTATTTTATGATTAACACACTAAATATATTACGTATTATTTAAATCATCAACAGGTACTACAACTCCAAATTTCTCCAACTTAAGGAATTTAGCACCTAATATTTCTGAAGGTATTTTACGTTGGAGCAAGCCAAAGAAATTGTCATCATGTGTAGATATTATTATTTGCTTATTGAATCTAACAGTGATACTTCTAAGAAGATCAATTGTAGATAGAATATTAATTGAATCCATTGATTGAATTGGATCATCAATCATAATCACATCAATTATATTTCCATTGTCATCTTTTGCATGCAAAGCACTTGCTAAAAAGACACTAAGGCTTAAGATATTTAATTGCGCCGCACTAAAGAATAATATTGGAGATACCATATCGCCTTTTTCATCACTGACAACAATATTAAGACCAGGTTTATCTGAAGAGTCAAAATCTGGACGAAACACCACTTTCTTAAGTGACGGATGTGGATCTATCCTCTTATAAATTGAATTAATAAGTTCCTCATAAAAGAAAGATTTTATCAAGTTCCTAAGTTCCTCTATTACTAGGTTTCGTTCCTTAGTCAGAACTAAATCAACTTCCTTTCTTTTTTCTATAAGTTCTAAAGTTTCATTAATATCATTCTGTAACTTAATACTATTTACAAAAGACTCTGCTGTTTTCAAAAGTTCCGATAATAAATCATACTTTCTAAGTCGTTCCTCTAGGCTATTATAGAGCCTAGTTTCTAAATCAAGAGACCTGATCAAGGAATCTTTCAGTTCATCTAAAGATTTATATTTTGGTAGATCAACATGCTGTTTTAATGATGTAGAATAAGATTCTATAACTGCTTCTAATTTAGAGATACTATCCTCGGTGGCCTCTTTTTCAGAAACTATTTTTTCAATATCTAGCCACATTTCATCGGCAATCATAGCTTGCTGTAGAGCTTTTAACTGAGCGTTAATCTTATCAATCTCAAAATTAAACCCATTTATATCTTTAGCGTAAAATTGACGTCTGTCATTATAATGCTCTTTCAACAACTCCGATGACAATCCATTTTCTTCAGAATAATATTTTGTTTTCAAATAATTAGATGATGTCGTCATTTCATGAATTTGAGTATTCAGCAAATTGATTGCGCCACTTAACTCTGTAATCAAAGTTCTTTTGTCGCTAATATTTTGCGCCAAGGTTAGCTTGCTTTTTGTTACTTCATTCTTCTTGACTTCCAATTCTTTAAGCTCAGCTTCTAAGCGAGCTAATAATTCATCTTTAGTTAGTCCACCTACAGTCTTCTGCAGCTCATTTAACTGATTTTGGATAGACTGTTTTTCAGCTACAAGTGCTGTTTGGTGTTGTTCTTCTCGATGTATTTCATTCCCTTGTTTATTGATCTTTATCCTTAAATCCTCAAGTTTACACATTTTAACTTCAAGGGCTTTCTGTACGATAGATTCTATCTTGTTATTTAACTCTGACTGCCGTTTTGAGGACACTTCGAGTTTAGCTGCATTCTCTTTACTAAGCATGGATATTACATCAGTATTTGTTACTTGTTCTCTAAGAGAAGACTCTGAGTCATGCGGCTTGTGACATAAAGGACATATATTAGTCGGCCATAAACTTAAGTACTCAAGCCCTGATGCGATTAGATGTTCGTGAACTCCCATTTGTGCAGAAAGAGATTCTTGTGTGTTACGAATTGATTGATCATGTAGGACTAATATATTCAATTCTTGCGATAAGTTGTTTATTTCTTTTAATAAATCTGGCGATAAGTCAATCAGACTTAAGTCTGATGAAAGCAATGATTTAGCTGTTATGGTTAAATCTGATATTTTATTTAATTCAGATTTGTTTTTTTCGTATTGTGACCTATGTTGATTAAGTTTATGCTCTAATTCAGTATGTATAGAAACTATATTTGAAAGTTTATTTTGTATATCACATATATTAGAATAAGTAACCGCAGAGTTTTCTAACGTAGAACGTATAGACAAGCATCGGCTATCGATTGTAGATAAATCAGCATCATTTTTGTTTCTTATTTGGAATAAATTCTCAAGGAGAGTTTTTTCTTTTTCATAATTACCTGAAAGCTCTCTATATTTCTTTCGAGTTGATTCTAAATCAGATTCCAAGATTAAGAATCCCTGAAATAAATTGTCTAACTCTTCTATAAGCTGTAAATTCTGGCTTATATTTTTCTGTTCGTTAATAAGTTTTGAAAGAGTGGATTGCAATGTTTTATAACGATTTGCATCTACTAACCCTTTATTTATTTGAGCTAATCTGTTCTTTTTTTCGATAATCTGGCTTGTACGTAAACTGACATCAGGGAATTTTAAAATATATTCAGAAATGGCATCTCGCAATAGTTTTTTTTTGCTTAAGGAAAATTTTATTTCGTGGCTTCTTGTGATTATTTTTTCCAACAGCTCATGCTGTGTATTAACTATAGTTGTTTCATCTATTAGTGGTAAACTTTCACCTTCTACCACAAGCTCCGATGCTATTTTATTAAATTGTATAAATGTTGATGCATCAACAGGCTGACTTAATTGTTCCTGAAGTTCATTTCTGTTTTTTTCAAGATTTAACAAAACCGCCTTATTGTCATTCAATAGTATAGTTAGCTCTTGTCTCGCTTTTTCCCAATCACCTCCAAAACTCTCCATAAACATCTTATAACGATCTTGCGGCTTTGCTTCTTTTAAAAAACGGTCTATTTCATCTTGACTAAGAACCACTTTTCTAAAATAGCCATTGATTTTATTTTTATTCTCACCGATTCTTATATCTCTAGAATCAGAACGAACTGTTCCTAAGCTTTGTTCGAATGGGGTGGGTAAAGTAGTGAACACAGTTACACGGGTAGGAATATTGTCTGGTACATCTTTATTACGCAGTATTTTCTGAGCAACACCGTCCTCTTTTGTACTCTTGGCGGCTTGCTCATAATTTTTTTTATTATATTCACCTGCAAATCTATCTAAATTATGAGTAATAGCCCATTCAACCGCATCATAAAATGAACTTTTTCCAAAACCATTGGGTGCATAGATGGCTACGAAATTGGATGGAATATCATCTTTATTTGTAAAATCGAAAGTCCCATCTTCCTTAAATCTGTAGGCCCGAAAACCTTCTATTTCAACTTTTTTATTTTCATTTTTATTTGAACTCACTAGATTAATAATTTTATCAATTCTGCTCATACGCTCATCTCTCGACTCAACCTTTGAATCTAAAGGAGTTCCACTTATATATTCAATTAACGATAACTTTATCTCGTTCTGATCCTCTATTTCAGTCAATTCTAGGTCTGCGCCTAGCAGATGATTATTTAGAAAAATTACAGTATCGGAAACATCCGGCAGAATATTTAAGCCGTCAATAATTAACTTTCTGACAGCATACTTATCATTATCTATAAGATATTTTTCCCAAATTGGTAATTTTTCGGAACAAAAGAACACTAAATATATATTCCAAAGAGCTAATTCCCCTCTCGGCTGGTAATAAGCAGATAAATAATTCTGAATCGCTTTCCAATTTTCCACCAAGTAATTAGCACTCTCACAATAGCATGCTACGCATGAAATATAAGATGTGTCGTCATCAGAAACAAAAAACTCAAAATCGGCATCATAAAATCTAGATTTAAGAAATCCTAAATCAAATTCTTTATTTAATAAATTCATTAAAGCTTTCCTTAAAAGTCTGCAGTTGGTCTAAGCCAGCTTCAACTTCTGCATATACTCTCTCTTTGTTTATAACACATTTTTTTCTCAGCCCTTCAAGATGCGTCAATACAAAACTCTTATACATTTCTTGTTCAACTTGATCGATTGGAGCAAGTGGACCAGAATTAGCTATCCGCGCAATATTCCTTATGACTCTGTCGACTTCAAAATTATCCGGTAATAATTCGGCCCCATGTTCTGGAGATGCCACAATTACTATGCCATTTTTATCTAATAGCTTCCGAGCAACTTTCAAGATCAAATCTAGTTTTCCAACCCAATTACTTCCATCCGGAGTATAAAGAATTCGCCTACGCCGCTCTAAACTTTCTATATAAGAACTGTTGGCAATACTTACATTATCAAGAATTGCGCAGATAATCAGAAATTCAAAATATGCAACCCATAAATCTTTATTTTTAACAACGTCAACTTGACATGGTCCAACCAACAGGTCAGTTTTGTATTTTGACATTAATTCAAATGGGGGGGGGCATGCCTTGGTCTATAAGTTCATCTGCAAATATATTTAATGCGCTCTTCAGATTCAGAACTCTATTCTTGTCAATAACGTTAAAATTAAAGATATATTCTTTTAAGCGTGAAAAACATTCCAAATAAGCCGGTACCATAGGTGCGGCACTATTTAAATTAATTATTTTCTCAAAACTAATTAAACTTTGGCATTGTATACGTCCATATTGTAGATCTTGACGAATACTGTCCATCCCAAATTCTACGCCGACAAGGAAGGGATATTCATTGACAATGTAATACATTCCACCGCCAGACATCCCATCAATTGCCGTTTTAGCAGGGCTGCCCTCAATTGTGAAGCTAATCAGCCCGTCCCTAACATCTGTCACATGACCGTCATAGATTTTCAACGGGGTAGAGCTTTGTCTCTCGGTTCCTGGAAAACCAACAAACTTTAGCGAAGCCGAATTAGGCAATGCTATTGCAGGAAAGGACTGCTGAGCAACAACTGGCACATATTCAATTTGAATTACAGCACAGTCACAATGCTCTTCCTGCCCCACCAACACGCCAAGCACTCTAAGGCCGTTGCCAAATTGATTAATAACGATATTTTCACTATCTGATTTCGCTAACACATGTTTTGCAGTGAGTACGTATGAATAATCTTGAGTCATCGCATTAACAAGAACACCACTGCCCTCGTTCACGATCACTGCGTTAGAAGCCATCAAATTTGAAGCGGTCATTTTATAGCCTAATTTCTCCATTTAATGCTACAAGGCGAGAAGAGTATAAGGGTACCTCATTTTCGTGGAGCATCTCCTGGATAATGTGCGGATAATTAAAACCAATTTTTCCTTCTCCAGAAGACAA
Organism: Bacillota bacterium; assembly: GCA_023419605.1. Lineage (GTDB taxonomy): Bacteria > Bacillota > Clostridia > Acetivibrionales > JAEZXR01 > JAEZXR01. Next base: position 1,180 of record JAEZXR010000133.1, on the reverse strand, counting down.
AATCCGTGCAATAGTTCTCTTATCAGGAAGTCCGTGCTTACTCCCATTAGTGGATATAATGAAGTGATGCGCATCTATGAGCGACAAAAATTCAGGACTAGTATTATGCTGGCTACCATGGTGAGAAATCTTTACAAGATCGAGTATGAGCTTGTTACCTTCATTAAAACCAAGAGAGCGTAAATTACGGACAATATTTTCATCATGTGAATCTCCCAAAAAGAGCATAGCCTTACCATCAGCTTCAAGGATGAATGCAATTGAACTGCCATTGTAAACAGATTGATCACTCTGAAATTGGTCATTAGACAAAATATCCTCAAATTTCATTCCATAATCCCTTGAAGCACCTGATGTCGCAACCGGATCTGGCTCATCTGACCACTTATGAAGAAGGCTACGCAGATTATCTTCTTCAGGGGATAAGATCGTGAACGTGAACGGCCCCCTTGTAAACTTCTGTCCCGCAATAACTATGGGTTGCCGTTCGCAATTGATTTCATCAAGTAAGGTTTCCAGTTTCTTCCCTTGCCTAACACTTGTCTGCGTTGAACTACTTTGAAGACAGACATCATTGTCTGAAATTGCATCAACCTTAAAATGTTTGGTGATAAACCTTGATGAGTTGAACCAGATAGAAGGAGCCATCTGGCATAGGTAGCCAGGTGTTTCAAAAGCCCTAAGTAGACCACCGATATGATCATCATCTATGTGGGTTAAGATCACCAAATCAATTTTCTGATCTTCTTTTTTCAGATCATCAAGTACACATCGAAGCTCACCGCTATAGCGCCCTTGAGCCCCAAACATAAAAGTGGCGCTATTACCACCATCAATTAGCAAGTTGTAAACACTATCTGAACTTTTATAACTTACTAAGAAACAATCACCATGATTTGCTTGCAAAACTCGTACACTAATTCCCACAGCTATTTCCTTATGAACTGGAAACATGACCAGACCATCTTAATGCCATTAATATAAAAACCCTAAAAATTTTCAGCCAATTGATTTTTAGATGACAATATAGTCAACTCCAGTGTATCTAAATAACTGCGTCTAATACCGCTACACTTCCCATTTTTTGACATATGGCAGTCACGTAAGAGTAAACACAGCAAGCTGGGCGTAGTGCCACTTAGCGGAGGTGTCCGCCCCAATCCCTTGCCCCGTGTAAGCA
>JAEZXR010000014.1 GCA_023419605.1 Bacillota bacterium | reverse complement strand
CTGTTTATGCTCTTCATGAGTCCCATGAGAAAAGTTAAGTCTACATACATTCATTCCTTCTAACATTAATTGCTTAAGGATTTCAACTGTATCCGATGCGGGACCAATTGTACATACAATTTTAGTTTTTTTCATCATAATTGAATACTCCTTTTATATGGAAATTTCATTTACCATATCGTATAGTTCTCTATTTATTTGTCTTTTTATGCTGACAGCTTCTGGAATAGTTACTGTAGTAACTTCATTGCCTTTTAATGCAAATGCTATACCTGATTGTCCTTCTATAAGTGCATTTACTGCTTTATTTCCCATTTCTGAAGCTAAAAGTCTATCTTGAGCACTAGGTGTTCCACCTCTTTGTACATGCCCTAATATAGTAACTTTTGTTTCAACGCCTGTACTATCTTGTATCATTTCTTTTAATTCGTAAGCTCCGCCTACTCCTTCAGCTAAAACTATTAAGTGGTGTAATTTACCTCTTTTTCTTCCTGCCATTATTCTATTTGTTACTTTTTCTATTTCAAATGGAATTTCAGGTACAATTATACTTTCAGCTCCACCAGCTATGCCTGCAAATAAAGCTAAATCTCCACAATTTCTACCCATGACTTCAATTATATTTGCTCTGCCATGTGATGACGAAGTATCACGAATTTTGCCCATTGCATCAGCTACAGTTTCTACAGCTGTATAAAAACCAATAGTATAATCTGTATAGCCCATGTCATTATCTATAGTACATGGAATTCCTGCAGTTTTTACTCCCATATTATGAAGCACTTCTGCACCTTTAAATGAACCATCTCCACCTAATACTATAAGTCCATCTATACCAAATTCCGATAAAATTCTCTTACCTTTTTCGGCTCCTTCTTTTGTCTTAAATTCTTCACAACGAGCAGACCCAAGAATAGTTCCACCTCTTTGAATAATATCAGCTACAGATGATACATTCATCTCATATATATCACCTGTTATAAGTCCTTCATAGCCAGATCTTATACCCATAACTCTTATACCGTTATAAATACAAGTTCTTACTATCGCTCTTATAGCTGCATTCATTCCCGGGGCATCTCCTCCACTAGTAAGTACGCCTATAGTCCTCACAGTTAACACTCCCTTTTATTTAATTACTAAATTATTTTCACCTAATAATATAGTTAATTTATTTAGTATTTTTTCGTCTTCTATATTTATCCAAAACTCTTTTTTCATCTTATAGTTTTTACCTATTTTTTCAATATATATATTTACTGGATTGTTTCCATTACTATTTTTTATTATCTGTTTTATATCATCAAATGTATTTTTTGAAGCATTTTTATCTATTTTTAAATATATCTGTTTAATATTTGATTTATTTTTATCGTCAGATTTATTTATAATATTATCTACATCTCGAAGATTTTCAACTATCATCTTAGGTGTATCATTTTCACTTATATTCAATCTACCTGTAGCGATAAGAACCTTATCTTCTTTTAATAACTCTATATATTTATCATAAGTGTTTGGAAAAATAACAAGCTCTATATTTCCATATAAATCTTCAAAATTTGCGAAAGCCATCATCTGATTATTCTTAGTAAATTTTTTATTTATACTTTCTATTATTCCGACAATAGATACTCTTCTATTATCATACTTTTTCTCGACTATTTCATGTTCATCACTTAAGTCAATTGTACTTATTTCAGAGTATTTGCTAATAACTTTTTCATAAGGACTTAACGGATGATCAGTTATATATATACCCAAAACTTCTTTTTCAAGTCTTAGCAATTCTTGCTTTTCATATTCTTCTTCATCAAATTTTATATCTTCGATTTCTTTTTTATTTTCTTTGCCAGAATTTTCCGAATCCATCATAATATCAAACAAAGATTTTTGTCCAGGTACATTTTTTTTAAGCGTCTGTTGAACAGAATCTATCATCGAAGAGTATTCTAATATAAGACCTGCTCTAGTTATATTAAGGCTATTAAAAGCTCCCGCTTTTATTAAACTCTCTATAGCTCTTTTATTTATAACTTGTGAATCTATCGCAATAATTCTCTCTAAAAAATCTCTAAAACCAGTAAATTTTCCATCTGCTTCTCTAGCTTTTATTATAGTTTCTATTAAATTACTACCTACATTTTTTATAGCAAGCAAGCCAAACCTAATTTTCCCATCTTCTACATTAAATTTTTTATAACTATAATTTATATCTGGAGCTAATATTTCTATATTTAATCTTTTACACTCTTGAATATATAATGAAACTTGAGATGTATTTCCCATAACTGAAGATATCAATGCAGCCATAAATTCAACTGGGTAATAATGTTTTAACCAAGCTGTTCTCATAGCTACTAACGAATATGCTGCTGAATGTGATTTATTAAATGCATATTTCGCAAAATCTATCATTAAATCATAAATTTTATTTCCTATCTCTTCAGATATTCCATTTCTGATACAGCCTTCTATCAGTATAGTTCCATCTTCAGCAACTTCCCCATATATAAATTTCTTTCTCTCTTGTTCCATTACATCCATCTTTTTCTTACCCATTGCACGTCTTAGATTATCTGCTGCACCTAATGAAAAACCTGCTAACTGCTGAACTATTTGCATTACCTGTTCTTGGTATACTATAGTTCCGTAAGTTACATTTAATATAGGCTCTAATTTAGGATGTAAATATTTTATATTTTCACTATTTTCTTTATTGGCAATATATTTAGGTATTTCATTCATAGGTCCTGGCCTAAACAATGAGTTTGCTGCAATTAAATCGTCAAATTTATTTGGTTTTAGTTCTTTTAAAAATGCTCTCATACCTGGTGATTCAAACTGAAATATCCCTAAAGTGTCAGCTACTGTAAACATTTTTAA
>JAEZXR010000127.1 GCA_023419605.1 Bacillota bacterium | reverse complement strand
CTTTTTTTCTTAAGGTATGGGGACACACCTTTCTGAATTACGGGTAGTCCTTTTGTCCCCAAAGTTCAAATTTAAAAGGGGCTTGCCCCCCCTTAAACCCCGCAAAAAATTTCATGCGTTTACCCTGAACTTAGGTGCCTGGCACCGCCCTCCCGTATTTGTTGGGACATCTAAAAAGGTCATCCAACCCAATTCATCGGGAAAAGCTAAGTTTTTGCTCAAAAGTTATTAGAATTTCCTTTTAATGTTCTATCAATAGATATATTTAATATAATTGAAAATTTTTTTCTTTTTATCATATTGAAAAAAATTTTCATTTGATATACTATATTATTTAAACAAATTAATTAAGATAATAGGAATTTGAAAAGGAATTTTAAATGACTACTGATATTTTATTTCAAATAGAAAAGAATGACAAGATATTTACAAAATCAGAACGGAAGGTTGCTGATTTCGTTAAACAATCACCTCAAGAAGTAATGTACATGTCCATCACCGATTTAGCAGAACGTTGTGGAGTAGGTGATACGACTGTTTTCCGTTTTTGTAAGACATTAAAGCTAAACGGATATCAGGTATTTAGGGTAATGCTGGCACAATCCTTAAGCAATACTAAAAGAGCTATGACTTTATCTGATGAAATAAATATTTCCGACTCTACTGATGAAGTATGCCGCAAAATTCTTGAAACTGATATTGCAGCTCTTAAACAAACTTTAAGTATGATTAAAATTAAGGATATTCATAAAGCCATTGAAATGATGTCAAATGCTCAACATATTTACTTTTATGGTGTCGGGTCATCCTCTGTTTTAGCTTTAGAAGCATATAACAAATTTGCACGAATTACTCCAAACGTCATTGCTGTACAGGATTCACACATGCAGGCAATGTCTTCCTCCCTTTTAAATGAGAATGATCTGGCAATCGCCTTTTCCTATTCCGGCTCAACAATAGACGTAATTGATATTTTAAAGCGTGCGAAACAAAACAAAGCCAAGACCATATGTATTACCAGGTTTGCAGATTCACCGCTTACCGCATATGCTGATATCGTACTTTTATGCGGTGCAAACGAAGGTCCCCTTCAGGGCGGCGCCCTTTCAGCAAAGGTAGCTCAGATATATATCCTGGATATTTTATATACTGAATATTTTAAAAATAATTATTCTGTTTGTGACCAAAATAAAAAAAGCACAGCTCAATCAGTTGCAAACAAACAGCTTTAATAAAAAATATTTACAATAAAAAATCCTGCCATCGCTAATAATGATGGCAGGATCTTTTACGAAGGTCATTTACAATTGTGCTGTTAACACGAACTGCTTTTCCAGTACCTTATATCCGTCAATAAACGCTTCCACTTTAAAGCTGTTACCTCCATTGGAAAGAGCTACAGGTATACTATATTTGCCTGTTGCTGCATCTGCAAGGCTTGCTTCATTTCCGTCAACTAAAACCTTGACTGTACCTCCTCCAATTTTATTAACAGTAAAAGATAAATTAGTTGAACCGGTATTGAAAACCTCCGTTTTATAATCAATAAAGCCTGTCAGTAAAGCGGAATAAACCTTGTCTCCTACACTGTAACCGTTGGCAAGAAGCTGTCTATAGACTCTGCTTCCGGACCGGTCTACGGCGGAAATAACGAAACCACCTGCAGGGATCGTGCTGTTATTATTCTCAGGAGCAGACCAGTTCCAATTCATAGCTTGTGTCTTATTTTTTACTGCCGTTACTACATTATCCGCACCGACAACAACTTCAACTCCGTATTGATTTGTACCTGTTGTATCTCCAAATTGATTGTTATAAATGATGATTTTATCCTCGGTACGGGATGTGTTTAAATTGCTGGCTAATGTGACTGCATTCGGATCTTTTGTTGAAAAACCGATTACATTTGGATTTTCATATTCAACATCCTGAATGGCGCACTGCAAAGCATACCATTCAACATAAGACATATCAAAAATCATGCAGCCGTCCGTATTATCATATGCAGCCTGGAACCCTACTCTCTGCTCTACAGGAGTAATAGTTGAAGTAGTAACATCTATGGAGGCATACAGTGGAACCTGTCCATTAGTTAAGATATTACCCATTGTTGCATACTTACTGATTTGCTGCTCCGTTTTATAATATGTACCTATCATTAAAAAGTCCAAATTATTCAGATAACTGGTTTGAGCATATTCAGGAGTATACAGCTCCTTCTCAGGGAATCCCAGTCTTTTATTATAAATAAAACTGTCATCCGCCCAGTTTACACCTACTTGATAATAGGATTCATACCACGCCCCCACATATGCAGCCAGTTTTACATCACGCCTGTCTTTTTTGTCATCGCCTTTATCCTTTTTGTTATGATTGTCAATCAAGCCTCTTAACTCTTCAGCAAAGCTTTTAATGACACTGCTTCTAAAGGTTAGCCAATCATAGTAGTAGGTTCCCTTTATCATGTTGCCTGATGCATCTATGGAATAAGCGTCCTGTGGCCATTGATTAAGTTTTTTTCCTCTTTCCTTCAGGTAAGCGGCAAATTTCACTTTAGTAACATCACTGAAATCGGCATATTGATTATCATATCTCGTTCTGTCCATTACGATGCCATCAACATCATAATGTTGCAGAACCTCCTGAACTCTTGCAAGTTCGAATTTCCGTACTTCATCATTTGCCGGATTGACATAAATCAATGTATTATCTCTCGCGCTGTCAGTAACTTTTTTTAACTGGCCCTTATCTTCAGGTGCCTGCAAAACCTCTACCCAGTCGGGATGATTTGCTATTACCGCCGAATCATTGGTTTTAACATTACCTTCCGTAAAGAAATTAAAGGAAGCATAAACTTTCAGATTCACGTCATGTGCGGCTTTAGTAAATTCCTTCAGCAGGTCGATATCCATTTCCACCATTTTGTTGGGATTATTGGTTTCTGTCAAATAGGGAGAACCGGATTTATTATTTTTCTTATAGGAAACATAGCCTTCCGGACCTTTTACATCAAGTGCAAAAGCAGTAACACCGGCTTTTTTTGCACTTTGCATCATCTTAGCGACTTTTTCCCTGGTATTTAATGTTTTTGCATTAGCATACTGATCAACCCACATAACAACTTCTTTATCTTTCTCTGAGGTAACCTGATCCTTTTTGAAAATAATCATGCTTTGTGTGGTATCAGTCTTTATAGTACCGTCAGCAACTATAGAAACATCCAGATAGTTTACACCGCGTCCCAGAGGAATTTGGGCACTAAAGTCTCCCGATGCATTTACATTGGCAAAATAGCCTTGAGCATCCGGTTCATTTATTACATCCCCATTGGCATCAATCTTTTTAATGTTTATGCTATAGTTAATAGCTTCATTCATATCCGAAACAGTGCCTTTAACTGTTGCGGTTTTGTCTGTAGTAGTATACATTTGGCTGTAGTCCAAATTTAGTGTTGCTTCTTTGGGCGCATTTTGTCCCGTAAGTGTAAGAATTTGATTTACGGTAATCAATTCATTGTTGCGTTTTAGCTTTACGACATCGCCTATTTTGAAGTTTTCTGCCAGGAACTTCTTGTATCCCGCATTCAAATAGCTGTCGTCATAAGCTAAAAGTACAAAACCGCCTTCAGGAACAGCAACATCTGTAGATTCGGTAAAGCTTGGCTTTACCCCGGGAGCGGGTGCCTTATTAATCACCCTCGTAACGGCCATGTTGGAATCTACAACTACCGCTACATTTGTTTTTACAGCACCTGCTGAGATCCAGACACGGTTACCTGGTGTAAAAATTGAAATAGAATTCTTAATAGCGACAGCAGTTCCGAAAGCAGGGTTTACAAGATCAATCGACTTTGTCGGTCCTTTAGCGCTCATGTCAGTGCTGACCGGTGCCCCCTCGATAGCAAGTCCATCAAGCTGGTAACTAATGCCGGCAGCATTTACTTTGCAATAGCCCGAAAACATCGATACAATCATAAAAATAGCCAGTATAAAAGGATTTACTCTCTTTTTGAAAAATTTCATATACACGCCTCCTTGTAAATATTCATTAAGAAATTATCCTCCTTCCTTCTTTACATTTTCTATAAATTCTCAACTACCGGAGAATGCAATTAATTACATGCACTATTCTGTAATGTTGAAATTTTTATATGGAGTATGGGTAAATAGAAATTTATGAAACAACAACATAATATCTTTTTTAATAGTGTTTATTGGATAACCTGAGGCTCCGAAGTAAGAGCACTGACATATCTACGGGTAATTTCCATAGGCCTTGTAATGGCCGTACCAACTACAGCTGCATGGACACCACATTCAATTGCCCTTCTAAGCTGCTCCGGAGACCAAATTCCTCCTTCAGCAATAACAGGGATCTTTAACGTTTCAGCCAGCTGCTTAATCAAATCAAAATTTGGAAGAGTAGTACCTTTTGTTTCTTTTGTATACCCATTCAGGGTAGTACCTACTATATCAAAGCCGATTTTCTGCGCATGTATTCCATCTTCCAGGCAGGAGCAGTCCGCCATAAACAACTGGTTCGGGTATTTTTTTCTTATCTCTCCAAAAAAACAGTCCAGTGTCTGTCCAAATGGGCGAGGGCGATTAGTTGCATCAATTGCAATTATTTCAGGTCTGCATTCCATTAGGGAGTCAACCTCTGCCATCGTTGGCGTTATGTAAACATCACTGTCCTCGTAAACTTTTTTATATAAAGCAATAATAGGTAAATCTACTGTTTGTTTGATCTTGCTTATATCTTCAGGTGTATTGGCTCTTATACCGCATGCACCCCCAAGCTTCGCCGCATATGCCATTCTGGCCATTATATTGGATCCATATAGCGGTTCATCGCTCAGAGCCTGGCATGAGACTATAAGCCCCCCTTTTATTTTATTAAAAACTCCATTGTCCTTAACCATCATATTAACCTCCAGATAAACCATTTTCAGTCGAAATAACATTTTATTAAATTTATAATATTTTCAATTTTGAATAATTAAATTGTATTCAATTCTATAAATACGGTTTCTCCGCCACAAAGCATATCAGTAAAACAACAGCTTTTATAATATTGAATTTTACAGTCTTTTATTACTGAATAAGATATCTCGTTTTTAAAGTCAATTTGAATATTTTGCTGCGACCCGGCAATGGAATCACAAACTACAACGAAACATTTCTTTCCGTTTCCAACAAAAACTCCTATTAAGATATCTCCCTTCATGCCTTTTATATCATCAATTTGAATAATATCCTCTTTAGGTACAGGTGCTGTAATATTTCCATTTTTAATTACACCTATATGGTCCATATTTAATAACTTATCTTGTATTGATTTTATATGTAAATTGGCACGTTTTGCATAACCGTACAGCGGTGTGGGTTGTCCATAAAAGTCTATCAATGCTACATTATAGTTCTCTATGGAATTGCTGTATGGAGTGAAAAAACAGAAATACTGAATTCCTACAGCTCCATATGCTACTGAAGTATTAATCTGCCAAAGCAGTTCATTCCCGTTAGGCAGTCTTGCTTCACTTGCATTCCAGGTACATGACTGTATATAGACCCAAAAGGGTATATTATTCATCTTAGAAGCTTCCCTGATAATGCTGAGCTGCCTGTAATAATCACTGTGAATCCCCTTAACCAGCATAGGATAAAAATCAACAGATAAAATTTCCGGCTGGACAATCTTTATATATTCTTTTAAATAGGTTTCATATTTTACATTTGAATCAACCTTTTCAGTCCACATCCCATTTTGCAGGTAATAAGAAGGTGAATAAACGGGCTGTAAATTAATATAAAACAATTTGTCCGGGAACAATTCTCTATACTTCTGCTTCATATATCTTATGGTTTCAAAGTTCTTGATTCCCGGCTCATCCCATATTTGATGTCCGCCAAATGAGGAATATTTACTATATTCTTCTACATAACTCTGGAATTTCTCAAATTCATTGCAAGATTTTGAAAAGTTTAAATCGTATATCAAATACGTAATATCATGTTTGGCTGCTGATTCCAGTGCTTTTAACACATATTGCCTATCTTTTGGCATTTTTTCATAATATCCATAGCAAGTATTGAAGCCCGCCTGACCTGCCAGGCTGTACCCCGCCTCCATCAGGTTATTATCGTAATGATTTGCTTCATGCGGCGGCGGAGGTGCTACATAGGCAGCTATAGTAAATTGTTTATTCTGCTTCTTCATCTTTATTTCCCCACTGCATAATCTTTATTTATAGGTAACATCTATTCCAATCTCAAACATTCTTCTCCACGGCATATATACGGAATTAATGCTAACCCTTCCGGAAATAGATGAAAGCGAATTATCAATAAAGTCTTGAAGTTTTTTCATAGCCAATTCACTTATTAAACCGCTTTTTTCTTTAACATCGAAATAATTCATACCCAACCGTGAAAGATGGTTTCGAGCGATATCTTTTCTGACAACTGAACAATATCCCGCATCTTCAACATATCTGCTCATTAAGAAATCGTAATATTGTGGAGTATTTTTGTAGTAAAAAAAGCAGACACCCTGTGCAATTGAAGTTCCCAGCGTATTTGCAGATGTATTCCAGCCTGCATACCCCGAAACCTTATCAAGTAAATTTCTTTTATTGAGCAGTGCGATCAGCTCCAAATCTCCGCCGTTTGCATAGGCGCAATCACCGATAGTAACAGCTTTGCTTTCATTAATGCAATCTTCAATAAAAAGTATATATTCAATAAGATTTCTTTCCACACTGTAGCCCTGGCTTTTAACAGGCTGGTTTACTGCCTCCGCAATATAATCTCCGGGACAATTTATTGCAAGTACAAAATCTGCTTCTCCAACCGTATCCGCAATTCTGCAATCGGCAGCTATCAGCTGATATTTCACAGATTCTCCCAGGGTTCTGTCTTCATAAGGCGGAATTATATTGGGTGCATTCTGCGAAGCATATTTTATATATACTTTAGGCTTGTAATTTCTAAAGGTATTAATAGCCCTGGAAAGCAATGTTAGTTCCACTTCATCTGCACCGGGATACATTAAAACCCTATCTTGAAGCAATTCCTCACTAATCCTGTCACGTACGATAACCTGATCCATTGCAGTAAAACCATACTTTGCCGAGTCGTCCTGAGGAATAATTAAAAAATCAATAGCGCCGGTTTTCAAATATTCCAAGGTTTTTATGTTAAACTTTAAGTTAAATTTTCGCCTGTTTGTATAGTCTTCAAGGTACTCAGGTTTTACAAGGGAATGCAACTCATCAAGCTCAGACTTGTCGCAAAGTCCTTGATTTGACCTGTCAATAATATTACCGATTTTATGAATCTGTTCTCCACAAATACCATAATAATCAGGTTCCTCATCATCAGAGGAATATTTAGGGCACCTCATGATTACTTGAAAGGCAAATATTATAAGTTCCGGGTTTTCAGCCTTAAGTTGTTTAACAATTTTCAGGCGTTCTTCAACCACTTCTTCAGATAAATGGTGCAAGCGAGAAGGAATAAGCCCTCCATAAAGCAGCATATCCATAGATAAGACCAGCATATCAGCCGTTTTGCACTCTTTTATTAAAAATTTTTCTATATCCTCTGCATTAGCAGATTTTTTCTTGTTACCAAGCTTTTCTGGCCTTACTATAGTTATATCCTCACTATTGAACAGCTTATATGGAAAATCGTAATTACATGGACGCTCATCCAACGGAAGCAGAACTACTTTCTTTTTCATGTCAGGTTCTATTCCTTTCTATAATCAAATTAAACTGAAGAATTATTATTTAAAATCAATCAAAAGCCCTGCTTTATAATTTAAAAAACTATATATCCATTTTTTCAAAATCCCAATGAAGTTGAATACCGGCTTCTGTTAAAACCTTTTGAAATTCTTCCATTCCTGATTCCAGAACTTCTTCCGGTGTAACTTTCCTATCAATACAAAATGCAGCAAGAATCCCTGCCACTTCACCCACGTTCCATTCAACGGGATGCAGTCTGTAGCAGCCGTTTGTCAGATGTGTGCAGCCGATATTTTTACAGGAAGGTATCAAGTTTTTTATCCTTACAGGTACCATTGCAGACAAAGGTATTTCAAAAGGATATGTTTTATCATATAAATAAGTATTGGTTTTAGTAGTCAAGTGTATATCGATAGCATAATGTCCAACACCCACAGAATCAGGAACTGTAGGCGGAGTTTGATTAAATCGCCTGCTCACATCCTGTTCACAGATAGTTTTCTTTGCAACTATTCTTCTGGACTCTCTTATATAAGGAGCTTTTGCCAGACCATCCTCTGTTCCCAGTATGTCCCCTCTCAGCTTCACTGCGTATCCTTTCCCGCCATCCACACGTGGGGCATCATTTTGAAGCCAGTAAACAAAGCATCTGGTTTGTTCCTTTGCAAGCACCATGTTTTTCTCTGCATTTATATCCTCGTAAGCATTTCCCAGGCTGAAATCATTTTGAGGCCAATTAATAAGGGATACCTGTTTTACATTGTCTTTATAGTTTTTAGAATCTATAATCCTTCTATAACTCCATAATCCAAGACTGTTAGGAGATAAGTCTCCATCAAACATGGAAAACCCTACTTTTTTGCGTTTTTCCGCATCAGCACCATACCAGCTGAAAAGCTTGTTATCATCATAGGAAACATCGAGTTCCTTAAAGTAATCATACATTTCCGGCTTTTCAATCTTATATTCACCATCAGGATCAAGCTCCAGTGCAGCCACCCATGTAACAGGCTGCATATCCTGTGGATCTGCAATTTCAGGAGCATGGTACTCACCGGTTTCTGACCGGCTTTCAGCCCCTGTACGGTATTCAGCATGTACCAGGGGTAACAAGTCTCCACAATCCGTAGCATCCAGGAAATACTTTGCCTGAATACACTTTTCATCACCTGTTTTAGAGTTTCTCACCTTAACCCATCGAATTATATCATCAGCTACAGTCCCCTCAACAGCTGTAGTAAAATAATCAAGTACTATCATACCTTTACTTATATAGGGTTCCAGAAATGAATTTAAAATTGAAAGAGCGACCTTAGGCTCATGAGATACTCTTGAAACCCATGAATTACCCGGACAAAAGCACTCTCTGTTTTTTATCTCACTGCTGATGTTCTCTAGTTGTCTGTAATGATCGCGAACCATTTTTCTGAAATTCATATAACTTTCAGTTGCACCGAATTTTTCAATCCATTTATGCTCATCCGGAGGCACAGCCTGGGATGTAAGCTGTCCGCCGATCCAATCTGTTTCCTCACACATATATACTTTCTTTCCATTCATTGCAGCCTTTAAAGCAGCTTGTACGCCACCCAGGCTTCCACCGATTACTGCTATATCAAAATCCATGTTGACCTCCTGTTAACCTTTAACTGCACCAACTGAAACACCATTTTTTATATATTTGAATATGAATGGGTATACACAAGCAATTGGCACAATCGAAAATAAAATATAGCTCATTTTTAAATTATCCCAATATGGTAGTAACTCGGGATTCGACTGCGCAATTTCCATCGGATTCCTACTTAAGAAATTCTTGATATACATAGGAAGCGGATAGATATTCTGATTTGAGGTAATATACAATATTGAGTTGTTGATATTATTCCAATAGTTAATCGCCGTAAAAAACGTTACTGTTGCAATCATAGGCATTGCCACCGGCACAATAATACGGAAAAATATTGTATAATTATTGGCACCATCCAACTTGGAAGACTCCTCCAGTTCCTTTGGAACACTTTCAAAAAAGCCCTTTAATAATAGCAGATGGAATACCATAACTACCGATGGAAAAATTAATGCCCATACCGTATTTGTAAGATGAAGGCTGTTTATTAATAAAATATGGGGTGCCATACCGCCTGAAAACAGCATGACAATCATAAAAAACATCATCATTGTCTTTCTTAACGGCATATCAGTTTTTGATAACGGATACGCGGCCATAGCCATAGAAATGACGGAGATAAACGTTCCTACAATTGTAACAAATATGGATACGCTTATTGATTTTATAAATGCATTATCTCCCAAAACGTATTTTACTGAGAATAGATTAAACTTTTTGGGCAATACATTAACAATTTCACCCGGCGATGAAAAACTTACGGCTATTACATTAAGAAAAGGAAAAAGGAAAAATACCATAAAAATTACAGTAATTATTTTTATAGTTATCTGAAATACCTTTTCATCATTAAATTCCTTTAATATGCCAGGCAATTTCAATAGAATGATCCATCTCATCAGGTCAAAAGCACTGATAAAGAATGAAAAAGGAACAATAATAATTGAAGCGATCAAATAAAGTATTTCTGAAATATTATTTTCTCGATAATCTGCTAAAGTGTGATTCCTTTTGTGTTTTACAAGCCGGTACAGATTTTCAATTGTAAACAACAACCAAATGGCTCCATATAGAACATCAAAACTATTACTTATATTTACATTGAGTTTTCTGTAGATTCCTTGTACTAAAAGAATGAAGATACTCACTAAAGCACACAGTAAGAGTAGTATAGAGCGGACTCTCATTTTTCTTTCGGCTTCAGTAAGGACTATTTTAATGTTATTGTTTTTCATACAGTCATACCCTCCTTACCAAATACCCTGCTTAAATAGTTTTTTCGATACAATATTTCCGCTTACCACAAGAATTAACGCAACAAAGGAGTTAAAGAAACCTATAGCTGTCGATAATGAATATTGAGGAATCAATGATGACTGCCTGATCAGCCTGTAGGTATACGTACCTAAAATATCACCGTTATCTTGGACAAAAGGTGAATAAAAGACAAAAACCTGTTCAAACCCGGCATCCATGATATAGCCAATTCTTAGAATGAACATTACGGCAATGGTCGGCAAAATCCCGGGAAGCGTTACATACCTGATTTGCTGCCATTTAGAAGCTCCATCAATCCTCGCAACTTCATTCAGACTTATATCGATAGCAGTTATTGCAGCAATATATGTAATTGCACTCCAGCCGATATCTTTCCATGCAGTTGTTGTAACAAGAATGGAACGGAAAGTACTATTATTGGTAACAAAGTCAAACCTGCCTATTCCCAAATAATTCAAAATGTTATTGACAGCACCGGTATCCTTGTTCAATATTACTATAAATATACCTCCAATAGTTGCCCAGGACAAAAAGTACGGCAGATACATCACTATCTGCAGTGACTTTTTAAATATTTTCCCCTTCATTTCACTTATTAATATGGCAAGGATTATTGGCAGCGGAAATACAATAACAATTTTAAGGGCACTTATGATTAGTGTATTGCGGAATGCTCTTAAAAACTCCGGCTGGCTGAATATTCTTTTAAAATGCTCAAAGCCGACCCACTTGGCCTCCAGTAGCCCGGCAACTGCCGAGCTGCTTCCCAATAGATTGGGATTTTCCTTAAATGCCATAACCAAGCCTGCCATAGGTATATATGCGAAAATAAGTGCGAAAATTACTGCAGGAATAAAAAAAGGAAATAAACTTCCATATTGCTTAAGTTGTCTGGCAAATTTAGATCTATATTTTACCTGGCTCACTGGCAACGCTCCCTATCAATTTAGATTGAAAACTTACCTGCTGAATATGTATGGTATAAACATATTCAGCAGGTACTAATTTTTAATTCATTATCTGCCTTTTACTTTATTAAAGTTTGCTTTTTCAGCCCATTTTCCATACCAGTCGTTTACTGCTGTGGTTATATCATTGCCCTTGTTGTTTGCGAATACTTTCTGAATATCTGAAAGAGACTGACGTCCGTCTTTCTTATATAAAGATTTAACAAGTGCAGTCTTTACTTCAGTATCAGCTGCAGAATAGCTGCTATCGTATACTGCATTCGGAGGCATTACAGTTACAGGGCTCTTAATTCCTGTTGCTGCAATATTGTAATTTGCTATACTGAATAACTTATCCTGTGCAGGAGCCTTTCTTACACGACACAGCCAGTAATTACTATATTCTTCCTCACGGGTACCATCCAAAAACTTGTCTGAAATACCTCTGTCTGTATCAAACTTCGGAAGTATAGGATAATATTTTCCGTTATCAACTTTATAAGTTTCACCTTCAGTACCCAGCACCAATTTAAGGAAGAAGTCCTTTTCCAGTTTCTTATCAGCAAAATCTACCACTGAAGCAGCCTGTGCATCTGTAGAATATTTAGGAATTACTGTATAGTAGGAATATCCTTCTAATGCAAATACTCTAACCTTTGATGCATCACCCTTTGCATTATCAGGAACAAGCGCTGAAATATATCCGATATTAGGATCTGTTGCAGCCGCATCATTTTTTTCTATTGTAGCTCCATTCCAGTGCGGTACACGGCCTGCGCCTATACTTTTACTCTGCAGCAGCTTGACAACTCCTGCATCACCGGATGTGGCCTGATAATTGATGAGCCCATCATCATATAATCCCTGTATATATTTCATGTAGTCTTCAAAGCCCGGTTGATTAATATAATATTGAAGTTTACCGTTTACATCAGCCCATTCCTGGTATATACCAAAGGCCGGTAAAATATTCTCAAGGAATACGCCATTGATATCAATAGCCAATGCCTTACCATTCTGGGGTACCTTACCCTTAAAGTAAGTCAACATTTTCTTGAAATCGGTTATTGTCATTGAGTAACCGTTTTTTTCTGAAGGCAAGTCAATTTGTGCAGAGGGATTTGCTGCATTATATTCTTTCAGCCAATCCAACCTGTATGCAATTGCCACGCTGTTAACCATTGCTGCATCCTTTTGCGGGATTGCATATATTTTTCCGTCTTTTGATGCAGTTTGCCAGCCAAATTGTGAAATTTGGGTTTTAAGGTTTGTCGATGAATTAACGTAAGGTGTGATATCTTTTAAAGCATCCGTTGCAAGTAAACTGTAAAACTGGTTCTTTGTGACCTTTACTGCCTGGTAGTCTGCTCTCGACATAAATACATTCATAACTGCTGTCTCAGCGTCCTTTGGATCTGCAGGTGCCTGATCATAAGTAACGGTATAGCCTGTTTGTTCCTTTATCATGGCAGACAAAGGACTGGCGTTGAATTCTTCTTTGGTTTTTCCCGTCGCCATGTTGAAATACTTAAAAGATGAAACCTTTTCAATTTTAGGTGCAGCTGTTGAACTTCCCTTATCTGTTTGCTTTTCATTTTTGTTGCCGCAGCCTGTAAGGGTTATAACGGCTGATGCAGCAAGTATCAGTGATAGTGTACGGAAAAGTTTACTTTTCATATTTGACCTCCATCTTTCTAAATATTAATTTATGTGTAATGTTAGCCATATTATAAAAATAGTTAACATCATAAAACAACGAAAATAAACAAGTGATCAGTATCAATAGGACATATTTATAATTTACCTAAATAACAGAAGGAGAGGTAATTACATTCCAAAGATTGTATATAAGCCTATCTAGATCTAAATTCGAAAAATAATTAAAAGGCATTCTTTCCTGCTCAAGCTCTTCAATTACCGGTATCTCTCCCTGAATATATGAACTGAGTCTTTCCTTCACATATTCAACACGTGTGATCAAGCCTCCTAATCTGATACACTGCACTTCAAATCCAAAAGCTTTATTTTCCTTATGCCATTGGAAATTAAACTCCCGATAAAAACTCTTAAGCCGATCTATTAACGTGGGCAAGGTAAACTCCACCATTTGCTTCAAATATGCTGAATCTTTGTTATCGTATGCTTTCTTAATGTTAACACCAATTTCAGCCTTCACAGCCAATACTTCGCAAAGCTTTTGAAGTATATTAAACATATAGCTGTAGCGACCTGCCTTAACACAAACACTTTTTAATTCTTGTGCATGCTTTTCATAAATATTGCTTATTCCATCAAAAGCCAAAGAATCAAAGGTTCCGATTAAAATATCATTATACAGGAAAAATTTGCTGGCATTATTTCTCTCATAATCAGATTGAACAATGCGGTTGGGCAAATCAACCTTCATAAAGTCATCAAAGCTAATTCCGGTTAATGCTTTGAACTTATCCTTTTCAAAACTACCAGTATAGGCATTTTCAGCGCAGTAGTAAATGGATGGCAGAATTGAAAAAATACTGGCTTCCGCTCCATTGTCCCCCCAACAAGTAAGGAGGAAGCTTTTAATTTTATTATCACTGCATGCTTTTAAAGAGCTTTTAACTGTTCCAATACTATATGCATTGTCTGGCGCAAAACCCGTCCACTTCCAGGCGCCTCCTGCGAAGCCAACATTTTCCGATATTTTCAAATGCTTTTTAAGCATGGAATCATAGCGGTTGTAATCAAAGGAATAATAATCCCAGTATAAAAGCATTACATCCTTTGGTATTTTTTCCAGAAGCTCTGGTGAAAAGTCGGTATCCTCTTTATAGTATTCACCGCCATATATCAGCCTAAAGAACATATCGCTCCACATTCTGGGCTCAAGCCCGTACTTTTTGCACAAAGCCCTTACTTTTTCCAAATGCTGAATCATTATGTCAAAACGCTTTTGATAACCATGTTTGTCTAAATATTTTCCAAGTCCCAGCATATGGGCTTCATCCATACCTATATTGATTTTTTTGCTTGAAAAATTAACGGATACGGATTTGAAAATGTTTTCCAAAAAATCATATGTACTCTTTTCATTAACAAGCAGAATATCATTAACATCTACAATAGGATCATAGTTTGCATACCGTGTTATTTGATTGATATGTGCAAGGCATTGGATACACGGAATTAATTCAATTCCGAAAAGCTTGCAGTAAGAATCTATTTCCTTAATTTCCTCACCAGTCAGCCTGCCACGCATATATCCAAAGTAAGGCTCATCTTTAACCTCAAAAGTATCTTCTGTATAAAGTTGAAGAGAGTTATATCCTAAAACCGCCATATGGCGAACTAAATCCTTTACAGTTTCCAGGCGAAGAACTGCATTCCTGGACATATCCACCAACAGTCCCAAATCTTCAAAAGAGTTGGTTTCCTTAACATTAAAGCTTTCTTTATCAATATTGGCAGTCAAAATTAGAATAGACCTGAAAAGTGTTTCTTTTCTGCTATATTGAATTTTTATACTATTACTGTCTTTTACTACCGCAAAACCCACCGTAATATGTTCAATACAAACAGTTCTGCCGTTTTCCGAGATGGTAAAGCCCAAGAGTTGTTGAAGTTCCGAAATAGCTGTTAGTTCCTCTGTATTGCAATTTATAAAATTAAATACCAACACTCTCATTCATCCCCTATTTATTTAATATTTGATTTATTACTGGATAGAGTCCCTGGGCCATTTTCCAAAAGCCAAGGTCAGTTGGGTGGATAAAATCTACAGTGTACTCATCAAAGTACTCATCAAACAAATCGTTACCATTGTAAAAATAAATATTGGCATCACCATTTGCAGCTCTTTTCTCAACAATGCCTCGTTGGAAATCTCGCCATTTGTTCCTGTTATCCATCATATTTTCATCATAGCAATCTGCAAGATACTGAATTCTTGAAAGAACCAGTATAGGTACTTCTCTATGCTTTTCTCTGATAATTTGAATAAATCCATCCAATGAAGCTTCCAATCTACCGTTTGTAGCAGAATTAGCTTCGTAATCGAGGACAATAATGTCAGGATTTTCTATTTCGGCAATAACTTGTGCCATTTCGTATTCTCCCAGACCATTGGCGGAGAATCCCAAATTGATGCATTCCCTGTTCAACCATCTGCTTAGGATGTTTGTATAAGCCATGCCTGGCCTGCATGCACATCCTCCCTGTGTAATAGATGTACCGTAAAACACCATTTTGCCGCTGTCGCTAAATTCTTTTGGCCCTTCAACAACCGCATCATAATCCAAACCTACTTGTACTTCCTTTACTCCTTCATATAATGGGAAATTAATCAGTACATCCCTTATTACATCTCTTTTTAGATTAGCTACAACTTCACATTCATATGTACTTTCTTTTATATCAAACTTTGTAACGCCAAAAAACTTCAGACGTTCACCGTTTTGTGCAAGGTAACAGTCAAAACCACATTGCCCTGTTGCAGGCATATTTACCATATTGTGAGGTTTATGCAATTGGACTCGCAGTAGAATTTGAGATGAGTCGGTTCGAAATGCAATTTGCCCCCCAGCAGTATTTTCACATAAAATATTAAGATTGGGATTTACTTTCTCAAACACTTCTTTTGTTCTAAGTGGCAAACGTCTGTATACCCTATCCTCTTTAAAAAAAGCAAATCCACTGAGCCTTAGCGGTTCATCAAAAGGTTCTATCCATTTAATAGAATCAAGATTTTTATCCATATACCCATTAATTGATTGAAAATTATTTTCAATCTTTCCCCCACTTTTTACTTTTATTATCCAAATTTTGAGAAAACAAATAAATAATACGGAATGCTTTGCTTAATTTAATGAAAAATATTTTCCAAACCGGAAATAATTTTCATTAAGTCAATTTTATATTACTATACTTAGCTTGTCAAGTGTGTAGAAACTTTTTCGATCAATTTATTTGAAAAAAATTTTTATTTTATATTGCATTTTATTTTTATTCTTATATAATAAAATCAGAAACTTGGAATAAACGGCAAAGCTTTAATGACCGCAGTAACATGAAGATTTAACTACATTTTTTCCATAAATCTAACAAACAAATATATATAATTTAAGGAAGAGTAATGAAAATTTATTTTTTATTACAATGGTAATGTTATGAATATTCTCGCTTTGGATATTGGTGGAACAGCAATCAAATCTGCATATGTAGAGAATTCCACTATTAATAAGTTTAATGAGATCCCGTCAGATGGTATTTTGGGTGGGGAATTTCTTTTAAAAAACATTTTTAAAGCTATAGATCAGTACACAAATTATGATGTAATAAGCATAAGCGCTACGGGCCAGGTGAACAGTGAAGAAGGCCGCATAATCTATGACGGAAATATTCCGGGTTATTCAAAGATTAGATTCAAAGACATAATATCTGAGAAATACAATAAACCCGTCTATATGGAGAATGATGTAAACGCTGCAGCTATCGGTGAAAAATATTATGGGGCAGCAAAGGAAGAAAGTAATTTCATTTGCCTTACATACGGCACAGGCGTTGGCGGTGCCATAGTTATTAATAATGAGCTTTATAAAGGTTTTAATGGTATAGCTGGTGAAATGGGACATATTATCACTCATCCCGGAGGGTTGGCATGTGTTTGCGATTATAAAGGTTGTTATGAGCGTTATGCTTCCACAACTGCACTGGTACATCAAGCTCAGGCTGTCAATCCTGACCTTAAAAACGGTAGAGATATATTTAAAAGCTTTTATGAAGGAAATCTAGAAACTAAAAATATCATAGACAACTGGATTGATGAAATCCTATATGGTCTTATAAGCCTGGTTCATATATTCAATCCCTCCTGCATTGTTTTAGGAGGAGGAATAATGAATGAATCTTATATAATCGATCAAATTAATATTAAAATCAAAGAACGGGTCATGAGCAGCTTTTCTAATGTAAAGATCAAAGCAGCACAGCTTGGAAACAATGCCGGTATTTATGGAATGGTTGCTATTGCTATGAAGAAGGCATCTTTATAGCCTAACTTTGTTGAAGGCAAATAAGCGGCATTTCTGCCAGTTGCTCGTGTTCCAGAAAAACCATTTTTAACTCATAGACCAAAGATTCGCAAAATAAATGCGACAAGGAATGATACTCCCTGTCGCATGCTGTAACCTGCATTGTTCATATTATATTTTCGCCGTCAAACAATATTATTCCAAAGCCCGTTCCGGTTTTGTTGCCATCCTTCAACCAATTTATATACGCTCGTTGCAGAGATGTATTTGCAGGCAGCTTCTCAACCGGATTTTCATGCTCTTTACCAAACACACGCCAGGCGTTCGAGAAAGTATCTGATTCCTTGCTGGCGATAATGTCAAAATCATGCATAAAATCTACGATATTTGAGCCTTTAGGCATAAATATCTTATTCTTTGGATAAAGCAACCAAGAATCACATACAAAGACGATCGGGTTTCCATCTAGTTCATCTTTAAAAAATTCATACGCTTTTCGATAGGAAGCCATTCTTTCGTTACGGGTAAACGAACCATATGATGGAATATGCAAGTTATAAACCCGGTCACCCTTATGAACAGTAAACCCCTTTCGTTGATAATTTTCATGTTGAAAGACTTCGTACTCATACTGAAGACGACCAAGTCCAAAACGCTGCATTTTGTAAAATCCAGGAAACCAGTTAGATACAAAAGTACCCCAAATCCCGTGAATATTGTAGCATTCTATCAATTTACACCGCAAATCCAACATAGAATTCCAGAAAACTTCCTCTGAAATACCCGCCTTTTGATAGCTACTTTTCAATATTTGAGAGCTATACATGAAAAACATAAAGTGTATCGTGTAATGATGAATATCCGCTTTATGCGCTAAATGGTTTAGACGCTCTGAAATTTCTTCGAATGGTGTATGGTCCCTATCAAAAAATTGCTTAATTATTACATTCATTTCGTTATAAAGCTCTCCGTCTCTTTCCAAAGCTTCACTGATCTGCCCCAAATATCTTTGTGCATCTTCAGGAAACTCTAATTTTTCCATGAAACTCGTTGAGTACACTTTAAATTTTTCCATTTTGTCTCCCCCATATCAAGATAAATTTTTTATGGTAAACATTCCTAAAATCAACTTAATAAACTTATAGCTGCATAAATACGCAATGTTGCTTTGATTATATAGTGATTTCCAATTTAGCACAAGCAGTAAAGAGACAACTTATTCATTTCATATAGGAAGCACACAATTTTTTCGCCGCTTCTTTTACGTGTTTGTATTTCCTTACTTGCCTCTACTCGATCATCCATGTACTTTTTTGAGTCTGGGTATAAAAAAAGAGTGCCACTCCCTACGTAAAAGTAGTTTCGTGGCACTCTCTTCCATCAATCTTATGGCTGTTTGCCTATATCTATCCATACATGAGTCAAGGGACGGTTCTTCAACTCACTGCATTCGTTGAATGATATTCCTGTCAAGGTCTAAAATGCGTGTAAGCTCTCTTATTGACTGATTCGAACTTGTATTCAAATTGCGATTAGCTCATTCCTTTGATTTACACAGGATTTACTTTTCAAGTCGGGTAGCGCTAAACCGTTACCATCAAGATACTCCTGTAACCGCCTTAGCCTCTCTCACTATGCAAGGATCTCATAATTCTGTTCCTTGTTCTTCTCATATAAAGTATCTAATAACCGCACCCTGTCCTCATTATCGATAAATAAGTTCTTTCTCTCATTACCTCTTATCATGATATGATAGGTTTTACTCTCTCCTAGCATTCTCCTCTGCCTTGGCATATACTTCCAACCTCTTCTTGGTTTGAAGTATAACATAATAAGCTTACCGAGTTAAGGAACCGTCAGAGTGTGTGAAAACTTATTCGAAATTGTCACAAACAGCTTCGACCCCTGACTTACATTGTCTCTTTAGCTGCAAAAGTCAGATTATACTATAAAGAATTACTGAAAAAATAACAAGACATAAAAGAAAGTTTCAAGTAATGAAAAAGGGGACGAGTTACAAAACCCGCCCTGCTTTAGATTTTATTTATTCAAGTAAAAAGCGTTTTGTCAATTTCTTTCTTGTTCTTACGTACCTTTACCTTATCCTCTACTTACTGATATGATACTGTGGAGGTCTCTGGCCATATCTTCCAGGGATTGAGCTGCCTTGAGCAGTTCTTCGCTGGCAGCAAAGCTTTCCTGGGTTGAACTGGCCATATGTTCAATATTCTGAGAGGTTTTCACCGCAATGGAACTTACCTTCCGCATAAAATCACTTGCAGTTTGCGATTCTTCCAACTGTATCTCTGACATCTGCTTTACTTCATTAAGGGAAGTGATGGCAAGCAGGAGATGTTCGTTGATGTTTTGATAAGTGGACATGGACTGCTGTATGATGGCAGCGCCATCTTCCACCATCGAGACACTGCTGCCCATCAATTTCTCTACGTGCTCACTGTATTGCAGGATTTCGGTTATGGTATTGGTAATGGCCGTCAATGATTTATGGCTTTGTTCAGCGAGCTTTCTGATTTCTTCAGCCACTACAGAAAAACCTTTTCCGTGCTCTCCTGCTCTTGCAGCTTCGATAGAAGCATTTAGTGCAAGGAGGTTGGTCTGATCGGCGATTTGTCTGATAAATTCTACCACATTACTGATTTCTTTGGCTTTGAGGTCTAATTCCCGGGTACTCTGCGAGGTTGTTGCTACACTTTCTTTTACACCTACTACTTGTTTTGTTGCTTCAAAAATGGAATCTCTGCTTTCCAGGGCTGATTTTTGCAGATCTTTGGAAACCTGTACAAGAACATTGATTTTATTTTGTACGGAGTGAATATTACCTGACAACCGGTCCAACAAGACTGAACCTTCTTTGACACTGTTTGCTGTTTCAACGGCGCCATCGGACACTTCCATCGAATTTTTCGACGTTATCTCGGAAGCCGCATTTTGTTGTACTGCAAGGGCTGCAATTTGAGAGCTTGCTTGCGAAAGCATCTGTGAAGTTGCTCTCGCTTGATTGATCACCAGTTCCAATTCCTTAAACGATTGATGAGAGTGGAACTCGCTGGTGGTAGACCGCATCAGCAGCTTTTTGGATAAAAATGCCGTGATGACAGCACATGTAGCTCCAAAGCTTAATCCCATCCCCCGCACCAGAAATTCGCTGAAGACATCGCTTTGGGGATGGAAATAGTTACTGGTAAAAAAGGAGAGGACACAAACCAGGAAGGCCAGTACAATGCAATATACGGCAGTACCTACTTCCAAGTAGAAGGAGCTAAGGAAAAACACAAGAAAGATGGAACCCCACATCTCCCTGTAGGGGATGTTGATTACAAGAACGTAATAGTTCACGGTTGCACAAAAGATAAGGGTATACTTGAATAATTTTACAAAAAGTGTTTTGTTCATTGTTTTATGGAAGAGAAGGTATACGATTGCCGGAATGAGTAGATTTGCGATACTGAAAATGGAAAAGTTAATAACATTGTTCCAGGTTAACCGTTCTAATACATTGGTTATCTTCAAGCCGACAAAAAATAAAATCCCCATAATCCCGCCTGAAGTACAAACTTTTAGTACAAACGAATTAATTTCCTCCTGATAATCGGTTAAGTTTTTGCTGAATAAATCCTTAACACCCAAACTGTTCATTTTTGACCTCCTTAAATCATTTGTAATTATCACGCTGCTTTTTGTCAAATAATTGTTTTATAAATCAGCAACATATTTATAGAAACACTACCATAATTTTATCTAATTATGTAAAAATAGTAAATAATTAATATAAATATGGGTCATAAGGCCTATACAGGAAACACCTCAATTATTTTCCATTTTGAGACCCAAGAATCATTGATTATTTTCCATTTATTTGGTATAATTTACTTAAAATGGAATATCATAAAAGACATCCGAAAGTTTTGCTCGATTGTACCAGACCTGCACAAAGACGTGTTTTTTTATAATATCAACATTGAAAGGGGTTGTATGTATGAAAACAGCGATTATGGATTTTGAAATGAACTATGAAATCTCGGGTAATGAAAAAGCAGACTGGTTGATACTCCTTCACGGATTGGGGGGAACTACAAGGTGTTGGAAACACCAACTTCCGGACTTTACGGCAAACTACAGGGTGCTAAATGTGGAAATGGCAGGTCACGGGGGTTCGACTCCATCAAAGGTTGAAAGGTATAGTGGTGAAATAGCGGCAAATCATATTCGGCTCTTAATGGACAAGCTCGGAATAGAAAAAGCTCATATTTTAGGCCTGTCACTAGGAACGATCGTCCAACAGTATTTTTGCGAACTGTTTCCGGAGAGGGTTATATCCACTGTTTATGCAAGCCCTGTAACCAAGTTTAGCAGAACGGCCGCCATATTTAACGGTGTAAGCGATAAAGTATTTTTAAAGTTATTTTCAAAGAATACATATATGAAACTCATGGCTCACTTGATGCTGCCGGGAAAAATCCATGAGAAATCAAGGAAGTTTTTCTTACAGGAAACACTAAAGATGAAGGAGGATGAATTTTTCAAATGGTGGAAACTGGTAATGGAGGGGAACCATTATGATTTTCTCACTAAATCCAAGGTACCTTCCTTGATAATTGCGGGCGAAAAGGATTTTTCCTTCTACGAGGATGCAGTGCTGTTAAAGGAGAAATACGAGAACTGTGAACTGGCAGTAATCAAGGATGCAGGGCATATAACCATTTTCCAGAAGCCGACAGAGTTTAACCACCTGGTACTGGAATTTTTGAAGAAGTATGAAATCAACAAAACGGGAAAACTGGTTAAGATAGCTTAGGTATCTATATATTCAGCAGGGTTTGGGTATTCCAACCCTGCTGAATTGTTTGGGAACATTTTCATCTACCTTTTCACTCTTATACCTGTCCTGGAATAAATGCCCGGTACTTTTGTATTTTCAGTTGTAATACCATGCATAGCTGACCCCTATCCGCTTCATGGTTACCGATAATTCTTCCTTACCTTGCCCTACCAGAAGATGCAAGTGATTTCCCATCAAGCACCAGTCATACATTTTTAGATTACTAATTTTTTATACTTTTCAAGAGTCCCAATAAACCTTTTGTTATGTGGGGAGAGTTTGACGCTTACTTATATAGGCGTACAAACGCTTCAAAGTATTAACTTGTTTAACAAATTCCTTTCGGGTAACCCAGATTTTATTGAGAGTAATGCAGTAAGCAAGGACCTCATAATTCTTTTCCTTATTCTTCTCATATAAAGTGTCTAAAAGCCGCACCCTGTCCTCATTATCGATAAATAGGTTCTTTCTCTCTATTCATGCATCGCAAACACGAACATTATTGTAAACCTGCCATATACTATTATTGATACACGAATTATCATGCAGTGGAAGATTGAAAAAGCGAAGAGGTCCTATAATAGGTGTATTGTCGTTGATTGTTCATGATGCCAACAGGAGGATAACCTATGAAAAGAGAGCAAGTAGGGGTTCTGTTGATTCCGGCTGTGGCTTTCCTTCTTTTGGGAAACCGAGAAAGTATAGCGGCGGCGCAGCCGAAAGCAAAATACACTGCCCTGGGTGATTCACTGGCTGTAGGATTGCTCACCCTCGGCAGCGGATATGTAAACCAATATAGTAACTGGCTTGTGGAGAACCGGTACCCACAAGGAATCAAGTTGATTAACCTTGGTACTTCCGGATGGAAAAGCGGGGATATTCTGAAGGCCTTACAGGAAGACTCCTTCTATATGGAGTCAATTCGTTCCGCTGATATACTGACTCTGGATGTTGGCGGTAATGATCTCCTGGGTTCTGACTTTACTACACAAAGTTTAAAGCTTGCCCTAAAGGAATACCGGCGCAACCTGATGGTAATATTATCGAAAATACGCGAGTTGAATCCCACAGCACCTTTTTATATCATGGATATTTACAATCCGTACCCCATTGGCCATTCAAGAAGGCTATTGGCAGACAGCTGGATTCCTAACTTCAACCGGGAAATTTATAGCGCGGCATCGAATCCAGCCTTTAGGATCACAGGTCTGGCAGAAGTATATACTGCCTTTCAAGGACATGAGGCAGAATATACATGGGTTGGTAAGCTAGGAGATGTACATCCCAACAGTCTGGGCCATCAAATCATCTGCCAGTGCTTTACTGCTGTAACAGCGCAGTAGACGATAAAAGGCAGTGAGAAAAAATTCTCGCTGCCTTTGTCAATGAGTCCCCTTTGCTTATGTTGTTAAGCTCTTCATTGTCTTCCCAGCACTAGAGTCAGGGGACGGTTCTCCGACTCACTGCACTCGTTGAATGATATTCCTGTCAAAGCCTAGAATGTGCGCAAGCTCTCTTATTGACAGGTTCGAACTCGTCTTCAAATTACGAATCAGCTCGTTCCTTTGATTTATATAGGATCTGTTTTTCAAGTCAGATAATGCTAGACCCTTACCATCAAGATACTCCTGTATAACCGCTTTAGCATCTTTCTCATTTTGAATCGGTTTTTCTTGTACAGGCTCTTCTTCCTTATATTCAATGAATTGATCCTCCGAGTCCTTGTTTGTGTACTCTATGAATAGCTCTATTGCCCGCTGTCTATCCTGGGAGAATAATTCCAGAATAACACCCTTATGGACTATACTATTTAAATAAGTATTTTGCCTTACATAAGAATTGTAGCTACTCCATTCATATTGAGCTGCTTCGCTTGTGATAGCTGCCTTCACAGGATTTCTATGTATGTACCTTGCAGCACTCAACAGATAGCTGTCACTATCTATAACCTCACTCTTAAAGCGATCTTGAAACAGATGCCCAACCCTTTTATACTTTTTATTAAAATAATAGGCATAACTCACATTGATCCTCTTCATAATCCGAGCAATCTCGTCCCTGCCTTCATCGATCAGAAGATGAACATGATTATCCATAATGCAGTATGCAAGGACCTCATAATTTTTTTCCTTATTCTTCTCATATAAAGTATCTAGAAACCGCACCTTGTCCTCATTATCGATAAATAGGTTCTTTCTCTCATTACCTCTTATCATAATATGATAGGTTTTACTCTCTCCAAGCTTTCTTCTCTGCCTTGGCATATACTTCCAACCCCTTCTTAGTTTGAAGTATAACATATTAAGCTTATCAAGTCAAGGAACCGTCCCCTGACTCAAAGGCACTCCTTGCAGCAGGAGTGCCTTTACGCTTGATTTCGATGAGACTATTTAAGCCTGTGAAATATATTGGAAATCTTGATACCATCTTTTAATGCTTTCCAATACAGCTTCTTATATGTAATTACCTCACGATTCCCTTTAAGATCTTCCAACTCATCAAAAAGTTTTCTATACTCTGGTGGTAATATATTTTCAATGATATCCGAAATAAGAATTATTTTACCCGTTATCTTTCTAAAAGCCTTATTATTAGCTGCCATGTCATTAACTATTTCATCCGTTCTTCCTGCCATACAATTCATCATGTACCGCTTAATTTCCTTTCTCATGCTTGGTTCCCCCCATTATAACATAGTATCGAATCCTCACTTCACTCTTCATACACGCTGCTATTTTATCTCCATTTCACTTAACAGCAAAAAACTCCAGTATACACATCCTTATATATGTAAAATTCACTACCTTTTGTATATAATTATAAGCTATATTCTTATTAAATGTACGGAATTGCAGCATGTATTTTTGTTGAAATAAGGCATTCTAATCCTTACATATAAGGGTTTTATGAAAGATTATCATGTCTCCGAACTTCCAATTTACTTACTGGTAATTCATCAAAAGAAACTTAGAGCGCAACTTATACTCACTTCTTATAAAGCACTCACCCCAAGAAACGGAAGATACACAGAGAATCGAAGAAAAGTAAAAGAAGAGTTTTACCACCTTTTCATGACATTGTAAAAGGCAGTGAGCAAAAATGCTCACTGCCTTTGTCAATGGTGGAGGCGAGGGGAGTCGAACCCCTGTCCGAAACCATATCCACAAGAACTTCTCCGGGTGCATCCCTCATTTTAGCATTCCTGACGTGCATCCCCCAAGGGCAGGGTCTACACTACCGTAGCCTTTAAAATCCACCGCAGCTCAAGGCTACCACTGCGGCAGTTCTAGAGTTTGACCTTCCTACTCAAAAGGGCTGACTTATCGACGCCCGGACCCCCAGGTGCAGCAACCTGGGCCGAACGTTCACGGCATTAAGCCGCGAAAGCTAAATTTTCGTTTTTAGCGTTTAATTTTAGTTTCTCGTTTTTTAAGAGGCCTACGAGAATCCTCTACCCGCTATTCAAGTCTCAACAATCCCGTCGAAACCATTACGCCCCCGCGTATAAAATGTAAAATTGAGAATTGATAATTGAAAATTAATTATTTAAGCTCTTCTTCGAGGTCATAATTATTGAGGATAGTATCTTTGTTATCTGGCTCAAATCATGTAATAATTTTTTTGAGTCATCTTGAGTTAAGTAATCTGTCTCAGTCAATAACTCAATCCAATACTCTGTTTCGTAGGCTTCTTTTAATGCTATTGACATCTTAGAAACAAAGTCCTTCTTGCTCTGAGCCTGAACACCTTCTCTAATGTTTGCCCCAATACTGGTACCTGCCCTAAGAAGCTGTTTAGATAAAACATACTCCTTTTGTTCACTGCAAAGCTTTTTATAACAGTTAACAGTCTGAATCGCAAACGTAAAAGATTTAGTGACAACAATGTTTTCCCTCATTAATGCTTTATCCTTTAGGTCTTAATTTTCAATTCTCCATTTTCAATTTTCAATTATCGTAAACTTTCTTTAAGTTTACGATCAATTTCCCGCTTTGCATCCCTTTCGGCGATGTCGTCGCGTTTGTCGTAGAGCTTCTTACCTTTGGCGATACCCAGCTCTACTTTCACCTTGCCCCGCTTGAAGTATACCTGGAGCGGAACCAGTGACAAGCCTTTTTGCTGGATGGTGCCAATCAGTTTGTTGATTTCATACCTGTGCAGCAGCAGTTTCCGGTCCCTCAGCGGTTCCTTGTTGAAGATGTTGCCCTGCTCGTAAGGACTGATATGCATACCGTTCAGTATGACTTCGCCGTCTTTAATTGTAGCATAACTATCCTTCAGGTTCACTTTCCCCTGACGAATGGACTTGACCTCGGTTCCCGACAAAACAATGCCGGCTTCCAGGGTCTGTTCAATAAAGTAGTCATGCCTTGCTTTTTTGTTTTGCGCCGCTACTTTAATCTCATCCTTACCCATCTTACACCTCTGCCATTCAGTTGTACCGTTCCTTCCGATAAAAATAACCCTTTCGCGGAAAAGGGCGTATTTTAATCAAACTATTAACGATACGTATCTATTATACCACTTTAAACTTCCGTGTCAAGGCGTGCAGATTGGAAATTCGCGGCAAACACATGGAACCAAAAACCGATTTAACTCTATTGACTTCATGGGTACATTCCGTCATCCAATACTTTTAGCTCTTTTCAATGTTATAGATCTCTATCCTTGCTTCCTTTTAAGGTATTGAGCGCATTCTTATCATTCGTTGGAATGATCATCAGCTTTTGAACCTTTATGGAATCCTGTTTTTTATACAACTTATCCTTGGTTCTCCATTTCGAAGCACAGAATGGAATCTGCCGTTTTTGCGCAAATTATTTTACCGCCATGACTAAAATCAAGGTTTTTCAAGTCACCGGTCACCACACCACCGTCATTCCCTTCCAAAACCATATTACAGTCAAAATCGAATTTCAGGCTTGACACCCGGGATTTCAGCATCCTTTCCAATTCGCTGCTGTTCTGCACATGGGTTTCCAGGTATATTTCATAGCATTCTTTCGACTCCATCATCCGTTCCAGGATATCCTGGGCTACGTGGGATTTCTCTTTCACAAACCGCCCCTTACCGATAAAAGCCTTGGCAGCTTCCTCTGAAACCTTTATATCCAAGAAATCAGAATAATTCTTATCCGTCATATGAATTCACCTCGTTTTTGATTTTACCCACAAGAATACACTACTATTTCTGCCCGATTAGCAGTGTTGTATACAGTGCTATATTTGACAGCCATATGAAAATTATATTCCACTCTCAAACAATTTACAATAAAATTCACCTCCTGCAACACAGCAAACGCATAAAACTTATCTTTTCACAGAAATCCGATCGGTGATTTTCTAAAAATATGCCATTGCGGCATAGATGTACTTGGCAGGAAGCATGTAATTTGACACTGAAATGCTTTGTATCCGTTTCACGCTGAGGTCAAGGTATTTCCTCATTAGGAGAGAATATCTCCGGAAAATCAAATGGAAAAGGGGCTTACCGCCCCTTAAACCCCGTATAAAATTTCATGTGTTTACCCTGATTGAAAATTAAAGCAGGATACAGCCAAAATTCTTGCATCTATCGCGGCCTTCCCACCGCTTTCAATTTTTCAAGAAGTTCGTACGGCACCTTCAGGTTGCCGCGGCCTTTCCCAAGGTCAATATCCGGCTTGAAGCTTCCGTGAAAATCACTCCCGCCGGTCATTACCAGCCCATGCTTTTCTGCCAGCCTCCGGTACTGGACGATGTCCTCTTCCGAGTGGTCCGTATAATAAACCTCCAGGCCTTTGAGTCCCTCCTGCTTCAACTGGGCAAGAAGTTCATCCAGCTGTTCCCAGTCACGCTCCAGATAAAGTGGATGCGCCAGTACAGGCACACCTCCGGCCTTCAGGATTTCCTGCATTCCCTGTCCGGGCGTCAGGCGGTCCTTCTTAAAATAGGCAGGCCTCCCCGCTGAAAGGTATTTGTCAAAAACTTCGCCTACACTCGCTGCATAGCCCTTGTCAACCAGAACTTTCGCTATATGCGGCCTTCCGATGACATTTCCGCCGGCAGCTTCCCGAACTTCCTCCATGGTTATGGCAAAACCCATTTCATTGAGCTTTTCAACAATCTGAGGGTTCCTCTTTTCCCTGTTCTGTCGAAGTTCCTCCAGGACTTCCCGGATATTTTCATAACTATCGCCAAAGAAATATCCCAGCATATGCATTTCCGGCTTGAACTCTACTCCGATTTCCACTCCAGCCACCACTTCAACACCGGTTTTCTTCCCTTCTTCTATGGCTTCTTCCACGCCCCCCATGGAATCATGGTCTGTAAGAGCAATGGCGGCCAGCCCCGTTTCCCTGGCATACCGCACCAGTTCTGCCGGCCGCATGCTGCCGTCGGAAGCTGTAGAATGGGTATGAAGATCAATCCATTTTTCCATAAATATCATCCTTTATCTATGATCGGTCACTGTAAACTTAGTGATTTCCAGCTAGGCAACGAGGCAAGGACAAGCCGGCTTGTCTAGCTAGATAAAATCACTTTTACAGTGGCCGATCTCTATCTCACACTCGCAGCCTTATTTGTATTCTTTGCAAACCTCCGGCGGAAAATTCCCGGAATAAATTTTCTCCAGCAGGAAATTTAACTTTCGCAGGGCCCTGCAGGCATGGTCCTTGGTAATAAGGTTCTGTTCCAAAGCCTCTGCCAGCTCATCGGCATCCAGAATTTCCGCCTTTCCATCGGGGAAAATTTTCACGTCCACCAATAGGTCGATTAACTCATATTTATCGGCTTCACGTTCAAAATCCACGTCAATGATATCACAGTACCAATAGGCGAATTCTCCGGCATGATTATAAAATCTGCTTATTTTTACCCCATCTTTTAAAAAGGCCCAGGAAATCCCCCCAGCGATGTCATTTCTGGGCTTTATGGCTTTCCAACGGGTCACCAGCAGTTCGTCATTTCTAAGCAGTACCTCATCCCCTGATATATCCACTGTTTCAAAAGGTATAAATCGTTTTCTTAAAATCGTAGGCTTATCCATGGCTACTCCTTTTGGATGTAATTTGTTCTATTATAACCCACCGGAAGATTTTTTTGAATAAAAATTTATGAATATTATTTCCCATTTTTAAACATCTTTGACCCGGAAGTGGTATAATCGAGTTGCGCGAGAAAGCCATGAAGAACGAGAAATGCAGAATGGAGAATAAAATATGAAACACAGCAGAAAGAATTCTTCATTTCATTCTTTCTTCTTCATTCATCATTACAGTCCAGGGGGAAAGAAATGTTTAAACAGAAGAAGAGTTGCAGCAACTGCCTGAAAGGAACCAGCATGGCTGTTAACAGTGATATATTGTGCAGGGAAAAAGGAGCGGTATCACCCGATTATTTGTGTTCCAAACATCGCTTTGCACCTGTCAATAAATCAAACAAGGACCTTAGCAACAAATGCATTAATTGTGAAAACTTTATTATAAATCCAGCGGCTCAAACTCCCAATACAGGCCTGTGCCAGTTGTTCTCTGTCCGGCAGTTCGACGGCACCCAGAAGAATGCCTGCTCAAAATTTTCGAAAAAAAGCCAGTTGGAGGTTTCCTAAATATCTTTGCTTTTTGGCTATGATTTACTATTATGCTTTTTCACCTTTTGTCCGAAATATAATGTGAAGAATATTGTATATTTGAGGTGAAAAAAATTGTCCTTGAAAGTAAATGATCTTTTTACGCAGAAGCTCACTGAGATCCAGGGTCGTGTGCCCTTAAAGATACAAATACCGGAAGCTGCTCCTTCATTTAATGAAATACTTGAAAGTGTTACCAATTCCATAAGCAATGCAAACACTTATTCACCTGTTTATAAATCGGTTAAAACCGACGACCAGTATGAGACCGCCTTGCGTCTCCAAAAACAAAGTAACGCTGTCTATCCGGTGGATAAAACCAAACTGATGAATATGATTACTGAAAATATAAATCTGGCATCGAAAAAATACGGAGTGGACCCAAACCTGATCCGGTCCGTCATGAAACAGGAGTCAAACTTCCAGCCGGATTCACTCTCCCATGCGGGAGCCCAGGGTCTGATGCAATTAATGCCGGGAACGGCAAGTGCCCTCAGGGTTAAGGATGCCTGGGATATCGCCCAGAATATCGATGGCGGAACCCGGTACCTCCGGGACCAGCTGGTGAACTTCAACGGGGATATTAAGCTTGCTTTGGCTGCCTATAACGCAGGCCCTAATAATGTGAAGAAATATAACGGTGTTCCTCCTTTTGAGGAAACCCAGGATTATGTAAAAAAAGTTATGCAGTACTACAAACAGTACACAGGTTTAAAGGAATAAAAAATCCCGGTAAATACTCCCTAGGGCGTATCTACCGGGATTTTCAGCTTTTCCTCTATGATTTTAATGCTTTTACCTAACAAATCTCTTTTCTTAAAGTCAAACATGATGGGCGGCAAAAGGATCAAATCCGGGGAATCCCCTTTTCTCACATAGGCCAGGGCTGCATCAATAATATCGTCCACAGTCAGGAGGCCTGCACATTTTATATTTCCGCCAAAATATCCATTGGACACCCGGAGAACCTCATATTCACACTCCGGCTTTTGAATTTCAAAAAGCCTGTTTAGCATGTTTTCTGCCAATTCCGAGGTCATAAAAAGCACTTTATCCGCTCCATGCCTTTTCACAGCAGCATTCACATCGTCAACGAGTTCCGGATGAATATCATACAATAAAATAAACCCTGGTGGGCAGTTCTTTTTCTTCAGGATTTGAATCCGTATTTCCTCCCCCTCCCGTAATACTGTCAAAGCCGGATTTGCCAGTTTGAACGCCCTCTCGAAGGCTTCTACTCTGGTCAATACACGCTTACCGTTAATATCCAGAATTTTGTCTCCTGTTTTTATACCGGCATTCCACGCAGGTGACCCCTGGATCACCCCTTCCACTCTACTCCCCAAGTCTTGGATAAAAGAAGGTTCGATAATTACGGGAATAGAGTGATGCTTCCTTAGCCTTTCCACAATCCCAAAGGCCGCCTGGTATAATTCTCTCATATCTGCCCTGGTCTCGGACAAATATGTATACCCCGGTAAAAACATGCGTACCGCCTCCGCCCCGCTCTCCTCCAGGAGGGATAACATCTCCTGAACATCCGCTTCCTCTAACTGATCCGGTACCCACACGAAACTCCCGGTGAATTTTAAACGATCTTCTAAGGTTTTTAATTTGTGCCGGATTTCATCATCTTTTTTTAACCCCAGAATCTGCTGTCTTTTGCTGAAGCTGACGCAATTCACCGATATGTTCAGTTCGATTCCCCCCAGCGTCATCAGTTCCCGGATCAGTACCTCCTCCAGCAGAATCCCGTTGGTAGTGACCTGAATGGGCGTATTGGGGTACCGGTTTCTTATTAATTGCAATATGCCCAAAAAGCTTTTATGCAGCAAAGGTTCACCCTCTACAATCCTCGTGGCAGATTCCCCAATTACAATTTTCTTCGTTGGAGATAAAAAATCGATAATTTCTCTGAAGTCCTCCAGTTCCATTCGAGGCATTCGGAAAACTTCCACTTCTCCCGGGTTCTGTCTATGGCTGCAAAAGATGCAGGAAGTATTGCATTCCGATATGATAGGCAATATATTGGTTCGAAAAACCGTATTAATTATATAATCCGTGTCAGCGACCTTCATAAGTCATCCCTTTACATCCTATAATTTTCTAATTATGTTTAAAATCGACAGAGTATACTGTTAACAATCCACACTATCCACATAGTTATCCACAAACTACAGCCTTAGTAATACAAGCCCTGGGATAATTTTTCCACAATATTCACAATCCTTTTTTCAACAACACTTGACATTAATTTTCATTTTATGGTATAAATTCACTTTCTATTCCCTGTAAATTCTATTGGAAAACTCCTGAATAGCTATAATAACAAGCTATATATGCCCCAAAGGGCACGAAATTATACAAAAATTTTATCCACATGGCATAATAAGCGCGGCCACCGAATCCTTGTTCAAGCTTCTGTGGCCGTAAAAGCACATTCTATCACCCGCCACCCATTTACCGATTCCGGCGTGGAATTTATCTTTCCCCGAGCCGCAGCCCCGGTACGGCATTTAAATCCATTTCACTGGTATGGCCTTTTATAAATTCATAGTACGCTGCGCAAGCGATCATGGCAGCATTATCCGTGCAAAGAATCGGTCTTGGATAACATACCTCCAGCCCATATTTGCCCGCCTGCTCCTTTAGCTGGCTTCGCAGGAGGCTGTTTGCCGCTACACCGCCTGCCAGTGTTACATTCTTCACACCCTTTGCCCGGGCAGCCGTTACGGTATGGTCTACCAAGACGTCCACAACGGCCTGCTGGAAGCTGGCGGAGATATCCCCTACAGGAATTGCCTGGCCTTTCTGTTCCAACTGGTTCAAATAATTCAGTGTCGCAGTCTTTAACCCGCTAAAGCTAAAATCAAGGCTCCCGCCTTCAAACCTTACCCTGGGGAGCTGTATCGCCTTGCTATTTCCTGATTTTGCAGCCTTATCGATCAGGGGACCTCCTGGATAACCCAGGCCGATGGCTCTGGCTATTTTGTCAAAGGCCTCTCCCGCTGCATCATCCCGGGTTTGGCCGAGGATTTCAAACCGGTTATAATCCTGTACATGCACAATATGACTATGGCCGCCGGAAGCTACCAGGCATACAAAAGGCGGCTTCAATTCAGCATGATCCAGGTAATTGGCAGCGATATGGCCCTCGATATGATGGACGCCCACCAAGGGTTTGTCTAGCGTAAAAGCCAGCGCCTTTGCAGCCGTCAAGCCCACCAGTAAGGCACCTACCAACCCCGGTCCATAGGTAACACCGATAACATCAATCTTGTCCAGGCTCAGGCCGGCTTCCTCCATGGCCTGATGCACCACCGGCATGATGAGCTCTACATGCTTTCTCGAGGCAATTTCCGGCACCACGCCTCCATACTTCTGGTGGAGGTCTACTTGCGAGGAAATAACATTCGACAGTATCTCCCTACCATTTTTCACGACCGCTGCGGATGTTTCATCACAGCTGGACTCTATTCCAAGGACAATTATATCTTTCACTTGCTACACCTTCTCCATCATCATTTCATTGCGGATATTAATTTGTTTTCAAGCAGGGTATATTTTCTGA
This sequence comes from Bacillota bacterium, assembly GCA_023419605.1. Taxonomy (GTDB): domain Bacteria; phylum Bacillota; class Clostridia; order Acetivibrionales; family JAEZXR01; genus JAEZXR01. The sequence goes on along the minus strand of JAEZXR010000127.1, from coordinate 167,841 downwards.
CCCCTGGGCAATTTACCGCTTCGAACTATAGTTGGCTTGCTGTTATGCAAACATAAATTCCATCGTTACATAGCAGTACTATGATACCACTCGGGAAATCGTTTAACAATATTTTTTTCCACTGGAACTATTATAAACACAAAATCCTGGAATTAAACTATCGATGCTTTGAAGTGTAAAGCCGAATTCGGAATTTGGGCAAAAAAAAACATGGAGTCGTTTGCCCCATGCCCCTAATAGGAGAAATGCTAATGTTCATTATTATAATAGCAAATATTCTCAAAAATTCATATAGTATATTTGTACCTAAATTTTCCGGGACCCTGGTCCTACCTTCAACACACAGGGACCAGCGGTTTGGGTGAGGAGGCCCCACCCGTATCCGCTTTTAATTAAAAGAATTTGGTAAAAAAGTATCCAAAGAACAATTGATCAATAAACACAATGGCGGCCAGAGCAAATACGTAATAGGAGAATATTTTCATGCTGCCCCTCTGGAGAATCCGCAGCATGAAACGTATGGCAAAATAACCGGATATTCCTGCTGCCAGCATGCCCACAATAAGAGGAAGATTTCCTATGCCAAACCCTGTACCTGCATCCATAACATCCTTAAGGTCAAGTACTGCCGCACCCAATATGGCCGGGATGGACAGCAGGAAGGAAAACTTGGCTGCAAATTCACGGTTCAAACCTCTGAATAAAGCTCCCGATATGGTGAACCCGGAACGGGACACTGCCGGCAGGATCGCTACGGCCTGTGCTGCTCCGATTACCAGGGCATCTGTATATGTAGTACTTTCCAGACCTTTTCTGCCGCTCTTTTTACTCTCAGCATACCATAATACTACACCTGTTAATATGAATTCAAATCCCAGCGTAGCCCCGGACTCAAAAAGTTTATCGATTAAACCTTTAAAACCGACGCCAAACAAAACCGCCGGGATGGTACCTACCACAATAAGCCATGTCATCTTGCCAAAGGGCTTTTTCAGTATATCAACAATATCTTTCCAAAACACAACAAAAACAGCGATCAATGTAGCCAGATGCACTGCTACGTCAAATGACACCACATTTCCCTGTACATTTAGCAGCTTCTGAAAGAATACAAGATGCCCGGAGCTGCTCACAGGCAGGAATTCCGTCAATCCTTGTACGATTCCCAGTATAAAAGCCTGAATTACCGTCAAAATTTTCATCTCCTTTGATATTGATTTAAACTACTCTTACATAATATTACGCAGGCAAGCTTTTGTAAATAACTAAAATTGCGCTCTTCAAGCGTTCTTTTGAAATATCTCTAGGATGCTTCTTCCAGCTTGTATTTCGGGACATACTTCCCGCTTTTGTCCATCTGGAAGGGCTGTTTCTCCTTTTTCAATCCCCAGAAACCCACCTTTTCCTGGATTGCCTTCTCCTGCAGTTCGTTAAAATAGTCCTTTAATGTGCTGTTGGGCGAAACGATCTCTACTCTGGCGTAGCCGTTTCGAACCAGCACTGCATTCAGAAAAACATCCTCTTTGAGAATCACATAGGCCAAAAGCCTTCCATACCGGTCTCTCAACCCTTTATCAAAAACAAGCTTCGCCGGCTGGTTTAAAGCGAGTTTTTTAGTAAATTCCGAGGCCTCCTTGCTATAGGGCTGTGCATCCACTCCCTGCTTTACACTTTCCGGCGTATCCACGCACAGAAGACGTACTTTCTGTGTTTCTCCCTTGTAGGTAACCTCCAGGGTATCCCCATCGGTTACTTTTACCACATAAGCATTGATGTATTTGTTAGGGGCCAGGCCTTCCTTGTTTACGTCGAGAATCTGCTGTGGATTACTCGCAGTGATAAATCCTTTGGAAGTGTCGGCACTTTCGTTGTGAAAGCCAAAAAACCATCCCCCGATGGCTAAAACTACTGCCAGAATGGGTGCTGCAACTCTTTTTTTCATAGATAGCTCCTTGTTTTGATGATATACGCCTAAGCTTCTATTGTAGTATATTTTTCCTTACAAAACAAGTGTTTGCCTAAAACGTAACAGGGGATGGTTCCTTGATACAAATTTGTATCAAGGAACCATCCCCTGCTATATTTTTGCCTTACCTTATGCTCCCGATGCAGTCAGGATACTCACACTCTGACTGGCTACAGTAACTTCCGACGGTTTCTTGCGGATATTACCATTGAATGCAACTTCAAGCACTTCGCCGATATCCTCAACAGGAATGACTTCAATGTCCATGTCATTAAAGAGCTCCTGCCAGTTTTCCTTTGGAATCAAAACCTTCTTTATTCCTGCCAGCTTCGCAGCTTCTACCTTTGCCACAACGCCACCTACGGGCTTCACCTTTCCACGGATGGATATTTCACCTGTCATGGCCAAATCACTGCTTACAGGGATGTTTTCGATGGCAGAGTAGATTGCCGTTGCAATAGCAATACCTGCCGATGGCCCGTCGATGGGAATTCCCCCTGGAAAATTCAAATGTATATCATATTCCCGGCAATCGATATCCAGGAACTTTTTAAGCACTGTTATGCCATTTTCCACCGAAGCCTTGGCCGTACTCGTTCTCTTCAGCTTTTGGCCCCTTCCGTCCATTTCCTCTTCCTCAATGATCCCGGTGACCTTGATGTTTCCTTTTCCATTGGCTGCTTTAATGGCAGAGACTTCTATGTCGATGAGCATTCCATTGGCACTTCCGAAAACGGCAAGTCCATTAACGCAGCCTACAAATTCACCGGCGCAAACCTTCTTTTCAATCCTCGGGCTGTAATGCCCGAATTCAATGACCCACTCAATATCCTTTCTGGCAACGGTATACCGTTGCTCAATTTGGGCGATGCCTGCGGCTGTCTGAATAATATTTACAGCATCCCTGCCGTTCTGTGCGTATTTCGCTACCAGATCATCAACGCCTTCTTCCCACTTGAAACCTGCTTTAGCAGCGGCATTTCGCGCAATCATAGCCACTTCCTGCGGCACCAGCGGCCTGAAATAGATTTCAACACACCGGGACCGTACCGCCGGAGGGATTTCATCCGCCGTCCTCGTTGTAGCTCCTACGAGCCGGAAATCAGCCGGTAATCCCTTTTGGAATATTTCGTGGATATGAGACGGAATATTGCTGTCTTCCGAACTATAGTAGGCGCTTTCCAGGAATACCCTGCGATCCTCCAGGACTTTCAAAAGCTTATTCATCTGAATGGGATGCAATTCTCCGATTTCATCAATAAAAAGAAGTCCACCATGGGCTTTGGTGACAGCTCCCGCCTTGGGTTGAGGGACACCTGCCACTCCATAAGCTCCGGCACCCTGGTATATGGGATCATGAACCGAGCCGATCAAAGGGTCGGCAATTCCTCTTTCATCAAAGCGCAGAGTTGTTGCATCCATTTCAATGAATTTGGCTTCCTTCTTAAAAGGAGATATGTCAATTTTTTTCGCCTCTTCCAGAATGACTCTGGCAGCAGCCGTTTTTCCTACTCCCGGGGGTCCATAGATGATCACATGTTGAGGATTCGGGCCGCATAGGGCAGCCCGTAAAGCTTTCAACCCCTGTTCCTGCCCTACGATTTCTTTCAGCGTTGCGGGCCTCGTCTTCTCGGACAGAGGCTCTGAAAGCTTTATCTCCCGCATTCTTCGCAATTTGTCCAGTTCCTTCTTGGATTCCTTTTCAATGGCACTTTTATTTCCCTGTTGGGATTTAAGCATATTCAGAAAGTATAAGCCTATGATAATTGAGAAAAAAAATTGTATTATAAAAAAAGTGTTTGTCAGCAAAATGTTTTCCTCCCTATCCTGTTGCCTGCAGGCTATTCCGGGAAATATTCCCATGGTATGCAGGAGTTCTAAGAAAAAGGCAGTCTATAAATTGCGAGCAGCCCGCGCAAAAAAATGCCTGTATTTCTCCGATCCTCCTGTAAATCGTAAATAATTTCAAATATATTATTTACCTAGAACAAGATTTTATCCCGATATACGGTAAAAAGAAAAAAGTAAATAACATAAAAAATCTACGTTCGATCGAACGTAGATTTTTTATGTTATTTACTTTTACTTTGCCTTAAGAAACCGATTCACGTTTTACTCTGGACTTCCTGTTGGTCGCCTTTTTCAGAGGCTTTTTGTTCTCGTTGATAATCATCTGGGGCGGCTCTTTGGTATCCACCGTACTTTTACTGATAACGCACTTCTCCACATTGACAGAAGAAGGAATATCATACATGACCTCCAGCATGATTTCTTCCAGTATGGCCCGTAACCCCCTGGCTCCCGTATTTCTTTCAATGGCTTTGTCAGCAACAGCCTCCAGTGCCTCCTGTTCGAAATCAAGGAGTACATCGTCCATTTCAAATAGCTTTTGATACTGTTTTACCAGCGCGTTTTTAGGCTCTGTCAATATCTGCATCAGAGCTTTACGGTCCAGAGACTGCAGTGTAACCAAAATAGGGAGCCTGCCTACGAATTCCGGAATCAACCCGAACTTCAAAAGATCCTGGGGCAGGATATTCTTTAATATCTCTCCCGTATCCTTTTCCTTTACACTTTCGATCTTTGCACCAAATCCAAGGGATTTCTTTCCGGTTCTATTCTGTATGATCTTCTCTATCCCGTCAAATGCACCACCGCATATGAACAGGATATTGGTCGTATCAATCTGAATAAATTCCTGATGGGGATGCTTTCTTCCCCCCTGAGGCGGTACCGAAGCAACCGTACCTTCCAAGATCTTCAGCAGTGCCTGTTGAACACCTTCGCCGCTTACATCTCTTGTGATGGAAGGATTTTCAGATTTTCTTGCTATTTTGTCGATCTCGTCGATATATATAATACCTTTTTCCGCTTTTTCTATGTCGTAATCCGCTGCCTGTATAAGCTTCAAAAGTATGTTTTCAACGTCCTCACCTACATAACCCGCTTCTGTTAGAGAAGTCGCATCGGCAATGGCAAAAGGCACATTCAGTATCTTTGCCAGCGTCTGGGCCAGAAGGGTTTTACCGGAACCTGTAGGTCCCAGCATCAGGATATTGCTTTTTTGGAGCTCGACCTCCCCGGTTTTCACCTCGGCATTAATTCTCTTATAGTGGTTGTAAACAGCCACGGCCAGGGACTTCTTTGCTGCTTCCTGTCCAATAACATACTGGTCAAGAATCTCTCTAATTTCCTTTGGTTTGGGTATATCGTTCAGTTCCGCATCTACTTTTGCTTCTTCGAATTCTTCCTCGATGATTTCGGAACATAACTCGATGCACTCATCACAAATATACACGCCAGGACCCGCGACCAGTCTTTTGACCTGTTCCTGTGTCTTGCCGCAGAAAGAGCATTTTAACTGCTTCTTATCGTCATACCTGGACATATTTCCACCTCATTTATTTTTTTCTAACCATTACTTCATCCACTAGGCCGTATGCTTTTGCTTCATCTGCAGACATAAAGAAATCTCTTTCGGTATCCTTCTCAATTTTTTCCAGCGGCTGGCCTGTTCGTTCGCTCAAAATTGTATTCAATTTATGTTTGATTTTCAAAATCTGCTCTGCATGAATTTTGATATCTGTAGCCTGACCGCGGGCTCCTCCCAAAGGCTGGTGAATCATGATTTCACTGTTTGGAAGGGCAAATCTCTTTCCCTTTGCACCTGCTGCCAAAAGAAAAGCTCCCATACTGGCGGCCATACCGATACATATGGTGGAAACATCACATTTTACATACTGCATGGTATCAAAAATGGCAAATCCTGAGGTAACGGAACCTCCCGGACTATTAATATACAATTGTATATCCTTATCGGGATCTTCAGCCTCCAGGAACAACATCTGCGATACAACCAGGCTTGCCGTAACATCATTCACTTCATCACTCAGCATAATAATTCTGTCTTTCAGCAGCCTTGAATAAATATCATAGGACCTTTCACCACGATTTGTTTGTTCTACAACTATTGGGACAAGACTCATAACATTCGCCTCCTCTAAAACCAGATGTCAGAGAATAGAACTTGGAGAATGCCAGCGCATGCCGTGATTCCCGTTTCTATTCTCCGCTTCTATATTGTTTCCCAATCTATGATCAAATTAAACTTGACTACGCTATTTTTGCATTTTCTATGAGGAAATCTACTGTCTTCTTAATTACAATATTTCCTTTTATATATTCTATATCGTCTTCTCTTAAATGTTTCTTAAAATCTTCTTCGTTCTGCTTATAATTTTCTGCAAGCTTTTTCACTTCTTCATTGAATTCTTCTTCGGTGGAAGCTATACTTTCCACTTCACCGATTTTTTCAATAACCAGCTGCGTTTTCACATCATTTTCAGCTCTTGATGCAAACTGCTCTCTGAAAGCTTCCATGGTTGTTCCCAGGATTTCAAGGTATTTGTTCATTTCCAAGCCCTGATAACGCAATCTGTATTCGAAGTCACGAACGAGAGAATCGATACGGTTTTCAATCATAACCTTCGGTATATCAATGGTAGCGTTCTCAACCGCTTTGTTTACAACTGCATCTTCCGTTTCATGTTCTGCCTGGTGCTCCGCAGTTTCCAGCAGCTTCTTCTTCAGGTCTTCCTTATAGGCTTCCAATGTATCAAACTCGCTTACATCCTTTGCGAATTCATCATCAATGGCCGGCAGTTCCTTCACCTTGATTTCGTTTACCTTCACTTTAAAGAGTGTCGGCTTTCCTGCCAATTCCTTCTGATGGTAATCTTCCGGGAATGTAACATTCACTTCCGTTTCCGCACCGGATTCTACTCCGATCAACTGATCTTCGAATCCAGGGATAAATTGGCCGGAACCGATAACCAGGTTATAGTTTTCACCTTTTCCGCCTTCGAAAGCAACACCGTCAACAAAGCCTTCAAAATCAATCACCGCTGTATCTCCGGATTGAACAGGCCTGTCTTCCACTGTGATCAGTCTGGAATTTCTTTCAGCTACCTTTTCGAGTTCCTTCTGGACATCTTCATCGGATACGCTAACTTCCTTTTTGCTGACTTCTATCCCCTTATATTGGCCAAGTTCCACTTCAGGCTTTAAAGTAACCTTTGCTGTAAATATAAAGTTTTGTCCGCTTCCAATCTGCTTTATATCAATTTCAGGCCTTTCCACCGGATGAAGATCGTTTTGAGCTACTGCTTCATCATAGGTTTCCGGGCAAATTTCATTGATGGCATCTTCATAAAGGACCTGCTCTCCATAATATCTTTCCACCATTTTTCTGGGAGCTTTACCCTTTCTAAATCCAGGTATGTTGAATCTTCCGGCATTTTTAGCAAATGCTTTCTGCATCCCTTGTTCAAATCTTGTTGCATCTACCTCTATCTCGAGTTGCACAACGTTTTTTTCAAGTTTTTCAAGTTTAACGTTCATTGAATGAATTTCCTCCTACTATATGAATATATAATGTGTCTCTAAAATAGTCCGCACCCTGTGGGTACCAATTTAACCATTATATTATATACTTTTCAATATGTAAAATCAATATCGGGGAATAGAGAAAAGTATTTTTTTACATTTTTCTAAAAAAGTTTCAAAGGGCGGAAGTCCAAATAGTCTGCGGATACCAGCTGAAAGCTGATTCCTTCCACTTCACCCTGGACTGCGGATTTAAATCCATGGCTGTGCAGATGCCCGTATATGCAGTTTTTTACACCGTATTTCTTCATAATATCCACAAAGGGGGAAGGCTGTTTCTGGGAGTTAAAAGGCGGATAGTGCAGTGCTACAAGGAGTTCTGCCTTCTCCTCCTTCGGAGCACTTTTCAAGGACAGTTCAAGCCTTTGCAGTTCCCGATTGAAGATTTTTTGATCCTCTTCGTTAAAATCCGCATCTCCCGGGCACTTCCATCCCCGGGTTCCGCATAGTATAATATTCTCCATTTTAAAACTGTTATTATGCATGAAATCAATAGTACCGAAATTATTTCCCCTCTTGAACTTTTCCAGCTTGCTACTGGTCGTCCACCAATAGTCGTGATTTCCTTTGGAAATAATTTTCCTTCCGGGTAAGTCCTCTATGTACTTAAAATCCTCCCATGCTTCTTCCAGATATGTAGCCCAGGATATGTCTCCCGGGACAATTACAGTATCTCCGGAAGACACGGTTTCTTCCCATGCACTTTTTAACTTCTCCATATAATTCGCCCACCTGTCACCGAATACATCCATGGGCTTGTTAACGCTCAGTGCCAGATGAAGATCGGATATTGCATAGATTGCCATACTTCTTCTCCTTTGTGTTGTGCCTTACCTACATATCATCCGCCAAAATGGTCATGGATTTTCTCCGCAACCGCTCTGCTGATTCCTTCCACCTGCATCAATTCCTCAATCTCAGCAGTCTTTATTTTTGTCATGGAGCCAAAATGCCGGATCAACGCCTTCTTCCGCTTGGGGCCTATCCCTTCGATCTCATCCAGTGCTGATTTCACATATCTTTTCTTTCTTAAGGACCTGTTATATTCAACCGCAAACCGGTGCGCCTCATCCTGGATGGAGGTAACAAAGCGAAGTACCGGCAGATTGTTTGCCAGATCAAACTCTTCCTCCCTTGATATCAAGCCCCGGGTACGGTGCTGATCATTTTTAACCATACCGAAAACCGGGAGGACCACTCCGAGTTCCTTCAGTACATCCAGAACGGCATTCACATGTCCTAACCCGCCATCGATCAAAAGTATATCCGGCATGCGGGTGAATTTTCCTTCCTCTATGCTTTCGTCCTTCATCTCCCTTTCGGCATGTTTGAACCTTCTGAAAATAACCTCCTGCATACTGGCATAGTCATTCTGGGAATCCAGCGACTTGATTTTAAACCGCCGGTACTCCTTGTTGGCCGCTTTGCCGTTTTCAAACACGACCATGGAGGCTACGATTTCGCTGGAACCGGTATTGGATATGTCATAGGCCTCAATTCTTCCAGGAATTTCTTCCAGGCCCAGCAGTTCGGTCATTCCCCGCAGCCCTTCATTGGAAGTAAGTTCTTCCTTCCTCATTCGGTCTTTAAACTGGTTTAAGGCGATCAAAGCATTTTGAGAAACCATTTCAATCAACTGATGCTTTTCCCCTCTTCTGGGAACCTTTATATGAACTTTTGAAGCTCTCTTTCCACTCAGCCAGCTTTCGATGATATTCAATTCATCAATGTCTTCCTGCAGCAGGATTTCATTAGGTACATACGCCGTGGAACTGTAAAACTGCTTTACAAAGGAAGACATCAGCTCTCTGTCGTCTACATCCCCAACTCCTTCAAATATAAAATGCTCTCTGCCGATGAGCTTTCCACCCCTTACAAAGAACACCTGTATGCAAGAATCCGTCTGCCCCTTGGCAAAAGCGATGATGTCCTGGTCTTCCATCGCGGTAGACAATACCTTTTGCCTCTCTGCTATATGTTTTATGCTTTTTATTTTGTCCCGAATGCTGGCAGCCTTTTCAAATTCCATACCTTCGGCAGCGCTTTTCATCTGCTCCTCCAGCCGGGCTACCACTTCATCCTGTTTTCCTGCAAGGAAATTACAAATGTCCTTCATCAGCGCCCGGTACTCTTCCTTGTTTACATCCCCGCGGCAGGGACCGAGGCATTGATAGATATGAAAATTCAAGCAGGGCCTTTCCTTTCCTATATCCCGTGGGAATACCTTGTTACAAGTCTTAATGGGAAAAAGCTTTTTGATAAGGTCAATGGTCTCCTTTACTGCAAAGGCATTTGAATAGGGGCCGAAATACTTTGCTCCATCCTTCTCCAATCTTCTTGTCATCAAGACTCTCGGATAGTCCTCATTCATTGTAACCTTGATATAAGGATAATGCTTATCATCCTTGAGCAGAATGTTGAACTTGGGTTTATGCTTCTTTATAAGGTTACATTCAAGTATAAGCGCTTCCAGTTCAGAGTCTGTTACAATATATTCAAACTCCTTAATTCTTGCTACCATTGCCACTACTTTGGGACTATGATTGGCGGAGGCTTGGAAATATTGCCGTACCCTGTTTTTCAGAACAACGGCTTTGCCTATATAGATGATATTACCCTCTTCATCCTTCATAATATAAACGCCCGGCTTATCGGGCAGTTTTTTTAGTTCTTCCTGAATATCAAACACGATACACCTTCACCTCAGACACTTTCACCGAACCCAGCCTTTGCGTATTCTTCCAATTCATTGGCAGCCTTCTCTTCATCTTCCCCTTCCAGAATAAGCGCAACCTTTGTCCCGCTGGCGATCCCCAGGGACAGAATGCCCAAAAGGCTCTTGGCATTTGCTTTCCGGTCTCCTTTTTCAATCCAAACGCTGGATTTATAGTTGGATGCTTTCTGAATTAACATGGCTGCAGTTTTAGATTCCAGTCCCAATTCATTCATAATTGTAATTTCTTTTCTCACCATGGTTAAGAAACCCTCCTCAGTGTATTGATACAATATCCCCCGTAAATACATTTATGTCACAGTAAACCTGTTTGTACCGTCAGTACAAACAGGTTTACTGTTTCGTCCGTTATTTCAAAGAGTACCGATCGTCCATTACTCCAATAACTATATTATATCAAAAACTTTCACAAGCCAATAACAAATTATCAATAAAGCTTTATTTTTACATATTGCCTAATTTCGGTTCTCAAATATTTTAACGGTTAGTGTATTATTCTTATCCATATATGTCCTTGTCATAATGGTATTGCTCCTGTTGTTTTTAAACTTGAAATCCGTGGTTCCGTAGGAAACCGTAGCATCCTGTCCCTTGGGCACATACCCGACATCCTTGGAATGCAAATGCCTTTCCACGATTTCCAATCCGGCCTTTTGGGCTGCGTTATAGAGGGTTGTGGAAAGCTGGCATACGCCTCCCCCCGTATCTTCCTCTTTTTTAGGCCCGTCTTTGGTTTGCTTGATTATGGGAGCTTCCTCGTAGCCCTTGGCTTCCGTTCTTTGCCCTATAACCGCGTTAAATGAAAAAACCTCTCCCGGTCCGATTTTTTTCATATTCATCTTTTCGGACGCCAGTTGAATATTTTTCACCCTGTCCGGATCCTTGTCAAGAATAGCGGTAGTATAACTTCCAATTTCAACGATATTTGCCTTTACCTGCTCTACTGTTGTCTCGGGCTTTATTTCCTTAACGGTCAGTTTTACCGTTTCACCTTCTTTTGCATTCATTACAGCCTGCTTGGTGGTATCAACATCCACCTTTTTGCCGGTACCGGTTGTTCCTGTTACGGTCCACTGCTTTTCATCCACTTTTGGCTCTACCGCTTCTTTATCAATTTCCCGTGCCATGCCCTGTATTTGAGAAACGAGTTGTGCTTCAGTGAGTCCTCCCACCTCTGTCTTTTCCAGCCGGACATTGTTTTTCACCTTTTTCTCCTCTACCTGTGGGGGTGCTACCGGCATGGGCTGTTCTATGGGTTTTGGCGCAGGAGCCTTCTGTGAGGAGCTGCAGGAAGTAAACACCAGTAAACAAAAAATGATTCCGCTGCCTAAGCTTATTACCTTTCTCATCGTATCACTCCTTTCCTTTCGTATTAATAAAAGTTACATCCCCTGGCCATACTATTACTTAAGGTCAGTGAAAATATAACTTCAACCAGCATTTTGCTGCCCCTTCTCGGGCGACGCACTTTTTACACATTGACTTCCGCGTAGCATCCAAACAACCGGTAGTTGGGCAGTTGGATGCGGAGTGTGGTTCGGTGGCCATTGAGACAATGCCGGGCTGCAAAAAATATGAAGTAATATTTTCTCTCTCCCTTGATCTATACAAATACCCTTCGTAGGACATAAACGAGAAAAAGTCCGAACAAAAGGTTCACAACTGCAAGAACGATATTGGTTATAATGGCGGCATTGCCGCTGCCCCTGGAAATTCTGTTGGCCAATGCCCCGAAAAGAATTCCCGGTATCGCAAAGTAAGCAGAAACAAAGGCAGTAAATGCTGCGCTGACCCAGCTTAATACCAGGAATATTCTATGGCTTCGGGAAATTACCGCCGCTGCACTTGCAGTTCCGTTATTTTTATGGGAGAACAAGCCAGGGTTATTTTCTCTCATGTGCATGTGTATAAAATCCCTGCTTCCATCGTTCGTGGCTTCCTTTGTACTATTTTCCTGTTCTTCGCCCTGGGAAGCACTCTCAAAATGCTGCCGGTTTTCTATATTTTGCCGCTCCTGCTCTTCCTGATTCATTTCGGCATTTTCGTGGTTTTTATCGTCCATAGCATCACCTCCGTAAGTGTGTAGTCATTATCGAACTTTATTTTCAAAAGCTCTGCAATCACCTGTACCTTGTGATATCCTTATGACTGCTTCAAAAGCACTCGCAAAGTTCGCTATCCTTATTATGAGTGTTTAAAAATTTGAATATGCATTTTGTAAACTGCTAATGTATAGGAAATTATACTTTTACTGCGCGCAGCCACCTGTTTTTTCCTCAATTTCAAGTTTTACAACGGACGGGCATTTCAGATATAAGGAAATCTAAATCCATTTTCAACGAAAAAAAGCCCGTGAATTTGTATTTTCACGAGCTTTTTTATTTAAAATTTTATTCCACGCTATCAGCACGCCTGAGCCGGAAAACCGTATTGCCAATCCCATAGATCAGCGCCCCGGCACCGAATATACCAATGATAATGACGAAGATGTACCACAGCGTTGAGAATATAATTCCGGCCGGACTTACTTCGCCCAGCAGCTTCAGCAGCACCTGTACTGCCGTAATGGTCAGGAAGCCGATTCCGAACCGGGTAGGAACATTATTTTTGCCATTCAGTAGCACATTACCCAACCACATACTGACAGGTATGGTTGAAAAGTAAAATATAAGTACGTAAGCAAGGGCCATTGCCGTTCCAAAAACAACTGCCACCATGGGAGAAGCAATGAAGGCTGTGACTGCGAGAAGGAATATGAAGGTTATTATGGCGGCAAATACCAGCCCCACCGCTGCCAAACCCATTCCTAAAACCTTTAACGGCTTTTCTCCGATAATACTGCCCTGGTATGCAAATAATCCCGGGAACAGCCGGTACACAAGCATTGCTATAAAGAAGTAGATCGCTGCGGCAATCAGCATTCTAAGATATTTTACGGCATACTCTCCTGCTCCTTTTGTTTCGGCACTTTTTGCCTTTTCGTCCGCCTGAATCCACTGGAAGCTACCGACTTGCGCTCCGTCGGCGATAAAAGCTTCGTTAAGGCCTTTATAGGTCAGCTTCCCATGGATTTTCGTCCCCGGCAGGACATGAAGCTCCACATTGGGATCTCCATAGCCGTCATCCACGTTAATATCAACATCTCCTGCAAAATCACCCTTAAGAACGATTTTCCCCCCGCCTAGCCGTGAATAACCCTTTACAGTCCCATCCACTTCGATGGTATTGGCAAAGGCAATAAGATTCCCTCCGACATAGGCCGAATTACCCATTAATACATTACTGGCGAAAGCATTTACATTCTTTCCGATTTCCCCGGAGAGGGTTACGGCAGCGGCAGCAACTCTGACATCTCCGTCCACCTTCCCGGTCATGCTTACATCGGAAGCCGCACAAAGCAGGTCGCCTTCAATTCTTCCTGCGGAGGTGAGCGATTGGCCCAGCGCTATAAAATCTCCCTTTATCGTACCCTCATTACTCACCGCCTGATCAATGGCAAACCAATCCCTTGTGACGGTTTGATTCTTTGAGACGGAGGAATTGCCTGCATTTGCAAAGACCAGGGTCATTGGAATTAACAACAGTACTGCCATACACAAAATGGCTGCTGCTTTCTTATTTATCCGCTTCATTGCTGGCGCCTCCAACATTATTATCCATAAAAATTATCATTCCCATATACCCCATTACCAGGGCAAAAGCAGTGATCAATACACCGTAAAGGATACCGCCTGCTTCCGAGGTCGATATCGCATGGAAGACCCGGATAACGGAATTCATAACCATTACGATTTTGCTCACAACTTCTAAAAAGCTTACTTCCTGGAAGTAGCCCACCAACCAGGTGGCCATGCCGAACAAAATCATCGATGATACAGCATAAAGAATTATGAAAAATCTATCTGTCCGTTTCTTTCTCTCTACAGTAAGAGCCTTGATTTTACCCATTACCAAAGTTTCAAAGCCTTCGGGAGGTTCGATTCCCCGTTCCTCTTCCAGCACTCCCAGGATACCGTTTAACTCCTCGAACTCGGTATTACAGGTCATACATCCCTTTAAATGCTGTTTTAGCTGGCCTACTTCAATATCGTTCAGTTCCTTGTCAAAGTATTTCATGATCCATACACTTGCTTCTTCACACTTCATAGTACCTCCTCCTTTCTATCTTTTGATAATTTGTCCCTTAACAGGAGCCGCGCCCGGTATAGCCTGTTTTTTATAATGGACATGGGCTCATCGAGAACTTTTGTCATTTCTTCGTAGGACAATCCGTTTTGGTGGAAAAGTATAATAGGTACTCTATATTTTTCCGGCAGCTCAGCCACTGCTTTCCGGATCTTTTCACTGCGCTCCTTGTTTATATATCGCACTTCCGGAGTATCGCTCCCGCTGGATATCCCTACAATATCATCCATTGGCACTGAATCCACCTTCTTTTTCCTCAAAATATCCAGGCAGTAGTTCGTAGTGATCCTTACAGCCCAGGTAGAAAATTTAAACTGCGGGTTGTACCTGTCCAAGGACCTGTATATTCTGATAAAGACCTCCTGGGAAATATCACTTACTTCCTGTTTGTCGCTTATCATGTTATACACTACACTGTAAATAAGCTTTTTGTATCTGTTCACAATTTCTTCGAAAGCTTCCTGCTTCCCGTCGAGGCACTGATTGATCAGTTCAATATCCGACATTTCCAACGGATTCCCACTCCATTCTTTTGTGCTTTCATACATACTATTTTACGATTTGTCATGATTTATGTCTGAGGATGCATTGTAATTTATCGGCTAAAATATCGCCCGCTTTTGCCGATATAATTATGGACACTTGCAGATCCTATACCTTAAATACAGAAATGACAATTTTTTTTAGAATTTAAAGGAATTTGACAGTCAGTGTCGAAATATATAATATTGGTATATCTTACCTTATTTCACCTATAACGGAGGTATGAAAATGGCAAAGTTAAAGTTTGTCAAACCTGCTATTCATTTTGAACCCGGAAAGTTTTTATCAAAATTCAGAGGTAACCTCAAGTTGCCAAAAAATGCTCCAAATTTTGACAGGGCAAACCACTTGCTCACACTGATCGGTAAACCTTTACGTAAAGTAAAAATACAGGCACGATTGATTGCTTCATTTATTTTGTTATCTTTTCTGCCTCTTCTGGCTATAGGAATTTCTTCTTATTCTCAATCCAGTAAAGCTATCAGCGATAAGATATCCGCATATTCCGATCAGATTACAGGACAGCTTCAAAAGAACATACAGACGGAAGTATCCAAACTGGAAGGATATTCAACGGAAATTATTTTTGCCGATATTGTCCAGAGTGCACTTAATACGCGCAACCTCGACCCTAATAATCTCATGGCGCGGTTGGAGAGCATAAACCAGATCACCAAGCTGTTTACAGGCAAGTTTTCCATGAACAATGCCATAAAATATGTTGAAATCAATACAGGCAGCGAGATGTTTACTGCCTATGGCACGCTATCCATGAGCCCGGAAGAATCCGGGAAAATCATAGCCGCGGCAAAGGAAGGAAAAGGGAGAACCGTATGGACGATGTCAGGCAATTTCATCATTGCCGCCCGTTCCATTAACTCTACCAGCGGAGGAAGCAGCCTCGGGGTTCTTTTGATGGCCATTGATGAAAGTCTCCTATCTTCGGTTTATAAAGATGTTAACCTGGGAAATGGCGTAGATATCCTTATCCTAGACCCTCAGGGAACCATGGTCTCCAACAAGACAAAGACCAATCTGGGGAAAACCTATGAAAACCTTGGGCTTCTTGAGCAAATAAAGTCTAATGAAGAGGCAGGCCTCAGTACCTTTGACACTTCTATCCAAAATAAAGATTACCTGGTGTCCTACTCGAAGGTCACCACCACCGGCTGGTATATTGTTACTACCATCCCGTACAGCTATTTGAACAATGAATCCGGTAAAATATTGGGCGGCAATATTATCGTGAGCGTAATTTCCCTTATTCTGGCGATCATTCTATCCTTTGTAATATCGAGAAGTATTTCCACTCCTTTGAGACAGCTGGTGTCTTCCATGGAGGAGGCAAAGAAAGGTAATCTGGCTATTTCCCTTACGGATACAAGCAAGGATGAATTGGGCGAAGTCAGCGGTATTTTTAATGACATGTTGGGCAACATCAGCACGCTGATATCCAAAGTAAACTCTCTCGCCCAGAATGTTTTAACCAGCACCCAAGGCATCATGGATCTTTCAGACCGTTCCTATTCAGCCTCGGAGCAAATCGCCGCCACCATTCAGCAGGTGGCTAAAGGAGCTTCCGAGCAGGCGCAGGAGGTAGCGGAAGGTGTAAGCCATATCACGCTTCTTTCGGACGGAATCAACAGGGTTGAAGATGACATGGCCCAGGTGTCGGATGTAGTCACTAATACCAAGAAACTCAGTGAAACTGCCATGTCTACGGTTCGGGATCTGAATAACAAGGCCGTGCAGACCAATAATTCTTCTCTCAAAATCGTTGAGGATATTAATGACTTGAACAATAACATGAAGGAAATCAAGAAGATCGTGAAAGTCATCGTAGGAATTGCGGAACAGACCAACCTTCTCTCGCTGAATGCAGCCATTGAAGCGGCAAGAGCAGGAGAAGCCGGAAGAGGATTTGCCGTTGTTGCGGACGAAGTTAGAAAACTGGCAGACCAATCCAAAGAGGCGTCCATCAATATCAACAATATTCTTAACAGTATACAACAGAAAACCCAGGTCACTGCGGATGCCGTGAACAGCACCAGCATTACCATCCAGGAACAGATGACATCCGTTTCGGAAACGGATGCTGCCTTCAAAACCATCTTTGAAGCTATGGAAGGCATATCCAGCCGTATCGACTATATGACGGACTCTGTAAAGAGCATACTGGTATATAAGGAAAAAGCGCTGGAATCCATTGAGAATATTTCTGCCGTCTCGGAAGAAGCAGCAGCAACTTCTGAGGAAGTCTCTGCCAGCACCCAGGAACAGATTGCAGGCTCAGAGGAGCTGTCCAATTTTGCCAAGGGCTTGAATGACGTGGCCAGAGAACTGAATGACGCGGTTTCAACATTTAAGATAGCAGAATAGATACAAAGCAAAAAATAAGGGGTTGCCATGGCAACCCCTTATTTTTTGCTTTTATGATTCACAGCTTCGGCGAATCTCTTCAACTTCTCATGAACACGGAAATTTATGCTTCCTTCCGAATAACTTCCGTCTGCCTGTTTTTTTCCCGCTTCAATCCCTGTTAGGATTTCAATTCCCTCATCAACGGTTTTAATAGGATAAATATGGAATTTACCGTCTTTTACCGCGGCAATCACATCATCATTCAAAACCAGGTTCCTTATATTTTGGTGAGGAATGATAACTCCCTGGCTCCCTGTCAGTCCCCGCCTGTTACATAATTCAAAAAATCCTTCGATCTTATGGGTAACTCCGCCGATGGGCTGTATTTCTCCCTTTTGGTTTACAGAGCCGGTAACGGCAATTCCCTGTTTGATGGGTACTTCAGCAAGGCTTGACAACAGCGCATAAAGTTCAGTGCTGGAAGCGCTGTCACCGTCCACGCCGTTATAAAGCTGTTCAAAGCACAGGGTTGCAGAGAGGGATAGGGGCATATCCTGTGCATACTTCTGTCCAAGATATCCGTTTAATATTAGCACTCCCTTACTATGGGAAGTCCCGCTCATTTCAATTTCCCGCTCGATATTAATGATTCCTGCTTCTCCTATAAAGGTCGTAGCCGTGATACGTGACGGCTTTCCAAAGATGTTGTCCCCCATGTCCAATATGGTAAGTCCATTGATCTGTCCTGTAACCTCACCCTCCGTATCCACCATCAGCGTACCTTCTTCCAACATCTCCAGCAGCTTCTGATCATATTTATTGGAACGGTATCTTTTCTCTTCCACGGCCTTCGCAACATGCTTTTCACTTACAGTCTCCGATCCTTCAATCTCTGCCCATGCACAGGACTCACAGAGTATCTCTACAATATCGTTAAACCTGGCTGTTATTTTATTCTGGTCCTCTACCATTCTGGAGCTGTATTCAACGACCTTTGCCACACCGGTTTTATCAAAATGCCGTGTGTTTTCCTTTTGACAGAAGGAACTGATAAACTGAACCAGGCGGTTGATATTGTCTTGGCTCCGTATCATTTCATCATCGAAATCTGCCTTGATTTTGAAAAGCTTTTTGAAATCCTCTTCATATTCGTAAAGGAGCTGGTATACATATTCACTTCCCACCAAAATGATTTTTATATCCATGGGGATAGGTTCAGGCTTTAAGGTAGAAACCGCCACCAGTCCCGTCTGCTCCTTAATATTCTCAATATAGATCTCCCGGGTACGCAGTGCCCTCTTTAATGCCTCCCAGGATAGGGCATTGTTCAGGATATCCTTTGCCTGGAGTATCAGATATCCGCCATTGGCCTGATGCAGCAAGCCCCCTTTAATCATGGTAAAGTCCGTCGTAACGGAACCGAGCTCATTCTCATACTCCAGCTTTCCCAGCAGATTATAATAGGTAGGGTTATAATCAACGATGACAGGAGCGCCCTGTAATTTGCTATTATCCACCAACAAATTGACTTTGTATTTGTCGGCAGGAGAGGAATCATTTTTCATCATCCAGGGCAGAAGCAGCTGCTGTTGGTCTTCCGGAACCTCTACCTCAATAAATTCATCCAGATTTTCTAAAATGTCATTCTGCACACAATCCAGGAAGGTCGTAATTTTTTGATAGCTCTTATATTTTTCCTTCAGGTCCTTAATGTGCATTCCAACAGCAAAAAGTGCAATCCGGTTCTCCCATTCGGTGACTCTCTCCACGGCTTCCTTTTCAACATTTTTGATTTTGCGGATAATCTCCATGGTTTCCATCTGGATGATATCGGATTTCTCTTCGATTTGATCCCGGATCTCCTCATCCAGTTCCCCATATTCCTGCTCACTGAGAGTCTTTCCCTCTACCACGGGTACAAAATAAATCCCGGCATTGGTGCTCTTGACCTTGAATCCGTGCTTTTGGGCATCCTCTTTCAATATCTCCAGCAGTTCATCCCGCTTCTCCTCGTATTCCTTTTCAATTTCAGCCTTTTCCTTTTCATAGTCTTCACTCTCAAAGGCCTTTGCGATTTCTTCCTTGATGATCTTGGTAAAATCATCCATATCCTTTTGGAACACTTTACCCGTTCCTGCCGGCAAATTTAGCGCCATGGGTTGGTTGGATGTCTCAAAGTTATATATATAACACCAGTCGTCCGGTGTTTTGGCTGATTGGGCAATGGTTCGGATATAATTATGGGCATAACTGGTTTTTCCCGTTCCCGTCATGCCCGACATATATACGTTATAACCCCTTGTCTTAATTTTCAAGCCGAATTCCAATGCCTTAACGGCTCTTTCCTGACCGAATATGATGTCACAAGGCTCTATTTCAGATGTATCTGTAAACGCAAACAATTCCGTACTGCATGTTTTTTTAAGTTCATTATAAGTCAATTCCCTAATTTTAGCCATCTACATACCCCCACACTTTTTAAATTGAAAATTGAGAATGGAGAATGAAAAATTTAAACTTAGTAATAATATACTCACTTCCGTAAGCTTATGATCTTCAAATGACCAATACATTAGAAATGTGATATCAGTTCTAGTTATTATCAAGCATTCTCAATTTTCAATTCTCCATTCTCAATTAACACCATGTTTCCACATGATAATCGCGTCCTCGCCATTGTCGGCATAATAGCCTTTTCGAATCCCGGCAGACTCAAAGCCATATTTCTGGTAGAGCTTCTGCGCCGGAAGATTCCCTCTTCGAACCTCCAGGGTCAACCCCTGAATTTCCTCCTCCTTTGCGATTTGCAGAAGCTTTTCCATGAGGAGGCCCCCAACCCCGCTCTTCCTGAATTCCGGGTGAACGGCAATATTGGTGATATGTCCCTCATCAAAGACCTTCCACATTCCGGCATATCCCACTGCGTTTCCATCCACAAGTGCAACTACATAAATGGCAAACTGGTTGGCTGTAATCTCCTGTATAAATGCCTCCTTGGACCAGGGTATACTGAAACTGAGGTTTTCTACAACCATTACTCCATCGATGTGTTCCAATCCCATGTAGGTTATCTCAACATTTTCCATCATATCACCCTTTTTTCAATTCCAGCATTCGTTCTGCCTGGGATTTGCGCAGGTAGAACGGCACCATATCAAAGCAGTTTTCCAGTGACCCCTCTGCCGCCCGCATAAGGGCCAGCTGGGCAACAGAGGATGCTTTTTGCAGGTTCATGCAGCCCGGTGCAAATTCACAGTTGTCATTCAACTCCTGCTGGAGGAAATCCCGGTGTATCTCTACTCCATCCCCCAAAAAAAGAACTTTTCTGTTCTTTCCCTTTATCAGTTGTATCAACTCAGGAACGGGTATTCCCAGGTACTCTGTGATCTTCTTCTGTTTATTTTCTTCTCGGCTGTAAAGTGCTGTAAACACTTGATTATTCCTCGCATCCATCATCGGACACACCATAGAATCCGTGAATGGTATATTATATGCAAGGGCATCCAGGGTGGGTACGCTGATAACAGGTTTTTGAACTGCATAAGCCATGGCTTTGACAGTGGTAACACCAATCCGAAGCCCTGTAAAGGACCCGGGGCCACCGGAGGCAGCAAACAAATCCATATCTCCCGGAGTCAGCTCCAATCCGGCCAAAAGCTCTTTAATCATGGGCATGAGCTTTTGGGAATGTGTCTTCTTATGATTTATGCTGAATTCCCCCAGCAATCGATCGTTTTCCATCACTGCTACTGCTGCCACTGAAGCAGAAGTATCAACTGCAAGTACCTTCATCGTGTTTACCTCTCTTGTATTCTAGTCTGTACTTTTTCATTTTTGCCCGCTTTGTCTATGTGCTTGTAATAAGGAATATGGAGCCATGAAGGCCGCTTGCTCCCCCTGTCACTACGTGACATCCCCCTCCCAGAGGGAGACTCTAAGAGCATTTTCGGCTAAATTGCCGCTGAGGCTAAAACTGAGAAATAAAGCCTCCCTCTCAGAGGGAGGTGGCAGCAAAGCTGCCGGAGGGAGTACTATATTGCCATTCCAGCCCTCCTCACTCTCGCCTCTTATCCGATCATTCCCTGTACTATATCCATCAGTTTGATGTTATCCTCCAAACGCCTCTTCCATTCCCTTATACCGCTCACCCTTAAACTCCAGATGAATTACACGAACGGTAACGCCTTCACTGAGGGCCTTTCTTATATCCACCCCTATGTATTCCTCCGGTAGAACCTCTCGTATCAGATCCGCCCATTCTACCAAAACTACACCATTGCTTTCCAGGTATTCCTCAAAGCCAATTTCAAACATTTCTTCCGGGTCTGCGATCCTGTACACATCAAAATGATACATGGCCAGTCTCCCCTTATACTCATTCACAAGAGTAAATGTGGGGCTGGTGATGTATCCATCGATTCCCAGAGCTTGGGCAACACCCCCGGTAAAAGCAGTTTTGCCTGTTCCCAAATCCCCATTGAGGCAAATCAGTTCTCCTCCCTGAAGAAGGCTGCCTAACTTTCTGCCGATTTCCATGGTCTCTTCTGCTGAAAATGTTTTTATTTCTTTCATTCCCTTACCTCTTATACACTACATTTCCGTTAATGACGGTAGCCGCAACTCTTGTTTTAAATTCGAACGGATGGCCATCAAATACTACTATATCCGCATCCTTCCCGATCTCCAGACTGCCAACCCGATCAGCGATACCGGTATTCAAAGCAGCGTTTATAGTAATGGCCTTCAGTGCATCTTCCTCTTTCATACCCTCTCGAACCGCCATGGCAGCACACAGCCAGAGGTATTGAATGGGAGTCTCCGGGTGGTCCGTCATGATTGCCACACGCAGACCCGCATCTGCAAGGATACCCGGTGTTTTCAACGTTAGATTTCGTAATTCTATTTTCGAGCGGTCTGTAAGAGACGGCCCTATGATAACAGGGATCTTCTCCTCCGCTAATATGTCCTTAATAAGGTGCCCTTCCGTACAGTGATCCAGCGTAATCTCCACCTCAAATTCCTTCGCGATCCGGATGGCGGTCAGTATGTCATCGGCGCGGTGTGCATGGGCTTTGAGAGGAATTTCCTTTTTTAGCACCTTTACCAGCGCTTCCAGCTTCATATCATACTCCGGCTTATCATTCTCCTCCGGGTCGCTGTCGTATTTCTCCAGCATCTCCTTATACTCTTTCGCCTTCATAAGGCTTTCCCGAAGGATCGCAGCCGTGGCCATGCGGGTCATGGGGGACTGCCGTTTCTCATAGTATACAGTCTTCGGGTTCTCCCCAAAAGCAATCTTCATCCCTACAGGATCCTTTAGAATCATCTCTTCGATTCTTCTTCCCCAGGTCTTAATGGCTGCAAACTGTCCCCCGATTACATTTGCGCTGCCGGGACCGGTGACCACGGTTGTAACCCCATTTTCCCGGGCCTCAGCAAAAGCCCTGTCCGCATGATATACTCCGTCGATGGCTCTCAGGTGTGGAGTCACAGGGTCCGTCATTTCATTGCCGTCCTCCCCCTCAAAGCCCACAGAATCCTCGAAAAGGCCCACGTGGCAGTGGGCGTCGATAAACCCCGGCAGCACATAACCTCCCTGTGCGTCGATAGTTATGGCATCGCTTTTTACTTGGATTTTGGCAGAGTTAATGTCATCTCCGATTTCAATTATTTTTCCCTCATCGGCAATTATATATCCGTTGTCATGGCTGACACCAACCATGGTTGAAATTTTTCCGTTTTTAATGATAAGCATATGTACCTCCGGCACCTCGATTTACAATCATTTTAATGTACAAAATCCAAGTAAAATACAGAGCCCCACGCCTAGGCGCTGGGATTTGACCTTGATTTCGACATCCTATAGATAATGATATTATAAAACCCCATAAAAAACAACAGGGAATGGTCGCGAAACCATTCCCTGCATATGGAGTAAAGTATTATCTCTTGCTGAACTGTGGTGCTCTTCTTGCTTTCTTGAGACCGTATTTCTTTCTTTCCTTCATTCTTGGGTCTCTTGTGAGGAATCCAGCCTTTTTGAGTACAGGCCTTAATTCTTCATCTGCCTTTAAAAGAGCTCTTGCAATACCGTGTCTGATGGCACCGGCCTGGCCTGTAAAACCACCACCGATAACCTTGCACAGTACATCAAACTTGCTGAGAGTATCTGTCAGTACTAAAGGCTGTTTGCAGATAACTTTCAGTGTTTCCAATCCGAAGTATTCTTCAATGTTTCTGTCGTTTATAATAACTTTTCCTTCTCCAGGAACAAGTCTCACTCTCGCAACGGATTTTTTCCTTCTACCAGTTCCATAATATTGAACTTTTGCTGCCATTGTTTCAAACTCCTCCTCTCAATTAAATATCCAGAGTCAAAACTTCAGGCTGCTGAGCCTGATGTTTGTGTTCTGTACCTTTGTAAACATTCAACTTCCTGAACATTGCTCTTCCGAGGCTGTTCTTTGGAAGCATACCCTTAATAGCCAGTTCAACTGCTTTTTCAGGCTTTGTTGCAAGGAAATGTCTGTATGTGACTTCCTTCATTCCACCTGGATATAATGAGTGGTGTCTGTAAATCTTCTGATCCAGCTTCTTACCAGTCAGAAGCACCTTGTCTGCGTTTAACACGATTACGTGATCACCGGTATCAACGTGCGGTGTGTAAGTAGGTTTATTTTTTCCTCTTAAGATCTTAGCTACTTCGCTAGCCAGCCTACCCAAAGGTTTGCCTTCAGCATCGACGATGTACCATTTTCTCTGAACTTCTTCGGCTTTAGCCATAAAAGTTTTCATCGAATTTCCTGCCTCCTTAAACTACTTTCCGTAAAATATTTTTTATATTAAAACTTGAGTTCTGTTGTTTTTAACGAACCAAATTTTCGACACTTTAACATTTTAATATAGCCATCGGCACATGTCAAGACCAAATTACTAAAATTTTAATTTATCTCCACCTATCTCTCTTTTTTACTCTAATTATCTCTCTATCTCACGCATAATCCCGCGCCATTTCATTTTTTTCATTTTGGCTGTCCGATCCCTACTCCCGACTCATAAATCCGTTTTATATTATCACATTTTCATCAGACATGGAAGTAACTACCTCGTATTAATGGAATCTCTTGGAACCTTTTATAGGGCTGCTACGTCGAAATTGGTATATATCCTTTATAATAAATGATTTTGTATGGAGTGATGATTATGCTGCTGAACAAAAAGCTTTTAAAAATCCTGGGTCCCTTATTTATATTCATGCTGGTATTTTCGTTTTTCTCGCAAGCCTACGCTACCTCCTGGATCAGCTTACAACCGGAGGAAGTGGAAAAGAGGGCGCAGATTGTCGTGTCCGGCAAGTATGATACGGATAAGCAATATAAGAGTATCGATATGTGGGCTCCTTTTGATTTTAAGGTAGATGCTTATTATAAGGGCTCCGGTCCGGAAGTGATTCTCGCCTCCATTGAGAATTTTGATGTTGGTTGGAGTGTGGAGCATCAGGATAAGGGTGGCAGCTTCCTTCTCTTCTTAGAGAAGCATCCTACCAGAGAGGGTCTGTGGATTCCGGTGGCTGGACCTAACGGGATGGTTCTTCTGAAGGATGGGAAAGTGCAGGCTTTGGATTCGACGAAGAATTCCTTTTATGAGAAGTATCTGGCGGAGAGGCAGGGAAGTCAGCCGGAGAAGGCTTCCCCTTCTGGGGTTTCGCTGTATGTGTATGGTGGGTTGTTTTTGGTGCTTTTGGCGGCGGTTGGGGTTTTGGTTGGGAAGCGGCGTAGAAGAGCTTAACGGTTTTGCTAGTTTTCTGGAGTTTTATTGGCTAGGTTAATATGTGTTGCTAGGGGATTCCTCTAGGGTGTCAATGTAGCGCCGGGGGAACCATGTTCAGTCGGCAGATGTTCCCCCGGGGCTCCATAGCCACCCAAGAGGAATCCCCTAATAAAAACACCCCAAAGTCACCCAATAACTCCCCACAAAAACCATCTTTCAAGGAAATCTATACAACAAAAAGCAAAAGCGACAGAATCCCTAACCCTGCCGCCTTTGTTATCTCCCCCTACTTTATCACGATCCTATACTCACACCTAAACCTCTTCCCGGCCTCCAATCTGACCAGCCCTTCCTTACGGGTAAACTCAGTAGAATCCCCCTCCGTCGAGTCGACCCCGTACCACGGCTCAATACACACAAAAGGCCCGTCATTCTTCGCAGACCATATCCCCAGATACGGAAACCCTTCAAACTCCACACGAATCACTTTAGGGTTCCTGCGGTTTCTTAGCTCCACCCAGGTTGACTCATACCCGTCCATGATAATCGCCCCATCATAAAACAGGCTATGCGCTAAGCCAAACCTGTCTTCACCCTTTAAGAACTCCACCTTCTCACCGCTCAGCAGGTTTCCCCTCTTCATCCTTTTCTGCACCGTCTCCTGCTTCTCAAAAACAATCCTATAGTCTTCCATGCTTTCCTCTTTATACAGGGGACAATTAAACCCGGGGTGAGCTCCGATGGAAAACAACATTTCCCTATCCTCCAGATTCCGCACCTCAAATTGAACCCGGAGTGTATCCTGCTCCAATCTGTACCTCACACGCAAGTCGAACCGGAACGGATACTGTTTCAGCGTTTCATCACTGTACCCTAATCCGAAGCATAGTTCCTGCGCCTTATGTTCCAGCAATTCAAACTCGCTGCTTCGGGCAAATCCATGACTGTTAATGGAATAGGATTTGCCCTGCAGCACATAGGTACCGTCAGGTACCCCTCCGATGATGGGAAAAAGAATCGGCGACTGGCCTTTCCAATAGTCCGCATTTCCCTGCCACAAATATTCCGTACCATCACGCGCATCACTAAGCTGAGACAGTTCAGCTCCCAAACTCTTTACTGCAACCTTTAATTTTTCATTTCCTATTTCGTATATCACTTTATCGACCCCTCCAACATTATTTCCCCGAAAAAAGTGTTTCTTAGTTCATTATACCTCATCCCTCAAAATATTCATCCTGCACTTTGTCATAGAAAGATTTCAGAACCGACTCTTTCTGCGGTATATCGGAATGGATACCCGAAAAAGCCGAAGCGATGGCATGCCGAATCTGTTCTTTGTACAGTACACGAGTATCGGAAGCCGGATGAAAATAAAGATGCATTGGAAATCCTCCCCTTAAGGTAGGAAGCTCATAAGCCAGCATGAGTCTTTTTGCCCCCAGCCGTTCATAAAACCGTATCCTCCGCAATTGATTTTCCCGGCTCTCCCCGCCTTTTGCCTGAGGAATCTCCACCTCGATAAAAATCCCCGTAACCTCCCCCTTCTTCCACTCTGCAATTTTATTAAACAAGGCAGTCCCATAGCCTGCATTTTGAAACTTACTCATAATGGCCATATAATCAAGCCATAAAGCTTTTATGGAATCGATCTCATAAATAAAAGCATAGCCGATCACTGTCCCGAGGCTCTTGTCCTTTGCCAGTAGAAGCTTGTAATTCCCCTTCTTCATTAACATGGCAAGGTGATTGAAATTTTTCCTTTCCTCCGGCGCAAATTCTTCCTCCAGTGCAGCATAAACCGCCTTCAAATCCTGGAGATTTCCTTCCTGAATTTCAATCTTGTTTTCCCTCAAAGCACCTGATTCTATATTGTTCAACATTGATTTCTTCTACGCCTCCTACACAATTCTTCCTATTATCCATCTCTCACTCTAAGAACAAATATACCTGCTCTTTTTGCAAATGTCAAAATTAATGGAAAATTCCACCTGTTAATAAAAGCAAAAAATGACCAGGTTTCAGCAAGAGGTGAAATGAAATCCCCTTCTTCACTCTGTACAATGAAGGTATGAACGTAAAAACAATAAGGAGGAATCAACATGTCAGAGATACCTGCATATAAAAATGAAAACCTGAGCTTCGAAGAACGGGCAAAGGATCTGGTTTCCCGAATGACGCTGGAGGAAAAGGTAACACAAATGCTGCACCGTGCACCGGCCATTCCCCGGCTGGAGGTACCCTCCTATAATTGGTGGAATGAAGCCCTCCACGGCGTAGCCCGGGCAGGGATTGCAACCATGTTTCCCCAAGCCATCGGAATGGCAGCCACCTTTAATGAAGATTTGCTTTATAGAGTAGCTGACACCATCTCCACCGAAGGCAGGGCGAAATACCACCAGTTCCAGCGAAAAGGCGACCACGATATTTATAAGGGACTCACCTTCTGGTCGCCCAATATTAACATTTTCAGGGACCCACGCTGGGGCAGGGGGCATGAAACCTATGGCGAGGACCCTTATTTGACCGGTCGTTTGGGCGTTGCCTTCGTGAAGGGTCTTCAGGGTAACCATGAGAAATATCTGAAGGCGGCAGCCTGCGCTAAACACTTCGCCGTTCACAGCGGTCCTGAGAGCGAGCGGCACAGTTTTGACGCCGTTGTCTCACAAAAAGATCTCCGTGAAACATACCTCCCTGCTTTTAAGGAGTGTGTCCAGGAGGCCAAGGTGGAAGCCGTAATGGGTGCTTATAACCGCACCAATGGAGAGCCCTGCTGTGGAAGCAAGACCCTGCTGGGGGATATTCTAAGAGAGGAATGGGGCTTTACGGGACATGTCACCTCTGACTGCTGGGCCATCAAAGACTTCCATGAGCACCACATGGTCACCAGAACAGCGCCGGAATCGGTGGCACTCGCTGTAAACAATGGTTGTGATCTCAACTGCGGGAATCTTTATGTCAACCTGTTAATCGCACACAAGGAAGGACTGGTGTCGGAAGAAGCCATCGATCGCTCTGTTGTCCGGCTGATGACCTCCCGTATGAAGCTGGGTATGTTTGATGCTCCGGAGCATGTTCCCTATTCCGATACACCTTACGAAGTGGTGGATTGTAAGGAACACCGGGAATTAGCCCTTGAAACTGCAAGGAAATCCATCGTACTGCTGAAAAACGAAAATAACCTGCTGCCTTTGGATAAAAAGAGTCTCAAATCCATAGCCGTAATCGGACCTAACGCCAATAGCCGGGAAGCACTCATCGGCAACTATTACGGCACAGCCTCCAACTATGTAACCATACTGGAGGGAATTCGCGAGGCCGTTGGCGACGATGTGCGAATTCATTATTCCCAGGGCTGCCACCTGTACAAGAATAAAGTGGAAGGACTGGCGGAAACCCATGACCGGTTTGCAGAAGCGGTATCGGCAGCGGAGATATCGGATGTAGTAGTCTTGTGCCTGGGGTTGGACGCAAGCATCGAGGGAGAAGAAGGCGACGTTTCCAATGAATATGCCAGCGGAGACAAAAAACACCTGAATCTTCCCGGCCTCCAGCAGGAGCTCCTGGAAGCAGTCTACAATACCGGAAAACCCATTGTGCTGGTACTATTGGCCGGAAGCGCCCTGGCGGTTACGTGGGCGGACGAACACATACCCGCTATCCTTCAGGGCTGGTATCCCGGTGCCGAAGGAGGAAAAGCAATCACTTCACTGATTTTTGGAGAATACAGCCCCTCCGGAAGGCTGCCGGTCACCTTCTACCGGTCCACGGAAGAACTGCCGGATTTCCATGACTATTCCATGGAAAACAGAACCTACCGGTACATGAAGACAGAAGCCCTGTATCCCTTCGGTTTCGGTTTGAGCTATACCCGGTTTGCATATAGTGATCTTACAGCCAGCGCAAATAAAATAAGTTCCGGCGATTCCCTTTCCATCCGCCTGCGGGTAAAAAATACAGGCAGCTATTCTTCAGAGGAAGTTGTACAGCTTTATCTGAAAGATGTAGAAGCCAGTGTAGCGGTTCCGCGATGGCAGCTTCGGGGAGTCCGGGTTGTTCATTTGAAACCGGGTCAGGAAAAGGAAGTACACTTTGAATTGACACCCCGCCAAATGGCACTGATTAACGAAGAAGGAAAATGCATTCTGGAGCCGGGCCTTTTTGAGATTTATACCGGTGGAAGCCAGCCCGATGAAAGAAGTCAAAAACTTACAGGCAGTGGCGTCCTGAAAACAGCTTTTGAAGTCACCGGTGAAGCAATAGAGCTTGAATATTAAAGTTTACTGCACGTTACAGCTTTGGGCTTCCGGTTTTTCCCAGAGAATCGGTAATTGATCCATATTGCCCCCGTTTCGGTTTTCATGTACAATTGAAACGGGGGTTTATTTATGATTTTAGATGGATTGCATGAAAAGGAAATTTTTACGGAGAATTATCCTTTCCGTCTCTGCGTAAATACCGTAGAAAACTTCGAATATCCTTTCCACTGGCACAAGGCCGTTGAGCTGGTTTACATCCTGGAAAACGACTATCGGGTGGAGGTAAATGGGAAGGAATACCACCTGCATGAGCGGGATATTCTTCTCATCGCCGGAGGCGACATCCACGGAATTACGACCCGGAACAACAAAGGAAAACGCTTCTTTATCCAGTTTGACATCTCCATGCTGGACGGTTTTGGAGCCATGCATGCCGTACTGCCTTTTTTGTCCCACACAAGGAAATTCTCTTCTTTGGAGGACGAGGCCTTGCATGATGCCCTGGAAAAGCAGATTCTCGACCTCTCCCAAGCATATGAAGATAAAGATTTTGCCTATGAGCTTTATCTGAACGCCAGAATTTTTGACCTCCTGGTACTGCTTTCCCGCAGTCTCGCAGGCAAAGTCAGCGGCGAAGGGATTGGCGGAAGCATCAGCAAAACCCTGGGGCTGGAAAAATTGAATCAAGCATTTAAATATATTGCAGATAACTACCAGGAGGATATTACCCTGCAGGATGCAGCAAAATCTGCGGGTTTTAGCCAGTACCATTTTTCAAGGATTTTCAAAGAGATTACTCAGAAGAACTTTCATAGTTATTTAAGTGAATTTCGCATTAAAAAAGCGGAAAAACTTCTCGGTGATGCAAATATGACCATTGCGCAAGCAGCACATACTGCGGGCTTCAACAGCATCACCACCTTTAATCGGATCTTCAGGGAACTCCGGGGCTGTACACCGAAGGAATACAAGAAAATGTGCATATGAAGGAAACCCGGCAAGATATATGTTCTACTCTTGCCGGGTTTCTTCTAGTCCAAATGGAATTTCTTATTTATCTTCCGATGGGTAAAGGTTTTTACATGGTTGGCGTAATCTGCTACAACATGTCCATTGCCCACCAGCTTGTATTTATAGATGAGCAGCCCCTCCAGGCCCACAGGTCCCCGCGCGTGAAGCTTATTGGTGCTGACCCCTACTTCCGCACCGAATCCATAACGGAATCCATCGCTAAAGCGGGTAGAGCAATTCCAAAATACATTTCCCGAGTCCACGAGGTTCATGAAGATACCCGCATTTACCTTATTGGCCGTAATGATGGAATCCGTATGCCCGGACCCATAGGTATTAATATGGGTAATGGCTTCCTCCAGACTGCTTACCACCTTAATGGATAGCTTATAGTCCAGATACTCCGTTTTCCAGTCCTCTTCCGTTGCAGTTCCGATGGAGATGACCTTGCGGGTTTCTTCACAGCCCACCATTTCAACTTGCTTTTTATCCAGCTCTTCCTTCAGCAGCGGCAGGAACCTGCCGGCAATATCCCTATGGACCAGCAAGGTTTCTGTCGCATTACAAACAGCCACATACTGTGTTTTTGCATCGGTAACGACTTTCACTGCTGTTTCCATATCCGCTTCTGCATCGACATAGCAATGGCAGATTCCATCGGCATGGCCCATAACCGGAATATTGGAGTTTTCCATGATATATTTTACAAAAGCATTGGAACCTCTGGGAATGATCAGGTCGATAAATTCATCCATTTTCAGCATTTCATTGACATCATCCCTTGTCTCCAACAGCTGTATCCACCCCGAAGGAATTCCTACCTTCTCGGTAGCCTCTATAATAATCTGCGTCAGAATACGGTTGGTTTCGCGGGCTTCACTTCCTCCTTTGAGGAGTACTGCGTTGCCGCTTTTCAAGCATAAGGTGGAAATCTGCACCAGGGCATCGGGTCTGGATTCAAAGATGACCCCGATGACTCCGATGGGGCAGCTCACTTTGTATAGCTCCAGCCCCTCGTCCAGCTCGGTGGCGGCCAGGGTTTCGCCCACCGGGTCCGTTAACCCCATAAGGCTGTGAATCCCTGCAACGACTTCCTCCACTTTTTTTTCATCAAATTTTAATCTTTTTAAAAGAGGAGCCGCCAGCTCTTCCTTTGCGCTTTTTTCCACATCCAGCGCATTGGCCCTGACAATATCCTGCTGCCTTTCCTTCAATGCTTTTCCAATCTCGGCCAGAGCCCTGTTCTTCAGCTCCGCATCGGCTGCTGCCAGCTGAAGGGAGGCTTTCTTGGCCAGTGAAGCGGCATTTCTCATATTCATATCCATCACCCGTTCTCTATATTTATATAACTAAAATAAATAATACTATAGCGAATACCTTTTCGCAATAAGTATTTCCCGGATTTCCCGCTATAATGGGAAATAAAGGAATGCACAGTTTAATGCGGAATATATTATACCGAGCACATACAGTAAATTCTTCCCTGCTTGTTCATGTGCAGTACAGCATGGTTCATGCTTCGCTCCCTGTAAATATAATTCTTTTGCGGACATGTAGTATGAATGGAGGTTTATTTATGGATAAGTTAAATTACTGCCTCGATTGCCAGAGGATTTTTGATGCCTCTGCACAATGTACCTACTGCAACTCGGAAAACGTAAAAGCCTTGGACAGACGGGCACCGGTAAATGTCATCGGAACCAAGCTCAAAGGAAAAGTACTACAGACAAAGGAAGGGATGGTTCACGTCCTTTTTGAGGGTGAAAAAAAAGTAAAATCCATAAAGGAATTTGAAGCTTCAAAGATTCGTAAAATTCTTTAGAACAAGACTGCAATTTTTCTGTTTGTGGAAAAGGGGTGTAAAAATAATTTCACACCCCTTGTTGTCTTGCTTCCCCATCGGTATATAATCAGTGTGCCTTAAACTGGTTGGCCTGCGGATCATACACATACCCTGCTGCTTTAAGCTTGTCCGATATCGTCTGCTGTGTTATGTGAAAATCTTCACACAACAACTCCAAACTGCTGTATTCATCCCGCAGTTTCGTATTAATATAACTTAATAAAATGAAAGGGTCCTGCGGCAGATTTTTTTCCTGTCCCATCAAAAGCTACCTCCTGGTTCCTGTACGGTTAATTTTGCACTCCTTGCTATTCTACCGTAACTACCCTCATCCTTCAATATTATCCTTTTAGAATATTTTGAAATTCCTCCCGGCTCACATAGTTCGTTTCCTTAATAAGCTTCCCGTCCTTGTAATAGCGCAGGTAGGGTATGTTATGGTTGTTTAACTGGCTTTCCTTAAAATGCATGAACTCCTCGGAAAAATCCTTATTGTTATAAACCAGTTCATGTACATCAATATCCTCTTCCACCGGAAGCTTGTAAACCCAACCCTGCATGTTATGCCACTGGGGGCACCAATCCTGGGTCATGATTACAACGACCCTATCCTTTGAGGCTATGACCTCGCTGCCAAACTCTCCATTTTTAACGGCCGATAAAGCCTGTTCTTTTGTTATTTCATGCCGATTCACCATAGGACATCCACTTCTTTCTTTAAAATTTTATAACAACGGAAGCAAATGTGTAGCATTTGCAACACACCGTTTCAACGAGGCGGGAGATATGCTCGCCGCCTATAAAGTTAATCGGTACCCGCCACCTATAGAGGTGGGGGACATCTTGTGCCTCGTTATATATTTTTACCCGCTTCTACATAGGTTAACCATCAATGGCCAGAGTTTATTCTTCTGTATTTTTACAAATCCCTTCTGAATATAACCGGCATGACTTACTGTTTATCGCTGTCCTTGATCCCAGCGGTTAACACAAAACCGTTGCCCGTCTTCTCAATGACGGAATATATCGGTCTGGCAGCCGCCCAGCCAGGGATTTCCGGGAGCAATTGATAACTTACACGGTTTTCCTCCGCAGTAATATTGACTTTCCCTTGGAGCATAGCCTGGCTCTTATCCATGAATATAGAGAAATCCACAGGCACGCAGGTAAAATCTTCGTACAAGCCCACGGGAAGTGCCGGCGTAAACGCCAGAATAAATAAACCTTTTCCGCTATTTCCACCCGTCTTTTCAATCCTATGGATATAAAATGTATTTCCCTCTACTTCCGCATAGATCTTTGTCTTCCCTTGTTTTATGGTGAGAGTATTTCCTACTCTATTAACGATCTCATAGACGCTCTTACCCGCGGACGACGCATATTCCCAGCTTTGCCCTACCGAATAATCCGTCGGTAGACGAAGGATTTCCATCGGTTCTGTAACCGTTCTGAAAATCCCCATGCTGAAATCTTTGGAGTAAAAACCTTTCAAACCGGTAAACAAAACAGGTATGTGTATCTTGACAGGAATTTTGTATGACACGCCATTAAAGGATATTTTACTTTTTTTACTGGCCAGGGCACTTGCTTCACGATACATTACGGGCAGCGAAGTATCCTTTGAATGGTCTTCAGGGTCCGTCAAACCGCCATGTTTGGGTGAAGGCTTTCCTGCACATTGAAAATCCATTTCGACGATCTCACTTCTGCTGGTTGTATACCTTAAAGATACATGGGGCTTGCCCTTTTGCATTGTGTGAACATACTTCATCCTTCTATAATGGACTTCCCTCTTCCCCCCGGCTGCCAGTACGGAGGCCACCTGATCCCTGTCGTTGATATAATCCACCTGACGCTGGTCCTTCCTCGTCATAATAACATAGATAAAGTCCGTCCCATCCTCCTTCTTTCGAATCAATGCTTCCACAGCCTCGTATTCAGGATGGCCTTCAAAATAAAGCATTACGTGCAAATTGCTGTGCGTAAAAAACAGAGCGAAAGGTACCATGAAAAGATTGTTTTGTCCATTCCCCTGCTCGGTTTTTTTATTATTTTCCATCCAACTCACTCCCTCTTTTACATTACGCTTTAGTCCCATAGTCTTTGTCTATATATCTTATTTATTTTTATAAGGATTTGTGAATACAGTTTATGTAAATTGGTTCCAATTGCAAATAGATGAACATGATTTCCACACTTGAACAGGAGAGACAGAAAAGCTTATAATAGAAATAGCCTTATGTAAATTTATAAGTAGGATAGGAAAATAACGATGGACGGTTCATGGGATCGAAACCTTAAAATATATATATGGAACGGCATACTTTATTCCATCATGCTGAACCTCTATTCTCCCTTTGCGGTAAAGTTTTTGGAGCGCCTGGGGGGAAACGAACTTCATATTTCTCTTTTCAATGCACTTCCGGGACTTGTAGCCGTTTTTGCAACCCTTCCCGGTATGCTGCTGGTGTTGCGGTTTCCACAAAAAAAGAAGGTTACAGCCCTTTTCTTCTTATTAAGCAGGGTGTTCCTTCTATTTCTAGCTTTTGTTCCCTGGATGCCCCGGAATTGGCAGCCTTTTGTTTTTGTGCTGCTTTTTTCCCTGCGTAATTTCCCGGACTCGGTTTCGCAGTCTGCCCTGCAAAGCTTTTCAGGCGATCTCTTTTCCCCTGAAGCCCGTTCAACAGCCATTGCTCTGCGCAACCGGTTCAGCATTCCTGCAACCCTGGTGGTGACCTTTGCTGCCGGGAAAATTCTAAGTGATCTGGCTTCCTCTGCCAGCAGTATTCTGCACACCTATCAGGTATTCTTTCTCCTGGCCTTTCTCATAGGGGTCGCAGAAATCATTGTTTTCCTTCTTTTTAAGGAACCGCCGGCTTCCGGTGTTTCGTCCTCCCCACAGATTCTGGGTTCTATCCGGACGGTTTTGAAGGATAGGAATTTCCGCAGCTTTGCGCAAACCTCCCTTATCTTTTATTTCACCTGGCAGATGGGCTGGCCTCTGTTCAATATTTATCAGATCATAACCCTGGGCGCCGATGAGTGGTGGCTGAGCCTTATCGCAATTTTTTCCTCCATCGGTATGTTCACAGGCTATAAGTTCTGGAATGAAATGATCCGACGAAAGGGAAACCGGTTTGTTATGTGGGCTACTACCCTGGGAATGGCTCTCAATCCGCTTATTATGCTTCTTTCAAACAAGTTATACGTGTTTACTGCTTTGAATCTTATTCTGGGCTTTTTTACCGCCGGAACCGTAACCGTATTGCTCAGTTATCTGCTGGAAGTAACGCCGGATGAAAACAGGGTGGTATACATCGGAGTATACAACACCCTGGTCAATATCAGTCTGGCGGTCTCGCCCTTCGCGGCCCATCTGGTCCTCCGGCAAAGCAATATTTACATCGCCATCATCATCGTTGCCGCCCTGCGCTTCACCAGCAGCATGATTTTCTTTTTCAGCAACCGCAAAGCAGGTACGGTGGGAATCAAGGCATAGGGAAGCTGTCCCCATCCAGCAGCGGCACCGCCCCAAAACCCGGACATTTTGTCACTGGAAATTGTAAGGTGTAAAGTTGGTTATCTGTACAAATCACCGGGCCAATCTTTCCATGGTATCCGGCCGGGGCACTTGTGCTCTCGTTCTGCTCAGGATCTTCCGGATGCTGTATTCCGATAAACAATATCGAAGCGAAAGGTCATCTACGCCGATGCCATTTCTATAAAGAGTCATTATCTCCATGTTCCGCTCAATATACTTCTCCCGGGTTCCGTTGGCTTCTCCCCACCCTGCCCGGATGGTTTCTTTTCTTGGTATATATACGACCTCTCCCTGTACATAGTCCTGCAGTTTTTCCAACAGCCAGTCCGGAAGCATATTTTTAGCGTTCTTATATTGCATAGTATCACACTCCTGTAAAGATAGGTATCACACTTTAGCCCTGAATATTCCGGCAGACATTCCCCACCGGTTACTATAAGGCTCAAAGCATGCTGCCTTTAGACATAAAAAGTCCGCAGGAACAACCACCTGCGGACCTATATACAATCGGATTGGCCACTGCTGGTTTGAGTCTTGTACAGCCAACGCTTCCGGGGCTTTACGAGGCACGAATCAGCTAAGTTCCATCCGAATTTGTATAATCAAAAGCATACGCGAAGTATGCAGCAGTGAAAGGACTTCCTTCACAAACCTGCCGTTCGCGTACCTTACCGAATGTAAGCACGAAAAAAGCACGATAACCAGTACCGTGCCATTCATATGCTATTCTTATTCAGGCTAAGGGTTATTCATCAATGGTTGCAAAGCGGCACAGCAAATACAATGGATGGGTATAACAAATCCACCTTGCCAATTCGCCCTTTGCAGTATTCAGTTATTGAAAAGCCACCTCATTCTTAATTTTCACTTCAATAACACTCCTTTCGCACTGAAATTTAGACTTCTACACTTCCATTATATTACATACAAACAATACCCGTCAAGAGAACAAACAACTATAATCGTTCTTTCTTTTACGCCCCCAGTTGACTGAAGATGCCTGCGGCTCTCGGCTCCAGTTTGGGCAGTTCGTTAAGTGGAAAATATTTTAGCTCCCTATTTTCGCGAATCAACAAATCCCCGCTGGCTCCTATTGCTTCATACAGCACAATAACCGTGTGCACCTGCTCGCCATTGGGGTATACAAAGAAATATTCCGGCCCTGTCAACACACTCTTCAGCCTCAGTTCTTCCGCTTCCAGGCCAGTCCCCTCGTAGAGCTCGCGCCGTGCTGTCTGTTCAATGGTTTCCCCGGGCGCCATGGCTCCCCCGGGAATTCCCCATATCCCTGTATCCGAGCGCTGATGCAGGAGAATTTCACCCTTATCGTTATACACCATTATCGTAGCACCCACCGTAATAATTGCCTGACTGCCGATGACTTTTCGAAGCTCCTGTATGTAGCTCATCATACTTAGCCCTCCATTTTCCTCTCCATAGTATAGTATTCTATTCGAGTTCCGCCTGAAGTCCATTTTTTCCCCTCCGCCAGAACTAAAAATCCACATCGCAGATAACAGTTTAACGCCCTTAGGTTACTTTTCCTAACATTCAATTTTACTTTATTAAAAGAAAATCTCTTCCTGGAGATTGTAATCGCTTCTTCAATCGCTGTACGCCCGGCCCCTTTGCCTCTATGACTGTCCTCCAAAATAAAAATTCCAAGTATTGCAGCTGCTGGATCTTCCGGATCCTTCTCCAGCCAGACAGCCCCAATATCCTGCTCTTCCGCGCTTATAATGAACCATCCTGTTTTTAAAGGATCATAGGTAAGCGCATCACATCCCTCCGGACAAGTTCTGCTGAGATATTCCGACAGCCTGGTGTCATTTTTCCACCGGGAATACCTGTCCCAATCACTGGCTGCTACATCCCGCAAGGTAATCATTTCATTCCCTCTTCCTGCCCCTCTGAAGTGATGGAAGCCACTAATTATAGTGTATACCAACAACCATATATTTACAATACACAAATTGTTTTTACTTACTTTTTTAGGTAAATATATAAAAGTCCCGCAATTTTTTGCGGGACTTTGCTTTATTTCTTTGTTATTTTTTCGTTATTTCTCTGTTATTTTTTACCTGTGGAGGATGTTTTGCCTTTACCGGTGGGGTATTCCTTTTCTTATTTCCAGGCTTCTTGTTGGTTTTTGCAAAAAGCTTTCTTTGGTTGGAAGCCAATCTCTCCTGAATATTTACCATCAGGGCGAGGTCCTTTTTGCTTACAAACCTTTCTGCCCCTACAATGCTGCCCTTCTGGTCGACCAGGTAATAGGCGACTCCAGGCATATCATTTTGGACCGTTAGCTTAAAGTAAGAAAACAGTTCCTCACTGTATTTTCCTAAAAGCTCGTAGCCTGCCTGCACTAATTCTTCTTTGTTTTTCATTCACACACCGTATCTTTCCCGTATAATATTTTTGCTGCACTTAATACTACTGCGTTAATTTGTAATTATCCTTGTAAAAATGACAACTCAAAATCGTTGTTGCTCATTTTTACAAGGCGTAATTTGTGAACAAATTACCGAAAGCTTAGGTAATTAACGCAGTAGTGCTAATTATAACATAGCATTTGCTTTCTCCCTATAATAGATACTTTCCCGGCACACTATTCCTATTTGATAGAGTAATCCGTCAACATTCTTTCTTTTAATTGCCACAGCGGTTTTGATAAATCCACATAATAGTTATGAGGGTTTTCAAAACGCAATACCTCTTCCCATAAAGCCCCCACCTGCTCTTCGCAGTAGTCCTTTATAGCTTTCAGATTTGGGCTTTTATACACACATTTCCCTTGCTGGAATATCTTGACCTGAAGCCTCTTCGCCTCGAAATTGGCTACCGTTTTCCGCTTCCATGTGAATTCAGGATCGAACAGTTCATAGGTCTTGGTATCATCGATGCTTTCATCCGCCAGTGTAATAACATCGGCAATGGCTTTGCCGCTGTCCCTGTCGAAGAGCCGCCACACCTGTTTGAATCCGGGATTGGTTATTTTCCCCACATTCTCGCTGAGCTTGATTTTCGGTAAAACCTCTCCCTTCTCCTCGATGGCCACCAGCTTATATACCCCGCCAAAAACCGGCTCGGACCTGGAAGTGATGAGGCGTTCCCCAACTCCGAACAGATCCACCTTCGCCCCCTGTATCAGAATATCCCGGATGATATATTCATCCAGGGAATTGGAGGCTACGATCTTACAGTCCTGAAAACCCGCCTCGTCCAGCATTTTTCTGGCTGCTTTGGACAGGTAGGTCATATCGCCGCTGTCAATCCGTATGCCTTTGGGCCGGAAGCCTCTGGATACGATTTCCTCCTTAAACACCTTGATGGCATTGGGAATACCGGATTTCAGCACACTATAGGTATCCACCAGAAGGGTACAGTTATCCGGATAGGTTCTTGCGTAAGCCTGGAAAGCCTCCAGTTCAGTGGGAAACATTTGAACCCAACTATGGGCCATGGTACCCATGGCGGGAATGCCGAAGTCTCTCTCTGTGATGGTACAGGCAGTACCGGCGCAGCCTCCGATGTAGGCAGCCCTTGCACCGTAGATGGCACCATCATAC
The DNA here is from genome assembly GCA_023419605.1 of Bacillota bacterium. Classification (GTDB taxonomy): domain Bacteria; phylum Bacillota; class Clostridia; order Acetivibrionales; family JAEZXR01; genus JAEZXR01. The sequence goes on along the minus strand of JAEZXR010000127.1, from coordinate 128,614 downwards.
CCCTGGGCCCTTCTGGAGCCAAACTCCATCACAGGCCTGCCCTGGGCAGCCCGCACAATCCGGTTGGATTTTGTAGCGATAAGGCTTTGATGGTTGATAGTCAGCAGGATCATGGTTTCGATGAATTGTGCCTCAATCACGGGTCCCCGCACTGTTACGATGGGTTCTCCCGGGAATATGGGCGTACCCTCGGGGATGGCCCAAACATCACAGCTGAAAGTGAAATCCTTCAGGTACTGGAGAAATTCCTCGCAAAACATCCGCTTGCTGCGCAGGTATTCAATGTCTTCATCGTGGAACTTCAGATTCTCCAGGTACTCGATCAGCTGCTCCACTCCCGCCATGATGGCAAATCCACCGTGATCCGGAACTTTCCTGAAAAACATATCGAAGTAGGCAATCTTGTCTTTCATGTCTTCCTGAAAGTATCCATTGGCCATGGTCAATTCATAGAAATCCATCAGCATGGTTAGATTTATTTTTTGTTCAAAGCCCATATGCGTTCCTCCTTCGTCGGTCCATTAAAAGTAATCGGTTATCCTTTGATTTCCTTTACAACTTCGATTCCGCTCCCTATCATCATGTAGAGCGCCACAGCATGCATCAAATCCCCGTTATGCACTCCCAGGTCATAGGTATCCACCATATTGGCGGGAACGATAATTCGAACTTTTTTATTCTGCCGGTTAAACCAGGTTTTTAATGTAGTGGCAAATTGCAGTACGCAGATATCGGTACAATCCCCGGTCACAATATACGTATCAATGTGCAGGTTTTCCCCCAACCAGGTCTGGAACTCCTCCTCTAAAAAACCGTTGGTAGAGTTTTTAGGAATTAATTTGTAGCCCCCCACCGCTTCGATTTCCTTCACCATTTGCCCCTCCGAGGTTCCGGTCAGACAATGAACCGGATAGGAGCCAAACTCCGGAGATGCTTCGGTGTGACAATCTGCAAAGGCAAGCTTGGCCATCCCCTGCTCATCACAGACCTGTGAAAGCCTTGTAATTTCATCAATAAGGGCCTCCACCCTTGGGCTCTTCAAGGCTCCCTCCCTGGCAAAGCCATTAATCATATCCACGATAACCAAAGCCGTATTTTTTCCTGTCAGCCCCTGCATTTCCAGTGCAGGCAGGTTCGTTAGCATGTCAAACATTTCACCTAGCGCAGCTTCGCTGTTCTTTAAAAATTCATCCTTATTTGTCTTCCTCATAGAAAATGCCTCCTCTCCATCCGTACCTTTGCTCCAAGTTGGATGAAATATAAATCCTTGCTTACGGCTCACAGCCTTCATCGCATTCGATAGCTTTCTCCGAATCACCGATGGTAATACCTATCTCCTGTTCATTTATTCCCATTATATCTCTCTTACCGACACTCTGCAAAACTTTTTACAAAAAAGCAGGAGCGTGTAATTTTTCATTTACACACTCCTGCTTTCTCTCCTGCTTATAAATCATTGTTTTCCAGAAATGAATTCACCGTCGACCGGAGTTTCCCTGTATCCTCGAAACGGTAGTTCCCCCCCTCCCGTTTCTAAATTTTCTTCCTTACAGATGATTTTGTTCTTCCAAATCGATCATTCGCGTACAGATACGCTCCGCCAGGGCTTTATTATGCGTAACCGCCACCAGTCCCATTTTTCTCTCCTTTACTATCTCCAAAATGAAATTCCAAATTTGGGCCTGGGTGATTACATCCAGCATGGTGCTCATTTCATCGGCAATCAGGAACCGGGTTTTCTCTCCTAGGGACCTAGCCACACAGAAACGCTGCAGCTCACCTCCCGAAAGCTCATTGGGCCAGCGTTCCAGCCATTCCTTTTCTATGCCCATGGCTGTCAGCAGCGCTTCCTCCGGCTGCCAGCCTTCATAGAGGGTATCCTTCAGTTTCCACCGGGGATTTACAGCCTTTTCCGGATGTTGATAAATTAACTGTACCGGGCAATAACCTTTCTTCGGAAGCGGCTTGCCGTCCAGCAGGATTTCACCGGATACCGGCTGCTCGTATCCTGCCAGTAATTTAGACAGCGTACTTTTCCCGTATCCACTGGGTCCCACCAACCCTACCCGTTCATTTTCCTCTACTACGAAGTTAAGATTTTTTAATATCCATGGGCCCTTTCCATAACGAAAGCTAACCTCCCTTGCTTCAAGTCGCATGATCGCACCTCACAGTTCCTCCTCTGAGTTCTCTCATTTCTATGGTCCTGGCACATGCGTCCGTCCGATGAGGACAGCGCGGTGCAAAAAGGCATCCTTTCGGCGGCTTTCCCGCATAGGGCTGCGATCCCGGAATAGGTGTAAATCCATTTTGCGGAAGGGCATCCCACAAAGCCCTGCTATAAGGATGCCGAAGTGCATTTCCGCCCTTTGCAAAATCTTCTACGGGTGCCACTTCCAGCGTGGTTCCCGCATAAAATACGGCGATTCGATCCGCGACCTTGAAAGCCAGGTCCAATTCATGGGTAATGAGCAGAATCGCCCGCCCTTCATCCGCCAGTTCACGGAGATGCCGGATGGTTTCTTCTGCTATGGCAGGATGCAGCCCCGGTGTCGGTTCATCGGCGATGATTAACCGGGCCTCACCGATGACGGCCGTGGAGATCAATACGCGCCTTGCCATACCGCCCGATAGCTGGAAAGGATACATTTCCTCTGCTTCGGGCTTTAATCCGTATTTTTTGAAAACCCTGCGCTGTGCTTCTTTAGACCCGTGAACTCCTCGGGTTTGTTCTCCAACCTTCATGAGCGGGTCCAAATAGGTCACGGATTGAGGAACAAGGGCAATTTCCTTTCCTCTGAGCTCTTTTTGTTTTTTTATATCGACTTCCTGCCCCCAGTACCTGATGGAGCCTGACGTAACGGCATTGGCGGGTAGTATTCCTAGAACTGCATGGGCCAGCAAGCTTTTACCCGATCCGCTGGCACCTACCACTGCCACGATCTCTCCCGAATGTACCGTTACGCTTAAGTCCGATATAACTTCCAGTTCCTCCTGTTTCAGGCCTTTGTCATACCGCCGGAACTTTACGGACAGGTCCCGAATCTCAAGCACGGGCGTATTTTTTTTATCCATGGTTTTCCCCCCTCCTTCACTCATGCGCCCGATAAGGATCGACCAACAATCGCAGATTCTCCCCCATGGCATCAAACAGAAGCACCAGTATCAGCAGTGATAAACCTGGAAAAAATGCGAGCCACCACATTCCCATGGAGAGATATTTCATGGATTCCGATAGGATTACACCGATAGCAGGCATTTGCAGGGGAAGTCCAAAGCCTAAAAAAGTAATGGCAGCTTCATGCAGTATGGCATGGGGAAACAGCAGGATTAAGCCCACTGCAAATTGAGGAATCAAATGGGGAAGGATGTGTTTTCTTGCAATCCACCCTCTACTTTTTCCCATTTTGGCAGATGCTTTCACATAGTGAGAAGAGCGGATCTGCATCACTTCTGATCGTATGATCCGGGTGAGGTTCGGCCAATGGGTCAGTGCAACGGCAATGATGACACCCTTTACCCCCTTTCCGCATACAAAAGAAATCAGCATGAGAAGGATGATATGGGGAACTCCCATCATAAGGTTCACACCCATGGATATGACCGCATCCGCTTTTTTCCCGAGAGTAGCTGCTGCGATACCGAATAGGACTGCCATTACCGCACTCACGGAAGCTGCCACAAGCCCAATGGCAATACTGGTGGAAAGGCCTTTTACAGTCCTCGCCAGCATGTCCCGTCCCATAAAATCCGTACCAAACAAATGCACAAGGGAGGGGCCCTGGTTTTTTTCTGCAAAATTAGAGCCGTAGGCATTTGCATTCATGAGAATTCCGCTTGCGGCGATGCCCATCAGTATAGCTGCGGCAAGCACCACCATAGCCAGTGTCCAGGCCCGCCGGTTCAATGAGAACACGGACCTTTTATCTTCAATCCGTATACCTTTAAGCATGCTTTGAACCCTCCCTTATTTCAGGAGATACAATTCCATAAATAACGTCTGCTATGAAATTTCCGGTAAAGACAAACAGCGCACTAAACAGTGTAATGCCTAACAGCAGTGGAATATCGCTTTTGATTCCTGCCAGGGTGGCAGCCTGTCCCAGACCGGGATAGGAAAAAACCTGTTCAGCCAGTACGGAGCCGCCAAAAAGCTCACTCAGTGACGCAAACTGAAGCGTTATGGCAGGCAGCATAATATTTCTGATACCATGCCTTTTGATGATGTCCCAGTCTCTTTCTCCTCTGGCCCGGGCAAACAGGACATATTCAGTTTCCAGTACATCCGCCATTTTCTGCCGTGTGTGCAATGCTATACCCGATATCCCGGTGATGCTTAATGTCAAAGCAGGCAATACCAGATGACGAATTCTTTCACCAAGCGTTACCTCTTGCGCCAGCTTTCCTATAGGTGCTGCGAGCCCCAAAGGAAACCATCCCAACCCTACGGAAAAAACCATGATCATAATGAGTGCAATCCAAAAGGTTGGAGCAGAAACCATGACAAGGCAAAAGGCCTTAATGGCCTTATCGGGCCAGCGCCCCTTGTTTACACCGGCTATAATGCCCAATACGAACCCCAGAATTCCGGATAGGACCCAGGCGGTTCCCATCAATGCAAGGGAAGCTTTAAACTTTTCTCCGATAACCTTTATTACAGGCTGCCGATAGATCATGGACGTACCGAAATTACCTCGCAAGAGGTTGGCAAACCAGTTTGCAAACCGCTCTACCGGCAATTTATCCAACCCCCAGTGAAGGGCTATTTTTTCATATTGTTGGGGGCTGATTTGCGTATCAGCCCCTATGTATGCATCCACAGGATTAATACCGGAAAGGCTTATGAGTGTAAAAGTCACTACACTGACAAGCAGCATAAGGATAACCATCTTCAGCAGATTCATTCCAATAAATTTCAGAACATTTTTCGTCTGGCGTTCCCTTTTCCCTTCCTTCTCCAATAAGTCCATCCTTTACTCACTCCATGTCCATTCATTTATATTCTGTACAATGGGCCATCCATGTCCATGGGGATGTACGCGCTGTTCCCCGATATTCAGCTTCTCGTTCACCAGGTAGAGGTGCTGAATATTCACAATCCACAGCCAGGGGGCGTCTCCATTGGCTCCAAAGCCTGTTTTTCCATCCCATTGCGCCAATTTCCAATATTTCATCGATTCGTCCCGGTCGGAAGAATACAGCGCTTTGTTTATATATTCATCCACCTTTGGATTATTATAGGACGCTGTATTATTAATACCTACGCCGATGTTGTCGCTGTGGAAGGAATAGTACATCTGTATGGGGCTGTAGCTGCCAAATCCAAATACGGTCGGAGTTGACATGGACAGCGCCTTTGCCTCTGTCCAACCCTTGGCTTCCGCTTTAATGTTAATGCCCAAAGGTTTTGCTTGCGCACTGAGAGCCACTGCCAGGGTGTACCGCTGTAAATCATCGGTTCTTCCGTATACGGTAAATTCAGCCCTTTTACCGTTTTTTTCACGGATGCCGTCTCCATCGGTGTCTTTCCAGCCTGCCTCTTCCAGCAACTTACGGGCTTCCTGGACTTTGCCGTCCTCGACGACGGTTTCGGCATTCCACCAGGGCTGTGTATCGCAAACCGAATAGGCCGGTGTTCCATAGCCGTTCAATGCATCTTTAATGATCTGTTTACGGCTGATACCGATATTTAACGCTTTTCTTACGGCGAGGTCGGAGGTCACATCATTCCCCACAATTTTTCCTTCTGCAGTCTTGGATTCAGGGACAACCGGCAGATTGATCCCTCTGTTATCCACTGTTTTTAATGCCGTTAATTTCATTCCTCCGGCCTTTTGGTCCGAAAACTGCGGGTTTATCATGGCTACATCCAGCCGTCCCGATTGGGCCGCTGCAAGTACGGCATCTTCATCCAGGAAAAGAATAGTCACTTTCTTAAAAGAAGGCTTTGTCCCATAAAAGTACGGATTGGGTTCAAGAATCAACTGTTGTCCCTTATCCCACTGGGTAAGAACGAAAGGACCCGAGCCTATGGGTTTCTGGCTGTACTGGGAGTCGTAGGCGTGCTCGGGCACGATGCCTCTTTCCGCAATAATATTTAAAAATACCGAATAGGGCTTTTCAAGCGTGAAAACTACGGTTTTATCGCCTTTGGCCTCCACGGTTTTCATGATATTCAGGTCAACCACCGAACCGCTTTTCTTCGTGGTATTGTAGGTAAATACCACATCCTGCGCTTTCACCGGCGTCCCGTCACTAAACTTTGCATCTTCCCGCAGTGTAAAGGTATAGGTAAGGCCATCCTTACTCACGCTGTAATCCGCCGCCAGATCCTTTATAATGTTGCAATCCTTGTCAAAGGCCAAAAGGCCGCTAAAGAAAAGGTATGTAGAACTCCCGGTACATGGGTCGTAGCCGCTTGTACTTTCCGTACCTACCGAAATTACAATTTCGCTCTTTTTCTGCGGCTCTGTCCCCTTTGTGCCCTCGGTTTTTGTGGAACAACCCGGCAGCAGGAATGTCACCGCCAGTACTGCTGCCAATGCCGAACTCCATTTTTTAAATTTTCTTCTCATGATCCATTTCCTCCGTATAGTTTTTATATGAATTGAAATTCATAAGATTGGAATGAGCTTTTTGGCAATAAAAAAGCCAAAAAAGTCACTACACCGCTCCAGCGGCACATCAACCTTCTTGGCTAATTTTTATTATATTCGGTATGAAATACTGTTTCCTGCCAGGATTCTTCCCGGGTGGAGCCTGCTTGACTCCATTACAGTATTACATTATATCCATAAGAAGCTTCCTTGTCAATTAAAAAGGTATGTAGTTACTTTACCATCTGCCTTTCGACCTCAGTAAAGAAATCGGCATCGGTGGTCCCTTGCAGGATCAGACAAAAACTTTTAAAAATTTTAAAATCCCTTGTAACGAAACGCAGTCTCTGCGACACTATTATAGGAAACCGATTTTTACATCACGCGAAGGAGAGAAGAAAACTTGGACGATATAAAAAACTTATACGAACTATACTCCAAAGATATCTACAAATATCTTCTCTCCCTTACCCTAAATCCGCATAAAGCGGAAGATATCATGCAAAACACGTTTCTCACCGCCATCGGGTCGCTGAAAACCTTCAAGGGGCACTCTTCGGTAAAGACCTGGCTGATGGGGATCGCACGAAACGAATACTACACCTATTATCGAAAAAACCCGGTTTCGATGCCCATGGAGCAGGTAGAGGATTCCCATGATCCGGCAGCTTCTCATCATGAATACATCCAGCTTTGCTACACGGAAGCTTTGGCAGAAATCGCAAAACTTCCGGAGCCTCAGCGCCAGATCGTGATTCTGCGGCTCATCAATGAAATTTCCTTTTCGGAAATCGCCAAAATCGTGGAGCAAAGTGAAGTTTACTGCAGGGTGTCATTTTTCAGAGCAAAACACAAGCTATCGGAGGTGTTGAAAGAATGAGTAAAATACAATGCGACGTAGTAAAGGACTTACTGCCGCTTTATGTGGACTCCCTGGTCAGCGATACCACCAAAGGCCTTGTAGAAAAGCACTTGGAAGAGTGCAGCGAGTGCAAGGCTTACTTCGACAGTCTGGGAGCCAATATAAAAGTGGATCTTATACTGGATGATAAACAACTGGAGGACCGGGGCGCTACCCTCGTACACAAAATAAAACGGACCCAGGACAGAATCAAATATACTTTTATCGTGTTCGCCATGTTTGTAGCTGTGGGCATTACCCTGCTATCCTCAGGTATTTTTAAGGTAATCCCCTTCATCATCATCATTCCCTTTGTATTGCGGCTTTTTTACAAGGAAAGTCCGGTGATTCTCCTTTCCGCTGCGGGCGCGACGCTGATGATCGCATTATCGGATCAGGGCCTGAGTTATGGGATCCTTATGCTGCTGCTGATTCTTCCCTGCACCGGGGCCGGAGTTTTCGCCGCCAAGGCCGTTGAGCATATATTTTTTAAGAAGGAGTGAGGTTTATGGGGAATTCAGTTATCAAAAAGCTATTGTGGGGAGGTTCAGCCATCGCTGTTTTGTTTTTCGCCGTTATGATGTACACTTCCTTTTATGGAAATCCCGCGGAATATTTTAAGGCAAAGGCTGAAATCACAGGATATATCGACAAAAACTATAGGGATGTATTGCACCTGGAGGGTATCTCCTATAGTTCCAAAATGCAGTGCTATATCGGCCGTGTAACCGAGAAGGATGACAGCCGGAACAAATCCTATATCGCCTATTATGGAAACACAGGAAATATCGAGGATGATTACCACTTTCGGGCCAGGCTTTCCATGGAGGATCAACTTCGAGTCGCTATCGCCACCCTTGTGAGCGCCTCCAGCGGTATACCGGCAGAGAAGCTTAAAATTGATCCCCAGGTTGAAATCCCTCCCTTTAAATATAAAATGTCCGATAAGTACAATCCGGCAGAACCCGTTGGTCTGACTGTATCCATTGCCAACAAGTATGCCAGCCTGGAGGAATTTACCCGGGATGCTTATAGCATTATAAAGAGCCTGTACAGCTCAAATCTCACCTTTACCAAGATCGAGCTATACTCCTTTACGCCCGAAGACGGCAATAAATCCTACCATACCATCGTAAAGGAAGGAGAAAAGATCTCTTCCCTGGAGGATGTTAAAAAACTGGCCTATATTAAAAGCTGGGAAAAGAAATAGTTTAACTCTATAGAAGCAATACTAAAATCTTCGATTCTGCGGAATCGAAGATTTTTTAATGGTAAGAAAATTGTGGTTTTTAATTTTCTTACCATGGGGAGTGCAGAGGGGATTCCCCTCGCCGGTTCAGAAGGGGTGCTCAGGAGCGGCAGCTCCGTCGAAGGGGGAAGTAGTTCCCCCTAGCGAAGAACAAAGTGCGATAGCATTTTGTTCCTTTATGCCGGGACCACCTGCATGCAAAAACTGGTCATTGGTAAGGCGCTGAAAAACTGGACAGCCGTGAAAGGCTTTGGTACAATATCATTAGAGCTTTTTTTGCCGTATTCTTGATATTAGAATGGTGGAATCCATGGAAACAAGAAAACTGAATTATTTTAAGGATGATATAAAAAAGACCTTCACCTTATATGCTCTCATTCCCGTAATCATCATTACCTTTTTCAGCTATATAATTTCCTTTTCCCTGTGGTACAGCACCGTCATGGACCAGAATAAGAGCACAAACGCCAAAGTATCCGGCAGAATCCAGTCCATCGTGTCTTCCTACATGGCGAAGGCGGATAAAATGGCAAAACAGGATACTCTTATCAATGCCATTACAACCCATAACGCCAGCGTAGAGCTCTACGAAGAATTTTACAATTTCGTAAACAGCATGGATATCCGATGCAATTTTTTTGTCTTTGATGCCTCTATGGAGCCCATTGTTGCCAGCAGTACGCTGCGGCCCCAATACACGCAAATGGACAGCAGCTTTTCCTGGGGGATCACAAGAAGAATGCAGGAGACCCCCACTGAAGCAGTTCTGGGCCTGGTGCCCTCGGAAGATCCGAACAAACGGGTGCTGACGGTAGGAAAAGCCATTCTCCGGGATGGAAAAATCCTGGGATATCTGACCTTCGATTTTGACCAGGCAACACTGGCGGGACTTATCAGCCAAAACTTTTCCATCAATGTTGTAGTTACGGATCAATTCGGTTATGTGGTATCCAGCACCAATGCACTTCTGGTGAACAAATTCGGGAAGATCGATACTGCCATCCGGGACAAATCCGGCTTTGTAAAAACTTCGGAAGACAGCCTTTACGTGACCCGGACACAGCTTCCCAACGGTAATGCCGGAATTTACACCCTTACCTCCATCGGCTACTTCGGTTCCATCTTTATATTGGTAGGGCTTCTGTTGATCCTGCTCTTCGGTGTATTGACCCTTACCATGTTTTGGGCGGCAAAAAAAATCGCGGATAGGAAAACCCGGGTCATCGACGATATCATCGAGGCCATCGGCAATATCCAAAACGGTAATTTGGATGTTTTGCTCAATATAAATACCAATGATGAATTTCAAATTATCGCGGAATCCTACAACCGGATGCTGACAGACATCAAAAACCTCATTGAAACCAACAAGGAAAAAGCCCGGCAAAGTGTTTTATCCGAAATAAAGCAGTTGGAGTCACAGTTTAATCCGCACTTTTTATTTAATACACTGGAAACCATCAAGTACATGTCCATCATGGACCCGCCCTCGGTGCGAAAGATCATCGTGGCTTTATCCACACTGCTGCGGTACAGCATTAACAATACCATTTCCAGCGTTACGCTGGCGGACGATCTGGAATACACGAAAAACTATTTGCTGATTCAAAAATACCGCTTCGGGGAGCGTTTCGACTATACTGTATTTACGGAACCGGGCACCCTCGAATGCATTGTGCCCAAGCTCATTATCCAGCCTCTTCTGGAAAACTCCATCAAGTATGGGTTTGAGAACCGGAAAAGCTTATTGGTAAAAATCAAGGCAAGCTTTGTGGAGGATAATCTCATCATCGTGATCTATGACGATGGCGTCGGAATGGAGCAGAAGCAGCTAGATGAGATAAAAAGCATTATTACCCATAACAAGAATACCAGCGCCCACATCGGGCTGTTTAATGTTCATAGGAGAGTACAACTGATGTACGGTGAAAAGTACGGAATCGAAATATTGAGCCAAAAGGATAGCGGTACTGTTGTAAAGATCATTTTGCCAATCAATAGAAGGGATGGTAATCATGCTGAAAATAGTCATAGTTGAAGATGAAGATATTATCCGCAAAGGCCTTATTCACACCGTAGACTGGCTGTCCATGGACTGTGTCATTGTCGGTGACGCCTCCGATGGAGCCGAAGGGTTGAAATTGATTGAAGAACAAAAGCCGGATTTGGTCATTACCGATATAAAAATGCCGGTGATGAATGGGATTGAAATGCTTGAAAAGGCGCTGGGAATCCACAAGTTCCACAGTATCCTTCTCACCAGCTATTCCGAGTTCGAGTATGCCAAAAAGGCCATTTCCCTGAAGGTTTTTGAGTACCTTTTAAAGCCTGTCGACGAGGAAAAGCTGGTGAGCATTATTGACAATGTAAAAAATCAGATTCGCCAGCAAAAAATATACGGAGATATCATGGACAGGACGAAGACCGGAAGCTCCATGGAGCTGGTAGACCTGGATATCTATATTTTCTCCGGGGAAGAACCTAATTTCTATGTCAATGAAGCTCTAAAGGAAATCAAGCTGAACTATAATAGGAAAATCAGTATCGAAGCCATCGCCAGCCGGCTGGGTATCAGCCCCAGCTATTTGAGCCGAAAATTCAGGGATGTCACATCTCAAACGTTCTTGGACATTCTGAACAAGTACAGGGTGCAAAAGGCCATAGAGCTTTTGAACACAGGCAAGTACAGAGTATACGAGATTTCCGACATGACCGGCTTCAGTGAGTACAAACACTTTTGTAATGTATTCAAAAAATACACCCAGACTTCTCCCACAGAGTTTACAAAAGCCACCAGCCATATTATTCATAAAAACGGCGGATAGACTCATAATAAAAAGCAAGCGGCAACCGCTTGCTTTTATTATTCCCGGCATTTCTCCCAAAGAGCTAGAGGGGTATATTGCCCTTTGCCCCATTGGCAGGCCATAAGGTTTTCCCTTTGTCTTTGAAACTGGCCCGTTCAAATTTTGGAATCTCTATGTTGATTAAATAATCGATGGCGTCTTCATCATTACTCACGGTTACGATATCCGCCGCTTCCTTTACAAGCGGATGGGCATTTGCAGTTGCCACACCCAAGCCTGCAGTTTGTATCATTTCAATATCGTTGCAGTAGTCACCAATGGCCGTTACTTTTTCCCGCTTCACTTTCATAATTTCCATCAGCCGGGCTAAAGCACTTCCTTTGGATACTCCATAGGGTAATATTTCAAGATAGATAGAGGTGGAAAATACACTATCAAAGATTTCCGCCTTGACCCGGGTATGAAGGATTTGCTCTATGATCTTCAAGGTTTCATTGGAATGATTGATCAAAATTTTAATCCATTTTTCCCTGGGGATCTCCTCCAGGGAAGCCAGTTCAAAGGGCTGCTTTTCATTGGTTACCACCGGGTCAATGGTCTCTTCGCTGCTTACAATAAAGATTCTGCCCTCCGTAAATATCTGCAGGCACACATCCTTAAATTCCTGTAGAATGTATTTTAAGGTTTCCATTAATTCCGCACTATCCAAATAGGTGCATTGAACCACCTGCTTTTTTTCAAAATCATAGATCATGGCTCCGTTATAGAGTATGCAGGGACAATTAATAGGAACATTTCCTATAAAGGGCAGCGCGTTGAGCTCGGTTCTGCCTGTAGCTACGGCAAACAAGCCCCCCTCTTTTATATAGTCAGATATGGCTTCGATATTTTTTTGCGAAATCTCCTGGTTGGAATTGATTAAGGTTCCGTCCAAATCGGATACTGTCAAATAACCCTTGTAGCGGTGCATTGGCCTGTCTCCTTCCCTTGTATGCTTTTCACATCCTTCTTTATTATACACTAACTTCCTTACTTCCTGAAAGCTTAAAGAAGATCAAAAGTGAAATAATGGTGGTGACCGTCAATATGGTGGACAAAGCCGCCGCTGTTCCATAGCTGGCCCGGACCACTTCCGTGTATATCGAAACCGACATGGTCCGGGTATTCCCCGTATAAAGAATGACCGATGCACTCAGCTCGTTGATCACGGTGATCCAGCTCAGTATGGCCCCTGCAAATACACCCGGAAGCATCATGATGGCCGTCACCTTGAAAAAGGTTTTTACCGGTGAGCAGCCCAGGCTGATGGAGGCTTCTTCCATACTGGGGCTGATCTGGTACAGGATGGCGGCACTGGAACGCAGTGTATAGGGTAGCCTTCTTACGACAAAGGCAACCACCAGGATGACGAAGGTTCCACTGAGCAGCAGGGGCTTTTTATTAAAGGCCAGCAGCAGTGTGATACCCAGCACTGAACCCGGTATGATATACGGGAACATAGTGATGGTATCGATTAAGGAGGTAAGGGCATTTTTCCTCCGGGTGGATACATAGGCAATGAACATTCCCAGCAGTACGATAATCAAAATGGCGATGATGCCAAACAGGTACGTATTGGCGATGGATTTTCCAAGCCTTTGAAATACCGTCTGATAGCTCTTCAACGAGAACTCCGCTACAAACATGGCTCCCCGGGTCTTTAGGAAAGAGGTGTAGATAACGGTCAACTGCGGGATGATGGAAAGGAAAATCACAAAGTAGATAGCGATGTGGGCCAACACACCTTTGATTCCCTTGAACTCTTTTGCCTTTATGGGCCGCAAGGAACTCATAGTAAAGGACTTTTTATTGATGACATACTTCTGTCCGATGAAAAGCAGCGCTGTGATAAATACCATGATGGCAGACATGGCCGCCGCGAAATTTGCCTGCCCGCCCACTTCACTGATAAACTCGGAGTAGATCATTACAGGCATTACATTGAATCCCTCTCCGATGAGCATGGGGGTGCCGAAATCCGCCAGTGCATTCATAAATACCAGCAGTGATCCTGCCATCAGAGTTGGCAGAATCAGCGGTAAAATGATGGTGAATACCTTTTTGGTGGAGTTGCATCCCAGGCTCTCTGCCGCTTCACTGAGGGATACGTCGATTTTTTTCAGTGCGCCGGACACATAGAGATAGATAAAAGGATATAATTTCAGGGTCAATACCAGGAGGATGCCTCCAAACCCGTAAATGGTCGGCAGGGTAATTCCGAAAGTATTTGCAAAGAACTTGGTGATAACACCGCTTCGGCCACTTAGAAGCACCCAGGAATAGGCTCCGATAAATGGCGGAGAAAGCATCGAAATAATGACCAGAATCTCTATAAGCCCCTTGCCTTTTATTTTGTAGGCTGTCATCAGGTAGGCCAGCGGTGCTCCGATGAGTATGGCCAGGATGGTTACGCAGGTGGTAACCATGACGCTGTTTAAAAGGCCCTGGTAATAAAATTTCTTACTGAAAAACTTTAAAAAGTTATCAAAGGTAAAGGCCCCGGATGCAGGGTCCTTGAAGCTGCTCAGGAAGAGTGAAAACAGGGGATATACCAGAAACAAGGCAAACAGCACTGCTATGCATAAGGTTATAATGGTCCAGAAATCAAACTTAACCTTGAATTTAGTCATATTTTTTCACACCCTTCACTAGACTTTGTTCGCCGTCTTCCGTAAATACGTTGATTTTATTGGCATTTACAGCCAGGCATATCGTATCCTTCACCTCATAGAACCGTTGGGCATAGCCCAGGTCCTGGGAAAATTCATTGGCTAACTGCGGGTCCATAACTATTTTTTCATCCAACAGGATTTCGTAATTGACGTGTTTCCCAAGGAAGGTGCTGGCCTTTATTTTCACTTCCAGGCCGGAGGTTCCTTCCGATAACTCTTCCGGTCTCACGGAGACTATCACCTTCTGATGATCCTTGACATCCTCCGCCAGATGGTTCATCAGAACCTTATAGCCATTGGGAAATACGACATACTTATCTTTTCCCTCCAGCTTGATGGTTCCCTTCAAGAGATTGGAAAAGCCGATGAAGGTGGAAACAAATACATTAGCCGGACGGGTATAGATATCCCGGGGTTTTCCTACCTGCTGGATGACACCATCCTTCATTACCGCGATTCTGTCGGATATAGCCAAAGCTTCTTCCTGATCATGGGTTACGTACACCGTAGTGATACCCACCTCTTTTTGAATGTCCCGGATGGCGCTCCGCATTTCAATTCGCAGCTTCGCATCCAGATTGGACAAGGGTTCATCCATCAGAAGCACACTGGGATGGATGACGATGGCACGGGCCAGGGCCACACGCTGCTGCTGGCCTCCGGAGAGCTTTTCCGGCAGCCGGTCCTTGTACTCATCGATTTTCGTCACTTTCAGAATCTTCTCCACTTTTTTGTTCAGTTCCTCTTTTTTTACCTTCCGGAGCTTCAAGCCATATTCAACATTCTGCTTCACTGTAAGGTGCGGAAATATGGCATAGTTCTGGAAAACCATTCCTATATTTCTTTTATGGGCAGGAATATCATTGATGACGGTATCATCGAATTTGATTGTGCCTCCTTCAATGGAGTTAAAACCGGCAATCATTCGCAAAAGTGTTGTTTTACCGCAGCCGGAAGGTCCCAGAAGCGTGAAAAACTCACCGTTTTTTATTTCCACCGACAGATCCGGTATGATTGTAACCTTATCATATTTTTTCACTACATTTTCTACACCAATCGAAACACTCACGTTACATCCTCCTTAAAGTATAAGCCCACAACTTTTGAGGGTCGCGGGCTTATAAGATAATAATGAATCTCAGTTATCCTTTGTCCTGGCTTACGACTATTTACTTGTGTAAATGTCCTTGAATTTGTCCAACCACGCTTGCTTGTTTGCATCTACAACCTTTGCATCATCCTGGATCAGCTTGATTTCCGCTGTAGGCTTCAAACCCTTTCCGGCAGGAACATCCTTTCTTACGGAACGTCTGCTGAGCTCGTTGGTCACCATGGTTTGAGTTTCCTTGCTTGTTACAAAATCAATGAACTTTTTCGCATTGTCCATATTCTTTGCACCTTTGATGATTTGAACAACGTCAGGCTTTGAGATAACACCTTCCTTCATATAGATAACTTCCACAGGAGCCCCATCCTTTACATACTTTGCGGCGCCTTCTTCAAAGGTAAGTCCTACGGTGTACTCACCGTCTGCCACACCCTTATAAACGGCGGAGGAACCGCTGAGCAGCTTTCCATCCAGGTTCTTGGTCAGTTTCTTTACATAATCCCATCCCTTTTCCGGGTCTCCGCTGCCCATGGCGTAGAGCATGTTGATGAGGTGCTCAAAAGAAGAGGAGGACTTTGCAGGGTCGGCAAATGCGATTTTTCCTTTTAACGCGGGGTTGAGAACATCCTCGTACCCTTCGATTTTGATATTGCCGATGAGCTTTTTATTGACCATGATAACGCTTGGGATTACGGTAAACCGGGTCAGCATGCCTTCGGTGTTTTTACAGTCGTCCAGTACCGCATCTTCATTGGCGGATTTATAGACTGCAAACAAATCCTTCTTCGGGCTGTTGGTGGAGAGGGAACCGCCCCACAGGATATCTCCCAAAGGATTGGATTGTTCTGCTTCTACCCTTTTCAGCAGTTCTCCGGTTCCTGCCGTTACGACTTCGACGGAAATGCCCGTTTTGGTCTCAAATTCGGAAATAATGGGATTTATAAATTCTACAGGATGCGGGCAATATACCACAAGGTTTTTGGATGCCGGTTTCTGTGTCGCCGCAGGTTCTCCCGAAGAACCGGGCTTTGAGGGTGTATTGCCGGAACACGCAGCCATTGTGAACAACATACACGATGCCAATAATGCAGCAAAAATTCTTTTCATATTTTCTCCTCCAAATGATTTATTTTATACTATTACTATAATTCACGGAGGTGGTTCAAACAATCCGATAAAAATGTACAATTATACGATAAAATGAACTACTAGACAATTGAACTGTTTTGCATGGGTGCATAAATTAAAAGTGAAGAAACACTTATAGTCAACCCTCACCCCAACCCCTCGCCCGAGCTCGCTATGCATTACCCACATCGTTGGAAAAAGATTGGGAATCAACCCTCACCCATCTATCTGCCCTCTCCCGGGCTCGGTAGAGGACAGGAAGGGTATTCCTATGAAGGTATTTTAATGAAAAACGATATAATTTTTTGTGCTAAATTTCCCATTTGTTCGTATATCTCCCTTCTCCCGAGCTCAGGAGAAGGGATTGAGGGATGAGGGTTGAAAGCTTAATGGTAATTATTATGAAACCCTAAACCCTTCTCTCTAAGCGTCTATAACTTGTGGGTAATGCATATCCCGAGCTCGGGAGAGGGGTTGGGGGTGAGGGTTGACTCTTTTATTATATAATATAGTGGAAATAATACCGCAGATTTCTTCACTTAACCTAAATGCACCCGTTTTACATAAAAACCAATACGCATTACAGCTTATAATGAAAACGCCTACCTGTATGGCACAGGTAGGCGTTTTCATTATAAGCCGTATAAAAACATGTTCTTACTCTTTAATCTTCCACTACTACATCAAGCTGCGGGCATTTTAAATCACCCTCCGAAATCCATAACCTTTCTACTTTCATAACCTCACTGTAGATTCCTCTTCTTTCTTCCCCGTTAACAGTATATCTTCTGCTTCCATCGCCGGAATTCCTATAGGTCATACGTAATTTGCACCCCTTTATCCCAATACAAAAGGAAAAACCGTCAAAGGGGATCCAGTTTGCAGGCTGCAGCCACAGGCCCTCAAATTCCGGCTCCAGCCCAGCCACGTACCGGATAAGAGTCTTCAGCACCACATTGGAACTTCCCGTCTGCCAGTCCAGCATGGACTCACCGTCAATTCCCTTTTCCTCATTCCATCCGTAGGAGTTCGGCATGACATAGGGAGAACAGGATATTTTCTCATGGGTAAAGGGGAATAACTTATAGAGCTGTTTCCAGGCCTCTTCCCCATGCCCCATACGAAAGAGCGCCATGGCGGCAAAAGCGGATGCGTGTATATAAACCGCTCCATTCTCCGCCGTCCCCGCCGGCAGTTTGGGTATTCTTCCTACCCCTGGCGTATTGGCGGGAAAATAGGGTTCAAAGGTTTTAAAGCCGTACTTCGAATCCAGGCTTTTGAAGGCTGAAAGGATGGTGCCTCCCATCCTTTGATCGGAATCATAGAGCCCGCTTAATACCCAGAATGCATTGGAAGTAAGGCCGATCCTGGAGGCGCGGTCCGGATCGTCAAATCCGCCAACCATATAGGATCTTCGGTCTCCCCATCCATGAACAATGCGTTTCTCGCCTTTGTCGTTCGTTACAACAGCATACTTGCGCAGATCGTTTCCCAGTTCTTCCCTGGCAGCCCTGTAATATTCTATCCGGGCTGCATATTTTTTCGCATCCAGCCAGGCCAGCAGTTCCATCATTTCCTTCAGATTTTGATAGACTTGCAGGGACGCCATCACAGACACCCCCGTTCCGTATTCCTCCTCGGGGTCCATACTCACACCCAGACCGTCAAGGGCATCATTCCAGTCTCCGTACAAGGCACGTATACAACCGGTATGGTTAAAATCACGGTTGGAGAGGAGATATTCCATTATCTTGAAAAGATGCTCCAGCACCGTATCCCTTTGGGTACTTTTCCGGACAAGACCTTTTTTTTCGTCCACTATCTCATAATACCCGCATTCCTCCGTAAGAAAGGCAGGATCACCGGTAAATTTCAGGTAGGTACTCACAGTGGATATCACCCATACTCCCTGGTCGATAAAGGGCCGCAGATCCATCGCGGGAGCTGCTTCCCCGCTGACCGGCAGGGAATATTGCCGCGGACAGCGACCGTCCGGGAATATATAATCAAAAGCCTCCAGCATTTTTTGGCGTGCCGCCTCCGGCCTCCAGAAAAGCAGCCCCTCCAGGGCCTGGAATATATCCCGTATCCCGATGAGAGAGCCTGCCGACAGTTGAATATAGCCCTTGATCAGCGAGCAAAACTCAACCTGTGTTTTTAAATGCTCAAAAAACGAATTAAATAGATTTCCCCTCACAATTTCTTCCCCTGCATTGAAAACTTCCAGGTGTAAGCCTTGACTGTTCTGCTTCTCCAGATTTTCCAGTCCGGAAATTTTTCTGTCGGTTTCCTGCGGGTCCACCTTTTCCTTCAACAGCTCCTCTGCCGCATTTTCATCCCGGCAATGAACCCTGTAGCGGAATGCCATGTCATATCGCGCGGATCCGGCTTCTCCCAGCTCCAAATGAAGGATATCGCCCGCGGCTCCGATCTCGGTAAAGGCACAAACCTGCTTTTCCTTTTGGAAGCTCCCTGTATAAAGAGACTGTGAAGAGTGAAGGCTGCTCCTGCTTCCGCCTACATACTGATAACGGGATGCCGTTGCCTCCTGCTGCAGCAAACGGCTGTTTTTCGATAGACTTAGGTTTCGAAGAAGCACGCCTATATTGGACACAGAGATCGTCCTGCTGATATCTTCATTGACCTTGATTACAAAATCACCGGGTTCTTCATCCCCTTTGGTATTTTTGACGTACCGGACTTCTCTATACCACCGGTTCTCTCCGTTTTCCGTAAGATTATGACGGAGGAAGGGATTTATAAATGTGGAAATAAAGAATTTCTTTGGAGCAGCCTCAAGATTTTGTACATGTATCGTAAAGAACAAATTTCTCTCTTCATCGGGAAAAATTCTAATGACAAACCGCATCCCTTCTGCCTCTGTTACATAGTACACGCAGCTTTTTGAAAACACCGTATATCGTTCTGCTTCCTTGCAGCCAGGGTCCCCGTGGGCCTGTACGGGGACCGATAATAGCGGGATTGGGATATAGCCGCCTTTTGGGTCCGGGAATCCTGCAAAAAAAGCAATCTTCGGTTCCTGCCCTTCGTTGGCTCTCAGAAACAGGGAGAACAGTCCTTCATTGCTGTGCATATAGCCTGAGGTATAGGCCCAGAAATTAAAACCATCCTTCCCGTAAGGGTATCGGCAGTCCCCATCATCCCTGGGAATTGTCAATATATCATTCTCCTCTATAAAGTAGGCATCCCCCGGCATGGAGTTCCTGTTTCCCACCTCTGTGGAATTCCTTACAGTTTCATGCCACTTTGCAAATTGCTCTATTTTCTCCTCTAGCGTATCCATATGGACCTCCTCTGACCTTATAGGGTAAGAAAATCTTTCATTGCATTGCTTACCTGGATAGCCTCCCTCTCATTGCTCATTTCCGCAAAGATTCGTAAAAGGGGTTCGGTTCCGGAAAACCTCGCAATGATCCACCCGCCGTTTTCGAAATATACCTTAAGGCCGTCCCTATAGCTGATATGACGGACCGGATATTCAAAATCAGGTATCTTTTTATCTTTAAATAACAACTGAACCAGTCTTTCCTTCTCTGCGCTCTTAAAGGTAAAATCGTTTTCAACCATAAAGAAAGCTCCGAATTGCTTCTGTATTTCCTCCAGTAATTCCGACAAACTTTTGCCTGTCACACTGACCAGCTCGATAAGCAGGCTCGCAGCAAAGATTCCATCCTTGCCTTTGATATGTCCGCGTATGGTTAGCCCACCGCTGCTCTCGCCCCCCATCAGGGCATTTTTTTCTTCCATCATGGAACTGATATGCTTGAATCCAACAGGTACTTCATAACATTCCTCTCCAAACCCCTGTGCAATCTTATCCAGCAGGTGGGTCGTCGCTACATTTCTTACAACGCCGCCCTTCCAGCCTTTGTATTTCAGCAAATAGTAATAAAGCAAGGCGAGGATGCTGTTGGGATGAATAAAATTACCCTTTTCATCGATGATACCCAAACGGTCCGCATCTCCGTCCGTCCCGATGCCCATATCATACCTTTTTTCAACCACCGTATCCTTTAACCGGTGCAGGGTATGGGAGGTAGGGGAAGGTAATCTTCCCCCAAACAAGGTATCATGCCTGTCATTAATAATATCCACTTCACACCGGGCTGTAACCAGTATGGTTTGAAGGGATGTCTTGGATACGCCGAACATCGGGTCCAGAAGTATTTTCAGCTTTCTATTCTTAATGGATTCCGTATCGATCATCTCCAGAACGGTATCAATGTATTCATTGAAAGGATTGATGCTTTGTATGCTGTTCCTTTTTACACCGGTCTCGAAATCGATATGTACGATATCCTCCACTCCATGAATCCTGTCGATGTAAGACTCCAGCTTCGTAGTTACAGCCTCATCCGCATCTCTTCCTCCCTCGGTGAATATCTTTATGCCATTATAATCCGCCGGATTATGACTGGCAGTTACTGCGATGCCATACTGCGTTTGCAGCGCTTTTACCGTGAACATTACAAGGGGCGTAGGTGCATCCTTTTCAATAAAGTATACCTTGATGCCATTCCCTGCCATTACTTCCGCAACCCATTTTGCCGCTTTATCGGATAAAAACCGCCTGTCAAAGCCAACGATGAATCCTTTCTCTTCTGCCTTCTCGCTCTTTATACAATTTGCAAGGGCCTGGGCGAGAATCTGTACATTGCATTTCGTAAAATCTTCCCCAATCAGTGCTCTCCAGCCACCTGTACCAAATTTAATCATTTCCAAAGAACTCCCCTATTCCGTATTTATAGACATTTTGCACAAGAAGGTTTAGCGTTTCCCCTAAACCTTCCTGCACAATCAATGATTCAGTTTTATTTACACCTTACTTCAAACCCAGTTCCTTTGCTTTTGCATTGACCTCGTCAATCATCTTGCTCAGACCCTTTGCTTCGTAGTCCTTTAGCACATCGTTCCACATTTTATCCACCGGTTCTTTTCCTGCCATGATTTTAAGCATAAAGTCATGGTCCAGTATGGAAAACTTATCCTTTGCCGGTGTTGATATATGGGTAAGCTTTACTTCATAGTCGGGTTCCTTGGTTACTTTTTTGGCATAGGCCAGGTTATCCTGGGCGGCCTTCAGGATTGCAGGATCGAAAGTAAAATTGTTGGGATCATACTGGAACTGGTTGTCAAATTCTACAAGACATTGCAGGTTGGCGGAAGAAGGCTGCTTCTTGTCCAAATCCGCCTGGTTGGTTATTTTTGATATCTTATCCCCATTCTTGGTATAATCTACGCCTTTAACGCCAAACCGGTAAAATTCCTTTGTATCCGGCTGCAGCATCCAGTCATACAGCCGCATGATCCGATCCATTTTTTTATCATCCAGCTTGCTGGCAAAATAGCTTTCAGACCAATAGGTTTTAAAGGTAGCATGATACCGGTTTCCATCAGTGGAGGGGAAGTAGTCGGTTCTTTTTACGGAATCCAGCATCGGTTTTTCAGGGTATAACTTCTTCCAGCGCTCGTTCAACAGGTTATTCACGTTTCCGTATCCCACCTCAAGCAAAGCTGCCGCCTTGCCGGAGACAAACTTGTCGTAGGCCTGGTTTCCTTTCATTTGGGCGATATCCTTGTCGATCATTCCCTGTTCATACATGTCCCTTACATTTTGCAGGGAAGGAAGTGATAATTTTGTGGATAATACAGCCGGTACATACTTGCCATCCTCTTTTATCCATTTGAAGTCGCTTCCGCTCCCATCGCTGGTTGCGGCAGGGTTGCTATACAGCCAGAAGAATCCGCCGATCTGCTTCACATTGACTGCGGTTAATCCGCTTATCTTGCTGCCTTCCGGGTCTTTCTGAACGATGGCCTTCAGCATGGCCTTAAATTCATCCCAGGTCGCCGGTTCTTTTGTTATACCGGCCTTTTGTGCAAGGTCCCAGCGATAGAATACGTTTCGATCATGGGCACAGTAGTCCAGGGAATCATATAAGCTGCGGGGAATGGTGTACAGTTTCCCATTCTCCTTTAATGACTGGATATCCGGCTTATCCATATACTTAGCCAGGGTTGGATATTTGGACAGGTCATCGGGCAAAGCCTTTATTACACCCTGGTTGATCCAGTTTCTGTAATAAGAGGTCCCAACGGCATCAATGGACAGTATATCCGGCATATCCCCTGAAGCAGTCCATATCTGCGCCTTCTGGGTATAATCATCCCAGGTAATCTGGCGCGGTTTCAAAGTGATGTTCAGCTTTTTGTACATCTCCTTAAGAAACTGGTCATTTTCCGCATTGGCGAGGGCTTCGTCAATCCCCCACAGCGCTAGGGATATATCCATCTTTTCCTTTACTGCTTCTTCGACCTTTGTTTGCTCTGTCGTACCGGCGTTGTCCGCAGTTCCCTTATTCTCCTTTTTTCCTGCCCCTCCGCATGCCGACATTCCGGCAGCTACCAGGGTACTCACCAATAACACTGCTAGAATTTGTCTAACTTTCTTCATGTAAGTTCCTCCTTTATTTTTCAATTCTTATTTTCTATATACAATAGGACTGATAGCTGTTGATTTGGCGTTCGCATAGCCAAAGCTTTCGGGCTATACGAACGTCGAATCAGTGAAGTTCCATCCTAAATTGTATAGTACCAGCGCTGCTACTAAATTCCTTTTTGTTACTCCTTGATGGACCCAACCATAATTCCCTTTACAAAATGTTTCTGCAATACCGGATATACACACAGGATCGGAATGGCGGATATCACGATGGAAGCCATCTGTGTCGCCTGTATGCCGATACCGGCCTTGCTTTCCACCACGGCGGCGGCGGAGGAGCTTAACTGGACATTCATATTGACTAGCAGCTCCCGCAGATAGATTTGCAAAGGAACCTTTGCGGAATCGCTGATAAATATCAAAGCATTATACCATTCGTTCCACCGGTCAACGGCATAAAACAGTGCAAAGGTAGCAATAAAGGGCTTGGAAATGGGCAAAATTATTTTAACGAGTATATATAAATCATTGGCGCCATCCACCTTTGCGGATTCTTCAACGCTGGCAGGCAGGGTGGTAAAATAATTTTTCATGATGATAAGGTACATGGTCGTAATCCCTGTAGGGATAATCATGACAAAAATGTTGTTTACCAGGCCTACGGCTTTAACAACCAGGTAGTAGGGAATTAATCCGCCGGAGAAGAACATGGTAAAGAGGATGGCACTGAGGATAAAGTTTCTTCCCGGCATGCCCTTTTTTGATAATGCATAGGCGCCTGTTACGGAAAGGAACATATTAAGCAGCACGCCGCACGCAGTTACAAAAACCGATACCCCAAAAGCCCTATAGAAGTGAACTTCCTTAAACAGCTTGCCGTACGCCGTCAGATCAAAGGAATAGGGCAGCAGGTATAAGGTATGCTGGGCCAACCCTTTGACGCTTGCGAAGGAAATGATGACTACATTATAAAACGGGAACATTGCTATAACCGCCATTATTGTCAGTAGTATGCCTAAAAAGATATCTGCCGCCGAAGCGCTTCGATACGTGTTCTTGTGAATACTTGTTATATTCGCTTCTTTTTCGATAATTCCTTCTATGTTTTCCATTTTATATCTCCCCTAATCCATTTTCATCGTTAGAACAGCCCCTGTTCACCCGATTTTTTAACTATGGCGTTGGCCAGGTAGATCATGATGATATTGATTGCAGATTTAAAAAAGCCTACCGCCGTCATATACCCAAAATCTGCACCGGTGGTAAAAGTTGTACGGTAAATAAAGGTGTCGATGGTGTCGGCAACTCCATACACCGGGGAACTGTACAGGTTAAAGATCTGATCGAAGCTGGACCCTACATTCAACATCTGTCCTACGGTCAAAATCAAAAGGATGGCAACCGTGGGCCGTATTCCAGGCCAACTTACATACCTGATTTGCTGCCACCGGTTGGCACCGTCTATTTTAGCAGCTTCATACAACTCCGGAGAAATTCCAGCCAGTGCCGCAATATAGATAATTGAATCCCACCCTATTTCCTTCCATATATGCGATAGATAGAGAACCGGCCGAAAGGTGGCAGGGTCCGACAGGAATGCTACGGAATGTCCGCTTACTGCCGAGATTAACTGATTGATAACGCCTCCCTGCCCAAGGATATTTGTCATAATGCCTGCAAGGACGATCCAGGAAATGAAATGGGGAAAGGTCAATAAAGTCTGGAAAATTTTCTTTCCGTGGACAAACATGAATTCATTCAGCATGATGGCTAATAGAATGGGTGTAGGAAAATGAAATACGAGTTTACCCAGGCTGATAATCACCGTATTTCTGAATGCAGACCAAAAATCCCGGTCCAGCAGCAACTCTTGAAAATGCTGCAAGCCTATCCACGGGCTTCCCAGAATTCCTTTCCCATAATGAAAGGTTTTAAAAGCAAGGGTAATCCCATACATTGGCGCATAGGCAAAAACAGCATACCATACAATGACCGGAATCAGCATGATATAAAAATATTTGTAAAACAGAATTGATTTTATTAAGGATGTTTCTCTAGCCTGCAGTAACGATTTTTTTGAGTCCATTTACTTCCTCCCAAGTCAGCAAATATTATAGATTACTTTCCTTAGCCCCTGATTCTTCTCCTGGAGTGACTTGACTGCCTTCCTTGTTCAATACCGGTTTGCTTGCGTTTCCAAATTAATTTTAGCAGGGAAGGCCGCTGTGAACAATAAACATATCTTATAAAAAATATGTATAATAATTAGTTTGGGAACCTGCGGCGTATCCCCCTTCTAACATCCGTCCATTCGCATAACGACGGTTTTGTCTTATGTGCTGTCCTGCCTGTTCCCTCTATCGAAATTGAGGTTTCCTATGCGGAGGAATAATATCTCGATTCCCCAAAAAACAAGGGGAAGCAGACGGCATCCGCTTCCCTTTGTTTTTTAGCACCCCAAACGTGCTTCCTGCACATCTATGGGCAATTCATTGTTCCGAAGAAGAATCAGTTCACCGTATCGGTGAATGTGGTCCCCTGGGATTTGTAGCTTTGTACGGCTGTATCCACCTGTGCAGGTGTAAGTACCGTGTCCTTCGCATGGTATACCCAGTCGATATCCTCTACATAGGTACTGGGAGTGAGAGGCCCCTCCGCCAGGAACCATAAATTAAAGTCGATAGCCATATTCTTTCTGGGATAGTACTTACCATTATGTGTCGTTTTTAACACACCATCGATATAATACTTAACTTCTCCGTTTGCAACGGTAATCACCAGGGTATGCCATCCGCTGTGACTGGAATTAAAGGCCTGGTACACATTGTCCTTGCTCCATGGATTGTTGCTGTAGGTATACCAGGATGTGTTCCACATGGTCGGACCCGTAATCCCCCAGCCGCCGTTTGCCAGATATTCAAAATCCAGTTCACTGTAATTGGGGTCATTGTCATAGCTCAGGGGCGATATGGTGAAGAAGGTTTCATTGATGGCAGCACCGTCCGCCCCGGAAGTCGGTGTATCCGTGAATCTTACTCTTGCCGCATAGGTTCCGCTGAAATATTTCATGGAGGACGTCAGTACCTCCGCCTGGCTTGTGCCCGAAGCGGTACCGTCGGTACTTGCCGTCAATCGCATCAGTTTGTTATTGGAATTTTGCGGGTCTGCGATAAAGGAAACATTGTTTGCCGACCAGGAGCAGCCACTGGGTCCGGGTCCTGCGATCCCTGTCTTTACAGACCATCCATGGGAGCTGAGATTATTATCCCAGGGGCCTGTATAGTTAAAATCGTCAAACATTACTTTCCCCGAGGAAGGAGGCGGTGTCGTTGTGGGGGTGGGGGTCGGTGTTGCAGAAGCTGCGCCATACACTTCCACTTCTACATAATGGTTGTAAATATTGGCCGTGCTTCCGTTTGTATAGAGCCGTACATATCTTGCATTGACTGTATTGAAGGTAATGGTTTTACCCTGGGCAGTCTCCGCATATTCCGCATTTGTCCCTGCGCCGAAGCCTGCACTGTTGTTTGTATCATTGTTAAATACGGTGGTGACTCCACTGCCGAAGGCAGAATTGTTGGATACCCTCACAATTACATCATGATAGGTTCTGCCATCGCCAAAGTAATGCCACAGATTGACCTGATTGATGTTATAGCTCTGGCCCAGGTCAATCTGAATCCACTGCAAATTCTCCGTAACTCCGATGTAATTGTTTGTGTTTTTGTCTCCGTCGGTTGCAAAGGCAGCAGTTCCCCAGATGGTATCACTGGCTGTAATGGCTTTGCCCGCTGCTACATTGGTAGGGCCGGCCAAAGCAGTTCCCGAGAACATGACCATGCCGGTTACCAGCAAACACAGTATCAGGAAAACCGACAGGACGCTCCGATTCAACGCTGAAACCCTGCATCTCATTTTTAACATAACGATAACCCCTTTCTTTTTTTACAAATAACCGAAAAAATACTTGTTTTATAAAAGCAGTTTCCATTCCCCCCCTTTCCCTGCTTCACCCTGTTTTCTTATAACAACGGAAGAAATTGCGGAGCAATTTCAACACACCGTTTCAACGAGGCGGGAGATATGCTCGCCGCCTATAAAGTTAATCGGGACCCGCCACCTATAGAGGTGGGGCGGGGGCCCATCTTATGCCTCGTTATATCAGTAAATTATTCCGGAATCCTTACTTTATGAATCCTCCACGGGAATTCTGTCAGCTTCCTGCCGACCATACCTCTACCTCTACGAAATGGTTATAGGGATTCATTGTGCTGCCATTTACATAGAGCCTGACATACCGAGCATTTACAGCATTGAACACCACAGTCTTGCCGGAACTGCTCTCTGCATATTCCGCATCGGTTCCTGTTCCCAGTTTCGCACTGTTGTCGGTATCGTTATTAAATACCGTTGTTACACCGCTGCTAAAGCCGAGATCGTTGGAAACTCGCACAATTACATCGTGGTAGGTCCTGCCATCGCCAAAATAATGCCATTGGTTAATTTTGTTTATCAGATAACTCTGGCCCAAGTCGATTTGTATCCATTGAAGCCCTTCACCGGCACCTGCCAGGTTGTAGGTGGTCTTGTCGCCATCCGTCACTACCGACCCGTTTGCGATGGGCCCGACACTGGAGGTGATACTCTTCCCTGCCGCTACATTACTGGAATTGGAACTGGAAGCTACCGTCACTATAACGGTGTTGCTTTGCGCTACAGTACTGCCGGCATCGGCTGCATCCGCTCTATAACTATACGTTCCGGCGGTCTTGCCGGTTGCAGTATAAGTGAAGGTCTGTGCAGAGGCAGCATTGGGTGTAAGGGCATTGTTAAGCACTGTCACAGTGCTGCTGCCTGCGGTCTCATACAGTTTCACACCGGTTGCCGTATTCCCGGCGGGTACTGTGACCGTAACTTTGTAGCTGCCGGTGTTGACCGGATTGTCAACAGCAATACTTGCCGGCTTCAATGTCGGACCGGCATTTACAGTCACTGTCAGGATACTGCTTTGCGCCGTGTTTCCTCCGCTATCTGCCACATCGGCCCGGTATGTATAGGTTCCCGCCGCCTTGTTGGTGGCCGTATAGGTAAAGGTCTGTGCTGACGAGGCGTTGGGTATCGTGGTATTGCTAAGCACTGTCGTGCTGCTTCCGCCAATGGTTTCATACAGCTTCACATCGGTTGCCGTATTGCCGGCAGGTACTGTAACCGTAACTGTGTAGCTTCCGGTGTTGCTCGGGTTGTCTACACCTACTGCGGCCGGAATAAGCGTATTATTGGATGAAGTAACCTGTACCGTTGTAGTTGTGCTTTGGGTAGTTCCGGAGGAGTTGGACAGATCCGCCCTGTAGCTGTAGATTCCGCTGGGCTTGCTTGCCACCGGATACGTGAAGGTTTGGGCTGCTGATGAATTGGGCGTTACAGGTTTTGTCAGCACTTTTGCACTTCCCTGGTACAGGTCCATTGAAGTAGCCGTATTTCCGGCGGGTACCGTAACCGTGACCGTATAGCTGCCGGCATTGACGGGATTATCCACTGTCACCACTGCCGCACCCGGGCCCTTATTATTGCTGGACCCCTTCACGGTGTCCTTTCTGGCTACTGCATTGCTCCGGTAGTAATTTACGTTGGATTCCGCCTGGGCAGGCACCATCAACCGGTCCTTTGCATAATAAACCCAGTCAATATCCTCCACATAAGCCCTCGGATCGCTTCCGCCTGCCCATACTCCATCGATAAACCACTGGTTGAAGGACAGAAACATGGGGGTGGTGGGGACATACTTGCCCGTATGGGTTGCGGTTAAATAGCCGTCGATGTAGTATTTCACTTCAGTGCTGGAACATTGGATTACGCAGGTATGCCAGCCATCGAAGCTCTTGCTGGTTGATTGTGTTACCCGGTCATTTGCAGTATCCCAGGTCGTTGTCCACATGGTATTCATGGGCTTTCCCCATCCTCCGTTTGCCAGGTATTCGAAGTCCATTTCACCGTAATCGGTGCTGTTGGCTAAGGTGTACGGGGAAATTGTATAGAAGGTTTCAACGATTTGGTCTCCGTCAGGACCATACACCGGTCCATCGGCAAATTTTATTCTTGCAGCATAGGTTCCGTAGAGGAACTGCTGCGGAGCCATGATTTCCGCCTGTACGGTGTTGTTCCCCTGGCCGTTTGTCGTTGAAGTCAGCCGCAGAAATTTGTTGCCTGATTTGCCGGGGTCCGCAACGAAGGTTACATTGTTCTTCGACCAGGTACAACCGCCGGGCCCCGGGCCTCCGGTCCGGTCACTGACTTCGTAGCCGAAATCCTTTAACGCTTGATCGTCACTTGTAGCATAGGTATTGAAATCATCGTAAAAGACTGCCGGTACATCGTAACCGTTCGGCTCTTCTGCAACCGCCGGTGGTATGGGAGGTGCAGGAACTATACACGTCCATGCATTCCCTTGAACCTCCATGGGTTCTTCATTTACGTTATACCATTTTGCCTGCCAGGTTGCACGGTTGTGTATGACAATAGCCCCCGTAGAATAGGCAGTTGTTGCATTCCACTGGGGATAGGCATCTGCCGCAACCTTCTGAAGGCCGGTGCCAAAAGACATGGCAGTGAATATCATGCACACGACGAGGAAAGCTACCAGGAATTTTCTCCCCTCCGGCAACTGTTTTGAAAAAGATTTTAGTACACGCATACATACTCCTCCTTCAATTTAATTATGGTTTATCGGAACTTTCGAAATCAATGCCCCCTCCTTCCCTTCGTAAGTTGACAGCCTGTATATTTCCTGATTATGGATATAATATCATGTTCCTTTCCAGCATTACATTAACTAAACTTATAAAATATATTTAAAATACATGAAAAAAATAGAGGGGAGTTGATGTTTTCTTCTCCGCTCTATTTTAAATCCATAACCTGCCCATTTAAATCCATAGGCATTTTTCCCTGACTTTTACCTTCAATTTTTATGATTAACCTTTTGCCGGAACTGCCCCGGCGTCAATCCGGTGGTTTTCTTAAATACTCTTATGAAGTAGAAATAGTCCGTATACCCACATTTACTTGCCACCTCTCCCTGGGAATATTGTGTTTTATGCAGCAGTTCCTTTGCATAATCCATTCGTAAATTTGTGATATAATCCGTAAATGTCATGCCTACTTCTTTTCTAAAAAGCTGGCTGATGTAGTTGGGATTTATGGAAAAATCCTGTGACAAGCTCAAAATGGAAATTTCCTTATAAAAATTCTGATTGATATGCTGAATTATTTTTTTAAAGTACTCATTTTTAACATCCTCTTTCAGCACACTTTTCTTAATTCCTACAAAGCCGGTTATTTTAGACCGGATATATTCCAGCATGGCGTGTATATCCTTAAAAAGGTAGCATAGGTCTTCAAAGCTGTACGCATACTCCTCATAATTCTCTTCTCCCAACACCCGCGATGAAATCTTTACATGGGCATTATAAATATTGACGGCATGTTTGATGGTGCAAGCTCCATTTTCAGCCGTATCACGGATGGCGTCAAAGACTTTTATGACTTCGCCGATATCCATTCTGGCGATATCGCTTTCAAATTTATCAATCAAAGTTTCCATCGACCGGTGATTAACATGGATTGACCTGTATACACCTCTTTTCCCGGTAATAAAAAACTGGTAGGCCGATGTAAATGCTTCATCCACGTATTTTCTCAGATGTGCCGTTGAATAAATCCCTTCACAGATTCCAACCCCTTTAATTTCGTCCGGTACTCTGTCCCCCATGGCTTGCTCCACCTCTAAGAAGGCACTGTTTTCCAAGATATACACATATTTATAACTGCCGGTTTTTACCTTTATATATTTCAATTCATTCGGAAACACGAGCTGCTTGCTGCCAATGGACGCGATTATAACAATGCCCTTCTCCACATCGATTCCATTCTTTTTCAAGAAATCCTCCAGTTTGCCTACGGTTTCGCTATTATCTTCTTCCAAAAGCGACAGCGCATCACGGTCATCCTCCGCCGTCTTATCCAAGATGCTTCTTGCTTTTTTCAGCAGGCTGCTGATTTCATCTTCGTCAAAGGGCTTCAGACAGTAGCCGATGGCACCATAGTCAATGGCCTTTTGTGCATAGGCAAACTCAGCATATCCGCTGATTACGACAAATAAAATATCCCTGTGGACCTTCTGGATATTTTTTATCAACTCCAACCCACTCATCCCCGGCATCCGTATATCTGTGAACACAAGGTGCGGCTTTGCCTTGCATATGGCTTCATAGGCTTCAATCCCGTCTTTGGCGCTGGCAACAGCCTCAAATCCGTATTCCTCCCACCGGGTGCCTTTCATCAGGCTTTTCACTACAAACTCCTCGTCATCAGCAATAAATACTTTATACATTTCATACCTCCTGTAAAGGAATGGTTATTCGAACTTCCGTACCTTTATCCTTTTCACTTTCAATGCTGAGTCCATAGTCTGCTCCATAGGTCAGCTTTATTCTATTATTCACATTATATATTCCTATGCTGTCTGCTTTGGTATCTTCCTGACTCCGGCCCGTTGATTCCGAAAGGCGGGCTTTAATATTTTTTAACTTCTCCGCTTCCATGCCGACGCCATCATCTTTTACCCAGATGTACAGATTTCCCTTCTCGATTTTGCTTCCAATCCATAATGCCCCTTTGCCTCTTTTGGGTTCAAGTCCATGGTATATGGCATTTTCTACCAACGGCTGCAAAATCATCTTAAAAACTTTGGCACTCCGGGTGGGATCAGGAAAATCACAGTTTGCCTCGATCCTGTCCCCAAACCGTATGACATGTATCTGGACATAGGCTTGTATGATTTTTATTTCCTCCCCTAAATCTACAATGCTTGATCCATTCACACTGTATCGGAATATTAATGCCAGGGCCTTGGTCATTTCATAGAGTTTTTCCACACCTTCTTCCAGGGAAATCCCCTTCATCACTTCCAGGGTATTATATAAAAAATGCGGATTGATTTGACTGCGCAAAAAAGCCAGATTTGCCTTTTCCTTCTCAATTTCGGCTTCGTAAAGCTTTGAACTGGTCTCAAAGAGCCGGTGGGTTAAGTCGTTGATTTCCTTCATCATGCTGTTAAATTCATATTCCAGTATATTAATTTCCGAGCTTCCTTCCAATTGAACCTTCTTTTTCAGATCCTTTATGCTTCCGGATTTCAAATGGTTCATGAAAAGAATCAGTTTCTTTATGGGCTGTGTGATATTATAGGTAATAAAGAAGAAAAGTATGGACAGCAAGAATACGGCCATAAGGAAAATAATAAGAATGACCTTTCTGACTTCTACGATTTCAGAAAAAAGTTCCTTTTCAGGTACGAAGCTTACTATTTTACCTTCGATTTCCGGGATATCCCTCACCATCATAATATTTTTTGCTCCATTGATTTCAACAACCTGCTGGTTTATGGGTTCCAGGTTTGAATTTTTTATGATTTTCCGGATTGCTTCCTTATTGTTGTTGATTTTGAGGGGGTCATTGGGTGAATACAAGTCCCCTTTCTTATCCATAAGATAATATTTTATTTCCGTATTGCTGGACACTTTATCGATTTCCTGGAACAGGGGCTGCAAATCCACCAGTATGGCACTAAAGCCCAGCCTTTTCGCGTAGGAGCCGGAATCATAGGCGGAGTAAAAATGCATCCCATACAGGAAGAAGATCCGATCTGCCTGATTTAGCCTTTCGAGCCTTTCAAAGCCGGTATTATAGATTTTTCCATCCGCCGGTATTGATGCCATGAGCTTTTTTACGGGTTCATATTCCCCGCTCATGGTAAAATATTTTCCGTTTTCCCCGATGATGGCAATATCAAAGATGTCTTTTTTTATGTTAACCATGTTTATGGTTAGTATCTTTAATTCCTCTCCCGCAGCATAGGAGTCCATCAAGTTATCGCTGGAAAAGATCTTCTGTGTGTTGGAGTCATAGCCTATATTTTGCAGAATACTTTTTATTTCCTTGTAGTAGTTGGTTATATTATGCTGTATATTGGCTGTAATCTCGGAAGTATAGTTTTTATTCTTATTCATGAGGATTTCGGAAGTTTTATAATAGGCCAGGGAGAAGATGGCGATGACAGCCAGCAAGGTTAATAAGGCATTGATAGCAAGCTGCGTTGTTATGGTTAATTTTTTAAAAAACTTCATATGCCCTCCAATTACAGACTTACAGAATCTATAATAAATACGGTCAAGCGTTATATATTATTTTTTAGATCATTATATCAGAATATCACTTTACATTACAATAAAAGGAACCTGAAAATCATCGGCATATTTTTGCATGCAACTGCTAATTATTGTCTGCCAGGAGTATTTTTTTGTTTCTACGGTAAAATAATATTGCAACAATTAATTGGAGGTAAGTAACGATGGCAAAGAAAAAACAACCGGAACAAAGAAAAGCACGAGTAAAATCAAGCAGCGGTCAAATTCCGAATCCCGCCCAGGCAGAGAGCACACCCTCAAACTGCCATAAGCATTAGGAATTCTGTTCAGTGAATGCACTGTCGTTATAAGGAGAGAACTCTATGCCAAAGGACAGCCAACCTGACAATAAAAAAGCGCGAAGAGAAAAAAGCCGCGGGCAAACCCCCATTACTGCGGAAGGACAAAATCACAATCCCAATGCAAAAAAGCACTCCATAAAAAATAATGATGTATAAAATATAGAGCCGGGAATTCATTCCCGGCTCTATATTCGATCAAACAGGCATAGTGATCGACAGGACATCCAAATCTTCGGGTTCTATGATTTTTAGCCGCACAATAAGGCTGCAACATGGGACCAGGCTCTTTTACAGTATACTGCCCTTATACCCAGTCTTTTGGATTCCTTTTTTATATGCTCGCATAAGTTATGGCTTACATAGTCTGTAAATACTAACACTACATCCGCATTTTTCGGTATTTCAACAGACTTGTGACTATTTTTTCTTCCACTTATATGTTTAATGATACAAAAGCCGTTTTTACAGAGATTACAATGTATCGTTTCAAAGTAATCTCCGCCTACAATTACAATCCCCATACAATCACCTCTTGTTATTATCGGATGCCTTTATAAAGGTATATGCAGGCATCATGCAACTAATACCAACTATTTCTATCATTTTACTACGAATTAAATTTCTTTACAAGAGTTTTATGATTACTTTTCCAATTAATTTTTTCCTTAAGCGAAAAGGAGTTTTGCAGGTATAACCAATCCAGAGGAATAGAGAGCCGGAAGAGCTGAAAACAAAAAGCATCTACCCTCCTGGCAGATGCACTTATGTACGGAAAACAACCCGCTATTTATAAAATTCTACTCCTTTATATAGGAACAGCAGTAATCCGTCGTTTCCTTTACAATTAACTTGAAGCTGGAGTTTGCTGGAACCTCAAAGAATTCCCCACCGATAAATGTACTCCATTGATCGCTGCCTGGAAGTTTTACATCGAGAGTTCCCTGGATAATGTCCATCAGTTCCTTTTTTGCAGTACCAAACTGATATTCACCCGGCAGCATAATCCCTAGCGTTTTCTTTTCACCGTTCTCAAATAAAACGGTTCTGCTGGTAACCTTCCCATCAAAATAAATATTTGCTTTTTTAAGCACTGTAACCTTATCAAATTGTTCCATGCTGCTACCTCCCTTTCTTTTTAATGTATAATGATTATTATATATGTATATTTATACATATTCAATATAAATCTCTCCGCTTATTCAAAGCCAACCGGGGAAGCTAGCTTATCCTTCCGAATAAAAAAAGACGACTGGTTTTACCCATCGCCTTTTTGCTTTTAATGGTTTTTCACAGCCAGCCCACCTGAACATATCCTGTAAGGAGGGAAATTTCCCGGTGGCGCCAGGAATTGCCACTTTCAATGCTTTAAAACCGGCGTACAGGAAAAACCTGAAAAGACAACTATGCCGGATTCAACATTCTATCCCAGTGGACTCGTGCTGATAATCCTACTGTACCGGTTGCATCTCCCCGGTCGTTCTTCTTCATTATATGCTCCGAAGTAATCCAATCTTTCCTCTTCCAATTCTTCAAGAACGCTTACTTTCCCTGCAACATAGTCCGACAGCCGTGAAATAGCGGAATCGATTCTGGCTAACAGCCCGCCGTAGCGTATGTCAATAATCTCCCATCCAAAGGGTTTGTTTAGTTCAAACCACTGCCGCCGATGAATGATTCTCAGGTCATTGACCTCTATATAAAGCTGAGGTAACTCCTTTTCCGCAATTCCCTTTAGAGCTTCCATATCCCCGTTGTCATAGCAGTTCTTTATCGTACGTCCCATTTCACCTTTACGCCCGAGTACTTTGGCAAGCTGTCCGGCAAATTCAAACAGGATACTTAATTCACTGTTTGCACCAGAGTGCGCAGCCATCTTTTCTGCCACTGAAAGGTAGTGGTCCTTCAGTTTTAAGCCGTCCACTTCCTTATCAAACAGTCCCATTAAAATATCCTGCCATAAGAGAAACTTTGAGGGATTGGCAACCTCCAGCATAATATTGGCCGGTTCTGTGCCCGGAATCGCATCCAGCAGGCTTAACTCCATAAAGGAATCATAGTCTCCGCCAGTGCAGAACCTAAATCTTTTTTTAAGCTTTTCCGTGTCAATATCTTCCGAGTACCCGTGCTCTGCAAACAACTGTAATCCTAACAACGCGGAAAGAAGGTTTGTTTCCGCACCGTTATCCCCCCACAGGGCAGCGAATACTTCTTTAACCCCTTCCTTCTTACAAGCCCGTAAAGCCGCATGAGTAGTGATAAAAGTTTTATTGTAATTGACCATATTGCCTGCCCATGTCCAGATCCCTCCTGCAAAAGCAATGGTATCACTGAATTTCTTATGCTTCCCTATATACTCTACATAGGTTCCTTCATCATTATGGTAATAATCCCAGTACACCAACTGCACTTCTTTCGGATATTGTTCGATAACATCCTCGGGGATTACTGCCTGTGAATCATAGTAGTTTCCGGTTTTGGAAGCCAACCTGAAATACATGTCACTCCATATCATCGGCTGTAACCCATACTTTTCAGTAATCTGAAGCACCTTAAAAAGATGCTCGTTCATGATGTCGAATCTTCTTCTGTATCCGTTTCTATCAAGATACTTTCCTAACCCCAAATGATGCGCTTCATCCATTCCTATATGGATTTTTTTACTTCTGAAGGGTTCCGAAGCTGCCTTTATCATATCGTCGATGAACTGATATGTTTTTTCCTCCCCTACCAGCAGTATATCCTCCGTATCCCTTATCTCCGAAGCATAGCTCCACTTCAGCGCTTCCGTAAGGTGCGCCAGGGTCTGGATGCATGGAACAATCTCGATCCCGAAAAGGTATGCATAGTCATCGCATTCCTTTAATTCTTCCGCAGTATAACGTCCCCTCATATAGCCGAAATAGGGCCTATCCTTGATTTCATAGGTATCTTCCGTATAAAGCATCATGAGACCCAGTCCCATCAATGCCATTTTTCTTATGATATATTTTATACTGCTCACCTTTAAAACCGCATTTCTCGATACGTCAAGCATGGCTCCGTTCAAACTGAATTGAGGCTCTTCCATTGTCTTAAAGCTTTGTTTTTCCCTTGCTGCTTCCACAAATAATCCGAGTGCTCGAAAGAAATGTATTTTTTCACTGTATTTTATTTTTCCCTGTCCATTTTCAAAGGACATCTCTATGCTGCCCGGTGCCTTTATCGCTTTTACTGGAATACCATCCTCCGATAACGAAATATTCATTTCCTTGCTTAGTATTTCGATTCCCTCATGGAGTCCGTCCACATCTCCGGTCACATTGATCTTCATGCTGATTCTCCTTTCTGGAAAACTGTTTATTTATTTTTATTAAAAATGATCCTTCCCTGGATCATGGTTGTATGAACATTGATATGATCATCAAATAGAACGATGTCGGCATCCTTCCCCGGAACAAGGCTTCCTTTTCTGCTTCCTGCTCCAATTATTTCCGCTGGAACAGCCGTCATCATTTTTACAGCTTCCGCCAGCGGAACTCCTGCCTGTGCAATGATCGTCCGCACGAGCCTGTCTGCGGTGGCTACGCTTCCGGCAAAGGCACTTCTGTCCATAAGCTTTGCCACGCCATCTTCCACAATAACCTTTTGGCCGTCCTTCAAACTCCCCAGTACACTTTCTCCTTCCGGCATCCCTGCAGCCCTCATGGAATCGGTAACCAAAGCAATCCTGCCGGCACCTTTGATTTTGTAAATAAGCTTTAACAGACTTGAAGGGAGATGGATTCCATCTGCTATTATTTCTACCGTCATTTCATCCATCAGGTAGGCTGCTTCAACTACACCGGCATGCCTGAAGGCATTGATCCTTCGTACGGAAGACATCGCGGAATACAGATGTGTAATATGGGTAAACCCATTCTCAAAGGCAGCTTCGACTATCTCGCAGTCCGCATCGGTATGGGCGATGGAAGGGAGTATCCCCCTGCTTCTCAGTTTTCTTCCAAACTCCATAGCACCTTCAAGTTCCGGTGCCGCACTCCACCGAAGGATATCCTCCGACCACCCCAGTATTTCTTCATACTCCTTCTTCTCAGGATTTCTTATATATCGGGGGTCCTGGGCCCCCTTTTGGGACATGGCAAAATAGGGTCCCTCCAGATGCAATCCAAGAAGCTGCGCTCCCTTCTTATTCCTGGACTTCGCTTCCTTAAAGGTTGAAAAGGTATTTTTGAGCTCATCCTTTGTACTTGTAAGTGTTGTAGGTACCATTGCAGTTGTCCCGTGAACCGCATGAGCTTCCGCAGCTCCAAGATACGCTTCTACCATACCATCCATAAAATCATGCCCGCCTCCGCCATGGACATGAATATCAATAAAACCCGGAGAGATATATTTTCCTACTGCATCAATGATCCTGTAATCTTCCGTTTGTATATCCTTTTCGGCCACCTCGGCAATGGTACCGTTTTCTATCAGTATGCAGCCATTTTTTATAATTCTGTAAGGTGTAATTATACTTCCATTATTGATTTTTACCTTATCCATCGCAAAGCCTTCTTCCCTTTACAGTAGTAATTCCGCACTCTCTTTATCCGTGTACAATACGGCATTTTCGTGGGTTCGTAAAATCGATGCAGGACATTTCTCCGTTATTTCCCCTTTTACGGTATGGAAAACCGCTTGTGCTTTCGTTTTTGCGGGAACCATGCAGAAGATAAATTTACCGCTCATAAGGGCAGGTATGGTTAGTGTAATCGCATGCGTGGGTACTTTGTCTATTGTGTCAAAGCATCCATCATTGACTTGCTGCTGTCTGCACTTCTGATCGAGTTCAACGATTTTGACCCGTGCACAATCATTAAATAGTGCAATATGAGGATCATTAAAGGCAATGTGCCCGTTTTCACCAATCCCCATGCATACAATATCCGCAGGATTGCTTTCCAGCAACTTCGAATACCGCTCACACTCCTCTTCCCTATCTCTAGCATTGCCCTTAAGGTAATGAAGGGATTTAAAGGGCAGCTTTCCGAAAATCCTGTCCCTCAAAAAATTGCCGAAACCCTGGGGTGCATCCGGCGCAAGGCCTATATACTCATCCATATGGAAGGCATTGATCCGGTGCCATTCTATTTCCTTATCATTGATTAGCGACTCAATGAATTCATTTTGAGAGGGCGCTGCAGCAAAAATCATATTTATTTCTTCCCTGAATTTCAAAAGCTCCTTGATTTTTGCCCCTGCATCCGCTGCGGCCGATGCTCCCATCTGTTTTCTGGTTTCATATACATTCACTTTAAGTTTTTCCTTTACGAAGCTCTTTATCATGTTCATGTTCCTCCTACTTAATCAAATTCCTTGGTTCGTGCAGCAGTAAACCTTTTCAATGGCCGAGATAATATCCTTGCCATATTGTCCCGTTATTTCAGGCTCCCTGTCTTCCTCTATACTTTTTATAAAGCTTGTAAGCTGTCTTTCGAAGGCCTTTCCGTCTTGTCTGACAAACACCTCTTCATATCCTTTTCCCCTGTCCATATACAGCCCTTTGCCGGTACATAACGTAAGGGTTCCTTTTGTCATATACAGCTGTGTTTCGTTCCTTACATCCCCTTTGTAGCCACATTGGCTTACAACCGCTGTAATGCCATTTTCCAGTTCTACCATGACTTGAGCATTTCCTTCTACAGGCATCCCTTCTGCGTGGTACCCGATCTTTCCTGAGATATTCTTCACCTTACTGTCCGTAAGCCACATTATTTTATCTAAGGAATGTGCTCCGTAGTTCATGAAGATGCCTCCTCCGGATACCCTGGGATTGAAAAACCATTGCGGTCTCTCCGCGGTAAAATAATCATTGTTTCTTATGTCAACAATCATTGTAAGCTTACCAAGTTCTCCCGATTGGATAATTTCCTTTGCCTTCCTATTCTCCGGGAAATACCTTTGTATATGTCCTACCATAAGCTTGATCCCCTGCGCTTTTGCTGCTGCTATCATTTCTTCACATTCCGAGCTTGAAACAGCCATGGGCTTCTCTACCAAAACATGCAGCTTCCTTTTGCAGCAGTCAATCACAACATCCCTGTGGAGGCTATGGGGTAGAGCGATTATTACTGCATCCAACTTCTCTGCATCGATCATTTTCCCATATTCCCTGTAAGATTTAATTCCGTACTTCTCCACAAACTTTTCAACCTTTTCTGCAACGAGGTCAGCCATACAGGTTATTTCAATGCCGGATAAATTCTCTGCCGCCGACATATATGAACTGCTGATGCCGCCCGCCCCGATAATGCCTGCTTTAATCATGCTTCTTCCTCCGATCGTCTCTATATTCCAATCAAAACAGCTATACAGATAATTTACATACTCAATATTGCAGCAAGCAGCTCTCGCCCCCTTGGGTGAGAGCTGCAAACCCATGCGGAATCGCTGTTATTTTATTGGTTCATATTCTTCCATTTACCGTATAAAAGCCCTGCGCTGCAATTAAGGCTTTTCCTGGCACCTTCCGAAATAAATTTATCCATAGCTTTGCTATTCAGGTGTTTTATGAAATCCTCCAGGTGCTTGGACGCTTTATCGTAACTGTTTTTATCTACCATATGCCGTGCAGTCTCCAGTGAATTATAGAGCTGCGCAGATAACGACTCCTTTAGTTCCCCTGACTTTGTATAGTTCTTCACAAGCTTTTGCATCGTTTCAATGTCCGGTATAACCTCTGCAGTTATTGTATATCTCTTTTTCGTCATTCCGTCCTGAGCAGTAACTATTATGGTAATAACGTTGCTTCCTGTATTGAGATCAATCCTTTGCGAGGGCGAATCACTGCCCAGCGTTATTCCGTTTACTGTCACACTGCTGTTTTTATCTCTTTCTTAAGCACACTGATTTTCATAGCTCTTAGACCTCCTATTTCCTATAAGATCCTTTCATTGATCCTTTCGTCCAGCATAAACCTTGAATTTATAAATTCTTCAATATCTTCCTCTCTGTAGTTCCTGCTCAGTACTTCTTTTATCATCGGTTTTACATAGTTTCTCAGGCTTACAACTTCCTGAAGCCTTTTCCGTACCAGCATCTTTTCCGGCCCGGTAGTCGGGATAAACAATTTATATATTTCTCGATGGATCGCTGCACTTTTAAGCCGGTAGGCACTGACTAACGCCATGACCTTGTAAACTTCAGCAAGATACCGGTGCCTTTTTCCCTTCTCCGCCACAGAACTAAACACCCTGAAACTGCAGGCGTTATTATTATCGAGCGCGCCTTCTTCTGCTTCTACTCCAAAATAATTATCCATGAACCGTTGGTAAAATTCTTCCCTCACGGTGCTGGAGTTCCAGTATACTTCCGCAGAAAATACCACGGGGTACCAGGCTGTATCGAAGAAAGGATGCGGCGGTGCTATGGTCCCTGTATAGTTTGACCACAGCGTTGTAATAACACCGGGCAGTTGGAATTCCTTCGACAGTTTGCCCCAGACCTCTATATTTCCGAGCCGCTCCTCCATGTAAGGCATGTCAAGATACAGAGGATTCACGCCCTCACTGCATTTTGCCGTCGAGGCACCGATAACTTCAAAACCGGCGTCTTTATACTTTCGAATCAGCTCCAAGCCTTTTTCA
Source organism: Bacillota bacterium (assembly GCA_023419605.1). Taxonomy (GTDB): domain Bacteria; phylum Bacillota; class Clostridia; order Acetivibrionales; family JAEZXR01; genus JAEZXR01. Next base: position 87,498 of record JAEZXR010000127.1, on the reverse strand, counting down.
TAATCACTTCTAAAGTAAAGCCAGCACATCAAGACAATATTTTTGTCCAGGAGCTCAAAATCCTCTTTTTCAAGATGCCTCAACATGTCATCCCAGATAATCGGCGTTTTGCCCGCTTCCTTTACCAATCCGGCCATTCTGTTTATATGGTCGATATAAAGCTTTTTGGCTCCCTCTTTTCCATATTTTTCTCTACAGGAGCTGCAGGTCAGCAAATTCCATGCTTCGTCACAGCCTATATGAATATACTTGCTTTGCGGATGCGCTGAAACAACCTCCCTGCAAAGCGCTTCGACAAGCCTATAGGCCTCTTCATTTGTAGCACAGATCTCGTCAATATCATTAAAGTGCTTGAATCCGACACCGTTAAAGGAGAAAGGCAATTCCGTTATGATCCCGTCCTCCTTAACCTCTTTTAAGTGGTTATACGTATCCATTTTTAGAATGTATTCAAGATGTCCCAGGGTTTGCTGAAGCGGAATTATTTCTATGAACCGCTCCTTTGCATATGCCAGCATTGTTTTCAGCTCTTCTTCACTAAAAGCATGGCTGCTTCTGATATCCGGGTATTGGTTATACGGAAACCGATTCTCATACTCCATCAGCAGTGTGTTCAACTTAAACTGGGCTACTTCATCAATGATCTCCAGTACTCTTTCGAATTTCGGCATGGCATATCGCAATTCAAAGTGAAAGCCTCTTATGGCATTGTCAGGCCAGTCGATAATCTTGACCTCTTTGCTGCACTCCTGCTCAATCAACTGTCTATAGGTCTGGAAGCCATAGAAGATTCCTTCATCGGAAGAGGATGTTATCAACAAACCCTCTGCGTTTAGCGTTAGTTCATAGCCTTCGCGTTTCTCCTCAAGGAAGGGGTCCAAGCGTATGGCACCCGAATCTACCTGACTGGGGCCGATATAGAAGAATTTATATGCACCATTGTTTATATGTTTTATTTCCTTATCCAGCTTTCCTTCATAGTAGCCTAAAAGGCTCTGTCCGCAATTTGTATACGCCCTTTGGCTGCTTTCCGGACAGTCAGTAAAAGCATCCCCTACTTTGATGTCTTTGGGACGTGGTATGATATTCATAAAAAGTCTCCTTTCGCTAGCCCTTCACGGAACCAACCATTACACCTTTAACAAAATATTTTTGCAGGAACGGATATACTGCAATAATGGGTATAATGGACACAATGGCAGTGGCATATTTAAGTGCTTCCTCAACGACTACACCGTCGCCTCCGACGGAAACTACATCATTGTTAAAGCTGGAGCCGGATAAAAGTATCTCCCGCAGTATTATTTGCAGAGGATATTTTTCGGGAGTATTCAAATAGATTAAAGGCGCCAGATAGGAATTCCAAAGTGATACCGCGTAAAATAATCCTATTGTTGCGAGAATCGCTTTTGAGACGGGAAGCACGAGATACCAGAAGATTCCTATATCGTTAAGGCCGTCTATTCTGCCGGACTCCTCGATCTCTCCCGGGAATTGCACGAAAAAGGTTTTCATAACCATAAGGTTCCATGTGCTTACAGCTCCCGGCAGCACAATGGCCCAAAGGGTATCATAGATTCCCAGTCCCTTAACGGTCAGGTAGGTTGGTATCATCCCCCCGCCAAAAAACATGGTTATTACAATCATGATACTGAAGGCCTTGTTAAACAGCAGTCTTTTCTTACTTAGCGCGAAGGCTCCGGCACAGGTTACCGCCAACGATATTACGGTTCCTACGGCAACATATAGAATAGTATTCCTGTAAGACGTAAAAATACGTTCATCGCTGAATACGAAGCCATACATCTTTAGATTGAATCCTTTTGGATAGAAGGTCACTTCATTTTTCAGGACATAGATATCCGAAGAAAGTGAAACTGACAACATGTAGATAAAAGGGTAGACGGTTGCCAATAAAATCAATAGCAACAAGCTCGTTCTTACGATCGTAGATACTGTTATTTTATGATTCGATACCATATGACCACCCCCTACCACAAACTGGTTTCCGAATACTTTTTAGCAAGGAAATTTGCACTGACTACAAAAAACAGGTTAACAACGGAATTAAATAATCCTACCGCAGACGCATAGCTTATATTTCCGGATATAAGTCCCTGTCTATAGACAAAAGTACTTATTACATCGGAAGTTGAATAGATTGCAGGGTTTTGCATCAGCAGCACCTTCTCAAAACCGACTTCCAGTATGCTGCCTGTTCGTAAGAGAAACATTGTTATTATTGTAGGGATTATGCATGGAAGGGTCACATAGATCGTCTGTTTCCACCTGCTGGCTCCATCCATTATTGCAGCTTCGTATAGCTGTGGGTCAATATTTGTGAGTGCAGCCAAATAGACAATGGCTCCCCAGCCCATTCCCTGCCATATTTCCGATATTATATAAACGGGACGGAACCAGCCGGGCTGAACCATAAAGTTTATTTTTGCCCCGCCGAAAAGCTCGATGAAAGTATTTACAATGCCATGGGTCGGAGACAGGAACATCATTACCATACCTACTACAATAACCTGAGAGATAAAGTGAGGCATATAGCTTATGGTTTGGGTAAGCTTCTTAAACTTTCTGCTCTTCACTTCATTCAAAATCAGCGCAAAAATAATCGGTGCCGGAAATGTCCATAATAAAGTTAAAATTCCAAGAATCAGTGTATTTTTAATAATTACAAAAGCATCGGGTGAGTTAAAAAACATTTCGTAGTATTTGAATCCGACCCAGGGGCTGGCGAAAAATCCTTTGAATACCTTGTAGTCCTTAAAGGAAACCAGTACACCCCACATGGGAACATATCTGAATATAATATAGTATAGCAAGCACGGTAAGAATAAAATCAATAAATATTTGCTGTCATTAAAGTCTTTTCTGAAGCTGCTGCGTTTTGGCTTTTTCCTTCTTCCAGGCACGAATCCGACTTTCGCTTCCATTTTATCCCTCATTTCACATTCTTTAAGCTGCCTGTATTTACGTGCAGATACCGGGCCATTGGCCCGCTATCTGCACATTTTTTAAACTATTTACTGTTTTTAAGCTGTCTTTCATAGGCAGTCTTATAAACATCCGTCAACTGTTTTAAACCTAGCTTTTCAACTTCCTGCACATACTTATCCCAGTCACTTAAAGGCCTGTTTGAGAGTATGAATTTTGAAATCTCCTGCTTCATATATTTATCAATACTTACTCCGACGGTCTGGAGCACCTCCCGCTCCTTGTCTTCGAAAGCCACCGTAGGTTTTGCAGGCAGGTCATACTTTCTGCTCTCTGTAATCCCCTTGTTTAGCTCATCGGTAAAGGTCGACATATGGGAGTTAAAATCCGTCAGCAAATAGAAACCATTGGTTGAGAGCCCATAATTTTTGCGTACGCTTGCTACATCCGTACTGTTAATAAACTTTTTATTTCCATTCTCAACGCTATAGGTTTTTCCCTCTTCTCCCCAGCTCATAAGCTGTTTGGCTTCATCGGTATACATCCAGTCACAATATTTCAGTAATTGTTCCAGCTGCTTTGAATTTGCCGCTACATTAAATCCGGCTACATTTGTAGCTGAATCTGCCATTTTAGCAACACCATTTGCACCGCCTTTCAGGGGTGGCATGTATGCAAGGGTGAACTGCGGATTGTCTTTTCTCAAAGATCCGTTAAAAAAGTCTATTCTTGACAGGTAATCGACAGTAATAAATGCTGAACTTGTAGAGAATGCATCCTGCCACACCTTCGTATTCATGGATAAAAAGTCCGGAGGCATTAATCCGTCCTTATACAATTTGTTGAAAAACGCAATCATATCCCTATAATTGGTTTCTACCGGCCCGAATCTCCATTCCTTCTTATCTTTGTCATAATACATTCCCGAATCCGTTCCCCAGCTTGCCGCCATCATTGCAAACTGCTCCAGGCCTTCTCTGAAGGTAAAGGGATAACTCTTCGGATAAAGTTCCTTGAGCTTCTTGAGAACATCGTAGAGTTCCTTCTCATCCTTGGGTATACTTAGGTTATGTTTCTTAAATATATCCTCCCGGTACAGCCATCCTCTTCGATTGGTTTCCGCAATTCCTTGCTCCGGGAATAAATAGAGCTTTCCATCTGCGGAAAGGTAATTGGAAACAAACTCCTTGTTATTTTCTCTCCATTTTGTAAAGTTTGGAAGCTTGCTTATACTATCAAGTACATTGACAAAAGCTCCCTGTGCTCCATACCGGTGCGTCACATCCAATCCATTGGTGTACATCAGGTCCGGTATCTCACCGGAAGCCATGGTTATATTAATCTTTTCCGCATAATTTGTTGACACGGGAATCACTTCAAAATTAACATTTGTTTTTTCTGAAATTGCCTTCTCTATATACCAATCTTTCTGGTAAGGAAAACTGGGATTGCTCTGTACCATCATTTTAAAGGTAACAGGATTTTTGAACAATTTTCCTCCGGTTTGTTCGGCAGGTTCATTTTTTATGGGTTTTTGGTATGAACAGCCAGAAATGAATGTTGCAGCTGTTGCTACTGTCAATAGTAAAGAAATGATTCTCTTTTTCACTTTTAACTTCCTCCTTAACTTCATTTGCCAATTAATCAATTACCGCTTCTGCAGAAGGTGTTGAACGATTCAAGCGTACCACCGGCCGGCAGCATTTTCAATTTTTCATTCTTAATAAATTACTCATATATTAAAAATCTTAAAAATTGATACATATATTAATTTTTGTTACGTCTCCAAGATACAAAAAGCAAGGAAGGATTAATGGTTATATCCTTCCTTTCTGTCTTACATATTGATATTCTGGCGGTATTCCTTCGGCGATTTGCCTGTATATTGCTTAAATATCCTGCTGAAATTATTGGGTGTATTATACCCCACCTTTTGAGCGACTTCATTGATACTCAGTTCCGTTTCCCGTAAAAACTCCTTCGCCTTCCGTACCCGGTATTCATTGAGATAGTTAATCAGGTTTACGCCGGTCTTACTTTTGAAGTATAAGGAGATATATTCCTTTGTAAGGTTCAGCTTTTCTGCAAATATCTCAAGGTACAAATCCTCATTGTAGTGAGCATCGATATATTCCTTTATAAAATCAACGATATAATCCTTCTTCTTTTCCTTTTCAATGAAATTTTGAATGGTTTCATCCATCATATGGATGCATAGCTTTTCGTACTGCTCGATGGTACAACATGCATTGAGCTTCTCCTGAATCCGGTTTATATCAAGGGAATGGCTGATTTCTCCCTGCTCGTTATTGATTGCAGTAATGCAGCAGTTTATGATTTCACTGCAAATAAGGTTTATATAAAATTGATTCACTTTGGCTTTTGCATTTTGTTCAAAAATCTCCTGGATTCTCTTTACACATTCATCTCTTTTTCCGCTGCATAGAAGTTCCGTAAACTGCTCTATCTGTTTAAGGGGAAGGTAGAATTTCTCGCCTCTTGTCTCCGTCCCATTCTCTTCTATGATTTGATTTGTGTCCATAGGCAGTCTATATTTAATTGCCTCCGTAAGGTTCGAATAACACTTGTCAAATTTAGAAATATCATTGTAGATTTTACTTATTGCAACTGTAAAGAATACATACCGTTCCTCTTCTTTTATTGCTGTCAATGTCTTTTCTACAACTTCCTTCACATTCAAATTTTTATCGTTCATTTCTATCACTATTACAAACTCGTTATTCTGTGATTGAAAGCCGGAAACACTGTCCATATATCCCTTCATATGCATTTTAATCAGTTCCATGAGCCCATAGGTGCTCTTACCGTGATCGATTGCTACTTCTTCATAATACTTATCTTTAAAATGAATCCTGAAGCATACTAATAAATAATCTTCCTTCACAGTTACTTCATCAATGATTTCATTCAAATGCAGATAGACATTTTTTATCCTCGAATGATAGAACAAGGTTTCAAGCAGTGAGTTCCTTTTCTCAATCTCCCTGTTATAATCAAAATTTTCCGATATAATCTTCCGAACATTGTTCCCTATGAACTGAAGATCCTCCTCATTCTCTTTGTTAATGTTATGTTGGGACATTTCTTCAATGGTATCTATAATCTTTGCAACCGGCCTGTTGACTTTTTTGGATATAATGTAGGATATGACCAAACTGACCAGAACTGATCCGATGATCATCAGCGAAAACATGATGTTTACCTTTACCATAAGTTTCCTTATTTCGCCGTTTGGCAGGAACTTTACGTAAGTAATTCCCTCCGCTTTGGATTTCCTGCTGAATATATAGCCCTGTCCATTTTTATCCACACCCTTTAAGCTTTCTGGCTTAAAAGCCCTGGGGTTACCCTTTGAAGTCAAATATATAAGTTCATTATTTTTATCATAAATATAAAAATCTTCTAAAAATTCATTTTCATTTGACATGGTAATTGAATTTATATCTACCAGAGCTACCATAACAAAGTTGGAGTAGTTCACCTGCTTAAAGGCAACCGGCATCAATAACCGCTTTGTAGACTGCCTTGGATCACTATTATCCGTAAACTCCACTGCTTCATAGTATCCGGTATAAAAATTTTTACCGCTTTCCTTCAACCAAAAATCCTCATTATACAAGTGGTTGCTGTAAAAGGTATTAAAAAACTTCCGTCTGTCATAAGATCCCTCAGAAGTTAATACCAGATTGGATTTCTCATTTAATATAAATATTGTTTTTATGTTAGAATTAAAATTACCATAGCCTTTTAGCCTGTCAACAAGGGATTTCTCCTGATAGCTTGTTAAGTTCTCGTTATTGGCAATGGGCTTAAACTCATCCTCCATGTAAACCTTCAAAAGTGTATTCTGAACCTGCTGAAAGCTGCTGTCGAGTTTATTGGCCAGAACCTCCATTCTCTGGTAGGAATTGTCGATCACTTCTTTTTCTATATAATTTTTATACAACGTATAGGAAAAAAAGTGAAACACAGACGCTATAAAAATTATAAGCAAAAAACTGAACATCAATCTTGAGAACAGCGATTTTAGAGAAAATATATTTTTAAACTTAATTCTCATGATCCCTCCACCGGGTTTAATGTGATATCATTGGTATTACAGCCATTATAACATACTCCACACAGTATAATCCATAATTACCTACCCAATAAGCACGGAACCATTTCCTGCCAAACCTCTTATATCGACAGCGATTTTACAAAACTTGTACTAATTTCAATATTATGTTACTATGTATGTAATCGATAACTTTCACCGTGTAAGGAGCGATATAAATGACTATTTTAAAAATCGGCGATTCTCCAATAAAATGTTATCCCGTCCACACCTGTCATTTATCTATACTCACAACAATTCCAAGCTACGAACCCTGGTTTTATAGCAACTATATCCAGATTACAGCTCCAGAAGAGTTTGGATATGATCCCACTAAAATTATTGATTTTTTTAATTATGATGAAATATCTCCCTTTTACAATTTCTCTCCTTTTGTTTCTGAAACCCAAATTGGAAGAGGCAGTTATCCTAATGATATTCTCAAGGATATCTTATATCTCCTTGATGATAATAATTATATAAAATTATATGTTGATGACTATTACATTCCTTTTAGAAAACAGAATAGACATATTCCTCATGAAATATTTATCTATGGATATAATTCCAACTCCTGTGTCCTTTTCGTATTAGGTTACGATATTTATGGCAATTTAACAAAGGAAACAGTAACTTTTTCGGAATTACAGCAGGCTTATACCAGCGCAAATAAACTTATTTTCTCTATTTTCTCTAAATACAAGTCCTCCCATTGGATGCACGTTAATTATTTTTATAAAACCAATGTCATCCATGCGGATATTGATTTTAAGCATATGATTTTTTTGTTGGAGTCTTATTTGAATTCACTTCCTTACGAAAAGATGCCCTATATGATCTGCGGATTAGCCGTATATGACCTGGTTAAAAAATTTTATAGCCTCAATTTTCGAAAATTTATTAATATCAGACCTTTTCACCTTCTATGGGAACATAAAAAGGTCATGTTTGACCGGGTAAGCTATTTATCGGCCCATTATTTTAAAAAGGATGCCGATTACAAGCAAGCGTTTTATGACCTGCAAAAAGATTATTTCTTGCTTCGGAATAAAATAGTAAAGGGAAATATCAATAATAGCCACTTAGAGCCGGAACTCTTTTCCGAACATTTAAATTCCCTTATTGCAAAAGAATCCGCGATGCTGGATCGGCTTTTGAAGGACTTATATCCCCTGGTATGTAATTGAAGCAGCATTTTGCAAAAAAAGACGACTGGTTTTACCAATCGTCTTTTGCTTTTAATGGCTCCTTATTATTTCTTCATTCCTGTATAAATCAGAATGGCATCTCGTAAAAACACTGCGCTGCCTGGCTGCTTTTTATCATAGTATGCAGTAAACCGCTCGTCATCCACATACATCTGGGCAAGACCTGCGTGTGCTTCCTTGCTGTAACTGCCCCAAGCATAGCTTAGCCATTGGCGATGCAAATCCGCGGTTTTCTGTGCAAGCTCACCTGCCGGGTCACCCGTTGCAACTGCTGCCTCCAGTGTCTCCAGCACCTCATTGCCCAGTTTTTCCATTTCAGCATACTGTTCTTCCGTCATGTTTTTAAACCTTTGATTGGATTGATTCACTGTCTCCTCACCATATTTTTCTCTGATTTCCTTACCGTATTTTTTTTCATTATCATCAATCATTTTTTGTTTGAAGCCTTCAAACTTTTCTTTGTTACTCATTATAATTCTCCCTTCTGTTACCGCTATTGTTTTCTCAACATTCGCGATTAATCGGTCTAATTGTTCCCGTTTTTCAAGGAGCTTTTCACGGTGTTCCCGCAGTGCAGCTGCGCCATCAAAAGAGGGTGCGGTTACTATATCCCGTATACTTTCCAGGCTTACGCCCAACTCCCTGTAAAAGAGTATCTGCTGTAACCTGTCGACCTGCGCCTGCCCATAAATTCGATACCCTGAAGAACTGATCCTTGCCGGCTTAAGAATTCCAATTTCATCATAATATCGCAGGGTTCTGGTGCTGACACCTGCCATTTTTCCTAGTTTCTGTACTGTGTATTCCATGTGTTCCCTCCTGCATTCCTCTACCGCACATCAAGTTTATCCATCATTGTGCCCCCCGACAACATAACTATACACCTTTACGTAACGTGAATGTCAACAGTCTTTTTAAAAATATTCGTAAAATGAAAAACTAACTTCTTGTTTGCAGTAGTAAATTCGTGTTTCATGATTTTAGTCTTGCACTGTTTTTTTGATATAATTACCTTTAAGTGGATTCCTCTAGGCTGATTGGAGGTAATTATGTGGTCATTGGCGGAATTAATTTGAGCAATTTTGACGGCGTTCTAAGAGCAGTTATTTTTACTTTTACCTATGATTATAAATTTGTTTTTTAATTTATAATCATAGGTGCCGCAGGGGTTTGGGGGTGCGAGACCCTCAAGGTTTTATTATTTTTATTCTGTTTTTACCTGCTCTAAATTCTCCGACATTTTTACACTTTTTTTAATACCAATAACAGCTGCACAGCGGAACCCATTGCTACGAACTTAGTTTTGCAAAAGAAAGGCATGCGGAAGTTAGTTTTGCACACTGTTTCGGATGCCTGTTTGTTATGCAAAAAAACAGACAAACGGGCATCATTTAGGTCATTATACCGCCTATTTTTAACATGTAAAGGGCAAATAAAGCGACGTAAGTCCTGCATTTTCAAAATTTCCAGAGAATTGAGAATTTACCTTTTCATTTAACGTTTTTAAAAAATTTTAAAATATTTTCTGTAAATATTTTTTCCAGCTCATATAAAATGCTCCCTCTTACGCAGACAGGTAAAATAGTAAAACCTGCTATAAAAGAGGGAGCATTTCAACTGCCTTACAGCCTTCTATCCTTATATTTCACATAAATACAAATTATTTACTGTATTTTTTACTCAGTATCAATAATTCGTTTGCAATTTTCTCCTCTAAATCGGCAATTTCCCGGATTTTGGCCGGAACTTTTTCCTTGATCGCTTCCACGTTGGATGAAACAAACACTTTGGCAAATAATACTTTGAGGGCATCCCATTTTATACCGACCTGCTTTAAAATTTCACAATAGGGGTGCAATTCGTCAATACCATAGGTGCCAATGAAATACTGAAGTAATTCTGCAAATTGTTTTCGTCCCCTGGCAATGGATTGTACGTTAGTGTACAAAGGCATGGTTAAAAAGCCTGAATGCCCTCGCATTTCTTCCGAGGGACTAAAGTACAGTTCAATATGTTCAGCAAAAATTCTCATTTTATCAAAAGCGTTTCCTATCGGATCTCTGCTTAACAGTTTCAGGGCAGCACTTTCAACGACCTCACTCCAGCTTATCTGCAGATTTTCTTCCTCTACTAGTGAGAATACATCATACCCCCCTCCATAGCCACATATAAAATGATCTACTGGCAAAGGTTCATTTTGCTTCCCGAAATAAGGATCGGTACAAATCAGGCTGGAATTGGATTCATCGAAACCAACCACTAAAAACGCGTGAGAAGCATGACTAATTTGATAATTTGTATCCCAGGGAATCCAAAAAATATCCATATTCGTTATTGCAATACATTGATTATGAGCAAGGGTGTTTTTTACTACTTCCAGTACTTCTTCCGGATTACTATTATGATGGGCAGCCAGTCCAATTCCACTATGTTTGCAGAAAAAAACAAATTCATTTGGGTTGTTTGGCTTGAGCAATTTACCCAAGCCTACAGGCGGGATCCTATCGAAAGCATCGTAATCGAAATTCCAGGATTCCCTGTACATCAACTCATGTCTGCGTTTCCACCAACCGCATACTGTAACGGCTACATCTTCATAGCAATTTCTATTATCATTATGTAATGGCTTTATATTCACCATCATCTTTCCTCCCTTATATAATACGACTGGCAAATCCCCATTCCAGCGTAAATTATATAACTTCTCCATTCCGCTGTGTTATAGGCCTGGGTTTACAGGATCGTTTCAATCATATGGCTATTAGCCCCAAAACTGAATTCATACTGCTCTTCCATTCTGATAACCTTAACTTCAAAGTCTACAACATCAAGGTATGTAAACCAATTGTCGCTGCTAAAAAGCAGTTTGACTGTATGTACATTTTCATTAGAGCTTCTTTCCACGCTAACGGGAGACAGGCTCATTTCCTTACTGTGTAATTCTTCGGAGTATATGCTTTCATTCTCATACTGAATATAGGCTTTTGGAAAATACATTTCATTTGCTGGACTCTCCTTTTTTATTATAGGTATATCCACCAAATAATTTTGACCACTTGACTGAATATCGTTGTCCGTCCAAAGCACTCGAATATTCAGTTTTCCACTCATAGCAGCCTGTATATCCTTTAGCTGAATCAGTTGCGCGGAATCAATTACAAAATTTAATTCGATCTCCCTTTCATGGATATGAATAAAATACTGAAAGTCCACCGGAGAAATATCCTTTCTATAGAAAAATAGTTTGGAGGGTTGATTGGTATGGAGGAATTCTCTCTGAACGTATCTGGGATTGATTTTGGAATAAATGGAAGCCTTATACGCTATAATATTATAATAAAAGGCAGACTCCCTATGGCATATTCTATATAAAGGGTGCAGCTTATGTCTTGCCCGATTCAATCCATCATTTTTTGTATGCTCTTTCTTATCGACAAACAGATCTTCAAAAGCGAGTTCATACTTGCAATTTTCAATTGCAAATTGCGGCATCCAATTTTGTGCTACTATATCAGGCAACCCATAGGCCCTGTCAATTGCAGATAAAACATCATAAACTTTATGTTGACACTGCATCTTGTGTGACAGAGAGAGCACCCTATTCCAATCAATGTTTTCCTTGTTCCGAGCAACAAAATAGGCAGCTTCAAATAAATCTCTTATTCTTGGAGTAAAAATTACATATAGGCTTTCGATATTTGCATAGGTGTTGACTAGTAAATGCAGAGCGTTTGCGTCATCATCCAGGGTAATAATAGAATGATCACTTATATTTATGCTTTGTTTGTATTCAAAAATATCGGAAAAATTATATTTAAAGGAAGAGCTTCCCCATTTTAATTCCAACCAAATGGTGACTTCACTCTGATTCACAGTGACCCTTTTATACATAAGAATTTCATGATGATAATAACCGTACATAGGCAATTCCATATTCTCATTTTCACTATGGGATTGCTTGTATCCTAAAGTCACCAGGAGAGAATATGCCTTTTCCGCATCTTCCCGTAAAACCATCAAATCAATATCACCTAAATCCCGAAAGGAAATAGAATCATATAGCTGATAAGAGGATATAACCCCTTTGACAAATAAGTGCTTCAAGCCCCTAGCCTTAAACAATCCGCTAATATCCGCTATCTCTTTTTCCTGAAGAATACATAGGTTTTTATTTCTGGTATTAAGCTTACTATATAACCTTTTGAAGGTTCCATTTAAAAACTTCTCTACGTGCATATAGACGAAATTCAACAGCTTATGGTCTTGGGCCACTTTAAATAATTCAGTAAAATTCACATGTATTATATCATTTTCAGAAAGCTGGATCTCTCCACTGTTTTCAATATATCTCTTCGTTAAATTAAAAAGAAATAGCTCCTCACTTTTAATTATTTCCATCATAATAAGATCCCCCTTTTTCCGTATAAATCGGAAAATGCTTTAATAAGAAATGTGTTTTATTTTTACGATAAGCAAGCTAGGAAATATGGATAATCAACTTTACTTCTGCATAGCTTCTTTCATTTTACTGTTCCCTATATCAAAGATGCCCTGCTTCGAGGCATAGAATCCTTTAATTATCTCTTCAATGTCCGGCTCTTTCAAGCTTAAATCGGTCACTTTCCCACTTTTAAGCAGTGCATCAATAACTTCCACGCTGGAAATGTCATTTTTCCTGAATACATAAGATTTCTTTAATCCTTCATCCGATAATAACCGGACAAAGGGGTTTTCAAAACATACCTCGCCGTCGGAAAATACAGCTTCTACAACTTGTCCCTGTGAATAATCCAGTTTGAAATCGTTAAGCACACCGTCATAAATAATTTTTCCTTTGTCAATCATAATAATCCTACTGCAAATCTCTTCAATATCACGCATATCATGGGTAGTAAGCATTACTGTTATATTTCTTTCCCTGTTGATTTCCTTGATAAACCTGCGTATTTTACCTTTAGCAATAATATCAAGACCGATTGTGGGTTCATCGAGATAAAGGATCTCCGGATTGTGCAATAGTGCAATTGCTATGTTTGCACGCATTTTTTGCCCCAGACTCAACATCCGTATCGGACGTTCAAAAAACTCTTTCATATCCAGCAATTCCACGTAGAATTCAACATTCCTTTTATAGGTACTATCATTGATCTTATACATTTTTTTATATAATTCAAAGGTATCTGACATCGGTAAATCCCAATACAACTGTGAGCGTTGCCCAAATACAACCCCGATATGCATGGAGTTGAGCCTGCGGTTCTCATAAGGAACCCGGCCATCTACCATAACGCTTCCAGATGTTGGAGTAAGTATCCCTGTAAGCATTTTAATGGTTGTTGATTTGCCGGCTCCGTTGGAGCCGATATAGCCGACAAGTTCACCTTTTTGGATGGAAAAGGATATATCGTCAACAGCCCGTTTTACTGTATATTCACGTTTAAACAGGCTTTTTATATTATTTGCAAGACCTTTTCCATTTTTACTTATTGCAAATTCCTTCACAAGATTTTCTACTTTAACAAAGCTCACGTTTTGACCTCCACGCAATAAATTTAATCCTTCCGTCAAGAACCTGTACTTTTATAATTTTTTAGTCCGAATAACCAAAAACGATACGCAATCAGCATCAAAAGAATGCCTACAACCGGATTCATATACTGAATCACTGAATGAAAAGCCAGTGGGTCTGTCTTGTTCAACCACTGGTGAGCAGGATAATAGCTGATAAAGGCATAGGGAAGTATAAACGTTAAAATAAATTGAATCGACTTACTGTAAATGGAAATAGGGTACTGAGTGAAATCCTTTATATTAAAAAAAAGTATGCCGGTAAGAAAATTGTTTTTTACCATCCAGAAAGTGGGTACTGCACAAATCAGAAGCATTGCTCCCTGAATCAATGCACCACAAAGGATATAGATGATGAGCAGCAGTACCTTCATGGGTGTAACCCTTATTCCCAGGTTTGGAATGCATATAAGCAAAATAATGATTGACGTAGCCAAATGGCTCAGATATCCACTGTTAAAATCTCTACTTATAATGTACCAAAGTGGATTCAACGGCTTCACCAGTATATCGTCAAATTCACCGTATTGAACGATTCGCGGCAGGTCCCTGTTCAAATTAAAAAAGAAAAATGCCCCTATGGCATACGATAGCAGGTTGATGGAATAAAGAAAAACCACCTCATAAGAACTCCAACCGTTTAAATCCTTAAACCTTTGGATAACAATCCAAATCATTAGAAAGGATACGCTGTAACTGAAAAATTGTGCAATTACCCCGGCGAAAAAAGCCCCTTTATATTGCAACGTCGTTTTTAATTGAATTCGTATAAATTCGCTATAAATCTTAAAATTATTCATTGACTGGCACCCCAATGCACATAATTTACCCACCCTGAATAAAAATTCTTCGTTCGGAATTACTCCAAATCATACGCTCAATCAAATACAAAACAAAAAGCCATAGAAACTGCATAAACAAAAAAAATGCCCACTCCTGCCACCCAGTACTTTTTATATAAACTTGAATCGGCTCAAATATAATATATCGAAACGGAAGAAATTTGCTTACAGTATCGAGCCATGCAGGGTAAAACCATATTGGTATCATACTGCCGCCCAAAAGTGCCATACACCCGTAAATATAAAAGCGCATAAACCATATCTTCTGCAGCCAGAATGAGGTCAGTCCCAGTATATAATTTATATAAAAAAATAAAAGGGATGCATTTATTATTCCTATAATAAAAACACAAATTCGAAGCAAATCAAAAGGAAAATTGACTTTCAGCGCAAGAATTGCCATTATTACTATGGGAATTACATTAAATATGAGTTTATACACGATAATTCCAAAATACTGCGCCAGCATAAAACTTTTGATTTCCAAAGGGCGTATAATATCGATGACAATGGACCCGTCATATACCTTATCTCCCAGATCATTACAGACATTTGAATTGGTAAAAGTACCAATCACCGTATTCAGCACAACATAGATGATCAAATCATTATAGGATATACCGCTTATATTGCTCTGACTACGGCTTAGAAATGTCCAGAGACTGACCTGAACTATAAGCTGTAAAACAATACTCAGGAATCCCAAGATGCTGTTGGCCCTATAGGTCCACTGCTGCAAAAACTCTTTTTTTATGATTTCAAAATACATGTACAACAGGCCTCCATTAGCCTATAATTAATTTTAAACCTATTTGAGTGTCCTTCCACCGTCAACAACAAAATTTTGTCCGGTAATCCATGCTGCTTCCGATGATAATAAATAAGCCACCAATCCACTTATATCCCCGGGTTTTCCAAACCTCCCCATAGGATACATATTCAAATCCTTTTCGACATCCTCGGAAGACATCTTTTCCATGGTCTCCATAAACATTCCCCCTCCTGTATCGATCATCCCCGGTGCCACGGAATTAATTCTTATCCTCGGTGCGATTTCAAGGGCTATTGACTTTAAATATCCATTGAGAGCGGCCTTGGATGCTGCATAATTGCTCATACCTATATTACTGATATTAGTACCTGAAATAGAAGATATCAGCACAATACTACCGCCATTGTTGATTTTCTTTTTTCTTAGCAATTTATTGATGAGAAATGCAGGAGCCAGGAAATTGATGTGCATACTTTGCAAAAGAGTTTTGTAGTCGGTTAACTTTGCAGGAAGCATTTGCGATATACCTACACAATTAACCAAACCATCGATTTTGTCGATTTCAGTATCAAATTTTTCAAGGCTGTCCTGGTTGCTATAGTCCAGAGGCTTAACAACTACTCGATCCTTAAAGTCCACTGCATCCTCCCCTGCTGTTAGGGAAGAAAGGGTACCTGTATTCCGTCCCGTGGCTGTAACCAAAGCACCGCAATGCAATAATCGGGTAACGATAGCATAACCGATTCCCGAGGTAGCACCGGTAACAAGTATTTTTTTCCCGCTTAAACAGTTACTAAAATCGTTCATTGTCAAACCCTGACCTCTCTTAGCATATTCTCAATTTTATGGTACGTGTTTAAGGCTTCAAAAACCATGTATTCATCTGGAACTTCTATATCGAACTCTTCTTCCAATGCCACGATCAGGGAAACCAGCTGCACAGACTGCAACGTCATTTCTTTATCTTTATCCCCACTATAATCAATTTTACACTCCTGCAACACTTTTTCTATGATTTTATCCTCACTCATTTGACCATCTCCCTTTCTCTAAAAATGTTATTTGTTTATAATGCAAGGATCGTTATATACGATCATCGTATTCAATTACAGGTAAAATCGTTGTTTCACTCAGGTAGGTGCAACATGCTGCCAGACTCAATCCCACACCAAATCCCGTTAGCATGACTAGCAGGCGTTGTTTCTCTCGATTCCCCAAAGCTTTTGACAACGTATGGGGGATGGTCGCACAACTGGCATTGCCATATTCTCTGATAACATCTATGGGAGCCTTTTCAACCGGTATGGACAGCTTATTGATTATACCGCTGTTGATAATACCGTTGGCTTGATGAAAAGCAAATAGATCGATATCTTCTATAGTTTTATTCGTAAACTCCAACATTTCATTAACAAGTACAGGAACGTTCTGAAGGGCGA
Organism: Bacillota bacterium; assembly: GCA_023419605.1. GTDB lineage: Bacteria > Bacillota > Clostridia > Acetivibrionales > JAEZXR01 > JAEZXR01. The sequence continues at coordinate 70,606 of JAEZXR010000127.1, read as the reverse complement.
AATTGAATACCTCCAGCCCATTCATGTATAATTGCTCCGGTGAGCGGATATTTCCTTCGCTGTCCTCCTGTTCTTTCGATGTTTCGGAGGATATAACATTCCTACATCCTCCCGCTTCGATACAAATCGATTTTGCCTTTTTCCCGTCACTGTAAAGTATAAAGTTTGAATCATTCGTTCTATCCGTATACTCGATGAGTGTTGCGGAACCTGCATCCCCGTGAATGATCGCAAGTGATTTGTCTCTTGGATTAATCACTTTTGTAAGTGTATCGCCGACCAGAAGCAATATCTTTTTGCAAATGCCGGCTTCTATTAGTGAGAAAGCATTCAGCAATCCGTAAATGTATCCCGAACAACCATGGTTAATGTCATAGCATAAACAATTAGGATTCAGACCGAATTTTCCGTGAAATAAGGATGCGTTGTTGGGTATTCTGTAATCGGGGGTTTGTGTAACAAATATAACACCATCAATTTCCTCTACCGCTTGATTCGTGGCCTCAACTATTTTCCTTGCGGCAACATAGCATAGGTCCAGTGTAGTAGTGTTTTTACCTGCAATTCTTCTACTGTGCAGACCTGTAATTTTTTTTAGCTTCTCAATATTTTTTTTACTACCCAGCAGGTCCATTTCTTCATCCAGTGACTTTGAACAACTTGGGACCACAGTAGAAATACCTGTAATGGAAACATTCTTAAAAGCACCTCTTGACATTGTACCTCCTCATTCGAACTGAAAGCTATTCCTGTTTATATTGGATATGGAACACTCACAATGTTTATATTGATCTGTCGTTATTTCATAAACCTCCAGCTCTTCCTCCCTGCTTACGAAGGTAAATCCTCTTTTGGCGTACAGATTGTACACATAATTATTTTCCTTTATGCCTTTATACCTTCCCAGTATCTTTACCAGTCCCTTGCTTTTTGCCAGTAAATATAAAAAGTTCATTATAGCGTTTTCTATGTCTCGATTGAAAACCCGGCAGGACATTACCCAGGTGTCAATGGACAGGCACTGTTTATCCACGGTTGCAATCAATGCGCTAATAATTCCATAGCTCTCCAGTTTATCCTCCAACGAAACCTGAATGCAAATTTTATCATCCTGATTTGACAGCATCTCAATTTCCTGATTTGTGAACCTGTCACCCAGTAGATTGAACTGATTGGTTCTGCTAATAAGCTGAGCAATCCTCGTAATAGATTGCTTTTCAAAGGGTGCAATATTCAATTTCATATCCAGGGATTTCAGATAGCTCCCATAGTCGGAGAAATTCTTTTTGATTTCAATTCTTTTTAAATTGTTTATATAGCTTTGTGTGCGTTTTAGATCTTCACTGCTCAGTTGGTAGTAATCAAAATAGCCGCTGTTGGCAATAAGCGAAGGGTAATAGGCCGGATTACCCCCGATTTCAAGCGTGGAGACCTCTGGAAGCTTCTCACGAACAAGGGTCCTTTCACAAATATTATCATCAATAAATACGATGGAATCCAACCCGCAATTCAGCGCTTCGGCGATGGCTTTTATATTTGAAACCTTGTCCTGCCAATTTACCTGAAGCATGGCAAAGTGCTGGCGGCGTAAAACCATCTCAGGGTTATTTTGCAGAATTTCCTCCACATTCCCTATATCGTTTTTGGATGCAGCGGCTAAGATAATTCCTGTTTTATACAGTTCATTTACCAGATAGTTTTGGAATTCCGTATAGGCCTCTCCTTCCGCAGTTCCTTTGCCGATGATTATAGGGTTTGCCTTGTTATCCCCTAAAACACCGCCCCACAATACACCGTCCATATCCAGCACGGCAATTTTTTTTCGTATACCCAAAACAGCTCCCAGCAATCGGGCCAGATAATCTGAAAAAATATCGGAATTATCAAATCCGAAAGGAGTTTTGCTGCGGTAGAAGTCTGTAGGTTTAAGCCATTTTTGTACTCCGATCATGGAGGAAAGTTTATGTACATCCAATAGAATCACATCATTGCTTGCTGCTATTTCTGTGCACATGGCATTGTACTTACTGACAAAGCTGTCAAAGCCTTGATCATTTAGAGCATTTATGGAGGATGTACTATCGTAATGCCTGGCATGGAAATTGGCGTATAGGATACTGGCTCCGTATCTATCCCGAATTTTATTCAATACGTCCAGCAGTTCGTTTTTTATATCGCTGATAGGCATTCTTGCATTATAAAAACGTTCCGCATTATTATGAATCAGGATATAGTCCAATTTCTCATGGAAGGGCTCGATTTCTCCCAACGCGATTGGGTACACGCTATCAAAAGGAGAAAACTCCACGGTTAACAAAATCCCCTTCCGAAAGGCTGCTGCTATCAGATTATAGTTAAGATGGCTAAAAGTATATCCACCGGTCACTCCCATTCTAACTTTTCTATGCTTTGGAAACGCTTTTTCCTTATCCGGAGTTTTCTCAATTTCTTTTCCCAGCGCTATATTGTCTATTATGGATAATCTATATCCCGCTAATTTTTTTAAAGCCTCCGGTCTATGATCCGGATCGGAGCAGTCCCGAAATAATTCCTTCCTCCTATCCGGGGTTAGTTCCGGCAAATAATCAAAATACTCCATATTCATACAACCTTTACTCAGCACCACCCACTAACCGAAGGATATCGCCAACCGAGTTTATCGATGCAATTTCCTCGTCAGTAAAGTGCTTGTTAAATTCTCTTTCCATCGCCATTATGATTTGCGCACTGGCAAGACTATCCCATTGTTCGATACTGTCTTTATCAAGCCCTTGATGGATTACCCCTTCATACTCGTCAAAGATAACTGTTAAGATCGCAATAATCTTTTCCTGTATTTCATTCATATACAATCATTCCTTCCGTGAAATCTATACTCAAGAAAGAGCGGCGTTAATAATGGCCATACAGGATTCAAACACTTCCTCCTGGCTTTTTTCTCCATCTACGATTTTCAGCCCAAGCCGGGCAGCATGCAGGTCGTAATAATTGGCGGCCGCAGTGATCTCATGCAATTCCTCGCCTTCACCAGGCTTACGTACCTTTGTTATTCTTGCATAAGCAGCGGCAGGGCTTACCCGAAGATATATATATACGTCAGGAGAGGGCATCTCCTTGATGATAGGAGCAAGCGTTCTTTTGTCCACCTGATAATTCTCAACAATAAAATCGATCGTTTCCAAATACCGGTCTACAATTACTATATCCTGTGTTTTCAGGGCACTCATCAGATTTGGATAGGATTCTTCCGCTATTTCATTCATTAGATAGGATACCATCATGTTATGACGTTTGTTTTCAATTTTATGGTGTCTAAGATAGGAGCCGGCCTTTTTTTGTAGTCTTGAACGAATTACCGTATCATATAAACGCAATCGGGTGCATCTGTACTTTTGTGCTAAAGCTTTTTGTAAGTTTTCTACCAGAGTAGACTTCCCTGAACCATCAATTCCAGCTATACATACTAACATAATGACTACCCCTTTAAATAAATTTACTTCATTTCCCTGGAGCCCTGAAGGGGCTTCTATTTTTCCTGCTTCGCAGCTACATCGGACAGTATCGTCTCTACTACCGGATTAGCTCCATTTTTAATATCCATGCTTTTATACCTAGCCTTATATTGCAGAGTTACATCCTCTCTTAAAGATTCCTGCAATAGTGTTGTGAAATCACTGATATCCTCAACCGATCTACCGATTTTAAGTTCGTCCAACATTGCAGTTACACCACGTTCCTGGTATAGATAGCCTTCAGTTGCATCGATCAACAGGGGTACTTGAGAGAAAACCGCTTCATAAAATGAGTTGGCTCCGGCTTTTGTGATATATACGTCCGATATAGCCAGTAGTTCTTCCATCCATTCATAGAAGGGCAATAGCAGCAAATCGCTTTTTGGCGTCTTCATCCCTTCAATTTTAGCCAGACGGTACAAGGATTTATTGGTTCCGCAAAGCATGATCATATTTACATCGATATCGGACTCCAAATATCTGCGTAACAGGTTCAAGCTGGATATTCCGCCTTGGGAGCCGCTATTGAGCAATACTACTTTTTTCCTAGGATTTAATCCTAATTTTTGAAATACCGCTTCCTTCCTTTCTGTCGACAGGCTGGAACAAAAGCGTTTAGACACGGGATAGCCGGTGATCATGATTTTATCCGCGTCAATGCCGCTCTCTGCAAGAATATTTTTCACCGTTTCATTGGCACAAAAGTATCTGGTAGCACCGGGTATATCAAATCCCGGAGCGATAGGATCATAAGGGTCTGTCACGACAATATAAAAAGGGATTTGTCCATACAGTCCTTCTTCCTTAAGAGCCTGAATCATGCTATGATTGACAGAAATAGCAGTAGAAACAATCGCTTGAAGACCCTTTGTTGCAAACAATTCGGCATAGTGGCTTTTCGTCATTTGATAGAGTTCCTCATTCCGGTCCGGCCTTGTGAGAGTAGTAAATTGGACATATTTTTCACAAAGCGCGGTAGAGCTGGTTAATAAAAAGTTATAAAAATCACTAAGAATCCTGTTGCTTGGAAGAATCGATTCATAAAAATCCGGAATGCACTTGCAATCCTTATACCCTTTATCAGCAAAACATTCCGCCAAAGTATTCATCACAGATATATGACCGCGCCCGGTTTTGGCCGATACTATCACTATCGACATAATATTTTTTTATTAACGAAAAATTCGTTGGGTTCAAAATATAAAGAAGGAATTTGCCCTTCGGTCTCATGGGTACAATTCATGCATACAGGGAGTTTACCCACTTGCTGTTTCACAAAATAAGCTCTAGGACTATTCCATAACTCCATAAAATTCATATCATACTCCTTCAAATTGCCGATGAGCAAACCATCATTCCCTGAAGTTTTTACATCCGGGAGAACTTCACAAACACTCACATCTCCATTAAAGTCTACCCATCCGCCATGTTTCCCGGCATAACAGTAAAAGTTCCTTTTTCCCGTTTTCACCGTCTCCAGCGTATTGCAGCACATCTGATGGGTAAAGTGGGTTTGCGGCATATTAATATTCCCCAGGTGTCCTTGCGATATTAAATCTCCAAGGGAATCCACGGCCTTTTCAAACAGGTGGTTATCCACATCACATAAATACTTTCCTGCCCGCGGTGTCTGCCGTACTTTTAATATGGTTACCTTATCGGGTTCGTGGTTTTTTATATACCACTGTATAAAATCGGAATAGCTTTCCTGATTCACGGAATTAAATGTTGCACAGAGGTTCAATTCCAAATTTCTATAGTGTTTCCTTAATTTCTTACATTCCTCCAGTGTTTCCAGCGACCTTTTAAAGGTCCCTTTACCGCGCACTTCATCGTTTTTTTCTTCAAAGCCATCAATGGAAAAACTAAGGGAATAGTATTTTTCCGGATCTTTTTTACAGATCAATTCCGTTTGTCTGACAATTTCATCGGTCAATACTCCATTTGTCGCTGAATCACACCATGGCATGGCATTATTCTTTCTAAAAATATGGATGATTTCATGGAGATCTTCCCGAATAAAGGGCTCGCCACCCGTAAATATCCCTATATAGAACCAATCCATATGATTCGAAAGTTTCTCATACTCATCAATAGTCAGTTCTCTCGGATCACGTGCCATATTATCCTCGCCAATCGTTTCATAATAGAAACAATGCTTGCATTTTAAGCAACAGCGATTGGTTGTTAAAAAAGACATTACTAAAGGTGTTCCGTCACGGTACAAATGCCTTTTATTGTAATACCTTAGCATTTTTTTAATTTTTGAAAAATTCAATTCATATTCTTTTCGATTAAACTCAGTCCTCATATTGAATCCTTTCCTTGCTGTTTTCGCTTTCAAGTATGGAAATCATTTTGCGAAGAAATTTCGTTGTCCGCTCGAATGCCTGCCTGTACTTTTCTATAAAATCCAGTTGTGCCTGAGGTTTCTTGCTTAGTGTGAGCTTAATGGCTTTGTTGCTTATAATATTCCATACTGTTTTAAGAGCTTTTAGCTCATCCAGCAATTCAACTTCACAAGGTGTTTCCCTCTCACTAAAATAGTCTATGAGATAACTCGTCATGGGAATAAACGTTCCATATCGTATCGTATTTGATATATAATAACATGCTTTGGATTTATCTTCCGCATCACCGCGAAAGAGTATTTCCTCTATCCTTTCAATGTGGAAATGTACAGCATTTTGCCTTCTGTAGACCCCTTCACCCGGCTCTCCTTTTGGCTCATTAAGATATTCTTTTAGATTTTTAATTAGCAACGCTCGAAGATCGCAGTGTATTTCCTTTTGCTTGGGGGGCTCGATGATAAGATACTCCCTGGCATTCCTCAATAATTCTACTATCGGAACCTCAAAATCGATAACGTCAATTGTTTGCTCTTCATCTATATAAAAGGTATCGTATAATGAAAACATCCCGGTTTCCGTATTCACACCATAAATGATGAAGGAGCGCAGGAAACCGTATTTTTTCGTCAATCTCGGATCAAAGCGGAGAAAATCGCTATTTATCAGCACAATAACGGGCATTCCCTTTTCAATGGCGAAAATAACTTTACTCGCCTCATTTACATTGGGCTTACTCCATTCCGCATGGAATAATCCATGTTTATAGAAGGAATCACTAATCTCTTTCAAGGAGTTAATGGCTACATAACCGTCACAATAGGAAGTATTAAAACCATCGGAAATGATGTATACTTCGTATTCCTTTCGTTCTATACCATAGAAGGAAATTATATTGCCGATGGCTGATATTGTACAGATATTATTTCCTTGCTTTGGTTTAATATCTAACATTATTGTCACTTCAATCATACACCTACAATTCTATATTCTTAAAAATCGATTACACTTCCACGATGGGGGCTATTACTTTTGGTGTAACGAACAAGAGCATTCCAGCCCAGGAATAACCTACTCCGAAGCCCAGCAACGCTGATAACAGCTTTCTTTCGGAGGAATCTCCTCCGAGTTTGTCACATAGGGTAAGAGGAATGGATGCACTACTGGTATTCCCAAATTTTTCTATTGATAAAGGTACTTTTTCTTCAGGAAGATTCAGCTTCGTACACAGGTGCTTTAATATAAACGAGTTCGCTTGATGCAGAAAAAAGTAATCGATAGTGTTTACGGTATGGGAGCTGTTTTGCAGCAGATTACTCAGCATTTCTGGAACAACTCTAACGCAAAACTCAAATATTTGTCCTCCATTCATATATACATAATTAGGGTATTTTGCATCTTTGTAGATCGTATATCCATCCGCTCTACGATACTCCTCTTCATCGCGATAGCGTGCTCCACCTATATAAGTAATTAAATCATCCTTTCCGGAGCCATCGGTCCCATAGTCAAAGGTTATAATATCGTCCTGGTATTCGTTCCTCTCTACTATCGTTGCCGAATAAGCATCTCCAAAAAGAGGGTACGTTGAACTGTCATTAGGGGATGCTGTAGATTGGGTTAAGTCTCCGGCAATAAGCAGAATCCTTCTGAACTGTCCGCTTTTTATAAAGGAATAGGCAGATATAAGACCATATACATATCCAGAACATCCAAGATTTATATCAAAAGCTAAAGCTTTTGTTCCAATTCCCAGCTTATCCTGAATTATGCAAGCGGTAGCTGGAAACTTGTACTCCGGCGTTTGAGTAACCACAAGGATTGCATCAATCTCTTTTGAACCTCCAGCCTTTTCTATCGCCAATGTTGCAGCACTCAACATAAGTTCAAGAGCGCGAATATCCCCCTGGACAACACGTCTTTCCCGGACCCCCGAAATCAAGGATATTCTACCGGCGGTTTTTCTCCCGAATTTCTCTTCTAATTCAGTAGTTCCCAAACAATTTTTAGGAACAGCGGTTGCTAATGCAGAAATTTTCATTTTTTCCTCACTTATATATAATGCGATTGGTAACTGTTGATTTAGGAGTCATGCAGCTAATGCTTCCAAGGGCTGCATGATTTCCGAAGCAGCTACGTCCTGTCGTAAACTATTTAAAATCAACCAGGTCAATAATATCCCCTACTTTTTCACAGTTCGAAATATCCTTCACTTTTATACTCTTCCCTGCGTAGGTATCAAGAAGTGCAAGCACTCCCAACTTTGTAACAGAGTCGAATTGCACCTCTTCAAGACTTGTCTCCTCAGTAATACACTTTTTTTCATCTTCCTCTTCAAACTCTAAAAGTTCTAACAACATGGTAAAAAAAGTATTTCTATCTATCATTTCCATTCTCCTTTTCATTTCGTTAATTTGAACTATGTGATAAATTCTTTATCCGTCGGATAAACAATTAAAGGCAATTCAACATAGTGCCATTATCCTAATTATGAACTATTTACTCTTGTTGCTAGGAAGGAAGTTACGATGTTATCTATAAAGGGGATCCAAAAGTCTTTTCTTCTTCTTAACTCACAGCTTATTGCGTATAAAGCGGGTTTGAATAAATTCAGGGTTGTAAAAATCATATAATCATTCAAGCATTCGCTCCAAGCATATTCAGTAAATCCATGTTCCACCAATTTGTTATAATAAGCTTTCAAAATATCAAATTCTTTATCCTTCCACTCCTTGGGCAAATAAAGGTTTAATAAATGTGCAATATCATAAGTACCTATCCCAAAATTCCACCATTGCCAATCAATGATCTTTAAATTTTCTTGTGGATTCTGCTTATTAAAGAGACAATTTTTTAGATGAAAATCTCCATGTATAATTGTACTTTTTTTACTGTTTACTCTTTGGTTTATTTCTGCCCGGTTCGACTGTAAAAAGAGCAAAGCATCCGCTAATAAATCTTTTGTACGCTTGTCCAATCGGTCGCCTAATAAAGATAGCATTTTTTCATGGTTACTACTAATTAGATTTAAATCAACAGAACTCTTAAAGGGAGCATGTGGATTACATGTGGATTTTGATATGTTCAAATTTCGGCAGTTAGCATGAAATGCAGCGATTCGTTCTACAGCTATGTAAAAATAATCTAGGTCCGAGGAATATTCCGAAGAAATATATTCTTCCGATAAATCTTCAAGGATCAGATAGGAAAAAACATCATTATACCAACCATCCATATAGTGGGGAAGAAATAAATTCATATCATGGTTTTGGGACAAATTATAGAACTCTATTTCATTCCGGGTTAACCGCTTATAATGCTCTCCACCTCTAACTTTATCCAGTTTAACAAAGATGGAGGACGGAGATTTCTGCCTTTCCTTCAAATATTCGAGAGACACAGTGAATGAAAAGGATCCTTCACAGTGATGAAACACTTTATCCATGGCTATTATACGATTCGTATCTTCCATCAAGCCCTTCGACCGGAACAATTCAGTGAGGGCCGAACAGTTGATATCTGCCTCATCCCTTATCATGATTTGCACCCCCTAACCTATATAAAAGAAATTTAGCAATTTGTTGTTTAGAATTTTATTCTCCCGCATAATAGTCTACGTCGGAACCCTCTTTATAAAACCTTTTAAGTTCATCATTCACAAACACGCCTACCTTGTTGGAGTGCGGGTAAAAAATCACCTCTGGAAAGGCAACAGTATCGAAATCCATATAGACAAGGTTTTCGGTCTTAGAGGAATTTATGAGTTTATGCGCTCCTTTTTCCGTCGGTGGGCAGACAATAATATCACCTGCTGCAACAGCCCTATCACCGGAATGTGTTTGCAGTATACCCACACCACTAATAATATAGAATACTTCCTCGCTTTTCGTATGAAAATGATACGGGTACCCTGCTTTTCCGGGTGGAATCTCGTAGATGGCAACACAGCATTGATTCCCTTCGCTGAACTTTGTTACTTCATATTTGTAATATTCATAATCCGTATGTTCGCACTTATGTTTGGGAATTAGCACTTTTTTGTTTGTTATTAGAATTTCCTTATAAGACATTGAAACACCTTATTTCTCTAGTTTGAATAGGTTTGTTATAGATATTTACCTCTAACCGCAATATAGCAGCACCCGGGTATGGTCAAATGGACGCTTGAAGCTCCTTATCCGATCTTCTCCATGATTTCCAGTGCCACGCTTACCAACCGAATATCGCTCATAAATTCGATCTCACTCCATGCCTGTCTTTTGCATTTATTCTTGGAAGTAATGGCTTCCATTCCTTTTTTATAGTTCCTAAAATCTTGAGAATTCTCTCTTCCAATGGTATAAACGGCATAAACATCTCGGTGTCTAACCGTTCTTTCAAGAGTTTTTCGACTTTTCTTTCCCGGCCTGTTCTTACAAAAAGCACATACCAATACATTTTCATGCCGCCCCCATTTGCTCCTTACGATTTACATGGCTTCGCCCATTCGCTTACTCTATGAAATAGGCGATTCTAGCGTTCACCATGTAATCCTTATCAGCAGCTAACGTGACTCAGCAGCGATTAGCACCCAATAAGTGCTTTCAAAAGGGTAACCCATAAGTACTGTATTAGAATTTCCAATATGCTATTATTTTACCTTATATTGTAATAAATGTAAATATTTTTTGAAAAAAATTCATAATTCTCCTCCAGTCAACACGATATTTATTGTTAAATACGTAATTTATTACAATAATTTATATATCCAGTTCAAGCTCTCTATAGGCAGAATCGGTTGAAATATCTGTTATTTTTGTTATAGTCTTGTTGTAGATATTTTGTGTTCACAACTTAAATTCTACAACAAAAAAGAGGTTGCCTCAAATTTTTATTTTGAGACAACCCCTTTATCATTTTACTTATTTTGCAGGTTCCCATTTGCAGCGAACCGGTGAAATAATAGCATTTTCCTTTTTTAAATCATTAAAGGCTTTATCAATTTCCTTACGGTCCAATCCGGAAAGCTTTTCCACTTCACCGGCACTCACAGGCTTACCTGCTTCTCTCATAACTTCCAACACTTTTTCCTTAACACTCATTGCTTTCACCCCCTTCCATCAGTATATCAAAGAATCTGCTTTACCCTTTTCGCGATGAAGCATTTTCTTACTTCCCTCATGTAGCTAACCACAGTCAACACATGCTGTCACCTTGTTAAAAGCACGATTACAATTACGCTTCCGGTTTTGCGGTTGGATCTCCGGCTTCAACCAGCACTTTATTGCCCACCAGGAAAAATCCCTGCACAAAAAGCAGCACTCCGGTTCCCATAAGCAGCCATTCGATTTTAACCAAGTCGGATACCGGGCCAAATATGAGCATTCCCAGCGGCATCATAGAACTGGATATCATCCCCAATACACCAAATACCCTACCTAGAAAATCCGCTTCTACCTTCTCCTGCAACAAAACCGTAGAGGGGGTATTAAACATCGGCATCGCCACTCCAATCAGTCCCATGAAGAGCAAATATATCCAAAAAACCGGGATAATCCCAAGCGCAAAGGTGCAGACTCCAATAATAAGGCTTGACAATGTCATGGTGTGCACCTTGTTTCTGAAGCCGCCCCAGGAGGCCATGATAATTCCCCCCGCCATCATACCCACGGAAAAGGTTATTTCAATGGCTGTTAGACGCCAAACATCATCGCCGAAACTCCGCGTGACCTGCAGCGGCGTTAAAAATGCGGCGGGTGCGGCTAACAGAAAGAAGAAGGCACAAAACACAAAGAATCGTTTAACATACGCATGGTTTTTGATATAGGCAAAGCCTTCCTGCATATCGCTGAAGTAGCTAATGCTTTGCTTTTGCTGGGCTTTTTCATGAGCAGGCACATGCAAGAACAAAAACAGTATTGAAACCGCAATGGCTGCTGTAATAACATCGATAAAAAATATTGTTTCAATGGTAGCCATCGTCAGCAATGCGCCGCTAAGCATTGGAGACACCAGCATGACAATTGCTTGTATGCTTCCGTTTGTTGCATTCACCTTCGTCAGCTTATCCTCCGGCACCAACTGCGGAAGAAAAGCACCTATGGCCGGCGTTTGAATTCCCGACCCCAGTGCACGTATGGCAGACATCAAAAAGAGCAGCCACAGCGCATCGTATCCCATAAGAAATAGTATGGCTAAAATGAGCGTCGATAGTGCAATCATGGAATCCGACAGCATAATGAGTATTTTTCGATTATAACGGTCAGCCCATACCCCTGCAAAGGGAGAAAGAAAAAAGGTAGGCAGAAAACCGCAAATAATGGATATGGTCATCATTACACCCGACTGTGTTTCTAATGTAATATACCACATAATTGCATACTGAACCAGTGACGATCCAAAGAGCGACAGGATCTGACTGGCTAAAAAGAGTACTATATTCCTTTTCCAATTTTTATTCATTCGTAGATATTTCTCCCATCATTTTTAATCACATTTTAAGTACTTGTCCGTTTATACGCAAAAATCACCGGACAGTTATCCTATTTATTCCCCAAATATTGACCCTACTACCACTAAAATATCTTAGACTAGACTCATCAAGAAAAATTTGACGCACCATCCCACCACATGCATCAATATTATATACCAAAATTAGCTAATTATCTATCCTTTTAATTATTTCTTAACTTTGCGCCAAACCTCCATAAGGTTTTCAATACACTGGAAAAGCAGCAAGAAAAATGCCCTGGAAAGAAATGAATTCTTCCGGGGCATTTTTACAAGCCACCCTATACTATTATGCTGTTTTGCACTCATTATCCGAGTCCGGAAGAGACAAGTCGCATACCTGCCTCTTTCTTTTCAATCATTTTTCTTTGACTGACGGACATAATGGTTTTATTGCAAACCTATTCCTTGGCTGCATACATCTCCGCTGCTGTATAAAGATAATAGGAAAGACCTGTTTGCTGACCTTCCAGCATGTTTCTGTGGAAGTCATCCTCTACCATGAATTTTGCCGTAGCAACAAATGATTTTGCATCCATAGAAATGCCCTGCTCATTCAAAAATGCAATGTGCTCTTTCAATGCTTTCTTCACTCTCTCGTCATCTGCTTTCCATCCATTTTTTAATCCATTTATCAGATAACCTATAAATTGCTGAGCCTCTGCTGCTTGTTTATTCAATGTCTCCGGTTGGACCTCCCGGGTTTGCAGCATATCATACCCATACATATCCTTGAGATACTCATTTTGCTCTGTAAATGCTTCTGTCCATTCTTCCTTGTCAAAACCTTTAAACATTGCTGATTTATCCATAGATTCTCCTTTCTTTGTGAAGACAATCGAGTCCTCAATCGTGCTTAATAAACGGTCCATTCTCTGCCTGCGCGCGTAAAGCAGTTCATGTTGTTTTGTTAAGCATTCAACCCGGCCCGGTTCATCTTCAAGCGCTCTTTTTATATCCCCGAGGGAAAAATCAAGCTCACGATAGAATAGAATTTGCTGCAGCCGTTCCAATTCCCTCATACCGTAAAGACGATATCCTGCCTCCGTTACCGTATAAGGCTCCAACAATCCGATTTTGTGGTAATGATGGAGTGTCTTTATGGTCACACCGGCTAATGCCGCGATTTCTTTCACTGTGTAATATTGCAATATTATCACCTCGAATGTAATACTAAGGCCTTACCTAAGGTAAGAGTCAAGTTTTTTTGAAAACTTTTTTATGTTTTTAATTTCTCTATAACAAAGTATCGCAAAAAGAAAGCGACTGTATCCTTTTTTCGATACAACCGCCGATTTATTAGTTGTTGGATTTGAAACCAAGCCCTGTCACTATATTTCGTAGTTTTTTATAATCTTTCTACGTCTCTTTTGCGAAAGTATATTTTCAACAGTAACCTTGCTCATTTTTTAAGGAAGAAGAACAGCGGATATGCTCCAGCATACGACGCCGAAACCAATAGCTGTTTACATGTTTCTCCGCTATATACGGTCGGTGGTGGACTGCCGCACTTCACGAGAAATTTCTTTCGTTCGGACAACTCCTTTTTTTAGCGCAGCATCAAGGGGTTCACCTCTTTGCAAGCTGTTAATAATGGCATCGGTGACCCCGCCCTTTGTAATCATCCTCTCAATATAGGCATCTCTGTCCTTTTTGTCTTGGAAATGGGGCAAAGCCCCTATAGCCCAAGCGTAAAGTTCCGAAATCAGCGGATACTCCCTTCCAATTTTATCAACGGCTCTTTTGCATTCCGTTGGATTTTCTACCTTCAATAGCGCCGCAGGCATGCAAACACCTGCCGTAAAGATATCTATATCACTTTCTGCCATGATTTTAATGTGCGTTAAATTCATTGAGTCCAGCAGCAGCTTTAAATACTCATGCTCAGGATAAAAGGCTGCTACACCCCTCCCGGATATTATAGTATCAGGCCCGCTGCACATCATTCGATATACGTCTGTTTCCAATATCCCGTTTAATAGTTCTATGGGAATCCCCGCCATACAGGAAACGATAAGGGCTCTGCTTGAGACAAGTGTTTCTTTTAAACCCAGAATATCTTGCGGTTTTACGGTAATTAAAACAATCCCCGCTTCCTGAAACAGCCTCCGGTTCGTTGTAAGACATGAATCAAGGCCCTGCGATTTAAGCTTTTGATAGGTGAGAGGATTTCCTCTGTATGAAATAAAAAGATTTTCTTTTGCAAGCCCCTGACTAACAAGTGCTTGTGCCATTGCTTGCCCTAGATGCCCACATCCTACAATGCCGACTTTAAGGCTATTTATCAATTCGCATTTTTTCTGCTCCAAACTATTTCACTCCTTTTCCGCCATCAATAATTCATTCAAACATTTTATCGGCTGGCTCCGTATTAAATACTACAAAGCTCCACTACCCGATACATTATTCTCTGCTACTTCTTTCACTTGAAAATTTTTTCATCGATTATTCACCATCCCCTACACTTTATTTCGGCCTATAATAATCTTAATTCTGCTTATTTATAAATAGTTGTACAAAGATACCCTCGTGGTACTATGTAGCTTTTCCAAACCGGTCGATATCGCCAATCTATGCTATGAACCCTACGGTCATTATTATACCAATACTTTTTACTTTGAAAATTTTGTCAGCGCCAGTCCTTTTTCAGGAACCTTTGCAGTAAATTCATTCCGTACGATAAGGGCTGTTTTTCTTTCCCGGTCTCCAAATGCCTTGTCAGACTCAGAGGAGTACATGCTTGTCCGGTATTGACCTTCCCCTCTTTACCGTATAACAAGTATCTGGCAAATACTGTATTGTTTTGGAAATAATTCGACACAGAATAATAAATTCCTTCTATTTGCTGAGGCGCACAATTGCAGCCTGGCACGGGTTGCCCTCGCCTGGCTGCTGTCTAAACCGGCAGTCATTTCCGTCATAATCGCCGCCAAACGTATCAACCAGTTAGAAGACAATCTGAAGGCATCCGAACTGAAGCTGACTGTCGGAGAGCTCCGGTTGCTTGATGAAGTCAAAGCCCTCCCTCCAGAATCTCCCTGCTGGATGCTTGGTACCCAGAAAACTGACCGTTTGGAGCCAGTTGAACGTTGGAAAGAAATCACTAACAGCTAAGGAAGGCATTGCATAAAAAATAACGCCAACTATCAAACCTGATAATTGGCGTTAACATTTTTATTGTCTACTTGACAAAAGGCAATTCAAAGTAGGGATGCTTTCCTTTTCACTAAATACGTCCGGGATTATTCTTCTCCTTTGACCTTTACCTCCCCGGCAAGAATTCCCACTTAATTCCCTTTTATATTAAATTAGCCTTTTGTAGCAGCCTTCTTGCAATCACTGCAACCTCCGCCCGGGTGATATTTTCCTTGGGCGCCAGCATATTGCCATTTTTGCCCTGTACAACTCCTGTCTTTATGCAGAAGGCGATGCTGTCCTTTGCGTAAGCTTCCGTTTTTTCTCTGTCACTGAAGGCTCCAAGGAGCTTTTGCATCTCACCCTCCGCCAGTTCCACCTTCAACGGCGTGATCTTCATAGCTCTAGCGATCATGGCCATCGCCTGCTCGCGGGTGATGCTGTCCTCCGGTCCGAAGTTTTCTGCATCGTATCCCGATATGATCTTGTATTCAAAGGCCGTCTTTATGTAGCCGCTGTACCAGTCGGAATCCTGTACGTCGGTGAAGCTGTTTGTCCCCACTCCGGGCTTCAGTCCCAGAGCCCTCACAACAATGGCTGCAAATTCCGCACGGGTGATGTCCCTGTCAGGCTCGAAGGTATTGCCGCCCACGCCGCTTATTACCATCCTGGAGCCTATATCGTTGATAGCCTCTTTAGCCCAATGGCCGGCAGCATCCTGGAATTCCACCGGGTGCCATACAACGGAATAAGTACTGTTGGTCAGGCTGTTGATTTTTGCATAGTATCTTCCATTGATAATTGTCACCTGTGTAGGTATATGCCGAACTGTTCCATCTAGCTCCATCGCAATTCCTGTTGTAATCCTGTTCGGGTCCACTCCCTCCGGTATTGCAACCATTCTTTCCACATAGGCTTTGAACTTGCTCACTTCTACCACATGGTCTTCATAGATACCTCGAATTGAAAAGTCTACCGGAGGTGCTACTACGTTGAAGCTGCCTTTCTGCGCAGAGTTCTCCAGCACTTTTACCGTTTCTTCCGGTGATTTTACGATTGCCACTTGCACCTTGATATCCTGCAAGTCTACCTCTTTCCCGATCTTTTGGGATACCGCATCAATGTTGATCTGCTGTGCAGGGATGGTATAGGCTGCTGTTTCGGTCCTTATCTCCAGTACTGCTTCTTTGCTCTCCATGTTCTTGACCATCTGCGCATTCAGTTCTCCGATGACCACATCGGCTTTTGTGTTTGCCGGAATGGTAACTATCGCATGATTCCCTTCTGCTTCCAGCTTCTGTTGAAGTTTTTGGGCATCCACCGTAATCGTTGTTACTGTTTGACTTCCTTTTGTTGTGGTGGTAGCTGTTCCCGCATTTTCAGGCTTTCCGTTTACCAGTACATCCACTCCGGTATTGGATGGAGTTGGGACAGATGGTTGATTGGTATCTTCTTCGCTAGGAGGAGCAACCGGTATTACAGCGTTTGAAACTGCCGAATCGATGCTTTTACCAGCAGTATTGACAGCTTCCACGGTAAAGATATAAGTGGTTCCGTTGCTCAGCCCTGTTACAGTTATGGGGGTTCCTGTTCCGGTTGCCGTTATGCCGCCGGGATTTGAGGTTACAATGTATTCGGTTATCGGGCTTCCTCCGTCATCCGAAGGAGCCGTAAAGCTGATTGTTGCCTGTCCGTTGCCGGGAACGGCTGTTACCCCTGTGGGAACGCCGGGTACAGTCCTGGGTACTGCACTGACTTCATTGGAGGATGCACTTTCAACATCTCCATTAACCGCCCTTATAACAAAGTAGTAGGTAATTCCGTTGGAAAGGCCTGTTGCATCATAGCTGTATACTGAGTCACTTACAGTTGCAAGCGGTGTTGTACTATAGGAACCCGATACGGTGCTTCCATATATTTTATATCCGGTTGCTCCTGGCACACTGCTCCAGGTTATATTCACATGCCCGTCCCCTGCAGCGGCTGATTGTATTGTCGGTGCAGAAGGTGCATTTACCATAAAACGTATAGTAAAGCTCTGGCTGACACCGTTGTCCGCAGTTACGGTTACTACTGCAGTATAATCATTTGGTGCTAAAGCATCCTTTGGCTTTATCGTGAATGTGGCGGATGTTGTTGCACTGTCAAGAGTCACAGCTTCCAAGGCTCCCAGCGTAAAACGATCTGAATCGGCTCCGCTTAAAGCTGCTGCAAGGTTTGTTATATTCCCTGTGCCCGTCCTTGTTACAGTCACCGTAATCGGTACCACTGGAGTATAACCTACTGTCTGCTCAGTAAATGTACGGATACCGGTTTCCGAAAGTGTTATTGCGTAGGTCGGAGCTTCATTTACTGCCAGGTTGCCGATTGTTGCAGTATGAGAGTTACATGTCAGTATAACAGGAGCTCCGTTATGAGCGGATACCGACATCACTGTTCCGTTGGCAGGGTTCACTGTAATGCCGTTGGCTGCGAAGTCTGCAAGTGCTATATCTAAGGTGCTTTCATCGTTATAGGTGAGGGTTGCTACCAGTCCTGCAAGATCCAGTGCTTCTCCCGCCATATAGGATAGCTTTGCCGGCTGCGTCTCCACTGCAATTGCCGTCACAGACTGTGCCTCTGTTGCGGTAAAGGTAATAGTGAAGATCAGCTTGTTTCCCGGCACATCTCCACCGCTTACTCCGCTCGCTCCTGCTGTTCCTGTATTGACTGTTGGGGTCAGGGGCTGGAATTTATATCCCGCTGTTGCCGTTAGTTCCACAACCGCCTGATAGGTTGAGCCTGCTTTGAATTTTCCTCCGGCTGTCAGAGTAGCCGGTGAGCCATTGCCGTCCTGCCATGTGAGGCCTGTTACGATATAGCTTGCATGTCCTGCCGTCAGGCTCCCGACTACTGCCGGTACTGTCCCCACAGCAGGAGCCACGATGCCTGTTATGTCTGCCGATGTTATGGCTACAACTGCCGGATTGACGGTAAAATTGACATCAAAGGATGCAGAAATGCCATTGCTTCCCGATACTGTAACGGTAGCCGTATAGGTACCGGCTGCCAGTCCCTCTTTTGGCTTTATGGTGAAGCTGTCACTACCGCTTTCGGCAATGCTGTCGATGGAAGTTCCGGACAGCATAAAACAGTCTGCGCCCGTACCGGATAAAGTCACGGAAAGCGCTCCTATTGCCTGATTTCCTGTATTGCTGACCATGACGGTATGGGGCGCCACTGCGCCGTATCCCTCCGTCTGCCCGTCAAAAGTGTAGCTGCTGCTCTCACTCACATTGATGCTGTACACAGGGGGTTCTGCACTGTTTATTGTTACTGCATAGTAGACTCTTGTCATATCCTGTGCTGTTACCATGATATATACTGTTGTCGCCACTCCGGAAGTCAGATTTACACTTCCGGGTTCCTGAACTGTGAAGCTGTCATCTGTTCCGTAAAAGGTTACCGTCGCTTCTGCTCCAAACGCTATAATATCTCCCGCAGCCATTGATGCCGTGGTGTTTGTTACATTGATGGAAGCCGTCTTTGGTGCCGTCTTTGTCCCTGCTTCCGGCCCTGCATTGATTGCCTGTGCTAATACACTGGTCAAGCCTGCATCATTGCTTAAGAGGACTTGAATCCGGTGATTCTCGGTATCGGCAACATAAACCTTTCCTGTACTGCCTGCAGCGACACCATATGGTTTCTTAAGTTGACCGGCACCATTTCCTTCACTCCCCCACTTTGCAAGGAAATTACCCTGAGAATCGAATTTCTGTATCCGGTTGTTATAGGTATCAGCGACATAGACATTCCCCTGACTGTCCACAGTTACCCCGTCTATCAAGTAAAACTGGCCGTCGCCGCTTCCGTAGCTCCCCCACTTCATAAGTAAGTTTCCCGTGGAATCAAATTTTTGTATTCTGGAGTTATTGGTGTCTGCGATATATACATTTCCCTGGGTGTCCGTGGTGATGTCCCCTGCAGAAAACTGACCTTCTCCGCTTCCGAAGCTCCCCCACTTTGTAATAAAATTTCCGTCGGAATCAAATCTTTGTATCCGTCCCATCTCGACTACATATACGTTCCCCAAGCCGTCTGCAGCCACTCCCCGTATAGAGCCAAACTGGCCGTCGCCGCTTCCGTAGCTCCCCCACTTTGTAAGGAAACTTCCCGTGGAATTGAATTTCTGTATCCGATGGTTACTGTTATCCGCGACATAAACATTCCCCTGGCTGTCTACGGCTACGCCCTGCATATCAGTACCAAACTGACCGTCTCCGCTTCCAATACTCCCCCACTTTGTAAGGAAAGTTCCCGAGGAATCAAATTTCTGTATTCGACTGTTGTTGGCATCGGCAACATATACGTTCCCCTGGCTGTCCACATCTACATCAATTGGCTTGTTAAACAGGCCGTCGATTGTTCCGGAGCTCTCCCATTTTACAAGTAAATTACCTGAGGCATCAAATCTCTGTATCCGGTGAGTCGGGGAATCAACGACATATACATTGTCCCAGTTATCCACAACGATGCTGGCAGCCGAAGCAAATTGGCCATCTCCGGTCCCGTAGCTCCCCCACTTTCCAAGGAAAGCGCCTGAGGAATCGAATTTTTGTACCCGCCCGTCAACGGAATTGACTACATATACGTTCCCCAAGCTGTCTACAGCTACGTCACGTGGTGTCTTAAACTGACCGTCAGCGGTTCCGGAACTTCCCCACTTCGCAAGGAAAGTACCGGATGAATTGAATTTTTGTATCCGGTTGTTATTGCCATCAGCTATATATACATTCCCCAAGCTGTCTACAGCAATGCCGCGTGGCGAGTTAAACTGGCCATCACCACTTCCGGAACTCCCCCAGGCTGTGAGGAAAACACCGGATGAACTGAATTTCTGAACCTTGTTATTACCGGCGTCGACAACATATACATTTCCCGAGCTATCCACAGCGATGTCGTATGGCAAGTCAAACTGGCCGTTGCCGCTTCCGGAGCTTCCCCACTTTGTAACAAAAGCACCTGAGGAGTTAAATTTTTGAATCCGTTTATTACCGATTTCTGATACATATATATTTCCCGAGCTGTCCACAGCTATACCGGTATGGGTGGTAAACTGGCCGTTTCCGCTTCCGGAGCTTCCCCACTTTGCAAGTATAGTACCCTGGGAATCACGCTTTTGTATCTGAGCACTAACACCATCGGCAACATATACGTTCCCCGAGCTGTCAACAGCTACGTTGAAGGGGACACTAAAAAACCACTGCTGCTTTGGTGTAAACGCATTTAAATTTGCAGCCGCAAAGGCCTGTGTTTCACCAATAAAAAACACTGCAAATATCAATGTTAATACTAACTGCAATATCTGTTTATTTGTATGTTTCTGCATACTGTTTTTCCTCTTTTCTTATAAGTTTGGTAACATCAAGTCAAGTAATTTGTTCTCGATTTCTTTACATGTATACGTTCCTTTCTTGTTTCCGGATATTTGCTTATTGTCCTGCTACACCCATAATCCTATTTCATCCGTATTTCTCTTTTCCGTACCGAACATTAATATTTAGTCTACAACATTGAGCCTGCAGTAAAGCAGTATGGCCCTTCAAACTAACCTCTTCTCAATACTTAAATCATCTCAAATCCTCTCCTTATTGAATTTGTTATAACTTTTATAAAACACAATAGTCTATCATTTTTTCATTATCCGACATATATTTTTATTTTACATGACAGCGATAAACAAAGAATAAACAAAAAAAGACCCCGATACTTCTCCGGAATCTTTTTGCAAGCTGTATTTCAGCTTTATTGAAAGAGCTTTCTGATTTTCTCCGTTGGCTTTGCTCCCAGTTCCTCCATCAAGAGTTTTTCCAACGCTAAATACTGCTGCCGGGCTTCATTTTTTCTTCCCAATCCCATGTATAAAAGAATGATCTGGTTATGAACATCTTCTCGCAAAGGGTCAATCTCAAGAATTTTGTATAGCTTCACCAAAGCCCTTTGCGGTTGTTCATATCCCATATAAAGCCGTGCTGCCTCCTCCAACAATTCTATATAGTCTTTTTCAAGATTACGCGCCTTTCCAACCGCCCATTCATAACCTTTTCCATTCAAGAAGCCTCCCGAATAAAGTTCTATGGCCTTCTCGCAAATACCGGCATCTTTTATACCGGCGATTTTACTTTCGTTGATTAATTTTTCAAACTCAAACAGATCACAAGTAATTCTGCCGGTCTCAATACCGATCTCTTTCTTGCCGGTTTTTATACAATCCCCCAGCCCATAAACGCTCAAAGCCTTGCGGATATAGTACATGTTGGAATTTATATTCTTTAGTGCCTTATCAAAGTCAAGGCCCTCCCACAGGGTATCAACAATTTCTTCCCGGCTGGTAGTTCCTTTATATACAATAAAGGCAAAAAGCTCTTCGGTTTTCGGGCTTCTTAGCTTTATCTCCCTGCCTTCATCGCCTGTTGTGCAAATTTTAAACCCATTAAAAAACGAAACCCTTATACCGAGATTTTCCTGAACAGGTCGGCGTTTCTTTTTGATTTTGTCCAAGGTCTTTTGCAGCCGCTCCAAGGTCACAGGCTTCAAAAGATAATCGAGGGCATTCAATTCAAAAGCTTTGACCGCATACTCATCATGTCCGGTTATGAAAACTACATCAATGTCACCGTCGATATCATGCAGCATATCGGAAAAAGTCATTCCATCGATGTCCGGCATTGAAATATCCAAAAAGGCTACATCGATTTTATTTTCTTTTATATATTCATAAGCCTCCAATGAATTTGAAAACGTATTGCATATTTGTATTCCGCTACACTCTGTTAGAATTTTCTTCAATCGTTTAATGGATAATTCCTCATCATCTACCAGGATGGTTCTTAGCACGCTTTCCCCGCCCTCCCCATTTTACTATAAATATTCCTGCAAGGATCACACCGGAATATGAAATGAAACCCTGGTGCCCACGCCTTCTCTACTGTCAAATTGAATGCCTTTTCCATAAAGCAGCCTCAACCGCCGGTCTATATTCCAAATCCCAACGCCCCTTCTTTCAACATTTGAATCCAGTATCTCCTCGACCTTAGCCCTGTTCATTCCCTTCCCATTGTCCTCTACACGAAAGCTTACAGTATTGTTCATCTTTTTTATCGTTATTCTGACTGTTCCGCCCTGTAGATTTGACATCACACCATGTCGTACCGCATTTTCTACCAAAGGCTGCAGAATCAGAGGGGGAATGAGAATATTCAGGTTTCCCTCAATATCATATTCTACATTTAACCTTGCACCAAAACGTGCTTTTTCAATATTCAAATAGGCTTTTACCAGTTCCAGCTCTTTTTCTATCGTAATCAGAGAATCTAATTTTTTGAAGTCAAAGCTGTTTCTTAGATACGCTGAAAGCTGTATAACCAAATCCTCTGCCTTTTGAGGTTCGTCGATACACAATGCTGCAATGGAATTAAGTGCATTATACAGGAAGTGGGGGTTGATCTGAGAACGTAGAAAAGCAATCTCAGCATCTTTTGCACTCTTCACTGATGATTTCAGCTTGGTTAAGGTTCTCACTCTCGTTTTTAGCTCCTCAGCTTCAAAGGGCTTACCGACAAAATCATTCGCTCCATTTTCCAGTGACATAACAATATCGGCAATCCGATTTTTCGCCGTCAGCATTAAAACAGGCATTTCAAGAAGCGAAAACCGCTCGCGGATCTTGATCAGCACCTCATATCCCGATATATCCGGCATCATGATATCAAGAATGACCAGGGCAATATCCGGATGTTTCGAAATTTCATCCAGTGCTTTCTGACCGCTGTTTACCGCAGTAATGGAATACTTCTCCATCTTGAGCAGATTGATAATGGCTTGAAGATTTGCATAGTCATCATCCACTACCAGAATATTCTCGGGTAAATTACCGTGTACATGGATGGGATACTCCGAATCCAGTGTGTAGGGTTTCTCCGGCCACAGTTCCTGATGCGTTTCATCCTCTGCAAGGGGACTATGATAGGACACAGGAAGTGTGAATGTAAAAGCAGCCCCTTCCCCTAAACCGGATGCTACACTGATTTCACCTCCATGAAGTTCCACCAGCTTCTTAGTTATACTTAATCCCAAGCCGGTTCCTTCATACCTTCTAGTTTCCGATGTATCCGCCTGTTCGAAGGATTTAAAAATGATTTCCTGCATATTTTCTGCGATTCCGATTCCTGTATCTGAAACACAAATCCCCACTTTCTCCTGATGTATGGCAGCACTCACCTCAACATGGCCTCTTTCGGTAAACTTTACCCCATTCCCAATTAAGTTGTACAGGATTTGTGTCAGCCGGTCACGGTCTGCATAAATCGGTGGAAGGTCTGCCGGCACATTGTTGATCAGTACGATTTCCTTCCCTCCCGTAATGAACCTATAGACCTTGATTACCGACTCCACAATGGTTTTTACATCGACGCTGCTCTTATGCAATTCTATGTCTCCGTTTTTCATTTTAGCATAATCCAATAAATCGTTTACAAGATTGGAAAGCCTTCTTCCACTTCCAACTACAATGGAAAGATTTTGAGCCTGCAAATGGTTTACCGGGCCTTCCACTCCTTTGATGACCGAATCTGTAATGCTGATGATGGCATTTAAGGGGGATTTCAATTCATGGGAGGTATTGGCAAGAAAATCATCCTTTAGCTTGTCCAATTGGAGAAGTCGGTTTGACATGCTCTTAATGGTACTATATGCATCAGAATAGCGGAGGAATAACAAAAAAATCATCATGATGGCAAAAACAATTATATAGATTTCACCGAATAAAACATTTGTTTTTAAAGCAGATCCAAGAAGGATGAGGTCAACGGAATACAAGTTCATGGTCAGGATAGCGATAAAAAGTGTCAAATTTTCCATTATATCTTTTCTGTGGCATTTAACAACCAGTATAGCCGTTCTTATGAGTAAACCGAGGAGGAATACCTCATCCAAAAGGACGATATATATCTGGAACCTCATGTAGGTATGTATCGGAAGAAAAACAATCCCCAAGAGGTATGCACCAAAAACAAAGGATATAAGTTTTGTAACCCGTAAAGAGAGGATACCTTTTCTTAACTGATAAACCAGACTCGCCACTGCTATAAAACAGGCAAATATGAAGAAGTCTCTCAACTTAAACACAACTTTAAAAGGGATTTGGGGCAATATCTCCAAAATAGGCCGCTCACTTGTGAACGCATTACTAACGGCAAGTATCAAACATAATACGGCAAAAGCCAATAATGAATAATCCTTTCTCTGACCTAATACAGCCGTCATAAAAAATATAAAATATATCAGTGCGATGGTTCCTAACATCATGAATACGCTGAATTCCAACAGACTGTTTTTTTGCTGCGTATCCAGCATGGCTGATTGTTCCCCGATATTGATAGAGACCGGAATACCGGAATTAACATACTCGTAATTGGCAACCTGTATAAGAATTTCCATATCCCCGCCGTTGTTATCAAAAAAAGCGATTTGTGGTAAATTGCCGGATTTGTAGCCCACTGTATCTTTGGACGGGTTCCCGTCTTCCATGAACTTACTGCCATTGACATAAATCCTGCTCGAAAAACGGATATTATTCTTTTTTAAACCATAAACCTGATTGGAAGGCATATTCCTCAAAATAAGCCTATAAGTGGCACAGCCATAAACAGACAAGGAGATTCCGTTCAGATTTTTCCCATTCCATTGGGAAGGCACTTTCATATACCCTGTCAAAACGGGTCTTCCTTCACCTTCTTTTTTGAAATCTTCCGGTGTCAACAATTGATCCCAGTAAAATTCCCACTCTCCATTCAGCGGAATCACTTTATCAATCTTAAGATCCCAGTGTTCAAGATTCATGACTCCCTTTACAACCTGGACATTCTGGCCCAGCTGATTATGATCCCCCGCAATTGACAAAGGAATTAACAAGAAAGCGATCAATAATATTAAACAAACCGTCAAAGTCCTTTTCGCCAAAACATTCCCTCTCCCCATTAATGGTACATGCAGAATATCTCATCATATTTTATGGTTTGAGTCCATTATACCCGTTTCGACAAAAAACAACAAGTATATTATGCCGTTGGAGCCTAGTGTGGCCTTAGAGGCAGCATGTATTTATAATGTTTTATTTTATATTATTAATAATAAATATTCCTAAAATCCTGATGAACATATTGTCTTTTACCCCGTGTATTCTTACCGGCGTGAATAGCATCTTTTGGACATCTACTGATTATTTATGGCAGCTTTTCAAACTTATTTTCTTGGGCATCGATTAACGCCAACTTGTAGTTGAGTATTTCCAACGTCTTAATTAATCGCGATATTTGGTCCTCCACTTTGTTTTTCTGGTGTACCAGCAACATCTTTCTTTGTTCTAGTGTGCTGTCCTTGGACCTATAAAGCTCTAAATATTGTTTAATTTCTACCGAGTTGAACGCAAGGCTTGTACTGTTTCAATCCAAGCAATATTGTCATCACAAAACATTCGTACTCCATTTGTATTCCGGTCTACATTAGGCAGTAAACCCTCTTTCTCGTAGAAACGTAATGTATGTGCAGATACGCCGGTTTTTTCAGAAACTTCTTTAATTGTATACTCCATAAAAGATTATCCTCCGTCTTTATTCTGATTAGAGTTACTCTAAGTATATTATATGACTTTACTTATTAGGAGCCAATCAGCACCTCCATTTCCAATAGATATAATGACATTTTTCATTTTTTCCTTGACTTAGAGGAACTTTAACACTGTATGCTTAAACTGTAACAAACTAAAAGAATAGGAGTGCTTTCAATGCCAAAAACAGTATTAATCACTGGCTGTTCTACCGGATTGGGAAATACTACAGCCAAAAAATTCGCCAATGAGGGATGGAATGTTGTTGCAACGATGCGCAAGCCAGATGAGCGTATAGCCGCAGAAAATCCCGAACGGATTTTAGTAACGGAACTGGACGTTACAAGTCCCGCCAGTATTGAGGCGGGGATTGCAGCAGGTATCGACAGATTTGGCCGGATAGACACCATTGTGAACAATGCCGGTGTCAGCGTCGTCTCGATTTTTGAAGCGACGCCCATGGATGTCATCGGAATCACTATCCTACGAGCTTGAATCGCAAAATATCTCTGTCAAGCTTGTGGAGCCAGGGGCCGTGCGAACCACGAGTTTCTCATCGAACACCTTGTCCGCATCCCAAGACATGCCCATTCCACCGTCGTATAAGTCCTATTTTGATCAAATGATGCAATCCATGATGAATTATCCATTTGATGACGCGGATGAGAAGCAGGTTGCCGATCAGGTTTACGCTGCTGCCTGCGACGAGTCTGACCGACTGCGCTATCTCGCAGGTCCGGACGTGGAAGAAATGGCTAAATTAAGATGGTCCCAGTCGGAAGAAAAATACTTGACTGCCATGCGGGACCTAATGGGACAGATAACATGGCGAAATAGTATGAAAAGTAAGGATTGAAATAGTCAAAGCCAGTACTTTAGATTTTGTGCATAGGTAATCAAAAAACCAGATGTCATCTATTAAACGACCCAAAACCATTACATATGGCGGCTGACCCGCCTCATTGGCCATTCAAACCACAATTCGTCATCAGAATTATACATTCAACATGCCTTGAGGGTACAAAAATGTAGCCTATTACAGTTACTATTTAACTGAGTTACTTAAATACGCTTATTCCCAGACCCAATAATTATATATGCAGCTTTCTCAAAACATATTGTGAAAAATCCTTCAATATATTCTTATCATCGACATTTTTTAGAGCTTTATTCTTCAAAAAAGCCAACAATATGAGGAATCCATTAAAAGTATTAATATATACATCTTTCAAGTCAAATGTAAACAAACCATTTACTAGTATATAATCTAAACTGCCATTCCAAAGTACTTTATCAACTAAGGAACATATAGCACCAGAAAATACGAAAGCAAACATAATATTAACAACCTTATTGGCTCCAAATCGCTTATTCAGAAACTGATAAAACAAATATATCAGTATGCTCATAGCTCCAACTAATGCAATGTGTACCCATTTCCCGATTCCTAATTGAAGCATAGAATTGAACCATGAATAATGCCTGTTAAACATAGGTTCAAAGTACAATAGAGGAGGTAATATAGGAAATCTTTTGTCGAGAAAATTATTATTGATTACTATTTTGATAGTCTGCTCTATTGTTATCAAAATGAGTACGCTTATCCAAGTTTTTTTGTTTTTAATTTTCATAATTGATTTGTTTCTCTCCTTATTCTTTGCACCGCGCAAGCCTATAAAAAAGAGGATATACTTTTCTAAAAGAATAACACAGTCTCTCATACTCCTGCCTGACAGCAGCATTTACATTGTATTTCTTATTGAACAATCGGTATCGTAAAGCTGAATGTCGTTATGGTATTCGGAATACTTTCAACCCATATCTCGCCTCCATGACCTTCGATAACTCTCTTACATATGGCAAGCCCAAGTCCCGCACCGCCGTAATTGCGAGAGCGCGATTTTTCGGCACGGTAAAAATGCTCAAACACATGCGGCAAGTCCTCCGGTACTATGCCGGAACCGTTATCCGACACCGAAACAGTTAAATATCTGTCATCGGAGTTTGCCTGAACAGTAATTAAGCCGTTTTTACCGACATAGCGTTTAGCGTTCACAATCAGGTTGTCAAACACTTGCGACAAACTGTTTTCATTTGCAAGAATCTCAACCTTTGGGAATGGACGAGCGATTTCGAGTCGTATATTGCAGTCTATAAATTCCAACTCATACGGCTTAAGTATCGCTTCGAGCAATTCTTCCGAGTTTCGTCTGCATAAATCATGAGCGCCGCTGCTCAATTCAAGTTGAGAATATTGGAAAAGACCTTCAATCTGGTTATCAAGGCTTTCGGTTTTGTTTTTAATTACAGCTATATACCGATTAAATTTCTCCCGGTCGTGGACTATACCGTCCTCTAGGCCTTCGACATAACCGCGAATAGACGAAATCGGGGTACGCAAGTCGTGAGATATACTTGCAATCAGTTCTTTTCGTGATTTTTCGAGCGCGGCTTGTTTTTCAAGCGATTCTTTTAGCTGCACACGCAATTGGTCAAAGGCCTGACAATACCGGCCCATCTCATTATCCTTTTTGTATCTGATTTCATAACTCAAATCACCAGCCATAATTCTTTTCGTGGCTTTATGAAGCTCATCCAAGGGTGTAAGAATACTGCGGGCGATAATGCCCGAAATGATGGCAGCACAAACAATAAACACGATACTCTGTGAGAATATTATGATGAGGGCGTTCCCGATTCCCGCGTCTATGTTACTTCCAACGGCAAAAACAACGAATACAGGGACGGCTATCATAACGGCAAAGGCAATAATGAGTTTTTTTCGAATACCAATCTTCATTTTTTGCCTCCATCAAACCGATATCCAACACCCCAAACTGTTTTTATATATTGGGGGTCCGACAGGTCGCTTTCAATTTTCTCACGGATTTTCTTGATGTGAACTGTCACTGTGTTCAAGTCGCCAAATTCGTTAAACCCCCATACATTTTCAAAAACCTGCTCTCGTGTAAGCACCTGACCGGCATGAAGGGCTAAAAAGCGAAGCACCTCAAACTCTTTCGCCGAAAACTCAATCGGTTTTCCGCTTAACCTAACAGTGTAGCCTTTCGGATTGACTTCCAATTCTCCGAATCTCAAGAGTTCTGTTTGATTATCCGAAGGTGAGAGCATATTATAACGTCGAAGCTGAGCTTTTACTCTCGCGACAACCTCACCAGGGCTGAAAGGCTTCACAACATAATCGTCAGCGCCAAGCCCTAACCCCAAAATTTTATCAACCTCCGCTTTTTTTGCACTCAGCATAATAATCGGAACATTGGATTCGGAACGAAGCGTCCGGCAGACCTCCATACCATCAAGTCCGGGCAGCATGATGTCCAATACCACCAATTGAGGTTGATGCAATCGAAACAGCTCTATGGCCTCCTTACCGTCGGTGCTGATGATGACGCTGTATTTTTCTTCTTCCAGATAGTCTTTTATAAGCTCCGCAAGCTCCAATTCATCATCGACTACCATAATCTTAATATTTTGCATGAAATATCCCCCCGATCCAGGTGCGCTAGGCCATCACGTCCTTTTTGTGAAAAGCCAAAACGCATCCAATGTAAAATATCATAATATAAGCGGTAATTACCACTATATTTATTATAACCGCTTTCTGCGTATATTGGACAAAGAGATTTTTGTAGAATGACCGCATAATATAAATGATAGAGTAATCCCGAAGCCCCTCTGAAGCTTCCGGCATTTGTGAAAAAATCATAAGCCCTAATGCTCCGCCGATGGTTACGCCCATGTTGTCAGTAAGGATCGCTATAAAAAGTATAAGAAGCCCAAATCCCAACACGGGGAGCAGTGTCACTGCGCCGGACTTCAAGGTCAAAAATACACTACCAAGACCTACGTTTTCCCCCCATCCAAAGGTCAGCGTGCCGACTGCATACGCAGATATGAGCGCAAATCCCATAATAATTCCTGAACAGGTGAGGAGGGAAACTACCTTTGCACTTAGAAATGCGATTCGGTTCACGGGGCGGAGCAGTGATAGTTTGAGCGCACCGGTCCTGTTTTCGTCAATCCAGCTGTCCGCAATAAACACGGCAACAAATATAACAAACAAATATGGGAAGTTATCAATAAGCAATAAGGGGAAGTCCTGTCCGCTTACCGAAGATACTCCGGAAACTGCTCCGTTAAATTTACTCTGCAACGCAACTGCAATTTCAACGGCCATTGCAACGAGCATTATTATATAAAACTTTTTAAACCGAAACGCTTTATAGAGCTCATTCTTTATTAAATTATTCATTCGTTTCACCGCCTCCGTCAGCATAAAATATCTTTCGTTTTGAACGTACTTACCGCCAGCAGATAAAAGATTACGATATACGCCAGGTTGACAATTATGCTAAGCGTCATCTCACCGGGGTTATTTATTTTAACGAAGTAGTCATTGAAAAACAACATTTGATTGACTACTGAGAAAACCTTGATAGACGGCAGAGCGTTTAGATACTGCCCGAGCATCGTTATACCGATCGAAATCGCGATTGTGGAGGTCATATTATTCGAGATAACGGCAATGAACGTGGTCATCATTCCAAAAGCCATAAGAGGAAGAAGGGATACCGCAAACACTTTTGCTGTCAACAAAACCCCGTCTATTGTTGAATAAGTTATTCCGTTGTATACAGTATTATTTTCCCATCCGAAGGAGACGATCCCTATCGCATAGGTGGATAGAATGAAAAAAAGCGTCAAAATGACTGTAAAGACAAATATCGCAACAACCTTGGAATTCAGAAGCGTTGCCCGGTCAATAGGCCGGAGCAAAGAGAGCTTTAGCGAACCGGCCTTATACTCATCCGTGATAATATCCGCGATATAGATCGCCATGAATATGCTGAAAAATTGTGCTGTAGAATATTTCAGCACAATCGGGAGCGACTGTGCATTCGCTGTCTCTATAACCGTTTGCATACCTGC
This sequence comes from Bacillota bacterium, assembly GCA_023419605.1. Classification (GTDB taxonomy): domain Bacteria; phylum Bacillota; class Clostridia; order Acetivibrionales; family JAEZXR01; genus JAEZXR01. The sequence continues at coordinate 39,527 of JAEZXR010000127.1, read as the reverse complement.
ACCTGGATTGTTGTAATAATACACCGTGATAACTGTCGTAGCCGCAAGAAGCAAGAAAAATATATATAGCTTTTTGGTTTTAAAAAGCTTCAAGAGCTCATTCTGCAAAAGCTTCAAGCGAGATCACCGCCCTTTCCGGTAATCTCAAAGTAGATATCCTCCAGAGATTTTCCCGGCGATTTTTGTGTCAACTCGATGATACTCGCTTCACTTAGGAGCTTACCGTTGTCGATGATCCCTATACGACTGCTGATTTGCTCCACCTCATGCAGCAGGTGACTGGAAATAAAGAAGGTTATATTCTTCTCGGAAGCAAGCTGAACGATCACTTCTTTGATTTCCTTCATGCCCTGTGGGTCAAGGCCGTTGGTAGGCTCGTCAAGGATGATCAGCTTCGGACTGCTCAGGAGTGCGTTTGCAATTCCCAGCCGTTGCTTCATCCCCAATGAATATGTCTTAACCTTATCTTTTGCGCGGGAGCTTAATCTGACAACCTCCAATACCTCGTCGATCCTGTCTTTTCTTATGCCGGGTACGAGATTCGCCATTAGTTTGAGGTTGTCATAACCGGAAAGATAGCCGTAAAAGGACGGTGATTCCACAATTGCCCCAACATTTGAAATGGCTTTCTTAAAATCACTTCGAAGATTATGTCCGTCAATAATAACATCCCCGGAATCGGGAAAAATAAGACTGGTTATAAGGCGTATTGTGGTTGTTTTTCCTTGACCGTTACGTCCAAGGAAGCCATATATATCACCTTTCATAACTTGCAAGTTTAAATTATCGATAATTTTTCTTCCGCCAAATGATTTGATGAGATTGCGTGTTTCCAATAACGTATTTGAAATCATATAATATCTTCCTTTGCTAATTTATTGAGATGCTTCTTTAACCCTCTATTTCAGTATCCATGATAAAAATAAAATACCGGATTTTAATAAATAAACGATTGATGGCAAAATTATTAATATTTGATAAACACAAATGTTAAACTGAATATTTAACTGCACATTATAATCTCTTGTTGCTTTTTCGCATCAAGTGTCCGATCCTTTAGGGTAGAGATATAAAAAACCACAAGGTCATCTGACCTTGTGATTTTTTGTCTTTTGTGAGGGTTAGCGGAATCGAACCGCTGTTCTCCCAAATGTAATTCACGTACGCTTCCAGCTGAGTTAAATCCCTATTATGCCTTTGTCATCTATAAAATGCCCAAAAAAATCGGGCCGAAAAATGCACTTTTTCAGCCCGATTTTTACTCATTTTTTGCTCCAAAACCACTGCATATAGTGGTTGAACTGCCTCATTTGCCCTTAGAACCACAATTCGTCATCATTATTATACACTCAACATGCGCAGTGTGAGGGAACATATCCATCAATTCCAATCGCTCTACCTTATACCCTGCCTTCACCATGTCCGCCAGATTCTCTACCAGGGTCTTGGGATTACAGGAAACATAGACGATCTCCTTCACCCCATAGCCCACAATCTGCTGCAGCGCCTTCGGGCCAATCCCCGATCTCGGTGGGTCCACTATGATCAGGTCCGGCCTCTCGCTGATCTCCTTCAGCTTCTCCCCAACATCTCCGGCAATAAACTCCACATTGTCAATCCCGTTCAATTGCGCATTTTCCCTGGCCGCCTCTACGGCTTCCTCCACCAGTTCGATTCCGTACACCTTTTTGGCCTTTTGCGATACAATTTGCGTGATAGTCCCCGTCCCACAGTACAGATCATAGACCACTTTACCGGTGGCATCCCCCAGGTAGGCCTGAGTCATGCTGTACAGCTTTTCCGCGCCCAGCGAATTGGTCTGGAAAAAGGAGAAGGCCGATATCTTGAATTGGAGTCCCAGGATTTCTTCAAATATATAATCTCTGCCGTACAGTACATCATAGCCTTCATTCGTAACCGCATCGGCAACAGAATCATTCCGGGTCCGAAGTATGCCTGCGATATCATTTTGCAATCCCAAAGACTTCAGCCTCTCTACAAGTCCGGAGAAGTCATGCTGGGCCTGTGTCGAAGTCACCAGGTTAACAAGCAGTTCCTTTTTGCGAAAGGATTTCCTCACAATAAGATGGCGCCAGAATCCCTCATGGCTCATTTTATTATAGAAAGGCAATCCCGTCTCACGACAATAGGCCAAAACAGCTTTTATAACCGCATTATAGTCATGGTCTCCAATTCGGCAGTCATCAACGGACAGAATGCTGTAAAAGCGCCCTGACTGGTGCATGCCCAGTGTCATTTCACCGCCCTTTTCCATATTCCCGAAAGTAAATTCCATCTTATTTCTGTATTCATATTCCAATGGACTGCCCTGGATGCCATCGTAGGTAAATCCGGTAACTCCAGCCTCAGAAAAGAGCTTCAGCACTTCCCTTTCCTTCCATTTTAACTGGACACCATAGGGTATGTGCTGATGAGAGCATCCTCCGCATTCTGCTGCGTGGCGGCACTGTGCCGGAGCGGCTTCCTGATTGGGCTCCAAAACCTCTACCAGTTTGGCTTCCATCATGTTTTCACGCTTTCGGGTAATGCGTGCCAAAACCTTCTCCTTCAGCAAAGCATTCTTTATTTCAATTTGCTTTCCGTCAACCGTTCCAATGCCTATAGACGGATACTTTGTATCTTCAATAAAAACTTCTACTGTCTGTCCTTTTTTCATCGTTTCTTACCTCTTCAGTCCATATTTTAATCATTTCAGGATTACGGATGGCCCGCTCCATCTTATAATGAGTCTATGTCTTACTAAATATTCTTAAGCTATTTTCCTGCAAACTCCACAGCGACCCCACCAGTAAAATACAAATGCAGGCAAACTTAGCCTTCTCTACAAGTTACTATCCCTTATATTAGCATAGATCGATAGTGGCGTAAATAGAAAGGAATTGTTTCAATTTTGCAGTCGCATAAAGGAATATTTTGTCGTTCGCTGTTAATTTACAAATAATTACAAAAGATTCTCTTGCATTTTTTCACGGAATATTATACAATTATACCCAACAAGAGATATTTTTGGTATTTAGAACTAAATATAGGATGCGTTTCAGGTTTAGTATTGGGGGAGATTTTATATGATAGACCGCATATGTTCCAAGCTAACAGAAATTATAAAAAGAAACGTTGATGGTATTAGTGAAGAAAAAGCTCAAATTATTAATTACAGTCTTAATGTTCTTCTTTTTGATTTTTTTGTCTATGCTATTGTTTTTCTTATAGGTGCCTATTTCCATGTCCTTACTCTCACCATTGTCAGTATTTTGGTATCGGGAATTCTTCGAATCAGCGCCGGCGGCGCACACAAAAATACCCGAACATTTTGCCTCCTGCTGATTCTCCTGAGCATTTTCGGCTGTATTGCGCTGGCGTATAATATTAACTTACACAGCTTTTATGTTGGGATGGTTGTATATTGTATTGAAGTGCTTATCGTACATGCCTACGCCCCTGCCGATACTGTTGAAAAGCCCATCGTAAGCCAAAAACATAAACTATGGCAAAAGATTATTTCAATGGTAGAAGTCACTTTATTGGCAGTTTGTACAATCCCCCTATGGAATGTGAGCCAAACTCTTTACAATACCATCCTGCTTTCCACGCTTTTACCGATCTTTTCGATAACCCCTATAGGGTACCGGATTCTAGGCTGCAAACGCAGCTGTGATCCTACCCTGGATATAAACTAAAACAAAGAAGGAAGGAGGTCTTTTTATGCGTGTAAGAAAAATGATTCCGCTATTCCTTTCTCTTGTTGCAAGTTTCCTCGTCTTATTCGCTACAACTGTAACCCACGCGTGCTGGCCATGGCAATGGTATCAGCCGAAAGCTCCAAAGAGCTTGATTAAGTAAAACTTATAACTATTCAGCAAAAATGCCGGTTGCTAACAACCGGCATTTTGCTGCTTTTTTTAATATTGAATGGTAATTTTCTGTGTAAAGTAAGGGCTTTCGATTTTTGTTTTTAGAGACCAAGTACTGTATTTACTCACAATCTTTTTTACTTCCCATAATCCAAATCCACTGTGGTCCTTCTTTGTGGTAAATCCATTTTTAAATATATCTTCTTCAATTATGGCACCCGAGTAGGTATTGCTGACCTCAATAACCACCCCGAAAATTTCGGAATGCTCATGAATGTAAAGTTCAACTTGCTTTTTATCGCTTTCCGTAGCAGCTTCAATAGCATTGTCCAAAAGGATGCCGAGAACCTTGCAAAAATCATACATATTTATATTGGCAAAACTAATACTCGAACTGATATTGGAGCGGAAAATAACATTTTTCACTTCAGAGTAGGTAAATTTGGATAAAATTAATCCGTATAATGCCGGGTTGTCCTTCAGATATTCATTAATGGGCATTACGCTGTTGATAATCGTCGACTCTTTCTGCATATGAAAGTGATACTTTTTCAAGCCTTCCAGGTCATTGAGGGCAAGGTATCCTCCGATGACCTGGACCATATTGTTATAATCGTGTTTGAATCCCCTCAATCCATCCACTACATTATTCAAGGTATCTATATACTGCTTCTGGAACTCCACCTCCTGCTTTTTACTTTCCAGCTCGCCCTGCTTGAAGGTGTTAAACACACTCAGACCAAACATGATCAAAATGGAGATGGAGTTAAAACCTACAATGCCTATGGATACTTCAAAGTGATTGTTCAGAAAATAGAGTATATTCGGTACGATAACAATAACCGTGACCAGCCCATTGGCTAAAATCCCCAGAAGCCTGTCTCTCTTTATATCGGCAGGCAAAACGATCCTGAATTTATAGTATGCTAGCGCCAAGGCCACAACTACTGCAAAAACGGTAGCCAAATTCTGCTTCAACAGTACTGTTGGAAAGCTGTTATTGGCCATAAAGCTATCAAACCCATCCTGCAAAACAGCCTGCGCCAGGGAAACACTGGCATACTCAGCGAAGGCACTCATTACGATTGTAAGGCAAACCGCCAATATGCTTTCATAAATCTTGAGTTGAAAAAGGAAATACATGGATAGGGTCATCACACCCACATAAACTACCAGGTTTAATACGCCCAAATACTCAGGAAGCGCAAGTCTCATCGCCTGGCTAACCAAGCCCACCGTAACTGAAAAAGTCAAAAGCCTCTTCCAGTTTATTTTTCTATTGAATATAACCAGTATGAAGGCTCCCTGTACACCCATCTGTAGCCATCCTGTGAGAGATAAAATAAAGGTCTGCAGCCAAAATATCATTTTTTATCACTCCACTTACCTATTCATATTGAATTATCAAACTGCAGATAAGCATTAAAGCAGAGTCATTCCAGAAAACACACGATCTCAAAGCTTCTATGGTTATCGCACACGCCTGGATGTGTCTTTTAAAATACAAAATACACGATATTACTATATATTCGCCATAATACAATTTTTTCCTTCAAAACTTTCAAAAATTCGTAGATCAAAGCCCTTTAACCTGGGGTTGAGGTGCTATATAATAAATATAGTTGTACTAGCAGGAGGTGTTATTATGTGCGGCAGATACGCACTTACGATGGATACGGATACACTGATGGATACTCTCCGGGAGCGATATGGAATTGAAGGAAATTTGGTTTTTGATTACCACCCCCGGTATAACATTGCCCCGGGACAGCAGGTAGTGGTTATTATCAACGATGGAACGAAAAACCGTGTAGGCCTTCTCCAATGGGGGTTGATCCCCAGCTGGGCCCTAGATCCTTCCATTGGCAATAAAATGTTTAATGCCCGTGCCGAAACCCTATCTGAAAAGCCAGCCTTTAAGCATTCGTTTCTTAACAGGCGCTGCCTGATTCTGGCTGATAGCTTTTATGAATGGAAAAAAGATGGCGATAGCAAAATTCCTCTGCGTGTAAAAATGAAGGATAACAGCATTCTGGCTCTGGCGGGACTTTGGAGCACATGGAAGCCATTTGAAGGTTCTCCCATCAGTTCCTGCACCGTCATAACGACCACTCCGAATCCTCTTATGGCCCAGCTTCATCATCGAATGCCGGTGATGCTGTCCAGAGATACGGAAAAGCTATGGCTGAATCCTGAAATCCGTGATCCGGACTTACTGGCTTCACTACTCACGCCTTTTCCTCCGGAATCCATGGAGGCCTATGAAGTTTCGTCTCTTGTGAATTCATGGAAAAACGACACCCCGGACTGCATTAAGAAGGTAGGCTCCCTCCATCTGCACGGTTAGCCGGAAAGATATATTTTTTACGGTTTTGCACATGATAATGGCTGTAGAAGTTTTATTTTATAAGAAATTATAAGGGAGAAGCCAGTCATGTGGAAGGAATTCAAAAATTTTGCCATAAAGGGAAATGTAATCGATCTTGCCATTGGTGTCGTTATCGGAGGGGCCTTTGGGAAGATCGTCTCTTCCTTTGTAAATGATATCATTACCCCTTTGATCAGCCCTTTACTGGGGTGGATGGACTTTACAAATCTGTTTCTCAGTCTGAACGGAACCTGGTATAATACCCTGGAGGAGGCAAAAAAAGCAGGCGCCGCCACCATCAATTACGGCCTTTTTTTAACCAATATTATCGACTTTGCCATCGTGTCCTTCTCCATTTTTTTCGTAATCCGGCAGTTAAACCGTTTTGGCAGAAAGGCTCCGGATACTGAAAGTAAAGTGATGGACTGCCCTTTTTGTCTGACATCCATTCCCAAAAAAGCAGTCCGTTGCCCTCATTGTACTTCCCATCTTCACGAAGCAGAGAGTAACGGATAACACTTCCTCACTTTTCAGGCTTTGAAGGCAGCATCAACTCCTTTTCGCTGATTTTCTGCATGTAGTAGCCTACCAGCTCAGGGTAGCCTTCAAGGGCTTTTACGCCTTCATCGTTCAGCATATAAATCCCTTTTTGTACCTTCTCAAACCATCCATAGTGATTATCCGCAAGAATCGGCCTTGTCTTTTTCGGGTCCGTTCCCAGCTCTCTAAGGCCCTTGGGCGTCAGAGGGCCGAAGTTCCTCAGACAGCAGGCGACATGAATGGCGCTTTCCCTGTAGGCCGTCATGAGCTTTTTTCTGCAGCTGCCCCCTGTATTATAGTCACCGTGCCTGCCTTCCATCTCTTTGACAATGCTGTACCTTCTTTTCTTCCCGCTTTTTTTACTTTTATTTCTATCAAAAGGAGAGGGGTGGAATACAACTTCAACATAGGAACTCTCTTTTTTTAACGTCACCAGGATCAACCCCAGCTCCAGGCGGCGCAACACATGGCAGATATCTTTCCATCGTGGAGAATGAATACCGCCTTTCGGTTTTGGAACAGCTACATAAACAGTATCGGTAGACCGCTGCCGGTTAGCTGCCTGTAAAATAAGATCAAGGTTCATGCTCAGCTTCAGCTCGACGATCAATAATTCGTCATCCTTGACCGCCGTGATGTCGCAGTGCTTCACTTCACTGTATACGATATATCCCCCTCGTACCAAATAATCATGAACCGGCTGGTATAGGTCTTCTTCTAAAAACTTCTCTTTCTCTGTCGTGCGCATTTTAACCCTCACATCAACATCCAACGCTGGACCTGAACTTGTCCGGCAGCAAAACTACACCAAAACGCCACTGGAAATTATACAGAGCCGGCTGCCCTTAAACAAATGACCGGGCTTCCGATTTGCCCGGTCATTTACACAATTGCTATTTTGCCATTACATCCTGTATTGAAATAACCTTCGTATCATTATTGCCATTGATCTCCTTTATGCAGCTTTGCTTCAACTCCGCATAACTGCTGGAAAGCAGATTCTGAATAATTCTCTCATTTGTACTGATAAGCTGCTTTTTGTTATTTCCTACCAGGGAGTGAAGCGCATTGTACGCTTCTTTCTGGTTGCGCAGGCGGTTTCTCCTTACCAGGGCCTCTTTCAGCTTCTTAGCCAGGGCATATCCTTCACAGGCATTAAACTTGCTGTTCACCAATTCGTTTTCCAGCCTCTCAATATCCTTTTCCGCGGCCATACAGTCATTGTTGACGAAGCTTGCCCTTTCTATAATCAAATTATAGCTTGCGATCAGACTATCCAGTACATCCGCAAGCTCCAGAGAATCGCACAATTCCTGCTGCTTCTGTTTGAAAACACTATATTCCTCATCTGTCATGTCGGATTTTTCTCCGTTGCATTTGTAGCAGGATATGACAAGGTTGGATTCTACCGTTGCCCCCCCGCGACTGATGGGAATTTTATGATCAACCGTCAATTCTTCTCTGTTGGAAATATTCTTCCCGCAGTATGCACAGACACACTTGTTTTTCTGTTTAAACTCATTCATAACAGCCTTATCTTCCGGCGTTATATAATATGGCACTTTCCTTCTTCCTTTCCAAAGCGTAATTTAATTACGCCAACATCTATCTCTGAGATTATATCATAAATTTCCGTATTTTAAAACAGGGCTGCCAATAAAAACGTTGAATTTATGCGTGCCAGCTTTTCCTCATGCTTCGGAAAGGCATATGCGCAAACAAAAGCGGCGAAGTCACCTTTGTTCTATCGCACTATTATCCATGGTTCACATTAATAATAAACTTCCACCAGATACAGTCCATGGGCTGGGGCGGTCCGTCCCGCCCTTCTCCTGTCTTTCGAAAGTATGATATCGCTGATGCTATCGGCGGGAATTCTTCCATATCCTACTTCCACCAAAGTGCCGGCGATGATTCGTACCATATTGTACAGAAAACCGTCTCCCTCAATTTCAAACTCGATTACTTCCCTTTCCTTTTTGAGCCATACTCCCGTGATGGTTCGTACCGAGGTTTTTGTATCACTGCCGCTGGCTCTGAAGGCAGAGAAGTCATGGGTACCCAGGATTTGCCGGGCGGCTTTTTCCATGAGTTCGATATCCAGCGGATTCAGTACATGGTAGGCTCTATGCCGCATCAGTGCGGAGGGATAGAGGGAGTTATAGATCAAATACCTGTATTTTTTCCCCTTTGCCTGAAAGCGGGAGTGAAAATCCAGGCTCACCTCTTCCGACTTCCTGATCACCACATCCTCCGGGAGTTGGGCATTCAAGGCATAGGCAAAGCGGTCGGGGGGGATTCTGGAATTAGTGACAAAGTTGGCTACGTGTCCCAGGGCATGGACTCCTGTATCGGTTCTGCTGCAGCCTATGAGTTCGCAGTCTTCCCCTGTGAGGCTGTTGATGGCTTCGGTTACTACGTCCTGGACTGTCAGGGCGTTGTCCTGGCTTTGCCAGCCATGGTAGTGGGTGCCGTCGTATTCAATGGTTAGTTTGATGTTTTTCACGATTTTTCACCTTTTGTTTTACTTTAGTATTTTATTTATTAGGGTATTGCTTTGTAGAGGCTTTGTAAGCGGCTTTGGAGTTCTTTTTTAGGGTATTCCTTTTGGGTGCCGATGGCCCCGCGGGGGGAACCATGTTCAGTCGGCAGAGGTTCCCCCGGCCCCCCTCCTTGCCTGGGTCCGGGGATTTGTCTCCAACAGGTTCTAAGGATGCTTCCGGTTCTTCCGGGGTCGGCTTCTATTGACGTCCTGTCAAGAGAAGCCTAAAACCCACGTCCTGTAGGTTTTCCCCCTCCAGAACCTACAGCACCATAAGAACCTGTAAGGAGCTAAATCACGGACCCATAGGTATTCCTCTGAAGAGACTCCGAAGACCTTGCTAGGGTAGCCCTTCGAAGTTTCTTCGAAGGCACCGCGAAACACTCTACGGAGTCACCCGTAAGGAATACCTCAGGCCCATAATTTTCGGACGTAGAGACTCTTATGGCTTCGGAGTTTCCGCAGGGGAAAAACCCACAGGACGTGAGTTTTAGGCATTTCCTGACAGGACGTCAGTAAATGCCGGCCCCGGAGGAAACGGAGAAGGCATTAGAGTCTCTAGTCAGTGAATTCCCGGGCCGAGCGGGGAGGGCATCCAAAGGGGAACCGATGCGAATAGGTTCCCCTTTGAACTTCAGAGACACCCATAAGGAATACCTTAATAAAAAACTCCATAGACACTTCCGTAGCACTCTAAAGGAATACAGAAAAAGCCCCCTCGAACGCAAAACAAGGGCAGGTTCCCCCGCCCTCACTCTCTCAAACTCAAAAAATTATGCTTCCGTCTTCCCCAGCATTGCAGCTCCAACGATTCCCGCATCATTCCCCATCTCCGCTACTTTAATCTGCGTCTGGGGCACATCCTCCACGCTATACACACCCTCGCGTACAAGCTGTCTCAGTGGTTTTAGCAGATACTCGCCTTCCTTGCAAACGCCTCCGCCAATGGCAACGATCTCCGGCTGGAATATGTTAATTACATTGGTCAGGCCTTCTGCGATATACTGAATATACTGGTCTACCACTTTCTTACCGGTTTCATCGCCCTGCTTCGCCGCATCAAAAGCAACTTTAGCATCTATCTTGGATAAATCTCCTCCGATCAACTGATTAATCAGTGAACCCGGGTTTTTCTGCGCCGCTTCCTTGGTTTGCTGGATCAGTGCTGTTGCTGACGCATAGGATTCCCAGCAGCCTTTTCTTCCACAAGTACACTGTTCACCATTTACTACGACAACCATATGTCCCAGTTCCGCCGCTGCATTGTTAAAACCGCTGTACACTTTGCCGTCGATCACTACACCACCGCCCACCCCGGTTCCAAGGGTAATGGTAACGGAGTGCCTTGAACCTTTTGCAGCACCTGCCACACTCTCAGCCAGACCTGCCACATTGGCATCATTGTCGAGATACATCGGCAGATCGATATATTTCTGCATTTCTGCACGCATAGGCACATTCCTGAATTTCAGATTGTTGGCGTATACCAGGATGCCTTCCTTGCTGTTGGGTGTGCCCGGGCATCCGACTCCGATGCTTTTTACATCCTTGATATCCACTCCTGCATCTTTAATCACCTTTAAAGTCAGCATGGCCATATCTTTAACAATTTCTTGATATTCTCTTTCCCTGAGAGTAGGAACACTGTCTTTATGAAGGATCTTTCCGTTTTCATCCACCAATCCGACTGCAATGTTGGTTCCTCCCAGATCTATACCGATATAATACATTTTATCGCCCCCCATGGCTAATTTTATTCGTATGAAATCCATTACATGTATATACATGATATAACATTTTATAGAGTAAATCAATATACAGGATTTAGGACCGGAGAAAATATGCCTTCAACGATAACGTTTCCAGCCGCTTCTTTGCCTTAATCGTTGACACAGCAGGAACAGCACGCTTCATCCCCGCTTTTCTTTTACTTTTTCGCGCCTTTGCTCTTTTATTTCTTTCAAAGTGCGAAGTACAGGCTTTGCAGGCTCCTACCGATATATCCCCCTAGGCTTTCCTAGCTTCCAGCACTTTATCAACCAAACTCATAAGCTCTATCAGGTCAAAGGGTTTTTTGACATAATAGTCCGCACCTTTTTTCAGCCCCTCTTCCATGTCGCTTTTCTGTGCTTTGGCAGAAAGCATGATAATAGTGGTACCGATTTGACTCTTTACGATCTCTTGTGCCACATCATAGCCAGTCCGCCCCGGCATCATTACATCCAGCAATATCAGGTCCGGCTTCAATCGAAGGGCCATATCCAGGGCTTCATCTCCATCTTTTGCCTCATATACATCATACTGCTTGTAATCCTCAAAGACCTCTCTTAGTACAAATCGAAGATCCTTTTCATCATCGGCAATAAGAATTCTTTTCATGCTTCTTTCTCCCCCATTCACTCTGGCAACCAGCATAGATTCCAATACATATTGATGGTTCTGAGGGCATCCACAAACTGCTTGTAATTTACAGGCTTTATCATATATCCCCCACCCCCCAGATTATAGCTTTCGATAACATCCTGCTGTTCTCTGGAAGTGGTCAGTACAATGACAGGGATTGACTTTATGGCATCCGTTTGCTTTGCAACTCGTAGGAATTCAATTCCATTCATCCGCGGCATGTTCAAATCAAGAAGGATAATAAAAGGTTTCTCATTCCTGGCATCCATCAGATACTCCAGGGCTTCCTCCCCATTTTCGGTAACAACCAGCGAGTTCTGGTTTTCTATATCTCGAAGCGCACGTTTTACGGTCATAACATCAATTTCATCATCTTCAACCAGTAGTATGGGTTTTGTTCCATTCATTTCCGTTCACCTTTTATCCTAGCGTTTTTCTTTATGATTTTTCAAGCAAAATCGGCAGAGTAAAGTAAAACTCACTTCCCTTACCCAATTCCGAAGATACAGCAATGGTCCCGCCGTGGGCATCAATGATTTCCTTGCATATTGCCAAGCCTAGGCCGGTCCCCCCTACCTTCCTGTGGTCTGAATTATCAACCCGATAAAACTTTTCAAACAAATTCGGAATACAGTCACTGGGAATACCTAACCCATAATCCTTTACCGTTACTTTGACAGAGTGACCGTTCTCCCTCACTTTAACCCTGATTTTACTGCCTTCCGGAGAATATTTCATTGCATTGGAAATAAGGTTGGTAAAAAGCTGCTTTATCTTTTGAAAGTCGGCATATAACGGCGGATACTCGATCTGGTCCATATCCACAAGAATGGTATGCGTCGAATTTGTTTCATAGAGCTCCATTACATCATCAATTACATCTACAATGGATATATTCTCTTTAAAAAATACCTGTTTGCCGCTTTCCATGCGCTGTATATCGAGGAAATCATTGACCAGATCCGATAAACGTTTTGATTCGTTATACATGGTTCTATAATATTTTTTGGCTTTCTCCATTTCCATAGCTTCCTTAGAAAGTAAAAGCTGTGCCAAGCCTAATATCACTGTTAATGGGGTCCTTATTTCATGGCTTACAGTGCTGACAAACTCAGATTTCATTCTGTCAATCTCCATACGCAGGGTTATATCCTCTCCAGAGCTGAGCACACCCGTAATATTGCCGTGTTTATCCTTTAACAGCGTATTATGCCATGCAATGGTTTTCTCACTTCCATCCTTAGTAATAATAGGCACCTCGTAATACTCGTGAAATTCTTCCGGTATACCGGTCTCACCGCCGAACATAGACCGGTATCTTTCTCTTTCCGAGGGCACTACAAAGGATTCAATGAAATTTGCTCCTACTATTTGCTCCTTTTTATATCCCAGTATTTCGCAGCCTTTTTTGTTTATCAATTGCACATTTTGCTTATTATCAATAACTACTATAATTACAGCTGCAATATCGAGATAGCTTTGTCCTTTATCCCTCTCCTGCAAAATGCGCTCTTCCGCCTTTTTACTTTCGGAGATATCACGACTGATGTTGATGAAAAAACCGGCCTTTCCCTTACTGCTCCTGGCACTGGATTTGGAGATAAAGACCGGGAATACGGTCCCATCTTTCTTTCTGTGGTAGAATTCCCCTGCACCGTTCTGAAAGAGAATCCCGGCAGCCTCATCGTAGGAAGCCTTATCCTGCCAGAGGATTGTATCGGCAGCCCCTATAATATCAGCTTCCGAATATCCGTAAGTTTTATAAAAGGCATGGTTTGCAAAATGGATATTGCCATGGATATCCGTCATAAGAACACTATCGTTTATTGCCCTCATCGCCTGGGAAAGCATGTTTAACTGTTCTTTAGAGCGCTTATTCTCAATGGCATTCTCCATAATGGATGGAAGCAGCTTAATATAGTTGCGATCCACATCTTTGATGAGGTAGTCGTATACGCCTGCTTTCATAGCCTTTACAGCAGTTTCCTCATCACCAACTCCTGTAGTAAAAATCAACGGAGTATCTTCGATAAATTCAATGAGTTCAAATGCTGTTCCATCTCCTAAGGAATAGTCCAGAATAACAACATCAAACTTTTTCTCTGACAAAATCCATTTTGCTTTCCTCACGGAATCCGCAATTTCATACTCACATTGGAGTTTCTCGTCGGAAACCAGACGTTCGAAGGCCATTTGATCGATAATATCATCTTCTATTAATAAAACCTTCTTGCTTTCTTGCGCCATCTTGTCCCCCTTAAATATTATCCTCTCGGTAAAGTAAAGAAAAATGTGGTGCCGGAACCAACCTTTGATTCCAACCAGACTCTCCCGCCGTACAACTCAACAATTTTTTTTACGATGGTCAGCCCCACTCCCGTACTTTCTATTTTATCTCTCGGATGCAGTGTTTGAAATATTTTGAATATTTTCTCAAAATATTTTTCATTGATTCCCGGTCCATTGTCTGCTACATAAATTACCCAGAATTCTCCTTCCATCCTGCTGCCTACCCTGATCATCCCCTGCGGTTTATCCATATACTTCACTGCATTGCCTATGAGGTTCTGAAAAACCTGAATGATCCGAGTTTCCTCCGTTCTCACCACAGGAAGGCTATTTTCAATCCTTATTTCAATATTTGAATGGGACTCAAGCATACTGATAACATCACTGACGACTTTATTCAAATCGGTTTCCACTGGCTCCTCTGTTACACGTCCTATCCTGGAGTACTGCAGAATACCGTCAATCAAGTTATTCATACGCTGGATTCTTCCAGCTAACAGATTCAGCATTTTATTGCCTTCATCATCAATTTTATCCTGGTAATCGTTTGAAATCCATTCGGCGAGAGAACTAATCCCGCGCAGTGGAGCTTTCAGATCATGAGAAACGATATAGGCGAAGTCCTTTAATTCCTGGTTTGCATTTTCCAACTGGCTATTCAAACGGTTTGATTCATCCAGTTGTTTCTTCAATTCCTTTTCCTGTTCTTCCAATTTTTCCAATGCTTGCATCAATATCTGGTTTTGCTGTTGAATCTCTTCAACAAAGCCCCCTATGGTCTCCTGCGCCATCAACGTGACCCATTCCTCTATTACACGGGGTGCAACGATCCCATTGGAAAAAGGTACTTTTTTTGCCAAAGTAATGATGTTTCCTGCTCCTGGCTTTGGCTGAATCGTAAAAAAATCCACAAGATTTTTCGTTCCGGCGATTCCGATTCCCATGCCCGTTTTAGATCTAAAGGAGGGTTCGGTAAATTGATCCAAATCAATAGCTTCGATTCCATTATCCGTAATGACTGCCTGAAGAAACTGATTGCCGCCTTTTTGAATAATGAAAAACTCTGCCTTTCCCCCTTGTGCATACATTAAAGCATTCCGTGCTATCTCAGAAACCCCTGTAACAAAGCGAGTTTGATCTGTAAGTGTTAGTCCTGCCAGGGCTGCGATACGTTTGGCACGCTGCCTGACAAGAATAATATCATATTCTTGTGCAATAATAACCGTTATAATCTTCATTTGAGCCCCCACTTACTGCTAAGAGAGAGTAAAGATATTACTTCAACCTTCTGCAGGTCCTCCATGGTATCCATGTCCGCCAAACTTTATAAGAACTTGCTCTGCATCCAAACGAACCAATTACCGATCCTTCGGATGCTACATAGAAATTAATGTATAAAGTTCGTCGTCCGAGAAGGACATGGTTGAAATTATACTTTCATCGATCCTAAGCTTTTTATAGCGATCATGCTGGTATCGTCATTACCACATGCAAAATCGCGGAATAATACTGCAACCAACGCTGACATGCTATGATTTAGTAACCCATTGTAGCTATTCAGGCTAATATTTGTAGCAAAACCATCGGAATTAATAATAAATATGGCATCCTTGGGCCATTCGTAAGTAAACCGCTGTATTTTGCCTAACTGTACACCCATGGTTCCATTAAAGGAAATACAGCTTTGGGACTTACTACTCGCAATGATACGTGCAGCAATATTTCCTATGCCTGCATATTCCATCACAGCCTTTTCTGCATGGATGGAAGCCACTCCAACAACAGCTCCGCGGGTGGACCGCAAACCACTGTGAATCCTATGCAATATATCTTCCAGAGGAAGATGGAGGTGGTTTTTAAATATTCCAACCGCTTGCTGTGCCGCTTCCGATGCACCCTCTCCATGTCCGAGTCCGTCTACCAGCAGTATCATAATCCGCCCCTGAAAGTACTCTACACACCAGTCATCACCGCATACCTCCAGGCCTGGCTTGGCTGTAGACAGTACTCCATATTCAATGCTTTGTTTGCACACTTCCGGCTTTTTACCTTGTGCCCACACTTTAGAAAGTATAGCTGTTCCTTTTTCCTCCTGGGAATAGATATCAAATTCATGGGATAATCGTCGAATAGCTCCCAGCCCCGTGCCGGAACTGCCTGCAGTAGAATAACCGTCTCGCAAGGCTAGTTGAGTATTTTTTATACCCGGGCCTTTATCCAGAGAAATGATTTCAAAACCATTGCATTCATTCAGGCACAGGCTTCGGACCAATACCCGGCCCCCTTTCTCCGCATGCTTTAGAAGGTTGGTAGCCATCTCATTGGCTATGATACCGATTTTGCCGATCTCTTCTTCGCTAAATCCAGAGTTCTTTGCTATTTTCACAACGGCTCTTCTCAGTTCACCCACATTGCTTGTTTCCGCTATACGAAAAATCTTGTGATGTTTCATCTGCTCCCTCCAATACTACCTAATCCATTTGGCTGTCACAATCTTCGTTCCTTTCCCCGGCTGCGAGCAAATCTGAAATTCATCAACCAGACGTTTGGCTCCCGGCAGGCCCAAACCCATTCCATTACTGGAAGAATACCCATCCTTCATCGCCAACTCAATATCCGCTATTCCTGGACCATTGTCTTCAAAGGAAAGTCGGATTCCTTTCCTTTTTCCATCGCTAATACACTCAATAAGAACGAAGCCTCTTCCCGCATAACGGATGATATTGCGAGTTAGTTCACTGGTTACCGTAATAATCTTAGTCTGATCTACAGTTCCAAACCCCAGGTTTTTAACGTAGTTTGCTATGGCATACCTTGCATTAACAATACTAAACTCGTCTACAATAAAAACTTTTTCCTCATTCAATATCATGATCATCGCACTCTGCATCCTCAGGTACTTTTAGACGATTACGCAAAAGTTCCATTCCCCGGTCAACGTTCAGAGCGGTCAGAACTCCCGGCAGGGACATCCCCAGTTCCACAAGAGTAATAGCAACCGCCGGCTGCATACCGACTACAACAGTCTCAACATCCATAATTCTAGCCATAGAGGCTATATTGGCTATCATTCTTCCTGTAAATGAATCCAGCATATCTACAGAGGATATATCAATAAGTACCCCTTGAGCCCCTTCTTTTTGTACCTTATTTGTAAGATCTTCCTGAAGTTTCATGACCAACCTGTCATGCAAATCAACCTGAATGCTGACAAGTAAAAATTCGTTCAATTTAATGATAGGTATAACTTCCATCGGGCATATCCTTTTCTCTTATAGATTCTCACTGTTTGGCAGTAAACTTCATTCCCAGCATGTCAAAGGCCAGCTTCAGGGCACCGGCAAAAGTTGCTTTGGTCTTTACGTCCGACAGATCCACTCCCAAATATACTATGGTCTGGGCAATGCCTGGACGTATCCCGCTGATGATACACTCCGCCCCCATCAGCTTCGCTGCTTTTACCGTTTTCATCAGATGCTGCGCAACCAATGTATCCATGGCGGGAACTCCGGAGATGTCCAGAATCGTGATCTGTGCTCCTGTATTTGCAATTTCCTTTAAAAGGTTTTCCATAATGATTTGTGTCCGTCCACTGTCCAGAATACCAATGAGGGGGATGGCAAGAATCCGGTCCCACACCTGGATCACCGGAGTTGATAATTCCAGTATCTCCTGCTGCTGTCGTGTTATAATACCTTCACGCATTTTTGTAAAGCTCACGAAGGTAAAAAGCCCCAATTTGTCAAGTAACTGGTTAAACTGGATAACCTGTGCCGCCAGCACTTCGCTTTTTTGACTGAATTGTTTCTGCAAAAAAACTAGAAGCGTACCCTTGAGGCTAAAAACATAAGTTGCGGTTTCAGAAGGGGAAAATCCCTGCTGTGCACGCGATTCCGACAATTCCCTTAATATCTCCTTAAGTCGTAGGTATTCAGAAGTATCAATGTTATCAAGATTACCGGAGCGAATTGCCTTTATGAATTCATCCAAAAATTCAGCCGACTGCGCTCGTAATTCTCCCAGGCTGATAAGATCCTCCCGTAAGGTATCACTTTCCAACTGAGCCTTTACCCATGCATCTAGTATCTCTTTCTTTTTGTTCAATAATAAATCAACAGTTTCCATGTTGTCCGTATTCAAAATTAGCCCCCCTAATTGCCTACATTTATATTACATATATCATGCATGAATGATATAGAATCAACAATTTATGTATATTTCAAGAAATATTTACATTTTTCCCCTTGGTACTATATCATACTAAATTGATCATAACAGATTAGATAAACCTTTTCAATATAATGAAGAAAAGAATTAGGGGCTCTTCGCCTGAGATTTCCAGGCTTCCAACAAATTCCCGGATCTACGCCTTTTCAAGTCCATCCTTTCACTACAGTAAAGTTCTGAGCTTTTTGCCTCCATGGCCTTAAAATAGAAATTACTCTATCAAGGTCCTTGATAGAGTAATTTAATTCCGGATTATACTATACTTTATTATAAATTCTTGCTTATTTTCTGCATGACATCCTCTTTAAAACGCTCGATGTAACCGCTGATATACTCCCTTATATCCGTGTGGATGTCACTGATAAGAGGAGTCAAGTCCATAGCATAGCTAAGAGCAGAGGCTTGATCCGTTCCATGCGAAGCGGCATAGGTAGCATTGGACAGCCTTCTTCCCTCCGTTGCAAGATCATATCTTTTACCGCCGCAGATCTGTGAATCAAATACGCCTACTAAAGCTGCGGAAATATTCGGGTGAGCAGACACATTAAACATGACCTTCTCATCATCCATTACCCAATCCAGGCCTCTCCAAACTTCACATCCATAAAGCTTTTTCGGTCGCTGTTCCTCCGGAAGCTCCCGGATTGCCTTGATTACCTTGGAAGCTACTCCCAGGTGAGTGTCGTGTTTATCTGCCAGATTATGCGTATAAACTACTTCAGGCCTCGCCAGAGAAATAAGGCTTTTCAGTTCTTCAACCGTCTCCCTGTTATTCTTATCCTTCACTTCACCACTGGAGTAATCCAAGAGTGCCATGGCCCCATATTCGCCCACATAAGCTGCTTTTTTCTGCTCCAGTCTCCTTACCTTTTGCATTTCTTCGTCTGTGTAATTTGCGTAGAGATCGTCTCTCGGACTTCCGGCACCATTGGTAACAACCACACCAAAATACCAGCTATTCTCTTGTCCGAAGCACTTTACGATTCCATCATAGGACATGATTTCCAAGTCATCCTGATGTGCTGCGATCCCCATATGTGTGGTTCTGGCTATAGCCTCTTCGACAGGACTGCCGTCCGGTATGAATATCTCGGCACCTTGTTTGTTAAGCTTCATAAAACTCACTCCTCGATTTTTTATCTATATTAAAATATTTATTCACTGCCCCTTATCTATTGCAGTCTGTGTTCACACAGCATTCTCTTATTTTTTCCTGTGACTGGATCTTACTGTATACTCCGGTTTCTTTTTATTGCCATAGGCGTATGAAAGCAGTCTGTTGGGTCCGACACTATGATGTATAGTTGTATATACCACACGTACCATTAAAATACGACATGCACTGAACATGTCGCATATTTTATACTTTGGATACAATTTAATGATATCAGCTTTACGTCACAAAATCAATGTGTATCTCTGCTATTTATTTAAAAAATTATTAGCATATCTTTACAAAGGATCTATTGGACTACAAGCACAAAAACCCCGAAAGCTATCATAATCAGCGATAATTGTATATCTACGAGCCCCAGCTTCAATTGCTTCATCCGGGTTCTGCCTTCGCTGCCCCTGTAACACCTGGCCTCCATGGCCAGGGCCAATTCATCCGCCCTTCGAAAGGCACTTACGAACAAAGGCACCAGAACAGGTACAAAACTCTTTGCTCTTTGGACTATATTCCCCGTATCAAAATCCGCGCCTCTGGCCGACTGTGCTTTCATAATCTTATCGGTCTCATCCAATAATGTGGGTATAAACCGCAAAGCAATCGTCATCATCATGGCGATTTCATGGGCAGGCACCCCGATCTTCTTTAGCGGAGCCATTAGTTTTTCGATGCCGTCCGTTAATAGTATGGGAGTTGTTGTCAGCGTTAAAAGAGAGGCTCCCATAATCAACAACGACAGCCGCAGTGCCATTTTCCCCGCCAGCAGTAACCCTTCAATGGTTATATTTAAGGGTCCAAGGCCGACCAGTTTAGTTCCTGGCGTAGTAAATATATTAATAACAGCAGCAAAAACAACAATAAAAACTACCGGCTTTAACCCTTTCAGCGTAAACTTCAAAGGAATGCCGGAGCCAATAATGGCTAAAAGAGTAAAAAGTGCAAACATCAAAAATCCCATGTAGGTGTTTATCAGGAACAGTATCGTCATATAGACCAACGTCAGTATAATTTTGACCCTTGGGTCCGCTTTATGCAGCATGGATTCGCCGGGATAATACTGTCCCAGGGTAATATCCTTTATCATTTTATTTACCCCCGAGATATCTCATTAATTCTATCTTCGCTTCTTTTATCGTAAATATGTTATCATTGATATCAGGCTTTATTTCCTTTAGCTTTTTCATCAGATAGGTAATCTGTGGTGCAGTTAAGCCTATATTCTCAATTCTCTGGGTGTCTTTAAACACCTCGGAGGGCTTGCCATCCATTTCTATGATCCCATTATTCATAACAATAACCCTGTCAACCAGCCTGGCTATATCCTCCATGCTATGGGAAACCAAAATGACTGTTATTCCCATCCGCTGATGGAGTCCTGAAACAAGCTCAAATATCTCGTCTCTCCCCCGAGGGTCAAGACCCGCCGTAGGCTCATCCAATACCAGAATCCTCGGCTCCATTACAATGACACCCGCTATGGCTACTCTGCGTTTTTGTCCTCCAGAGAGCTCAAAGGGAGATTTCTCCAGAATTTCCTCTGCAAGTCCTACCGCTTGGATTGCTTTTTTTATCCTTTGATCTACCTCGGCTGCCGTAAGGCCAAATTTTTGCAGTCCGAACGCAATGTCCTTATAGACAGTTTCTTCAAAGAGCTGATGCTCCGGATATTGGAATACTAAACCCACCTGTCGTCGAAGGGTGGACAGACTTTTCGACGAGGTGTCAATATCGTTGATGATTACACTCCCCTGCGAAGGCTTCAATAAACCGTTAAAATGCTGGATCAGGGTGGACTTCCCTGAACCGGTATGTCCTATAATCCCGACAAATTCCCCATCCATAATCTGCAGGTTAACGTCTTTTAAAGCAGCTCTTTCATAGGGACTGCCCTTTGAATAGATATAGGACAGGTTTTTGATAATAATGGACATAGCTTCCTCCTGTATCTGTGGTGTAGCAAAAGAATTACTTCCACTTTTTGCGGGCGCTTTATGGCATCCATGCAGGATATAGCAAAACGACAGCGGCAGTTATTCTTTTACAAATCCTATAAGAACTCTCATGAGTTTAATTTCGCTTTTAATACCTCAACAGCAGCGTCAACCGATAATACGTCCAATGGAAGGTTGAAGCCTTCCTTGTTTAACTCATAGAACAACTCGGTAACTTGTGGTACATCCAAACCGATGGATTTCATCTTCTCAACCTGGGACAGTACCTCCGACGGCTTTCCATCCGCCACTAACCGGCTTTTATCGATAACAATAACCCGGTCTGCCTGGGCAGCTTCATCCATATGATGCGTAATGTGCAATACGGTAATATTCTCTTCCCGGTTTAATTTCTTCATTACATTCATAATTTCTTTTCTGCCAATGGGGTCCAACATCGCCGTCGACTCATCCAGAATAATGCATTCCGGTTTCATCGCCAGTATACCTGCAATGGCAACCCTTTGTTTTTGGCCGCCTGACAGTAGATGGGGCGCATGTTTCGCAAATTTGTAAATACCCACGGACTGTAAGGATTCATCGACTCTTCTCCGTATTTCATCCGGGGGAACCCCCAGATTCTCCGGAGCAAAAGCTACATCTTCTTCTACTGTAGTCCCAACAATCTGGTTATCAGGGTTTTGAAAAATCATACCCGCTGTGCGCCGGATGTTCCATAAAACCCTTTCATCCTTCGTATCCATTCCCTTGACGTACACTACACCCGTGTCAGGTAACAAAAGGGCATTGAGGAGACGGGCAAAGGTAGACTTTCCTGAGCCATTTCTTCCTATGATAACAACAAATTGCCCCTTTTCAATGGAAGCAGTAATTCCATCCAACGCTTTGACTCCTGCCTCATCATTATGGGGCTTATATGTAAAACTAATATTTTCAGTCTTTACAATGAAATCTTTCATATATCAGTTCCTTGCAAGTTATTTATTTTGGGCTTTATACGCAGTTATAATTTAATTTGAATTGTGTCAGGTCCCGGCACTTGTTCTACACAATGCATGGCGGTAATACAAAAGTAGGGATAAGGCATGCATATGCCTAATCCCTCTTTTAAACGCATTTTTCGGTCAGTGAATCAATTATATTAATTCAAGGATTACAACTTCAGCTGCGTCCCCTCTTCTAGGTCCGAGCTTGTAAATTCTGGTGTACCCACCATTCTTACCCTTGTACTTTGGAGCTATTTCATCAAAAAGCTTGTCGGCAATGTTCAGGTTCTTGCCGTTAGCATCCTTGAATCTGTAAAGCCAGCTCATTGCTTTCTTTCTGGCATGCAGTCTTGAAGGACTGTCGACAGTAACCATATCAGTCTTGATTTCTCTGTCAACTACTTCATATTTTCTTCCGTTTTTAGAAGTAACAGTCTTCTTCAATTTCTTGCCTTCGCTGTCAAGTTTAGCAACGCTGACCTTAACTGTCTTGGAAGTAAAGTTATCTACTTCCTTGACTGCAATCGTGATAAGGCTCTCTGCAATATTTTTAACTTCCTTGGCTCTAGCCTCGGTAGTTTCTATTCTGCCGTTTTCGAACAAGGACGTTACAAGACCTTTAAGCATAGCTTTTCTTTGGTCCGTAGCGCGTCCCAACTTCCTCTGTTCTGGCATCTTTATACCTCCCCGCTTATTTAACCGAGAATTGAGAATGGAGAATGTTCGCTCCTTCAATTTCCATTTCTAATTCTCAATCTTCAATTTTCAATTCTCAATTGGATTTTAGTCTTCGCTCGGAGCAAGTGACAAGCCAAGAGCTTGAAGCTTCTGAAGGACTTCTTCCAGAGACTTTCTTCCCAGGTTTCTTACCTTCATCATATCTTCTTCCGTTCTGTTTGTCAGATCTTCTACCGTATTGATTCCTGCCCTCTTCAAGCAGTTGTAAGATCTTACCGACAGATCCAGCTCTTCAATTGTCATTTCCAGAACCTTTTCCTTCTTGGTTTCTTCCTTTTCAACCATAATTTCCGTATGCTTCGCTTGGTCTGAAAGGTCGATGAAGAGATTCAGGTGCTCACTGAGTATTTTTGCGCCCAGACTTATTGCTTCATCTGGCTTAATGCTACCGTTGGTCCAAACTTCCAGAGTCAGTTTGTCATAATCGGTAACCTGCCCTACACGTGTATTTTCAACGGTGTAGTTCACCTTTGTAACAGGTGTGTAAATGGAATCCACAGGAATAACTCCTATGGGCTGGCCAGTCTGCTTGTTCTTATCTGCAGAAATATAACCTCTGCCTTTACTGATTACCATTTCCATGTACATCCTGTGATCTCCATTTAATGTAGCAATATGAAGATCAGGATTCAATATCTCAACATCTGCATCGGCTTTTATATCTCCTGCTGTAACAGGGCCTTCCCCGTCAGCATCGATATAAATTACCTTTGGCCCTTCGCTGTGAAGTTTCAAGGATAATCCTTTAATGTTGAGTATGATTTCGGTTACATCTTCCACCACACCCGGTATGGTTGAGAATTCATGAAGAACTCCGTCAACCTTTATAGAGTTGACAGCCACACCCGGTAATGATGATAGCAGTATACGTCTGAGCGAATTTCCCAGAGTAATCCCGTATCCTCTTTCAAGAGGTTCTACGACAAACTTACCATAGGTATTGTCTTCGCTGGTAGCGACACATTCAATTTTAGGCTTTTCTATTTCAATCACCAAAAACCCTCCCTTAACAAGCTTTTTCTTTTATTCCTGAGGGCAACTGATTTATAATACTTTATCTCTCTATATCATGTCTGTTACGACATTTATCTCTTCCGCTCAATGTGCTTCCTCGTACTTCAGATATAAAAGCTAGTAAGCTATACTATTATTTGGAGTACAACTCAACAATCAAGTGTTCCTTCAGCGGCAGATCAATGTCTTCTCTTGTAGGAAGAGCAATAACCTTACCTGTAAGTGTTTCTGCATTGAATTCGAGCCACTTCGGTACTAACCTGGTTGCGCCTTCAGCAACAGCTTTGAACTTCTCTACCTGCCTTGAAGTTTCCTTAACCGCAATCACATCGCCAACCTTTAACAAGTAGGAAGGAATGTTTACCTTCTTGCCGTTAACCGTAAAGTGAGCGTGGATTACCAACTGTCTGGATTCAGGCCTTGAACCGCCTAAACCGAGTCTGTATACTACGTTATCCAGCCTGGTTTCCAGAATTTGCAACAGGTTTTCACCTGTAATACCCTTTTGCTTGGAAGCCATTTCAAAATAAGTTCTGAACTGTCCTTCCAGTATTCCATAATATCTTCTTGCCTTCTGTTTTTCACGGAGCTGGATACCGTATTCGGATAACTTCTTCTTCTGCTGTCCGTGTTGTCCTGGAGCATATGCTCTTCTTGCTACTGCACATTTATTTGTATAGCATCTTTCGCCTTTCAGAAAAAGCTTTTCGCCTTCTCTACGGCAAAGCCTACAGGATGCATCAGTATATCTTGCCATTTATTTTTACACCTCCATTACACTCTTCTTCTTTTCGGTGGTCTACAGCCATTATGAGGAATTGGAGTTACATCTTTAATAAGGCTAACTTCAAGTCCTGCAGCTTGTAATGCCCTGATTGCTGCTTCTCTTCCAGCGCCGGGGCCTTTAACATATACTTCAACAGATTTCAAACCGTGTTCCATAGCAGCCTTTGCAGCAGTTTCTGCAGCCATCTGCGCAGCAAACGGAGTGCTCTTCTTGGACCCTCTGAAGCCCAATCCGCCCGCACTAGCCCAAGATAATGCATTTCCGGCTGTGTCAGTCAGGGTCACGATTGTATTGTTAAAAGTTGAACGTATATGAGCTGCACCACGTTCAATGTTTTTACGTTCTCTTCTTTTTCTGGTAGCCCTTTTCGCACCAGCAGTCTTAGTTGCCATTTAAACGCCAACCTCCTTTAACTATTTCTTTCTTTGTACTCCTACAGTCTTCTTAGGACCTTTTCTTGTCCTTGCATTGGTCTTGGTCCTTTGTCCTCTTACGGGAAGGCCCATTCTATGCCTTCTGCCTCTGTAGCATCCGATTTCGATCAATCGTTTGATATTAAGGGCAATTTCCCTTCTGAGGTCACCTTCAACCTTATATTCTTTATCAATCATTTCTCTAAGTTTGCTTATTTCGTCATCAGTCAAATCTCTAACCCTTGTATCAGGACTAATTCCTGTGTTTGCAAGGATTTCGTTTGATTTAGCTCTTCCAATACCATAAATATAAGTCAAGCCGATTTCTACCCTTTTTTCCCTAGGTAAATCAACACCAGCTATACGAGCCATCTTCCTTTACACCTCCAATAAAAGTTCGCTAGTTGACAGTTGACAACTGACAGTCTTTTTGCACTGTCTAAAATAGGAAGTCACTGCCGTCAATAAATACTTTATATATTAAATTAACATCCATGGATATAGCACGAGAGGTCAATCGTATGCCATACAGCCGCCCATGATGATAATAACAACATAATTGACAACTGAAGTTGTCAGTTTTCTCATAATTCATACATGAAAAACCATTGAATTATTATATACTGTCAACTGTCAACTGTCAACTAAAATTTAACCTTGTTTTTGTTTGTGCTTTGGATTTTCGCAGATAACCATTACTCTGCCTTTTCTTCTAATTATTTTGCACTTTTCGCAAATAACTTTAACAGATGGTTTAACTTTCATTGCTTACCCTCCTCCAATTACTTCGCTCTCCACGTAATTCTACCACGGGTTAGGTCATAAGGTGAGAGTTCAATTGTTACTTTATCCCCTGGCAAAATCCTAATAAAATTCATTCTAAGCTTGCCTGATATATGAGCCAGTACTTTATGCCCATTCTCAAGCTCAACCTGAAACATTGCATTGGGCAATGCTTCTATTACGGTACCCTCTACTTCAATAACGTCATCCTTAGACAAAATCAAAAACCTCCTTGTTTTAAACCTTCATCAGGCTCCAAATTAGTACTCTCCCGGCCATCATCCAAAGCCGCCAGAGCTTTTCGTATTTCAGAGTTGGTTACCTTGAGTTTGTTTGTAAGTTTTTCACTCAAGGCTGCAACTACGTTCTCCGTAAGCCCTAAATGCTTTGCCTTCTTTTTTTTAGGTTTCTCAATTCTTCTAAGGTCTCCATCTGAAATCAACACATGTGCTTCATCAACAACACCGATTACTATAAACCTTTTACCAGCATCTCTTCCAGCCTTAGAAAAAACAACTTGGCCTAAGGTAATATCCAAAAATCTCACCTCTGCTAACAGCCTGGCTTTAGCTAAGCTTTGTCAAAATCAAGGGCTCACCCTCTGTGATGGCTATAGTGTTTTCGTAGTGCGCCGACAGGCTTCCGTCCAACGTTACAACCGTCCACTTGTTTGAAAGTATATTGACCTGCCAGTCTCCCGCATTTACCATAGGTTCGACTGCGATGGTCATCCCTTTTTCAAGTCTCGGTCCCCTGTTCCTGGTCCGGTAATTGGGGACTTCCGGTGACTCATGGAGGTTTCGTCCGATACCATGCCCGATATAATCCCTTACGACGGTGAAACCATGTGCTTCCACATAATCCTGAACCGCTGAAGCTATATCGAATATTCTGTTGCCGGCAACTGCTCTCTGAATTCCTTCATAAAAGCTCTGCCGAGTCACTTCAATAAGCTTCCTGGCATTCTCCGATATGGTACCCACTGCGAAGGTCCTCGCTGCATCCCCATGGAATCCATCCAAGTAGGCCCCGACGTCAATACTGATAATATCGCCATCTTTTAACAAATTTAAACCAGGTATCCCGTGTACAACTTCATTATTTACTGATGCACAGATGCTTGCAGGATAATCAATCGCACCAGGAAGTCCCTTATAGCCTTTAAATGATGGTTTGGCCCCGTTCTTTGTGATGATCTCTTCGGCAATCCTGTCCAAATCCTGTGTTGTAACTCCAGGTTTTACAGCTTCACCGATCTTCTCAAGAACCAAAGCAACCAACGCACCGGCCCTCTTCATTAATTCAATTTCATTTTTTGACTTTATTGATATCATTTAATTTACACCTAAAGCCCTTAAAACTTCCATTGATGTTTCCTCAAGTTTCTCCTGGCCAACTGCTGTTACGAGTTTACCCTTTTTGTTGTAGTATTCGATCAGTGGCTCTGTTTGCTGATGATAGGTCCTCAACCTCTCAATCACTGTTTCTTCCTTATCATCCGCTCTCTGAACCAGATTTGATTTACAATTGTCACAAACATTCTCAATCTTGGGAGGATTAAACACCACATGGAAACTCTTGCCACAGTTAGGGCAGGTTCTCCTTCCGGACATTCTTTGTATAATTTCCCCATCTTCCACATGAATATTTAGGACTGCATCAAGACTGACTCCCATTTCAAGCAATGCTTTTTCAAGGAAATCAGCTTGTGGTATTGTCCTTGGAAAGCCATCGAGGATAAATCCTTTATCGCAATCCGGCTGCTGGAGTCGATCTTTTACAATATCAACAGTAAGTTCATCCGGAACCAACAGTCCTTTATCGATATACTCTTTCGCCTTTTTACCAAGTTCAGTGCCACTTTTGATATTGCTTCTAAAAATATCACCCGTAGATATATGAGGAATACCAAACCTCTCTGATAACAATACTGCCTGTGTACCTTTTCCAGCACCAGGTGCCCCTAATAAGATTAATCTCATATCGAAACCCTCCTTATAGTCAAACCAGCTTTTGACACTTATTTCTCATCACAAGCCGTTCTGACCCATACTTTTCTCCCTTTTTCAATACAATAGCACATATCAAAGAAAAGTACTTTTCATGCGTAAAGCTCTAAGCACTCAGCCATGTAAGCTTCGTGCCTCGAGCCCATCACACTATTCAAGGAAGCCTTTGTAGTGTCTCATTAACATTTGCGATTCTATCTGTTTAACAGTATCCAACGCAACACCAACAAGGATCAATACTGCCGTACCACCAAACCAAACGTTCTTTATGCCGGTAAATGCCAGCAAGCTTGGAACGATTGTGATCAGTGCCAGGAACAAGCCACCAAACCAGGTGATTCTGTTCAATACTTTAGAAATATAATCGGAAGTTGGTTTTCCAGGACGAATACCAGGGATAAAACCACCATTTTTCTTCATGTTGTTTGCAAGTTCTACAGGGTTAAATACAATAACGGTGTAAAAGAATGTAAAGAACATGATCAATAATGCATTAATAACTGCGTACCAAATGCTTCCCTGTGAATTAACAATCCA
Organism: Bacillota bacterium; assembly: GCA_023419605.1. Lineage (GTDB taxonomy): Bacteria > Bacillota > Clostridia > Acetivibrionales > JAEZXR01 > JAEZXR01. The sequence goes on along the minus strand of JAEZXR010000127.1, from coordinate 10,896 downwards.
TCTAACGAACCAGTTGCTGGAACCTGAGAAGAAAAGTTGCACGATAGTAGCGGGGAATGCCATGATGGACATTGCGAAAATGATCGGAATAACACCGGCAAGGTTAACCTTGATCGGTATATGTGTGCTTTGTCCTCCGTACATTTTCCTTCCGACTACTCTCTTAGCATACTGCACAGGAACTCTTCTTTCCGCCTGCTGTACCCAGATAACAGCCGCTATAACAGCCACAAAAACAGCAATTATGAACAGTATTACCAGTACACCAACAATGCCAGGTCCGAGAGTTCCTGCCTGATAATATTGGATCAACGTTCTCAGGCCTGCCGGTCCCCTTGACACGATACCTGCAAAGATGATAAGGGAAATACCGTTACCGATTCCATATTCGGTGATTTGCTCACCCAGCCACATCAGGAACGCTGTACCTGCTGTGAAGGATAAGGTAATGGTAATGAATGTTACAAAAGTTTTTCCTCCAACAATCGCACCACCTAACATGAAATAGTAACCGATTGCTTGCAGGAAGCCCAGTACAACAGTTCCGTACCTTGTGTACTGAGCAATAATCTTTCTACCTTCTTCCCCTTCCTTGGCAAGAAGCTCGAGTCTGGGGATAGCTACTGTTAACAACTGCATTATAATAGAGGCGTTAATGTATGGTGTAATACTCATTGCGAAAATCGTTGCGTTTTTAAAAGCACCACCTGAGACTATATCCAGAAATCCTAAAAGATTTCCGCCCTGGCCTAATAAATGTTCCAACTGGACAGGGTCAAGTCCTGGTACGGGGATAAATGAACCGAGTCTGTAAACTAATAACAGCATTACAGTAATCATTATCTTTCTACGCAAATCTGGGATTTTCCAGGCATTCCTCAATGTTTCGAGCATACCCCCCATACTATATCACCTCTACCTTTCCTCCTGCAGCCTCTATCTTTTGTGAAGCCGTCTTAGTAAATTTAGCAGCTTTAACTGTGAGTTTCTTTGTCAATTCACCGTTACCTAAGATCGCTACTCCATCATTTATTTTGCTGATAACGCCGTTTTCCTCAAGCAGCTCAGCAGTTACTACCGTACCATCTTCAAACTTGTTAAGCTGTGCAAGGTTAACTTCTGTATACAGGTTTGCAAATCTTTTGTTGTTGAAACCTCTCTTTGGCATTCTTCTGTAGAGAGGCATCTGTCCACCTTCAAACCCAGGTCTTACGCCACCGCCGGCACGGGCATTTTGTCCCTTGTGTCCCTTACCTGCAGTCTTACCGTTTCCTGAACCGGCACCTCTACCTTTCCTCATGGGAGCTCTTTTAGCGCCAGGTGCTGGCTGTAACTCGAACAGTTTCATAGGTCTACACCTCCCTCTTATATTTCCTCAACGCTTATAAGGTGAGAAACTTTTTTAATCATACCTCTAATTTGAGGAGTGTCATTTTGCTCAACTGTACTCCTGATTTTTCTCAAACCGAGAGCTTTTACAGTAGCAACTTGATCTTCTTTTGCCTTGTTTATACTCTTTACCAGAGTTACTTTCAACTTTGCCACTTTAATGACCTCCTATCCTAATATTTCTTCGACAGTTTTACCACGAAGTTTAGCTACTTCTTCAGCAGTTCTCATCATAGCAAGACCTTCGATTGTTGCATGAACCATGTTGATAGGATTGTTGGATCCGAGTGACTTCGTTCTGATGTCACGAATTCCTGCCAGTTCAAGAACCGCTCTAACAGGTCCACCTGCAATAACTCCAGTACCGGCTCCGGCTGGTTTCAACAATACCTTACCTGCGCCGTATTCCCCTATAGCCTCATGAGGAACTGTAGTATCAACCAGAGGTACTTTTATAAGGTTTTTCTTTGCATCTTCTATACCTTTTCTGATTGCATCAGGAATTTCGGCAGCTTTACCCATACCGGTACCTACGTGGCCATTCTCGTCGCCAACTACAACGAGGGCGCTGAAACGGAAGTTTCTACCACCTTTAACAACCTTGGTTACACGGCCTATATTAACTACCTTTTCTTTAAGATCTAATGTGCTAGCATCTATACGTTGCAATTCTTTTCCCTCCTTCTACTAAAATTCCAATCCGGCTTCTCTTGCAGCATCTGCAAGCTCTTTTACTCTACCGTGGTAGATGTATCCGCCTCTGTCAAATACGACAGTTTTGATACCTTTGTCAAGAGCTTTCTGAGCTATAAGCTTGCCAACTTCTTTTGCTGCTTCCTTGTTTCCACCGAAAGCAACTTTGCCCTTAAGCGCTTCATCAATCGTAGAAGCAGCTACAAGAGTGTTCCCATGCATATCGTCGATAATTTGTGCATATATGTGGTTCAAGCTTCTGAAAACACACAATCTTGGACGTTCTGTAGTGCCCTCGATCTTTTTACGAACCCTGCTGTGTTTTCTAAGCCTTATTGTATTACTGTTGGGCTTATTTATCATTTCTTCTCACTCCTTCCTACTTCTTACCTTTACCACCTGTTTTACCTTCTTTACGTCTGATTACCTCAGTTTCGTACTTAATACCTTTACCCTTATAAGGTTCAGGCTCTCTCTTACTGCGGATCTTCGCAGCGAATTCACCTACTGCCTGTTTGTCCATTCCCTTAACAATGATTTTGTTTTGAGCTGGAACCTCAACAGTAATACCTGCAGGCTCTTCCATTTCAACAGGATGTGAGTATCCTAAAGTAAGAACAAGCTTCTTGCCCTGTTTTTGCGCTCTGTAACCAACACCGTTGATATCGAGAGCTTTTTCAAAGCCTTTCGTAACTCCCTCAACCATATTGTTGAGAAGCGTCCTTGTCAGGCCGTGGAGCGATTTATGAATCTTTTCATCTGACGGTCTCTGTACAGTTGCAGATCCATTCTCCACTGTTATAATCATATCCTTATGCAACTCTTTTGTCAGAGTTCCCTTTTGTCCTTTAACGGTAACTACGTTATCCGCGTCTACCTTTATTTCTACACCCTTAGGTACAGCTATAGGCAGCTTACCAATTCTAGACATTGAATGCACCTCCGGTTCTTAAAATTATGAGCTTTCGCCCTTTTCAGAAACTTTCAAATTACCATACAAAAGCGAGAACTTCTCCGCCTACGCCTTCTGTTCTTGCCTTTTTATCTGTCATGATACCCTTTGATGTAGAAAGGATTGCTATACCCAGTCCACCAAGAACCTTAGGTATTTCATCCTTGCCGGCATAAACTCTCAAACCAGGTTTGCTGATTCTCTTTATACCAGTGATGACGTTCTTCTTGCCAACAGCATACTTCAGGTTAATCCTGATTATGCCCTGCTTTCCGTCATCGATTTCTTCTATATTCTTTATATAACCTTCTTCCAACAAGATCTTAGCGATAGCTTTCTTTATATTGGAAGCTGGAACGTCAACGGATTCATGCTTTGCTGAACTAGCATTCCTTATCCTTGTCAACATATCAGCGATAGCGTCTGTTATCTGCATAGGTGTAACCTCCTTCCAAGATCATATTACCAACTAGCTTTTCTAACCCCTGGTATCTGGCCTTTGTAAGCCAAATCCCTGAAGCAAAGACGGCATATTCCGAACTTTCTCATGTAAGAGTGCGGTCTTCCACACAGCTTGCATCTGTTGTAGGACCTAGTCTTAAATTTCTGGGGTCTTTGCTGCTTGATTATCATTGATTTTTTGGCCACGCGTTATTCCCTCCTTTAACCCTGGCTAAATGGCATTCCGAGCTGTTTCAAAAGCTCTTTTGCCTCTTCATCGGTATTAGCAGTAGTAACGAATATGATATCCATACCTCTTACTCTATCTACCTTATCATAATCAATCTCAGGGAATATGAGCTGTTCCTTAACACCCATTGCGTAGTTTCCTCTACCATCAAAGGAGTTGCCGGAAACACCTCTAAAGTCTCTTACTCTAGGGAGGGCCACATTGAAGAGTTTGTCAACAAACTCATACATTCTTTCGCCACGGAGAGTAACCTTACATCCGATATTCATTCCCTGTCTAAGTTTAAATGCTGCAACTGATTTCTTTGCCTTAGTAACAACAGGTCTTTGTCCTGTGATCAAAGCCATATCGCCAACAGCTGCCTCTATTGCCTTAGGATTTTCTTTTACTTCGCCAACCCCCATGTTCAAAACTACCTTTTCCAACTTGGGAATCTGCATTGCGCTTTTATATTTAAACTTTTCCTGCATTGCAGGTATAACTTCAGCTTTGTATTTTTCCTTAAGTCTTGCCATTAAAAATTAACCTCCTTTCGAAAAGAGTATTACTTTTCAGCTTTCGCTTCCTTCAAAATTTCAATTTCAACACCGCAGTGTTTGCAAACTCTTGCCTTTTGACCATTCTCAAGAATTTTCTTTGCAATCTTGGCAGGCTTTCCGCACTTATCGCAGTGGTACATAACCTTTGAACTGCTGATCGGTGATTCCTGATGAACGATTCCGCCCTGCTGGTATCTGCTCTTGGGTTTAACATGCTTGGTTGTCATGTTAATTCCTTCTACAAGCACCATCATGTCTTCAGGAATAACTTTCAAAACCTTGCCTTTTTTGCCTCTGTCCTTGCCGGAGAGAACCAATACTGTATCTCCCTTTTTAACATGAACTTTGTTAGCCATTTTAAACTGCCTCCTCCCTTACAGAACTTCTGGTGCGAGGGACAATATTTTCATGAAATCCTTATCCCTTAATTCCCTTGCGACAGGTCCAAAGATACGAGTTCCTCTTGGATTCTTATCTTCTTTTATTATAACTGCCGCATTTTCATCGAACTTTATATATGAACCGTCTGGCCTTCTAACACCTTTTTTTGAGCGAACTATTACGCACTTAACAACGTCACCTTTTTTAACAACACCGCCGGGTGTTGCATTTTTAACCGAAGCAACAATAACATCACCGATGCTAGCATATTTTCTCCAGGAACCGCCCAGAACCTTTATGCACATCAATTCCTTTGCTCCAGAATTGTCAGCAACTTTCAGCCTTGACTGAACTTGAATCATGATTCAACCTCCTCCCTGCGACTCTTACTGAGCTTTTTCAACTATTTCAACGAGTCTCCATCTTTTTTCCTTGCTAAGAGGACGGGTTTCCATTACCTTAACCCTGTCGCCCACGTGGCATTCATTGTTTTCATCATGAGCCTTGAGCTTGTATGTCCTCTTAACTATTTTTCCATACAAAGGGTGCTTAACACTTGTTTCTATGGCAACAACAATCGTTTTATCCATTTTATCACTAACAACTTTGCCAACTCTTGTTTTCCTTAAAGCTCTTTCAACCAATTCAGATACCTCCTTTCAAGGTTCCCTATTTGTCTATCCCCTTTAATTCCCTCTCCCGAATGATGGTTTTCACTTGGGCAATGCTCTTTTTAACATCTCTCAACTTCATGGGGTTTTCAAGCTGGTTAGTAGCAAGCTGAAATCTTAATTTAAACAACTCTGATTTTAATTCACTTAATTCCTTTTGCAGTTCCAACTGAGACTTTTCTCTGATTTCACTGGCTTTCATTTGCTTCACCACCCATTTCCTCTTCGCGGGTTACAAATTTGCATTTTACAGGAAGTTTGTGCATAGCAAGCCTTAAAGCCTCCCTTGCAGTTTCTTCCGGTACCCCTGCGATTTCAAATAATACTCTTCCTGGTTTCACTACAGCAACCCAGTACTCAGGTGAACCCTTACCGCTACCCATACGAGTTTCAGCGGGTTTCTGAGTTACAGGCTTGTCTGGGAATATTTTTATCCAAACTTTTCCGCCTCTCTTGATAAAACGTGTCATCGCGATACGGGCAGCTTCGATTTGATTGCTGGTTATCCAAGCGGGCTCAAGAGCCTGAAGACCGAAATCTCCATTGGATACAACGTTACCTCTAGTTGCAACGCCTTTCATCCTGCCTCTTTGAACCTTTCTATGTTTAACTCTCTTAGGCAGTAACATTATCTTTCTCCTCCTTCCGTTTTTCTCTCCTTCTTAACAGCAGGAAGAACTTCACCTTTATATATCCAAACCTTAACACCTATTTTACCATAGGTTGTATCAGCTTCAGCAAAACCGTAGTTAATGTCGGCTCTGAGAGTCTGAAGAGGTATAGTTCCTTCATGATAGTGTTCAGTTCTTGCTATTTCAGCTCCACCAAGCCTACCGGCAACAGCTGTCTTTATACCCTTTGCTCCAAGCTTCATTGTTCTTGACATCGCCTGTTTCATAGCTCTTCTGAAAGATATTCTCTTTTCCAGCTGTGAAGCAATGTTTTCAGCAACGAGCTGTGCATCCATTTCAGGATTTTTGATCTCAGTAATGTTGATGAGAACATTTTTCTGAGTCATCTTTTCGAGTTCTCTTCTTAACTCTTCGATTCCTGCACCGCCTTTACCTATAACCAAGCCAGGCTTAGCAGTGTTTATATTTACTTTAATCTTGTTTGCAGCTCTTTCAATTTCAATTCTTGATACACCTGAAATATAGAGCTTCTTTTTAATATACTTTCTTAACTTAACGTCTTCAACCAAAAGGTCACCGTACGCTTTGTCATTGGCATACCATTTGGTATCCCAATCCTTTATAATACCGATTCTTAATCCGTGTGGATTTACTTTCTGGCCCATTCTCCAACCTCCTTTGCTATTATTTTCTTTCCTTCAATACTACAGTTATATGACTTGTTCTCTTGTGTATCCTAGCTGCCCTACCCTGAGCTCTTGGCATAATTCTCTTTAAAGTAGGCCCTTGGTCTGCGAACGCCTCAGCTACAAAGAGAGATTCTCTGTCTAAACCGTTGTTATTGGAAGCATTTGCTTCTGCAGATTTGATCAGCTTCAGCAATATTTCAGAGGCTGCCTTCGGTGTGTGCTTAAGAATACCATATGCCTCATCAATACCCTTGTTTTTAATAAGGTCAAGTACGATCTTAACCTTTCTTGATGAAATACGAGCATATTTTAGAACAGCTCTTCCTTCATCCTTTCCGATCCCAATAACCTTCTTCTCCTTCTTTGTAAGAAGAGCAGGTTTATTGCTCTTTCTGTGCTCGGATCTATATATTTCTAATAACTGGTCCTTTTGACTCAGAAGTTCTTCTTTTGATAAAACCTTCTTTTCCAACCTGGATTCCTCCTTTCAGCTAAAAATCATTTACTTCAATGAAGTTGACCTTTCAGTATGTCCACCATGACCTTTGTAAGCCCTGGTTGGAGCAAATTCCCCAAGCTTGTGGCCAACCATTTCCTCACTTATATATACAGGCACATGTTTTTTGCCATCATGCACAGCAATCGTATGTCCTACCATCTGTGGGAATATTGTCGATGCTCTTGACCAGGTCTTTACAACCTTTTTGTCGTTCGTCTGGTTCATAACTTCTATTTTCTTCAGAAGTCCTTCATCAACGTAGGGTCCTTTTTTAACTGATCTGCTCATTAACTAAATCCTCCTTTCAAGCCCGAAATTCATCCTAGACTACTTTTGATTCCTTCTCTTAACTATGAACTTGTCAGACTTCTTGTTCTTCTTCCTTGTCTTCAAGCCAAGAGTTGGTTTACCCCAAGGAGTAACTGGGCTTGGTCTACCTATCGGTGACTTACCTTCACCACCACCATGAGGATGGTCTACAGGGTTCATAACAACACCACGAACGGTAGGTCTTATACCCATCCATCTTTTTCTTCCTGCTTTACCGATAGAAACGTTTTCATGTTCGTGATTTCCAACCTGTCCAATAGTAGCTTTGCAGTTGATTCTGACCATTCTAACTTCACCGGATGGAAGTCTTATCTGAGCATAATCGCCTTCCTTAGCCATGAGCTGTGCAGCATTTCCTGCAGCTCTAACCATCTGTCCACCCTTACCTGGCTTCAATTCTATGTTGTGTATGAATGAACCTACAGGAATGTTTATCAGGGGAAGTGCATTTCCTGGTCTGATATCCGCATTTTCGCCAGATTCAATTATGTCTCCTGTTTTTAAGCCTTCCGGTGCAATAATATATCTTTTTTCACCATCAGCATAAGTAAGAAGGGCTATATTTGCAGTCCTGTTTGGATCATATTCAATTGCTGCTACTTTGGCTTTAATACCATCTTTGTCTCTCTTAAAGTCAATTACTCTGTATTTCTGTTTGGCTCCGCCACCTTGGTGACGAACAGTGATCCTACCGTATGAGTTTCTTCCGCCTTGCTTCTTTAAAGGTTCTAACAGAGATTTCTCGGGTTCCTTCTTTGTGATTTCTTCAAAAGTCGAAACTGTCATGAACCTTCTAGCAGGAGAAGTAGGACTATACTTCTTTATACCCATTTCTACTCACTCCTCTTCAATATTATAGTTACTGTGCTACGCCAAATTCTTCAATGCTGGTTTTGTACTTCTTGTTTGCTGAAACTTCTTTACCGCCTTTTGTGAGGTATGTTTCAGGCTTTGGATCAAGGTCGATTGTAACAATCGCTTTTTTCCAGTCGGGTCTTGGTCCAACATGAACACCCATTCTTTTAACTTTTCCTGGGTAGTTAATTGTATTAACCTGAACCACCTTGACTTGGAACAATTTCTCTACAGCCATTTTTACTTCAGTTTTTGTTGCCTTTGGATTAACGATAAAGGTGTACTTTCCTTCAGCAATTGCAGCATTGCTCTTCTCAGTAATAAATGGCCTGATGATAATATCTTCTGGGCTTCTCATTATGCGTACACCTCCTCAACTTTTTCTACTGCTTCCTTGGTTATAATAAACTTGTTGTACTTCAGTATATCGAAGACGTTTATTGTATTTACAAGTGCAGTTTTTACTCCTGGAATATTTCTCGCCGATTTCTCAACGTTTTCATTCTTTTCTGAAAGAACGATCAATGCGCTGGAATCTACTTTAAGATTATTTAACACATTAACCATCTGCTTTGTTTTGATATTTTCAAAAGCCAGCGTATCCAGTACAAGAATTTCACTACCGCTTACCTTTGATGTAAGAGCAGATTTCAAAGCCACTCTCTTTACTTTCTTTGGCAAGGTGAATCTGTAACTTCTAGGCTTAGGTCCTAGAACGATACCACCTTTAATCCACTGTGCTGAACGGATACTACCCTGTCTTGCTCTACCTGTACCCTTTTGTCTCCATGGCTTTTTACCGCCACCACGAACTTCGCTCTTGGTTTTAGTAGACTGGGTACCCTGCCTTTTGTTAGCCAGTTGGTTAACAACTGCCAGGTGCATAACTTCCTTATTTACTTCTGCTCCGAAAACATTTTCGCTTAACTCAATGTTTCCTACTACTTGACCGCTTACATTATATAAATCAACTTTTGGCATCATCTTTCCTCCCTTCGTGCTTTTTATTTACCGGCCTTAACGGTGTCCTTTACGATTACAAGACCGCCTTTAGGACCAGGAACTGCGCCCTTAACCAGTAACAGATTTCTTTCAGCATCCACACGTACTACATCAAGATTCTGAACAGTGATGTTTTCTGCGCCCATATGTCCAGGCAACTTCTTGCCTTTAAATACTCTTGCAGGGTTTGTGTTGGCACCCATGGAACCAACTCTTCTGTGGTACATGGAACCGTGTGTTTCCTTACCACCCTTTTGTCCATATCTTTTAATAGTACCCTGGAATCCTTTACCTTTGGAAATACCGCTAACATCGATTCTGTCGCCAGCCTGGAACATGTCAGTAACCTTAATTTCCTGGCCAACTTCATATTTGTCAGCATCTTCCGGTCTGAATTCCTTGATGTGCTTTTTAGCGGAAAGCTTCAACTTTGAAAAGAGTCCTCTTTCCGGTTTGTTCAATGACTTTTCCTCTACGTTGCCATATCCTACTTTAACAGCTGCGTAGCCGTCATTTTCAACGGTTTTCTTCTGAAGTACAGTCAACGGACCTGCTTCTATAACAGTTACAGGCAGAGAAAGACCTTCTTCACTGAAGATTTGAGTCATTCCTATTTTCTTACCTACTATAAATTTCTTCATCTTTTTTCCCTCCTATGGTTATTGGTTCATAGTTTCTATGAACTTGACCTAGACCTTTACACCTAACCTGAAACCCATCTGTTGATTACAGTTTGATTTCAATGTCAACACCAGCTGGCAAATCCAACCGCATGAGAGCATCAACAGTTTTCGGTGTAGGAAGCAGTATATCGATAAGTCTCTTATGAGTTCTCATTTCAAACTGCTCACGTGAATCCTTGTACTTGTGCGGAGCTCTCAGGATTGTTATAACTTCCTTTTCAGTCGGAAGTGGCACGGGTCCTGACACCTTTGCTCCAGTTCTCTTTGCAGTTTCAACAATTTTGTCGGCTGACTGATCGAGAACCTGGTGGTCAAATGCTTTTAACCTGATTCTGATTTTCTGTTTGTTTGCCATACATAAACCTCCTTCTAATCGTACGTTTGTAGACTTTACGTACAACAAGCAGTACTCTGTACACTATGCCGGGTGTTTCACGAGGTGTTATATAAAAACCCAGGTCGGTTGTTTATATTTAAACAATCATTACCTGGGCTGTATCATTTCAATCCATCACCAATCAGCGTGAATGTAACGCAATTCAACACTCGTTGTAATATGCAAAATGTACAGTGACTTGTCGCCCGGTTTCTTGAATCGGACATTCTCCACGAAAGTTCCCTACTTCATAGAGTAGCAATCTTTCGCTTCATCGTATGTCATGTCACAACATACAGTATTCTAATACAAACTGAGAAAAAAAGCAATAGCTTTTTAACAAATTTTTTAAAAACAAGCAAAGCCTTATGCTATTCGCATAAGGCTTTGATATAAATCTGGCAGCGACCTACTTTCCCGGGAGGTTTCCCTCCAAGTATCATCGGCACTGAGAAGCTTAACTGCCGTGTTCGGTATGGGAACGGGTGTGACCTTCTCGTAATTACCACCAGAA